>NZ_CP188253.1:2595042-3243802 GCF_049993355.1 Leifsonia sp. McL0607 | reverse complement strand
GGAGAACGACACCCAGGCACCTGACTTCGAGCTGCTCGACCAGCAGGGCCGATCGGTGAGGCTGAGCGACTTCCGCGGAACGAAGGCCGTCGCCCTCGTCTTCTTCCCGCTCGCCTTCTCCGGCACCTGCACCGGGGAGCTGTGCGCCCTGCGCGACAACCTGGCCATGTTCCAGGACCACCGGGTGGAACTGCTCGCCATCTCCGTCGACTCCAAGTACACGCTCCGGGCGTGGGCCGACCAGGAGGGCTACGATTTCAGCCTCCTCGCCGACTTCTGGCCGCACGGCGAGATCGCCAAGGAGTACGGAGTCTTCCTTCCCGAGAAGGGCTTCGCAAACCGCGCGACCTTCATTGTCGACGAGTCGGGCATCATCCGCGCTTCGTTCATCACCGCCCCGGGCGAGGCCCGCTCGATCGAGGCCTACCGCGCCGCGCTCGAACTGCTCCCTGCGCACGCCTGACCTGACCCGCAACCGAACGGCGCACCCGCTAGGGTTGAGTCGCACGGGCCTTTAGCTCAGCTGGTAGAGCGCCACGTTTACACCGTGGATGTCGTCGGTTCGATCCCGGCAGGGCCCACCTCTCAGGTGCCCGGGTTCGCCCATGGGTCTGTCGAGCGGGTCGGGCTAGACTCCCGCACATGCCCGAGGGTGCGTACCGGTGGTTCGTGTTCGCGGAGCTCGCTCTGGCCGCGGTCACCTTCGTCGCGTTGCTGTTCGTCGTCGCTCCGTACGGCGGAAGGCACGGCCGCTCCGGCTGGGGGCCGACGGTGTCGGCTCGAGTCGGCTGGATCGTCATGGAGGCGCCGGCCAGCGTCGCGTTCCTGCTGTTCTACCTGCTCGGCACCCACCGGGCCGAGGTCGTCCCGCTGCTCTTCCTCCTGCTCTGGCAGGCGCACTACGTCCAGCGCGCCTTCGTCTACCCGCTCCTCATGCGCTCGGGCTCGCGGATGCCGGTGCTGGTGATGCTCCTCGCCATCCTGTTCAACCTGCTGAACGCCTGGGTCAACGCGCGGTGGATCTCCGAGTACGGCGACTACCCGCCGAGCTGGCTCGCCGATCCCCGCTTCTGGCTCGGCGCTGTGATCTTCGCGGCCGGCTACGCGCTCAACTTCGGCTCCGATCGCATCCTCCGGGGATTGCGGCGCAGCCACTCCGGGTACAGCATTCCGCACGGCGGAGGCTTCCGCTTCGTCTCCAGCCCGAACTACCTCGGCGAGATCGTCGAGTGGTTCGGCTGGGCGATCGCGACCTGGTCGGTCGCGGGGCTGGCCTTCGCGCTGTACACCACCGCGAACCTGGCGCCGCGGGCGCTGGCCAACCACCGCTGGTATCGCGAGACGTTCCCCGACTATCCGGCGGATCGCCGCGCGCTCGTCCCATTCGTGCTGTGAAGATCGCGACGCGAGCCGTGTCGGCGGCCGATCGTACGGTGGGAGCGTGAAGAGCGGTGTGAGGTGACCGAGAACGTCGCCCAGTGGTGGGCGCGCCGCCGATGGTCCAAGGCGCTGGCGGTGCCCTACGCCGTCGGCACGTACCGGGCCGACTGGCAGCGTTATCCCGTGCTCGTGCGTCAGTTCCACCCCGAACTGAACGCCGGGGTGGTCCTGAGCCAGATCCCGCCCGCCGCCGACGTCTACGTACAGTGGGAGTGCGACGCGGGCCACCGCTTCATCGCCACGCCGCAGGAGCAGCGCTCGCGACCCGGCGGCACCCGCCGGCGCTCGGCGTGGTGCCCGTGGTGCGCGGAGCTCGCGGCGCCGTGCCGGATCCGCACGTCGGAGCCCGACGCCGGCGTCCATCTCTGCGGCCACGCCCGCGACCCTCGGCGCATCGAGAGCGATCCCGACGACGATCGCTGCTATCTGTGCCGTCGACTCGACCGCACGGCGATGAGCCGGGAAGAGCTGGTCGCTCTGGCGACGCTGGCGTCGCGCGTGGCGCTCTCGCACGAGAACGGCACGGCCGCCCGCTACTCATGGCAGTGTGCCGAGGGTCATCCGGCGTACACGGCCACGGTCGAGCGCATCCTGGCTGGGCGTCGGTGCCCCGTGTGCCGGAACGCCCGTGGCGGAGCAGCCCGCGTCCCTGTCGGCGAGGCGTTCCGAAGCGAGCGGGCGCCGCGACCGGCGTCGGCCGCCGAGCCCGAACTCCGGCGACGCATCGCCGAACGACTCGCCGTCGATCTCGAGTGCAACGCCGTGCGGGTGGCGCGGCCTTTCTACAATCACCTGGAGGTCTGGCCCGACATCGTGATCCCCGAGCTGCGCGTCGCAGTGGAGTACGACACCATCGGTCGGCACGGGCTCGAGCATGTCGGCCCGAGGGAAGATTCCGACCGCCGCAAAGACCGCTTGCTGCGCGCCGTGGGGTGGGAGGTCGTGCGCGTCCGCTGCCGTCCCTTGTTGCCACTCGGGCCGTACGACGTCGAGGCGTCGAGCGTGACCGACGCGGTCGCCGAACGCGTCCTTTCGGCACTGGGGGAGATAAGGGGTGATTTGATCGTGGACGCCTATCGCCGATGACCGTTACGTCGGCAGCCCGGCCCCACAACGCGGGGCGACCGCGGTCTAGTCTGTCCGCATCGAACTCGGGCGTCGAAGCCGATGCCTGCCCGACCTCCAGGAGGATGCTGTGTCCCATCCCCGTCCCGGCGAGCCGGCCGACGTCCCCGATTCGCCGAGCGACGCGGAGCACAGCTCGCACCCGCCGCTCCCCGACGCGGGGCCGGTGATCGTCGGGGTCCACATCGGCCAGCCGATCGATGTCCTCCTGCACAGCGCCCGGCTCGCCGTCGAACTCGGCCGTGAGCTCGTCTGCGCGTACGTCGCCGCCGACGTGGTGTCGACGGGCTGGGACCGACCGGAGCACTTCGAGGTGACGGCAGACTTCGAGGACGGCTCGTCCGAGGACGACCTCGCACCCGACTTGATCGCAGCGATCCGCAGCGCGCTGGACGCCATCGAGACGCATCCGCAGTGGAGGATCCGCGTTCTCACCGGAGACGTCGCCGACGAGCTGGCCGAGCTCGCGCACGAGACCGAGGCGCGCCTCATCGTCGTCGGTGGCCGGAGGCGGGGCTTCGATCGCGTCCTCGATCACTTCACGAGCGGTTCGGTCTCTGCCCGGCTCGCGCACGATCAGCTGCGTCCGCTGCTGGTCATCCCCGACCCCGGCCACCACCGCGGCCCCGACCGCGGTCTCCTCGAGCTCCCGGTCGCGGAGTCGGAGAAGGCGGGCTGACCCTCCCGCTCGTGCGGCCCGCTGAGTAGCCTGTGGGTGAGCGGCGCGCTCCGCGTCCGCACGAAGGAGAACACGATGGCATCGATCCTCAACCCGTACATCAATTTCCGCACGCAGGCCCGGGAGGCGATGGACTTCTACCAGTCGGTCTTCGGCGGCACCCTTCAGCAGAGCACCTTCGCGGAGTCCGGCATGAGCCAGGACCCGTCGGACGCCGACCTGATCATGCACTCTCAGCTGACGACGGACTCGGGCTTCACACTGATGGCCGCGGACGTGCCCGCGCACATGGAGCTGAAGGAGGGCACGCAGATCTCGGTCTCGCTGAGCGGCGACGACGAGACGCAGCTCTCTGGCTACTACGAGAAGCTGGCCGACGGCGGATCCGTTCTCCAGCCGCTCTCCAAAGCGCCGTGGGGCGACAGCTTCGGCATGCTGGTCGACCGGTTCGGCGTGCAGTGGCTGGTCAACATCGCCGGCTCCGGGCCATCGGCCTGAGACGACGAACCCGCACAGGTTGCGACGATCATGAGCGATGAGGCGAGCCGCGGTGCCGTGATCGTCGGCGTGCATCCGGACCAGTCCGTCGCGGTGGTGCGGGAGGCCGCGCAGCTGGCCGACGCGTTCGGCCGTCCACTGCTCTGCGCGTACGTCACCGAGGACAGCTACCTCACCGAATGGGATCGCGCCGACGTGCGCGAGGACGCCTCGCTGCATCCGGTCGACGTGGCCTCGGAGGACGAGAACCTCGCGCTGGAGCTGGCCGCCGCGATCGGAGCGGCGCTCGCGTCGGCGGGCGACGACGGGGCGCACCCTCCGTGGACCCTGCGCATCCTCGCTGGCGACCCCGCGAAGGCCCTCGGACGGATCGCAGCGGAGCTCGACGCCCGCCTCGTCGTCGTCGGCACCCGAGGGAGGGGCGTCGAGCGAGCGCTCGAGGAGTGGCTCGGCGGCTCGATCGCCGCGCACCTCACCCATGATCAGGCGCGCCCGGTGGTCGTGGTCCCGACGCACGAGGTCACCGAAGAGAAGCTCGCACCGCCGCGGTGACGCGGCGGTGGGCCGGGTGCGGCAGCTTCAGGCCGAGAGGGCTCCGAGCCAGGTCAGCGGGTCGATCGGCGCACCGCCGTTGGGGCGGACCTCGAAGTGGAGGTGGGCTCCTGTCGAGACCCCGGTGTTGCCGACAGCGGCGATCGCGTCGCCGACGACGACGGTCTGACCGGGCGTGACGCGCACGGAGCCCGCCAGGAGGTGGCAGTAGACGGTCGTGACGTTCTGGCCGCGCACGACATGGTCGATCGAGATGTTCACTCCGCAGCCGCCGTGGTCCTCTGCCACGACCTTGCTGACGACGCCGGTGGCTGCCGCGCGCACGATCACGCCCTGCCGCGCGGCGAAGTCGACACCGGGGTGCTCGGTCGACGCGCCATCGGTCGGCGCCTCACGGTGTCCGAAGCCGTCCGAGATGGGGACGTCCTGCACCGGCCAGACGACGGTCGGGGGAACGCGCACGCCCGACGCGTCGCGGGCGATGCCGAACACGGAGATGTCTCCGTCGGCGCCCACCGCGAGGTCCTGTGTCGCTACGAACGACGACGACTGCCCTGCGGCGGGGAGGGCTGCTGCCGGCGTCACCGAGACGGTGAGGGTCGAGGTGGCGGCGAGCCCGAGCACGAGCCCGGCAGCGGTGAGAGTCTGGGAGAGGGGGGAGAACCGGAGCACGGGTGAGCCTCGTTTCAGTGGGAGGGGGAGATACGGAACGGGTATTCCGTACTACAAGTGTGACATATCACCTTGAGTAAACGCTGAGCGACGACGGCGGCAGTAGGCCATTCCCAGGGGAGCGGTCCGCGAGTTATGGTGCTCGCGGATCGAGTCGCTCGGTCCGGAGAGGTGAAGCTCATGTGTCGATGGCTCGCATATTCGGGGGAGGCGCTCAAGCCTGCCGTCCTGATCCTGGACGCTCAGCACTCGCTCGTCGCTCAGTCTCTGAACTCACCCTTGGGTGCGGAGACGGTGAACGGCGACGGCTTCGGGTTCGGCTGGTACCCGGAGGGCTCCACAGCCGCGAGTACGCCCGCGCTGTTCCACTCCACGGAACCCGCCTGGAACGACGAGAATCTACGGGAGCTGACCAACTCGATCGCCAGCCCGCTCTTCTTCGGGCATGTACGTGCAGCGGGTGGACCGCCCATCCAGCAGACCAACTGCCACCCGTTCCGCTATGAGAACTGGATGTTCATGCACAACGGGTTCCTCGACGGTTTCACGGCCATGAAGCGCGACCTGACGTTCTCCGTGGACGATTCGCTCTATCCGCTCATCTACGGCACGACGGACTCCGAGGTCCTGTTCTATCTCGCACTCACCCTGGGACTGCAAGACGACCCGATCGGTGCCATGACCAAGGCCGTCAAACGGGTCGAGGAGGTGGGGGAGTCGAAGGGCATCCGCTTCCCCATGCAAGGAACGATGGCCCTGTCGGACGGCGCGACGATCTGGGCGTTCCGCTACTCCACCTCCCGCCGGAGCCGGAGTCTGTATCACTCGGTCGCCATCCCGGAACTGCGGGAGATGTACCCGGACGCCGCTCGGCTCGACGCCTTCGGCGACAAGGCCAAGGTCGTGGTGTCGGAGCCGCTCACCGACATCCCCGGCGCCTTCATCGAGGTGTCCGAGTCCACCGTCGCGATCCTGAACGACGACGGCTACCATCACGAGCCGTTCCTGAGCGACGGTGACTGAGTCGGCGCCGGGCGCAGCGAAGCGGCGGCGGAGATGACGCCTGGTCATCCCCGCCGCCGCTCAGTCTCGACTCAGGTTCTGCGTCGACGGCGGTATGCGCCTCCCGCGAGCGTTCCGCCGATTCCGAGGAGGAGCGCTCCGAGCCAGAGCACGTCGCCGATCTCGAGGCCGGTGTGCGCCAGACCCGCGAGGGCGGCCAGCGTGACCCGGGCCGTCGACGGAGGCGAGGTCAGTGGTCCTCCGACGCTTTCGCCTCCGGCTGTGGCGGTATTGCTCACCCCGCCGGCGCTTCGGTCGGCGGCCGTCGTCGTGTAGGTCGCCGTGCACACGATGGCCTCACCCGGCGCGAGCGCGCTCGCGCCGGCCGGGCAGTCGATGGCCGGGAAGGAACCGGTGCCCGAGAACGCGCCCTCCGCGATCGTCACATTGCGCACGGTACGTTCCCCGTGTTCGTCACGGCGAACCGGTAGTCGATCGACGACCCGGAGACCGTCGCCGTCTTGACCAGCTCGAGCGCCGGGGCGCTGTCGTGGGGGAGGACCACCGTCGACGGCTCGCTCTGGATCGGATCGCCTCCCGCCGGTGGGACGCCGCTCGCGGTGGCGGTGTTGCTGATCTCGCCGGCGTCGGCGTCGGCCTGCGTCACGGTGTAGTTCGCCGTGCAGGTGAGCTGCTCACCCGGTGCGAGCGTCGTCGGACCGCCCGAGCAGTCCGCGGTGGGCGCCGGACCCGATCCGGTGAACGCCGAGTCGGTGACCTGCACATCGTCCATGGTCACGTTGCCCGTGTTGGTCACCACGAACGTGTACGTGATCTTGGCTCCCGTGACGAACGAGGCACGATCGGAGGGCGTGGCCGACTTCACGATGGTCAGTTCAGGCTGCGGAGGAGCGCCGACCGAGTTCTCGGCCGGTCCGAACTCGAGCGGGATGTCCGGAGACGTCAGTGTCGCGCCGACCGCGGTGGCCGTGTTGTCGACCTTCCCGCTGTCCACGTCGGCCTGCGTCGCCGTGTACGTCGCCGTGCACGTCACGGAGGCGTTCGGGGCGAGCTGGATCGGTCCGGCAGGGCAGTCGACCACAGGCGCGACACCGGTACCGGTGAACGTTCCTTCGTTGACGTCGACGTTCGTCATGGTCAGGTTCCCGGTGTTCGTCGCGACGAAGCTGTACGTGATGACTTCATCGGATCGCGTGATGGTCGAGGGACTGGACGACTTGACGATGGTCAGCTCGGGCGACGCGATCACGCTGAACGTCGTCGTCGAGGGCTCCGAGTCGACGGGGGTCCCGCCACCGGGCGGTGTGCCATGAGCCGTCGCGGTGTTCGTGACGTACTTGGTGTCGATATCCTCCTGAGTCGCGATGTACGTCGCGGTACAGGTCACCGTCGCGGCAGGCGCCAGGGACGCTGCGGCTAGCGGGCACGAGACAGCCGGAGCCGGACCCGTGCCGGTGAAAGCGCCCTCCACGGCCGTCACATCGGTCAGGGTGACGTTCCCGGTGTTCGTGATCAGGTAGGAGTACGTCACCGGTTGCCCAGCGGCGGTGATCGACGTCGGCGTCACCGACTTCTCGACGGTCATCGCAGGCGACGGTTGTGCGGTGATGTCGATGCTCGACTCGGGCGTGGTGATGCGGTCTCCCGTCGGCGTCTGGCCCGACACGGTCGCGGCGTTGTGGATCGTCCCCGCGTCCATCTCCGCCTGAGTGACGGTGTAGTCCGCTGTGCAGGAGATGCTCTCGCCCGGTGCCAGCGAGGTGATTCCGGGCGGGCAGACGGGGCGCAGCACGGTGTGCCCGGTGAAGCGCGTCTCGATGATGTCGGAGCTCAGCAGCAGCGTCACGTTTCCGGTGTTCGTCACGAGGAACGTGTACGTCACCGTCTGTCCTGCTGCTGTCACGTTCGACACCGACGCGGTCTTCTGGAGGGTCACCGCCGGGGAAGCAATGACCGGGACGACGTTCGCGGACTCGTTCGAGGTGACGGCCGCCCCGGAGGGCGTAGTGCCGTCGGCCGTCGTACTGTTGTCGATCTTCCCGGCATCGGCATCGGCATCCGCCTGCGTCACCGTATAGGTCCCCGTGCACGTGACGGTCGCCCCCGGAGCGAGAGCGGTCGCCCCGGCGGGACAGGTCACGGCCGGTGCGGGACCGGTGCCGGAGAACGCGCCCTCGGCGATGCTGATGCCGCTCACCGTCGAGGTGCCCGTGTTCGTCACTGCGAACGAGTATGTGATCGTGTCACCGGCGGCCGGGCAGGTGACCGCACCAATCGACGGGTCGCTGACCGCGACACTGTTCATCGTGATCTCGCCGGTGTTCGTCACGAGGAATGTGTAGGGGATGGTGTCGCCGGTGTCACGCAAGCCGTTCCGGTTCACATCCGTCACGGGTCCGGCGATCTTCTGAAGGCTCAAGCGCCCTTGCAGCGCCGTGTTGGTGATCGTGCAGTTGACGAGGTCACCGATTCCAAGCGTCACCTGGGCCGACGTGCCTGCGGCGCCCGATGGGAGTGCGGGATCGCCCGCTCCGTTCCCGGTGCATGCCCACGACTGCTTGTACGTGTTGAGAGAGCCCGAGCTCGCGCTCTCCGACAGCGTGAACGGATCGGCTGTCGTGGCACCGATCGTCGCGACTTCACCGGTGGTTGCGGACGCGGTCGTCCCGGTGTCCGCCGAACTCAGCTCGGTCCCATCGGCCGAGGTCACTGAGAGCGCGAAAGAGTCGGACGCGTTCATCCGGCTCGCGACCGTCTTGTTGAGCTGGACCTTCGACAGCAGGATGCCGAATGCGACGCCCTGTCGCTGAGTCGTGATGATGTCGATACCGATCGTCGACGGATTGTCGGCCGCCAGCATCGCCGTTCCGCTGCGCAAGAAGTTGTCGTTGCTGCTGCAGGTCACCGTTGTCGTGCCCACGCCCGTGAAAGCGCCCGGGCATGCAGTGCCGATCGGGGCGATCTGCCGTAATGCCTTGTCCGAGGTGAACCGGAGGTCTCGCCGCTGTCGGTCGATTCGGCATCGGCGCCGACCATGCGAACGCCGTGGTCGGGTTGCCGTTGGGGTCCGTGACCTTGATATCGGTCAACGTCAGCGACGTGTTGCTGTTCCCGGCAACTTGGTAAAGGGCGGGAAGGCCGGGCACTCCCAGGTAACTGCCGCCGCTCGCGCCCGAGGTATGAGTACGCGTAGGTCGGGAACGACGTCCCCGCCACTGGACGTCCGATGGACTGGTGGACGGAATAGGTCAGCTTGTATCCACTGCCGGGGATGGTGACCGACATCCGTCTACTCCGAGGCGCACCCGTACTCGCCGTGACTCTTCTATCGCTGACTGGTCGCACCGCTGCCTCCGCGCTCTGGGTGGAAGAACCGTAGCGGCGACGGTGCCGCGAGGAGCCACGAAGCTGGTGTGGCGCTCCACGGGACCTAGCTTCTATAAAAAAGCTGTTCAGGTGTCGTTTCCTTGCCATGTTCGCCTGGACTCTTCGCATCGGATGCCGACGCGTTCTATCCTCGTGTCGACCAGGTTCATCCGGGGGAGCGCGAGCCTTGACGCGTACCCATATGGGTATATGATCGGTTCATGGCACGAGCTGCGACGACCTCAGATGTCTTCAATGCGATCGCCGAGCCACGCCGGCGGGAGATCCTGGCCTTGCTGCGCGCGGGGGAGCGTCCGGTGTCGCAGCTCGCACTGGAGCTCGGTCTGCCGCAGCCGGGAGCCTCCAAGCACCTTCGGGTTCTGCGGGAGGTCGGGCTGGTGCGCGATCGCCGAGAGGGAAAGCAGCGCGTATACGGACTCGATGCAGGTGGACTGCGTGCGGTTCACGAGTGGACCGGCGGTTTCGAGCAGTTCTGGAACGAGAGCTTCGACCGGCTCGACGCCTACGTTCAGCAGCTGAAGCACGAACGAGAAGAGGAGAAGTAGTCGATGAGCAACACAGACCGGGCCGCGACTGCGCAGACCGCCACGAGCGATCGGGAGATCGTCATCACCCGGCGAATCGACGCCCCGCGGGAGATGGTGTTCGAAGCCTTCACCGAGGTGCGGCACTTGTCGCACTGGTGGGGACCGGAAGGATTCACTGCGACGACGCAGGAGTTCGAGTTCCGCCCCGGCGGCGAGTGGGTCTTCATGATGCGAGGACCCGACGGGACCGACTACACGGAGTGGATCTCCTGGACGAGTATCGTCGCGCCGGCGCGGCTCACCCTTCGCCACGGCGCGTTCCGGGGCGACCCTGACACGTTCGAGTCGGTCTTGGCGTTCGAACCGGATGACGAAGCCACTCGGCTCGACATGCGCACGGTGTTCCCAACGCGCGAATCGCGCGATGAGGCGGTCGAGAGATATCACGCTGTCGAGGCCGGGGGACAGACGCTCGAGAAGCTGGCCGCCTATGTCGCGAAGCGTGTCCGCCAGGAAGCGGGGCAGCGATGACCGGCGTCGTGTATTTCAGCGTCTCGATGTCGCTCGATGGCTACATCGCGCCCGACTCGCCGGAAGAGCTGATGGGTCGGCAGTGGATGGAGTTGCAGCACTGGATCTTCCCGACGCAGTTCTTCCGCGAGAACCTGAAGCTCGGTGCCGGCGGCGAGGGCGGTCCCGACGACGACGTCGCGCGGGCGACCTTCGAGCGCACCGGTGCGAGCATCATGGGCAAACGGATGTTCGACGCCGGCGAGGAGATGTGGCCGGAGGAGGCCCCGTTCCACACGCCCGTCTACGTCGTCACGCACGAGCGACGCGATGCCTGGGAGCGTCCAGGAGGCACCGTGTTCCACTTCATGAACGACGGCATCGATTCGGCGCTCGACCAGGCACGAGCCGCCGCGGGGGAGCGCGACGTGCGCATCGCCGGCGGAGCCGAGACGATCCTGCAGTATCTGAACGCGGGACTGATCGACGAGTTCACGATCGCCCTCGCGCCCGTGCTGTTCGGCGCCGGGATCCAGCTGTTCGAGGGCGTCGACGCCTCCCGGATCGCCCTGGAGCAGCGCGACGTGGTGCCGACCAGGAGGGCGACGCATCTCACGTACACGGTTCGGGAACGGTAGTCCGCGGTCAAGGCTCGCAGGTGATGCTGCTCCAACGGGCCATCGAGCAGGTCCTCCATTGCTGATACACCGCGCCGCCGTATGGTTCGGCGAAGGTGTATCGTGTATCCGCCCACGTTCGTGTCGTAGGGACGCTGAGGCTGTAGACGTTGGCGCTAGCACCGTCCGTTCGGGTATCGGTGCATCTGAATCGGATTGATGCGAATCGCCCCCCATAGTCCGTCGTACAACGTGTTCATGCGCTCGAGTCACGCAGCGCGTTGATCCGATACGCGCGCACGACGTCCGCTTCTCGGACCCGGGTCCTACTCGCACGATCGGTAATAGGGCTGCCGGGCGAGCTTGAGAACCCGGCACGACACCGTCACGGGACCCGTGTCGGCGAGCCCAGCTACGAGCGGGTATGTCATTTTGGGCAGCCATTAGGTTTCACGTTCACTTGCGACGGGTGCGCCGCAGCCTTCCTGAGGATCTCGTTCTCCTGCAATCGAGAAGGCGGCCGCGGCGCCCGCAGCGTAAATCTCAGCCTTTCGGATGAGGTCGACGGCAACGCGTGCGTTTATAAAAGTATTATGAGAAAAATGCAGAATGGTTGATTTTCAATCAAAGGCGGCCTCGCCTCGGCGATGGTGGTAGTTGCTGGGCTCATGATAGTTCCAGCTGGATCGGCACCGACGCCGCCGGCGGCAACGAGCGTAAAGCTGACTCAGTCATGCACGAACGGGAATTTCAAGGGGGAAGCTGAACTGACGACCACGCTCACGCCGTCAGGCGAAGGAGGCGAATGGACGACGACAGTCGATCGCTACCGCATCACGCGGTTGAACAATCAGGCAGGCGGAAACAAGGCCAACGTCGATCTTGTCTTCTGGGTAGAGGGGGGCGACATGCTGACAATTCTTAACGCCAAAAAGTTTGTCTCGTCCGCTGACGCGATGATTCAGGACGGGGCGTGGCACAACCTCGGTACCAGCGGCACGATTGGGAACGTTCCGCTTCAACTCAAAGCGATCTTCACCCCCGGCTACGAGGCACTGTCTGGCTTTGCCGCGGTCAAGTTCACTTTCGACAAGTCAGGCGCTGACCCGAGCTGCACAGCCACAGAGCGCACGGATTGGGGGCGCAACATATCCGGCCTCAAGTCAATTCCGGAGCAGGTGCGGTATGAAACGCCGCTCCGCTACTGCTCAGCTGGATCAGATGGCGGTACCTGCACGATCACATCCACAGAGACCGCGGAGAGCTCCGTCACCGTGGGAGCGGGCATCAGCCATGGGTGGATCACCGCCAGTATCAGCTACTCCTGGACGCAATCGAAGTCCGTCTCGGTGTCGGTCACTTCACCGTCGCGGGACTGTGGATTTAGCGGTGTTTCCGGCCTGACGCGCTGCGTGTGATGTGTGGCGGGGAAGGTGCTGTGATGACGACGACACTGGATGTTGTGAGTCTGAAGAAACACCATGATGATGACCGTTCCGTGGAGGCCGCTGCGGCGGCCGAGTTGGTGCGGCTGGCCAAAGAGCAGGGTCTGGCTCTGACGGGCCCGGACGGGTTGCTGAAGCTGTTCACGAAGAACGTGCTCGAGACCGCGCTGAACGAGGAGCTGACCGAGCACCTCGGCCGTGAGAAGAACCGGGCTGACCTCGACCGTGAGAGCGGAAACGTGCGCAACGGGACTCGGCCGAAGACCGTGCTGACCGAAGCGACCGGGCAGGTCACGATCGATGTGCCGCGGGATCGCGATGGGTCGTTCGAGCCGAAGATCGTGAAGAAGCGCCAACGTCGGTTGAACGGGGTCGAGGAAATCGTCCTGTCGTTGTATGCGAACGGGCTCACCACTGGTGAGATCTCGGCGCACTTCGCTCAGATCTATGGTGCCTCGGTCTCGAAGGAGACGATCTCCCGGATCACGGACAAGGTGATCGACGAGATGAACGAATGGTCCGCCAGGCCGCTCGAGGAGGTCTATGCGGCGATCTTCATCGATGCGATCGTGGTGAAGATCCGCGACGGGCAGGTCGCGAACCGGCCGATCTATGCCGCGATCGGAGTCACCCTCGCTGGCGAGAAGGACGTCCTCGGACTCTGGGCTGGGACCGGCGGTGAGGGTGCGAAGTTCTGGATGAGTGTCCTCACCGACATCAAGAATCGTGGGGTGCGTGACACGTTCTTCCTCGTCTGCGATGGTCTGAAGGGTTTGCCCGAGGTTGTCGGCAACGTCTGGCCACTCACGACGGTGCAGACGTGCATCATCCACCTGATCCGGAACACGTTCCGGTTGGCGTCGAAGAAGGACTGGGATGCGCTCAAACGCGATGTGAAGCCGATCTATACCGCTCCGAGCCCGAACGCCGCTCGGGCCGCGTTGGAAGAGCTCGACCAGAAGTGGGGCAAGAAATACGCGGCGATTATCCGGCTCTGGGAGTCCGCGTGGGAGGAGTTCATCCCCTTCCTGGACTACGACATCGAGATTCGCCGGGTGATCTGCTCGACGAACGCGATTGAGCTTGTCAAGTTGTGTGTGTAAGTGGGCGGTGCCTCGGGTTAGAGGTAGTGGTTGATGCGCTCGGGATAGACGAGTGAGAGTTGCTCGAGGGCTTTCATCCAGTTTGTGACGGTCTGTCCTTCGACCAGGCGTGCCTCGGCTTTGCGTTTCGCGCCGCGGGCGAGACCGCGCTGGCTCGCCCGGTCGCGTGCCCGTTTGTCCTCGATGTTGCAGATCGCGTGCCAGAGCAGCTTGACCGCTGCTTGGTCGTTCGGGAAGTGCCCGCGGTTCTTGATGATCTTCCGTAGCTGGAAGTTTAACGACTCGATCGCGTTGGTCGTGTAGATCACCCGCCGCAGCTCCGGAGGGAACGCGAGGAACGGTGTGAACCGCTCCCACGCGGCCTCGAACACCTGCGCTGACCTGGGGTTCGCCTGCCCCAGCGGCGACGCGCTGAACGCGTCCAGCGCCGCCTGCGCAGCGTCGGCGGTCGGCGCCTGGTAGATCGGCTTGAGCGCCGCGGCGACGGCCTTCCGCTGCCCGTAGGCGACGAACCGCATCGCGTTGCGGATCAGGTGCACCACGCAGGTCTGGACCATCGATTCTGGCCAGGTCGCCTCGATCGCTTCGGGGAACCCGGTGAGTCCGTCGACGCAGACGATGAGCACGTCGCGGACGCCGCGGTTGGCAAGCTCGGCGCAGACGGACGCCCAGAACTTCGCGCCCTCCGTCTGCTGGACCCAGATGCCCAGAACGTGCTTGATACCGTCCACACCGACGCCGACGGCGATATGCGCGGCCTTGTTCCTGACGTGCCCGCCATCGCGGACTTTGATCACGAGTGCGTCCAGGTAGATCACTGGGTAGAACGCCTCCAGCGGCCGCGACTGCCACGCCAGGACCTCGTCGGCGATCTCCTCGGTGATGTTCGAGATCGTCTCGTGGCTGAGGTCAACACCGAGCGTGGAGACGAGATGATGCTCGATATCGCGGACGGTCATCCCGCCGGCGTAGAGCGAGACGATCATCTCATCCAACTGCGAGAGCCGCCGGCTTCCGGTCGGGACCACCCGAGGCGTGAACGTCCCGTTCCGGTCCCGCGGGATACGCAACTCGACCTCTCCAGCGGTGGTTCCGACCGTCTTAGAGAACACCCCGTTCCGCGAGTTCGCGTGCAACGCAGCCTCAGGATCACCCTCCTCATACCCGACATGCTCCGTCAGCTCAGCCTGCAATCCGCGCTCCAAACCCGTCTTGATCAGCTGCTGAATGAACCCGCCATCCCCATCAAGCTGGACCTCGCCCGCGTCGATCTTCGCGAACAGATCATCCAACATCCCAGACGCGATCAGACGCTGCGCGCCCTCCGCCTGAACCTTACGCCGCTCTTCACGCGACGCCCTATCGATAGCCAACAGTGTGCTTCCTTTCGCAAGTGTCATGTCTCAGGACATCTCTGACAGTTGTGAATCAATAGATCTCTGACGCTTCGGCGTCGTTTGGTCCTGACACTTCTCCCTTGATCTTTGAGGGATGAGCCGTGTTGACCCTGTTGATCCTCGTGTCCGTCTCGCGATCGTTCAGTGGCCGCCGGATGCGCCGCGGGGAGCGATCACGACGTTCTGCGCGGAGCACGGGATCTCTCGTGAGACGTTCTATGCGATCCGAAGACGGGCGGCGAAGGATGGGCCGGCGGCGGCGTTGGAGCCGCGGTCGAGGAGACCGCGGAGCAGCCCGTCCAAGGTCGCCGACGAAGTCGTGCAGCAGGTCATCGGGGTGCGCGCCGCATTGGAGGCTTCGGGCTTGGACCACGGGCCGATCAGTGTCCACGAGAAGATGCGCTCGCTCGGCATGGACCCGGTGCCCTCGACGGCGTCGCTGTCACGGATCTTCCGGGACCAGGGTGTCGCCCGACTGGAGCCGAAGAAGAAGCCGAGGGCGTCGTATCGGCGGTTCGTCTATCCCGCGCCGAACGCGTGCTGGCAGCTCGACGCCACCGAATACGTCCTCACCGGCGGACGCAAGTGCGTGATCTTCCAGCTCATCGACGACCACTCGAGGCTCGCGGTCGCCTCCCATGTCTCCTGGGGTGAGACCTCCGACGGCGCGATCGCGGTGGTCAGCAAAGGCATCGCCGCTCATGGCGTCCCGCAACGGCTGCTGTCGGATAACGGGGCGGCGTTGAACCCATCCCGGCGCGGGGTGCTGGGTCAGTTGGTCGTCTATCTGCGTTCGCTCGGCGTCGAGCCGATCACCGGGAAACCCTACAAGCCGACCACGCAAGGCAAGAACGAGCGCTTCCACCAAACCCTGTTCCGCTGGCTCGACAAGCAACCGCTGGCAGAGACGCTCGCGCAGCTCCAAGCCCAGGTCGACGATTTCGATCAGATCTATAACACCGAGCGGCCCCACCAAGGGTTGCCGGGTCGGGTCACCCCGGCGTTCGCTTGGGCGGCGACACCCGTGGTCGAACCACCCCGGCCGGTCCCGCAACCCGCCGCACCTCTCGGTGACGACGGACTGCGCATGACGCGGATCCACGACAACGGCACCGTCTATGCCCGCGGCACCAAATTCCAAGTCAGCCGCACCCTCGCAGGCAGCATCGCTTACCGAGTCGAGGAGGACGACCGGCTGCTGATCTTCGACGCCCACGGCACCCTTCTGGCGGAGTATCCCTGGCCCGCGCCGGGCATCAAATACGTCGGCAGCGGCAACCCCCGAGGACCCCGCGGCCCACGCAAGAATCCGGGAACGTCAGAGATGTCCTGATACATCATTCGTCAGAGATGTCCTGATGCAGAAACGTCAGAGATGTCTTGATACATCACACTTCCTTTCGCAAGGAGACCCACCCCTTACACACACCATTTGACACGCTCACGCGATTGAGTCCCTCAACGCCCGATACCGGCGTGCGGTGCGCGCCAGAGGACACTTCCCGACAGAGCAGGCGGCGCTCAAGTGCCTGTATCTTGTCACCAGATCACTCGACCCGACCGGTGCGGGACGAGTCCGATGGACGATGCGATGGAAACCTGCTCTCAACGCGTTCGCCATCACCTTCGCAGACCGCTGGCCGGCCGCGGAGACCTACTAAATGAAAACCGCCGGAAACACCGTTACTGAGATAGTCCCGTGCCGTCCGACCCTGCAGAAACGACGGGACAGCACCGGGCAACAGGACCGATTCAGAGACTCGCATAATGTGCGAAAGCTTCGCATTAACTGCGAATCATGCGCAACCTCGACATTAAACAACCTGATCAAAGGCCAATTACAACCATACGAGCGCGTCAGCACCATCACTTGCCCGTCATTATCGGCCTCAACGATCAGCCCACACTCCGGCGCCACTACAGGGGAGTCGTTGCCACCAGCGTATTCGCATCAGATGCGAAGATGTCGTCTTAAAGCTGACATAATGTGCATTATCAGCGATACCGGATGGGTGGTCAGCGGCACCGAGTACACGCTCAGTCCCCAGACATCTGAAACGCGAATCGGTCGCCTGGTGAGAACCGGTACTCGTCGTCGCACCGGTATCCGCGCAGCCAGGGCCGGTGGTCGACGACACGCAGATAGAAGCCTGTGGGAAACTCCACGTCGGCGCTGAGCGGAGCCGTGGCGACCTTGAGTGCGCCGGCGGGTGACCTTCCGGCTGACATAACGGAGTCGGGTGCGTTCCGCTGCGACGTCAGCGCGAGCGCAGGTACGGTCCGGTGTCCGGCGGACAGAGCGAGAGCCCGTGCGCACAAGCGGCTGCGAAGACCTCCGGCCGCGTCGCACCCGTCGGCAGCTCGAGGTCGCCGACGTCGCACTCGACGATGGTGATCTCCTGAGGATCCCTCGTGTCGAAGGCGGCGTGCTCGAGAAGCGTCTCCGCGTGAGCATTCAGGAGGACGCCGCCCAAGCGCAGCGCCGCCCTCAGCTCTGAACGGGTGAGTCCGCCGACCGGCAGACGCAGAGTCGCCTCGTGTTCGGCGGTTTCGTGCATGAGTTGAGGATATCCTCCACGCCTCGAGCGGCACCGCTGGTCGCCGCCGGGCTGGCGCCGACCCTCGCCGACCCATGAGTCGCGCGATCGTAGGATGAACCTGTGAGAGTCAGCCGGCCGCGTCACCCCGAGCCACGGACAGCCGACACCTCCGACGGCCTATCGCGCCGAGGCTGGATCGTTGTCGTGGCCGTCACGGCAGCCGTCTTGGTCGGATTGGCGGGCGCTGCGGCCTTCGCACTCGCACCCACATCCGGTCACGCGCCCGCATCAGCGTCAGAGCCGCCATCGGAGAACGCCGCACCGCAGCCGAACCTGGCACCCTCTCCCCTGGGCCTTCCGCCCCGTCCGACCCCGACGCAGGCTGTCGCGACAGTGCCGTTCCGTCCGCTCGGCACACTCACGCCCGGCGACTGCCTCCAGACCTACACCTCGAAGTCCGCAGACTCCTATCCGGTGATCGACTGCGGGTCGCCGCATATCGCCCAGTTGCTGTCGAAGGGCGAACTCCCCCAATCGTCCGATGCGGCCTACCCGGGTGAGGAGGCTCTCGACACGCAGATCGGCGACCTCTGCGGACAGCATCTCGACTGGGATTGGGTCAGGGTCCGGAACGAGGACGTCCAGGTCGACCTGCGCTACGCCGACACCGCGGCGTCGTGGGCCTCCGGAGACCGGGAGCGCCGTCGCCTCCGGCTGACGCACCTCGAACTCCGATGTGGTCCGCTCAGGCGCGGAGTTCGTTACCCACGACCGTGCGATCCCAGTCGCTGATCACAATGGCCAGTGCGTGAGCTTCCTCGTACGGGAGAAGATGGCCGCGATCGGGAAAGACGTGAAACGTACCGGATCGCAGACCGGCGGCATACGCCGCGCATGCGGATGTCGCACTGAGCGGATCGCGATCTGCGGCTAGGAGCAGCGTTGGGCGGTCGAAAGGAGTCCCGAAGTCGCTGACAGTGGTAGACATCGACGCCTCGAATGCCTCGAGAACTACGTCGCGCGACGCGAACGCTCCCACTTGGCGGAAGTGCTCGTCCCTGATCCATCTCCTCAGCGCGCGATCGCTCGTGCTGGTCATGAGCGTGGCGCCGATGCCGGCGATGAGTCGGCTTGCGAGCAGTCGGTGGCCCAGCGTCGGCGGGAGACGCTCCGCCAGCGCGTAGTAGAAGCGGGTCGCGGCAGTTGCAACGCGTTTCGGCCCACTGAGCGGCGACTCGAGAATCGGGTTGATCAACACCGCGGCGTCATGCGCAGCACCGCTCGCGATCGCGGAACCGACGATGACGCTCCCCAAAGAATGCCCGAGAAGCACGCGCGGGCGCGGCAACGCCGCTGCAAGCTCGGTGAGCCAGAGTCCGTAGCCGGAGGCATCATGTGTGCCGGGCAACGGAGTGGAGCGGCCGGCGCCCGGGAGATCCGGTGCGAGCACTCGGAACCCGCGCGACGCGAGGCGGACGGCGAGGGGTTCGAGGCCGAAGTGCGTGCCGCGGAAGCCGTGCACTGCCAGCACCACCGGCGCGTCGTTCTGTCCGTATGCGTACACCGATGTCTGGGAGCCG
This sequence comes from Leifsonia sp. McL0607, assembly GCF_049993355.1. GTDB lineage: Bacteria > Actinomycetota > Actinomycetes > Actinomycetales > Microbacteriaceae > Leifsonia. Next base: position 3,224,707 of record NZ_CP188253.1, on the reverse strand, counting down.
GCCACCGTCAGGGAAATCACTTCGGCGTGCTCATGCTCAGGCTGCATACTGCTCACTCCTCGACGGGCTGGCCGCACGCCGCTTTCCATGAATGATCTGCGCCCGTCGGTAAAGTTCTTCGGCTCGAGCAGTGAGGTTGCTCTGCATGAACTTCTCTGAAGGCTCGGGTCGCGGCCCGTCTCGGAACGCGTTCAGAACGAACTGACGTATCGCAGCTGCGAACGAGTCGATGGACCCTTCCGCTGCGGTGTGACGCAGACCCGCGGGGAGGTCGAGCGCGATGTTGGAGTCGCGCAGGATCACCGGCGTGCCGACGGATACCGCTTCGTAGACGGTGAGCCCTTGGGTTTCGTAGCCGACGGAACTCTGCACGACGGCGTCGGCGTCGCGCATTGCCCGCAGCACACGCTGATGCGATACCGTGCCGAAGAAGGTGACATAACGATCGATCCCGAGCTCCGCGCTCCTTCTCCGGGCATTGGCGAGGTCGCTGCCTGCGCCGTAGACGTGGATATCAGCCTCGACACCCGCGCGGGAGAACGCTTCGAAGAAGTCGCCGATGCGCTTTTCCTGGCTGACTCGGCCAGGCCAGAGAAGCAGCGGCCTGCTCCTCTGGGGACGAGGGAAACCGCGGACGGTCCTGACCAGACCATCATCGACCCCGGTGGGAAGCACATGGATCTCGTCCTCGATGCCGTATCCGTGGAGGCGCTCGGCGAAGTGCTTGCTTGGTGCGATGATCACGTCAGCACGATCGGCGAACGCTCTCGTGTAGTCGGCGATGTTCCGAATCCGAGATGAATGGAGGAAACGCTGTTGAGCAGCGTAGAGCAGCCAGAAAGCCGTGCGCGGGAACGGAAAGATGGCAGGAAGCCCGACCTCGATGTTCGTATGCATCGTGTGAACGATCGGCAGATCGTGCCGCGCGGCGAACCGGTAGCCGTTCCACGCACCCCAGACATCCCCCTGGATATGCACGCAATCAACGGGGGGCTTGTCGGCGAAGGCCAGGTCGATGGCATCGTCGAACCGTGTTCCAGCGAGGCTGACCGAGTGCTCGCCGACCTGAATCGCTCCGACCGTCACGTCGCCGGGACGCGCATACCCTGACGACGGGGTGCGTTTTGACTTGGGCGCGCAAACGGTGACGGAGTGACCGCGTTGCTCGAGGTGCTGGCGCTGCACGCCGAGGGAGACCTGGAGACCGCCGAGCGTGGCCGGATGTTGGTCGCTGAAAAAGGCGAGATGCATGACGATTCCTAACGCTGCGGGATGTATTCGATCGAGGGCGCCTCGCCGCGAACCGCAGCGGTCGACTCGGATGCGCGGTCCAGACGGCTGACGCCGGCGACCCCGATGCACGCGAGTGCACCGCACACGATCAACCCGATGACGGGCAGGGGTTCCAGAGACGCCTCGCCGAGAACGGTGATGCCGATCACCGCCGCGGTGAGCGGATCGACGATCGTGAGGCCGGCGACGACGACGGGCGCAGGAAAGTAGCGGTGCGACCGCTGGAGGAGGATGTTGGCCACGACGCCTGCTGCCCCGACGACGCCGAGCCCCAGCAGCGTGCTCGGCTCGGTCATTGTCGGCACCAGCCCGTGAGCTTGGACGAGTGTGACGATCGTCTTGAAGACGGTCGTGACGCATCCGAACACCATCGCCCCGGCGATCAATCCGAAGAACCGGGCTCCGGGAGCCGTGGTGCTCCACCCGAAGATCACGGCACTGAGCCCGAGGAGGGTGAGCGCCGCGAGGATCGAGGTCGCGAACGCGAACTGCATCCGCATGTCGTGAATGAGGTCGCCGACAGGGGTCTGGACGGCGAGGATCGCGATGAAGCCGAGGATCCCGACGATGCAGAGCATCACGGAGAACACGCCGGAACGCGTCATCGCGCCCCGTCCGAAAACTGCGGATGCTGCGAGAGCCACCACGCTCATCGATTGCACAGCGCTGACCGGCGTGAGCGCGAGCGCGATGAAGTTCGTGGACACCGCGATACCCAGCAGGAGAAGACCGAGCAGCCAGCGCGGCGAGCGCAAGAACGAGCGCCACCGACCGTCTGCCGCGAAGACAGCGCGCGACTGCAGCTCGGAACCACTGGCAAGCAGAAGCGCTCCCCCGAATGCCACTGCGAGGCCGAGGAGGAAGGAGACCGTCACACTACTCGCCTCCCCGAACGAACCACCGACGTCGGGCGCCGCATTCCCGACGCTCTAGTTCGCATGATTGATCATAACATGGTTTCATTGCAGGGCTGAGGTGTGAAATACCTGTGCAAATAGATTACCATGCGATCGTCGCGGGTGCCTCGGTCGACGATGAAAGGAACGCGGATCGGCCGCAGCCGCTCGTAGGCCCTGACCTCCGCAACCGTTCCTACGCGTGACTTCTCGACGAACTCGCGTTACGAGCCGTCCGGGAGTGCTTTCGCCTGCGCCTGACGCGCGTCAGGCCCCGACGTACTCCGCCAGGTGCTGCCCCGTCAGCGTCGAACGCGCCGCGACCAGGTCGGCCGGCTTTCCCTCGAAGACGATGCGGCCGCCGTCATGTCCGGCGCCCGGGCCGAGATCGACGATCCAGTCGGCGTGCGCCATGACCGCCTGATGGTGCTCGATCACGATGACCGACTTCCCGGAGTCGACCAGGCGGTCCAGCAGCGCAAGCAGCTGCTCGACATCGGCCAGGTGGAGGCCCGTCGTCGGCTCGTCGAGCACGTAGACGCCGCCCTTCTCGGCCATGTGGGTCGCGAGCTTGAGTCGCTGGCGCTCACCGCCCGAGAGCGTCGTCAACGGCTGGCCGATGGTCAGGTAACCGAGCCCCACATCCGCAAGGCGCTGCAGGATGGCGTGAGCGGCGGGGAGTCGGCCATCACCGTGCGCGAAGAACGACTCGGCGTCGTCGACCGACAGCGCGAGCACCTCGCTGATGTCCAGCCCGCCGAACCGGTATTCCAGCACGGACGCGTCGAATCGCTTGCCCTCGCACACCTCGCAGACCGTCGAGACGCCGGCCATCACGCCCAGATCCGTGTAGATGACGCCCGCGCCATTGCAGTTGGGGCATGCGCCCTTCGAGTTCGCGCTGAACAGGGCGGGCTTCACGCCGTTTGCTTTGGCGAACGCCTTGCGGATGGGCTCCAGCAGCCCCGTGTAGGTAGCCGGGTTGCTGCGCCGCGACCCGCGGATGGCCGTCTGATCGATCGCGACGACGCCGTCGCGCGTGGCGACCGAGCCGTGGATGAGCGAACTCTTGCCCGAGCCGGCGACCCCGGTGACGACCACCAGGACGCCGAGCGGGATGTCGACGTCGACCTCCTGGAGATTGTGCTCGTTCGCGCCGCGGACCTCCAGCACGCCGGTCTTCGCCCGGACCGACCCCTTGACCGACGACCGGTCGTCGAGGTGCCGACCGGTGAGCGTGTCGCTCCCCCGCAACCCGTCGATCGTCCCCTCGTAGACGATCTCTCCCCCGGCCGTTCCCGCGCGCGGCCCCAGGTCGACGACATGGTCGGCGATCGCGATCATCTCCGGCTTGTGCTCGACGACGAGCACGGTGTTGCCCTTGTCGCGCAGCTGCACCAGCAGCCCGTTCATCCGCTGCATGTCGTGGGGGTGCAGACCGATCGACGGCTCGTCGAAGACATAGGTGATGTCGGTGAGCGACGAACCGAGGTGGCGGATCATCTTGGTGCGCTGCGCCTCTCCTCCCGACAGGGTCCCGGAGGGCCGGTCCAGCGAGAGATAGCCCAGACCGATGTCGACGAACGAGTCGAGCGTGCTCTGCAGGTTCGCGAGCAGCGGCGCCACCGAAGGCTCGTCGAGCTGCCGCATCCAGTCGGCGAGGTCGCTGAGTTGCATCGCGCACACGTCCGCGATGCTGACGCCACCGATCAACGACGAGCGCGCACCTTCGTTGAGCCGTGTCCCGTGGCACTCGGGACACGGAGCGAACGTCACCGCGCGCTCGACGAACGTGCGGATGTGCGGCTGCATGGCGTCGACGTCTTTGGACAGCATCGATTTCTGCACGCGAGGGACGAGTCCCTCGTAGGTGAGGTTGATGCCGTTGATCTTGACCTTCAGCGGCTCCTTGTAGAGGAAGTCGTGAAGCTCGGTCTCCGAGTAGTCGCGGATCGGTTTGTTCGGATCGAAGAAGCCCGACTCGCTGAACATCCGGACGGACCAGCCGTCGGCCGTATAGCCCGGCACGGTGATGGCGCCGCCGCTCAGCGACCTGCTCTCGTCGTAGAGCTGCGTCAGGTCGATCTCGGAGGCCATGCCCATGCCCTCGCAGTGCGGGCACATGCCGCCCGTCTGCTCGAACGCGCGCCGGACGGTCGAACCCTCCTTGCCCTCGATCGTGATGGCGCCGGTGCCCCGCACCGTCGGGATGTTGAACGAGAACGCCTGCGGTGAGCCGATGTGAGGCTGCCCGAGCCTGCTGAACAGGATGCGGAGCATCGCGTTCGCGTCGGTGACGGTTCCGACCGTCGAGCGCGCGTTCGCGCCCATGCGCTCCTGGTCGACGAGGATCGCCGTCGTCAGTCCCTCGAGCACGTCGACGTCCGGGCGAGCGAGCGACGGCATGAACCCCTGCACGAAGGCACTGTAGGTCTCGTTGATGAGCCGCTGCGACTCGGCGGCGATGGTGCCGAAGACGAGCGAGCTCTTGCCCGACCCGGAGACGCCCGTGAACACGGTCAGGCGACGCTTCGGGAGGTCGACGCTGACGTCCTTCAGATTGTTCTCACGCGCGCCGCGGACGCGGATGACGTCGTGGGCGTCCGCTGCCGCTGCGCCGCTGGAAGAGGTGGTCCCCGTGCTGGCCGTGGTCATTCGATGTGCTCCGTCCGTTCGGTCTCCACCTCGATCTAAGCAGGTGCCCCTGACGGCGCGCCCCTCCCGCGCGCGCCGAATCGGCGTCGGGATACTCGGCCGCGGAATCGGAAGCGGCGTCCGCACGCTCGTCGCCGGTGTAGTGGCTCTCGAAGACGTGTCGACGGATCATCCGGATCGTCCGCGCATTCACCTTCGGCCGCGAGGGGCTCAGAGCGAGCCGCGGGGTAGCGGCAACCGTCTAGCGGCCGTCGCCCTGAACCGAGAGGTGGCGCTGCCACCAATCGAGGATGATCTCAAAGCGCTCCCGGCGGTGCCGCGGACGCCCACTACGGCTGAGCTCGTGGTCTTCGCCCGGGAAGATCACGAGCTCGGCCTCGACGCCGTTGCGCTTGAGCGCCGCATAGTAGCGCTCCGCCTGACCGAGCGGGCATCGCAGGTCGTTGGCTGAATGGACGACGAGGGTCGGCGTCGTGACCCGCTCGACGACAGACTGCGGGCTCTGCGCAGCGATCAGGGCCGGGTCGGTCCCCGTGTACTCGTCGCTGAAGAAGCTGCCGATGTCGCTCGTGCCCATGAACGCGGCGGGATCGAGGAAGCCGCGCTCGACGATCGCCGCGGCGAACCGATGGTCGTGGGCGATCGTCCACGCGGTGAGGTACCCGCCGTACGAGCCGCCCATCACGCCGACGCGCTCGGCGTCGAGGCCGGGCTCTGCGGCGCACGCGCCGTCGAGGAAGTCGAGCGCGTCGTACAGGTCGACCGTCCCCATCCGCTGACGGATGGTGCGGCCGTGCTCCTGCCCGTAGCCGGCCGATCCGCGTGGGTTGCACATCACGACCGCATAGCCGGCGGCCGCGTACACCTGCGCCTCGTCGAACAACGCCGCGGTGTAGGCGGCGAACGGGCCGCCGTGGATGGTGAGGAGCACCGGGTGCGGACCGGAACCCTGCGGCGCCACGACCCAGCCGTGGATCGGGTAGCCGTCGCGTCCCTCGACCGTGAGCGCGCGAGGGGCGATGATCCCCGCCGCGCGCAGGCCCCGGGAGAAGTCGGTCAGGGTTCGCACGCCGTCGTCGTCGACCACCGCGACGTCACCCGCCGTGGCGGCGTTCGCGATGCTCGCGACGATCGTGTCGCCCGCCACCCCTGCACCGTTCACCACGGTCGCGTCGTCGGTGAGGCGCCGGGCGGTGCCGTCGGCGCGGACCTCCGTGAGCACCAGTGAACCGCGCCGCCGGTCGGTCACGAGAGCGCTGTCGTCACGGTAGGCGACGATGTCCGACTCGGTCAGGTCCACGGTCTCCGGGTCGGTCAGGCGCCGGGGCGCGGAGCCGGGACGCTCGATCGCGTAGAGGGCCGTGTTCCTGGCCACGAAGTCTCGCCCGCTCTCCCCCACGTCCTGCGCGCTGAAGTAGAGCACACCGTTGAGCCCGTACGCGACGGCGACGATCGAGAGGCTGCTGTGCTCCGCCGTCGCGTCGACGGGGTCACCGCTGCCGTCGAGCGGCACGAGGAAGACGCTCGAGCGCAGGTCGTGGTCGCGGCTCTCGTGACGAGCCGAGACGAACGCCAGCGTGGCGCCGTCCGGCGAGAACGCGATCGTCGTGTCGTCCCAGTCCCCCGATGTGAGCGCGCGGGGCGTCGCGACTGTCGGCGCGGGTGCCAGGGAGCCGTCCGGCTCCGCGACGGGAGAGATCGCCGGCTCCGCCCAGACATCGGGAACGGGCACGACGTACACGTGTGCGCGGCGGTCCGTGATGTAGCCGAGCCCGTTCTGCTGATACTTCACCGTGTCGAAACGACGCGGGCGCTCCGCGTTCGGATCGATGCCGTCGACCGTGCCGTAACGGCCCTGCTCGGGCTCGCGGCTGACGAACGCCAGCGACCGACCATCGGGCGCCCAGGCGAACTCGGTCACGCCGAGAGTGCGATTCGTGACCGCGACCGGCTCACCGCCGGCGGCGTCGACCACGCACAGTTGCGGCGGCGATTTCGGTACCGCGCGCAGGAAGGCGATCAGGCGTCCATCGGGCGAGAAGCGCGGCGCCGTATCGCGGAATCCACGGGTGAGCCGACGGGGAGCCGCGTGGCCGGAGAGCGGGATGTTCCAGAGCTGGCCGACAGAGGCGTCGGCCGTGAGGGACGGATGCGTCACCGACACGACAGCGCGGGAGCCACTGGGGTGGACGGAGGGGCGCGAAACGTCGGTCAGGAGCTCGAGATCGGACGACTTCATTCGGAGACCGGCTCGAAGCTCGACACGTCCCCGACCAGGCGGGTGTGGTCGGCCGGGACCGGGTCGACGACAGCGGCGGCGACCTCCGCGGCGAACTCGCCGACATTGTAGAGGCGGCCCGCCGCCTCTTTTCGTGCATCGATCGCGCCGGGATTCAGCCGGTTGAGCAGGGTCGCCGTGATCGTTCCCTCGATCATGTCGCCCGAGACGACCACGAACTCGATGCCTTTCTCGTCCAGACCCGGGAGGAGGACGCGCAGGGCGTCCTCACCCGCACGTTTGCTGAGGGCGACCGCCTCGTACTCGGGCATCGTGGGAGTGGTGCGGATGAAGTGCGCCTGGTGGCTGGTGACGAACACCACGCGGGACCCGGGACCCATCAGCGGCAGCGCGGCGTTCAGGGCATTCACCTGAGCGTCGCGGTTGAGCTGCATGGCGTAGTCCTCGGCCATACCGGGCTCCATGCCGCCCGAGGCGTTGAGCACCAGGATGTCGAGCCCGCCCCACGCGTCGGCGACCGCCTGGAACAGCGCCGTGACCGACTCGGCATCGGTGAGATCGGCGCCGACCGTGATGGCCGTGCCGCCCTTCTCGCGGATGGCGTCGGCCAGCTTGACGGCGCGCACCTCCTTGTTGCGGTAGTTGATCGCGACGGATGCGCCCGCGCCGGCGAGGTACTGCACCGTGTCGGCGCCGATTCCACGCGACGAACCGGTGACGAGAGCGCGCTGGCCGTCCAAACTGCCTGGCTCGAGGGGGCTGACGGACGCGGACGGGTTGGACACGGATACTCCTAGAGCGTTGGACGACACGGCTTTCTGAGACTACCAAGTGGGTTCCCTGCAGCCGAGCGCGGTAATGCTAGCTTCGTATTAAGTTAGTGACGTAGAGGACACCGGAAGGGGGCCGCTCATGGACATCACATCCTTCGCGTGGATAGCGTGGCTCGTCCTCATCCTCGTCTTCGTGATCATCGAGATGCTGACGCTCGACTTCGTCTTCCTGATGATCGCGGTCGGCAGCCTCGGCGGCCTGATCTCGGGACTCTTCGGCGCACCGTGGTGGCTCCAGCTCGTGATCGCCGCCGCGCTTTCCGTCGTGCTGATCTTCGTCATCCGCCCGCCGCTGCTGCACAGACTCAAGCGTGGAGGCGACCCGACCAAGAGCAACGTCGACGCGTTGATCGGGATGTCGGGCGTCGTGGTCTCGACTGTCTCGCGCACGGCCGGGCTGGTCAAGCTCGCCGTCGGCGAGACGTGGACGTCGCGCCTGTCCACCGCGTCGGGCGGCCCCGTCGAGCTCGTGCCGGGCGAGCACGTCATCGTCCTGAGCATCGAGGGCGCGACGGCCGTCGTCGCCCCATCACCTGTGTCGGCGGGAGCCGACGGCCTCACCGAGAGGAGCATCCCGTGACCGATGTCACCCAGCTCGTCGTGACCATCGTGGTCTCGATCATCGTTCTGGTGATCGCGATCTTCGTGCTGGTCACGTTGTTCCGTGCCATCCGGATCATTCCGCAGGCGCGGGCCGGGGTGGTGGAGCGGCTGGGCCGCTACCACAAGACGCTCACCCCCGGTCTGAACGTGGTCGTCCCGTTCATCGACAAGGTGCGCCCGCTCATCGACCTGCGCGAGCAGGTCGTCTCCTTCCCGCCGCAGCCGGTGATCACCGAGGACAACCTCGTGGTATCGATCGACACGGTGGTCTACTTCCAGGTCACCGACGCTCGGGCTGCGACGTACGAGATCGCCAACTACCTCGGCGCCGTCGAGCAGCTCACCACCACCACCCTCCGCAACGTGGTCGGCGGCCTCAACCTCGAGGCCGCGCTGACGAGCCGCGACAACATCAACGGCCAGCTGCGCCTGGTGCTCGACGAAGCCACCGGCAAGTGGGGCATCCGCGTCTCCCGCGTGGAGCTGAAGGCGATCGACCCACCCGTCTCCATCCAGGACTCGATGGAGAAGCAGATGCGCGCGGAGCGCGACCGGCGAGCGCTGATCCTGACGGCCGAGGGCACGAAGCAGTCCGAGATCCTCAACGCGGAGGGCATGCGCCAGGCATCGATCCTCAAGGCGGAAGGCGACGCGAAGGCGGCCGTGCTGCGCGCCGAGGGCGAGGCGAAGGCGATCACCACCGTTTTCGGCGCCATCCACGAGGGCAACCCCGACAGTCTGCTGCTGGCCTACCAGTACCTGCAGACCCTGCCGAAGCTCGCCGACGGCCCCGCGAACAAGCTCTGGATCATCCCGAGTGAGCTCACGGAGGCGCTGAAGGGCATCGGTCAGGCATTCGGGCAGAAGGAGACGCCGGCCGGGCTCCCGGACGGTCCGGGGATCGTTCCGGCATCGACGCAGGCCGCTCCCCCGGCGTGACGTTCCTCGATGGGCCGGGACCGCGCATCATCGCGCATCGCGGTCTCGCGATCGACGCGCCCGAGAACACGCTGCTCGCCTTCCTGAAGGCGCTGAGCGCCGGTGCAACGCACCTGGAGACCGACGTCCACGCCTCAGCCGATGGCGTGGCCGTGATCAGCCACGACGCGGACCTCACCCGCGTCGCCGGCCGCGCCGTGCGCGTGGAGCAGCTCACGACGCCGGAGCTGGGGCGCATCCCGCTCGGACACGGCCAGAGCTTCACGACGCTGGCGGAGGCGCTCGACGCCTTCCCGGAGGCGCGGTTCAACATCGACATCAAGGACGAGCGTGCCGCCGTTCCCACGGCCGCGGCCATCCTCGCTGCGCGGGCGACGGACCGCGTGCTGCTCACCAGCTTCTCGGCGTCTCGCCGCGCAGCCGCGACCGCTGCCCTCCCCGACGTGGCCGTGTCGCCGTCCGTGTCGGAGGTCGTGCCGGCTCTGGTCGGCGCGAAGCTCGGCATCCGCGCGCTGACCGCACGCGCACTGCGGCGGTTCGCGGCCGTGCAGATCCCGGAGCGTCGCGGCCCCGTGCGGCTGGTGACGGCGCGCACGGTACGGGCCGTGCACCGCGCCGGAGCCGAGGTGCACGTCTGGACCATCGACGACGTGGCCGACATGACCCGGCTGCTCGATCTCGGAGTCGACGGCATCGTCACCAATCGCTGCGATCTACTGAAACACCTGGTGAGCGCGCGAAACTGAGCCAACTGGCCTATCTCGATGCTGTGAGCGCCCTGAGAGTGAGGGGCTTCGCGGAAAGATAATCCCCAGCTTGTTGGTTTATAAAAGTGAGGATTCGCGCGAAGAGGAGACCACACGATGGCAGATCGCAGTTTGCGCGGAATGAGGCTTGGCGCACAGAGCTTACAAAGCGAAGAAGGCGTCGTCTACTCTCCGCGTACCCGTTATACCTACCTGTGCCCGAGCTGCGGCAAAGAGACCGAAATGGTCTTCTCTGCCGAGGCGGAAGCTCCCGATGCCTGGGAATGCAAGCACTGCGGCCACGAGGCCCGCTTGCTGATCGACGACAAGCCTGTCGAGATCGACCACTCGGACGTCAAGACGCCGCGCAGCCACTGGGACATGCTCCTGGAGCGCCGCACCCGCGCCGAGCTCGAGGAACTGCTCGAGGAGCGCCTGCAGTACCTGCGGGCGCGCCGCGGCACGAGCGAGCACAAGCACACAGCCTGACGCTGCCGCCCGACTCGGCCCCTCTCACCCTTACAGTGAGAGGGGCCTTTTCATTGAGAGGGAACCGTCGATGCGCGGATCCGCGCGTCGCCGGGCGAACGAGGCGACGATCAGCCCGAAGAGCCCGAGGCCGGCGACCAGGAACTCGATCCCTCGGCTGAGCAGCGTCGCGGGAGTGGTCGTCGTGCCCAGCGGGACGTCCGCCACCATGTGCCCCGGCTCGAACGGCGGGATCTGGGTGATCGTGCGGCCGTCTGGAGCGATGATCTGGCTGCTGCCGACGGTGGAGATGTTCACCAGCGCCCGGCCCGACTCGATCGCCCGCAGGCGTGCGATGGCCAGCTGCTGCTCGTTCTCGTCGGTCTCGCCGAAGTCGGCGTTGTTGGTCTGGGCGAGTATCACCTGCGCACGGTCCTGCATCATGTCGGTGAGCAGCTGGTCGTCGACGATGTCGAAGCAGATCGAGATCCCCGCGCGCACGCCGCCTACGTCGAACACGTTGTCGCGGGTCCCCGGCGTGTAGTCGCGTCCGATGAGATCGATCAGCGACGGCGCGAACGGTCGCCAGAACGATCGGTCGGGCACATACTCGCCGAACGGCACCGGATGCTTCTTGTCGTAGTAGTCGACGGCACCCTTTCCGGCCTCCCACTGCAGCGAGGTGTTGAAGTACCTGCCTTCCCGAGCGGTGATGGTGCCGACGATGAAGGGGGCGTCGAATTTGCGCGCCAGCGCATCGAGCGCGGTGGCGCTCGCCGGGTCTCGCGTCGGGTCGGGTTGGACGGAACCTTCCGGCCACACCACCATGTCGACCTTCCGGGGGCCGGTCACTTGGCTCATCGGTATGTCATTGGTGGCATCGACCTGCGCGTTCAGCACCGCATACGGAAGGTTGCCCGGGTCGAAGTAGCCCGCCGGCCCGTTGCCCTGAACGGCGGCGATCCGGGTCGTGCCGTTCGTCGTGGCCGGCCAGGAGGGCACTGCGAGCACGAGCGCGACCGCACCGGCGGCCAGCACCGTCCGGAGGGACGGCCGGACGTCGACGGCGAACGTCGCCTCCACGATCAGCGCGACCAGCCACACCATCACGAAGCTCACCCCGGCGATCCCGAGCCACGCCGTGAGCGGCGCGAGCGGGCTCTCGGACTGGGATTCAGCCACCCGGCCCCACGAGAACCCGCCATAGGGCCAGTTCCCCGTGACGTACTCCCGCAACACCCAGAGGCCCGCGACGACAACCGGCAGGAGGCCAAGCCGACCGGCGATGCCGGGCCACGCTCGCGGCACCCAGCGATAGGCCAGCGTGATCAGGATGCCTCCGACGCCCCAGAACAGCGCCTCCAGGGTCGACAGAGCGACCCAGGGAACCGGACCGAGGTAGAGCGCGGTCCACGACACATGGACGAGATAGAACGACTCGCCGGCCAGCCAACCGACGAGGAACGCGGAGCCGGCGCGCCGACCGCGCTGGGCGAGCAGCACCATCCCGATGCCGACGAACGTGAGCGGCCACCAGTCACGGTCCGGGAAGCCGGCGTCGAGCACCGGCCCTGCCGCGACGGCGACCAGCACTGCGAGCCGCAACGGCAACGGAGCACGCAGTAGAGGGGCGCGCAGCGATCGGGTCACGAAGGGAGAGCTTAAGGCATCCCGCTCTGTGCTCCGCTCAGGCTGACCGTCGCGCCCGCTCACTCCACAGCGGAGTAGGCGACGATCCCGCGCCGGATGGACTCCAGCGCCTGGCGCGCGGTGCGGCCGACATTGCCCTGCGCGACGAGCGAGAGCTGATCCAGGAGGTCGATGGTCTGCTTGGCCCAACGCACAAAGTCGCCGGCCGCCATGTCGGCCTCCCGCAGAACGAGGTCCAGCGCCGCCCCACGAGCCCACTGGTACATCGCCAGCGCGAGCGCCGTCGAGATCGGGTCGCTGCCCGGCAGCCGCTTCTCGCGTTCGAGGTCGTCGAGCCGCGCCCAGAGGTCGGTGGTGCGCTCCAGCGCCGGCCGGAAGGCGCCGCGGGGCAGATTCCGGTCGTGGGCCAGTCCATCGTCGCGCCGCGGCTCGAACACCAGAGCGCACGCCATCGCGGCGAGGCTCGCCGCGTCGAGCTCCTTCCATACCCCTCGCCGGAGGCATTCGGCCACGAGGAGGTCGCGCTCCCCGTAGATCCGCTTGAGCGTGCGACCGTGAACCGTCAGGCTCGTCTCGCCGCCCTCTGCCGTGAGGTAGCCCAGCTCCAGCAAGACGTCGGAGACGCGGTCGAAGACCTTCGCTACGGCGCCGGTCCGCGACTGGATCTGCGCGCTCAGGCGGTCAGTCTCACGCTTGAGCTTCCACCAGCGTTCCGACCAGCGTGCGTGCTGCTCACGATCGGTGCAGCGGTGGCACGGGTGTTCCCGCAGCCGCTTGCGGAGCGCGGTGAGCTGACGCTGACGCTTGTCCCGATCCGACCGGGAGGCGTTCTCGGCACGCTGTCCCTTCTTCTCCAGGTCGCTCAGCTCACGCCGGATGCGGGAGTACTCGCGGAAGTCGCCGAGATGGCACTCCATCGCCTTCTCGTAGCCCGCGAGGGACTCCTCCTGCTGCTTGACCTTGCGAGCCAGGTCGACGACGGCACGGTCGGCCTGGAACTGCGCGAACGACGATTCCAGGATCTCGCGCGTGCGCTCGCGACCGAACTGGTCGACGAGGTTGACTGCCATGTTGTACGTGGGCCGGAAGCTCGAGTTGAGCGGATAGCTGCGGCGGGAGGCGAGCGACGCGACCGCCTGCGGGTCGAGGCCGTCCTCCCACTGGATCACGGAATGGCCCTCGACGTCGATGCCTCGCCGGCCCGCACGCCCGGTCAGCTGGGTGTACTCCCCCGCCGTGATCGGCACGCGCGACTCTCCGTTGAACTTCTCCAGCTTCTCGAGAACGACAGTGCGGGCGGGCATGTTGATGCCGAGCGCGAGCGTCTCGGTCGCGAAGACGACCTTCACCAGCTTGCGCCGGAACAACTCCTCCACGACCTCCTTGAAAGCGGGCAGGAGGCCCGCGTGGTGGGCCGCCACACCGCGCTCGAGGCCCTCCAGCCACTCCCAGTAGCCGAGGACGGCCAGGTCCTCGTCGAGGAGGTTCCGGCAGCGCTCCTCCACGATCGCGCGGATCTCGTCGCGCTCGTGCGCCTCGGTCAGCCGGATGCCCTCCCGGAGCGTCTGCCGGACAGCCGCGTCGCAGCCGTTGCGGCTGAAGATGAAGAAGATCGCCGGGAGCAGGTTATGCTCGCCGAGCAGCCGCACGAGGTCGGCCCGGTTCATCCGAAAGGTGTCGGGCCGGCCTCCGCGGGAATGGTAGCGACCCACGTCCCGCATCTGACGGCTGCTCAGCACACGGCCACCGTAGCGTGCCATCTGCACGAGCTCAGGATTCACCCGGTTGGTGGCGGCGAGGCCGGACGAGTCGAATAGGTCGATGAGCTTGGAGCGCATGAGGATGTGCTGCTCCAGTGGCACCGGCCGCTCCTCGGAGACGACGACGTCGGTGTCGCCGCGCACCGCCTGCAGCCAGTCACCGAACTCCTCGGCGTTGGACACCGTCGCGCTGAGCGAGACCATGCGCACCGCCGCGGGCAGGTGGATGATGACCTCCTCCCAGACGGCGCCGCGGAACCGGTCGGCCAGGTAGTGCACCTCGTCCATCACCACATAGGCCAGATCGGCCAACAGGTCGGAGTCGGCGTAGAGCATGTTGCGGAGCACCTCGGTCGTCATCACGACGATCCGGGCGCGCGAGTTGATGTTGGTGTCGCCGGTGAGGAGGCCGACCGACTCCGCGCCGTAAGTCTGCACGAGCTCCTGAAACTTCTGGTTGCTCAGCGCCTTCATCGGCGTGGTGTAAAACACCTTCTCGTTCACCTCGCGCATAGCGAGGAACACCGCGAACTCGGCCACGACGGTCTTGCCGGCGCCGGTCGGCGCCGCGACCAGCACGCTGCGACCGTTCTCGAGGCTCGCGCAGGCTTCGCGCTGGAACGGGTCGAGGTCGAACCGCAGCCCGGCCCGGAACGTCTCAAGGAGCGGCTGCTTGGCGCGCTGCCGGGAGGCGGCGAAACGCTCGGCCGGAGAGAGCTGCTGCTGGTCGGTCACGCGACCAGCCTATGCCGCGAGCTCGGCCTCCAGCTTCATGGCGGCCTTCGCAAGGCGGCGGTCGTGCAGCCACGACACTCCATACGCTGCGAAGTAGAGCACCACCATCGGCACGGCGAGCAGGAACATCGAGAGGATGTCGGCTGCCGGCGTCGCGAGCGCCGTGAACAGCGCGATCGCGATGATCGCCCAGCGCCAGGAGGCGATGATCGACTTGGCGCTGAGCACGCCCACGAAGTTGAGCAATACCAGGAACACCGGAAGGACGAATGCGACTCCGACCGCGATCACGAGCTTGGTCACGAAGTCGATGTAGGTCTTGGCATCGATGATCGCGGCGTCCTCTGCCGGCGCGAAGCTCGTCAACAGGCCCACCATGTGCGGAACGAGGAGCCAGCCCGCCACGCCGCCGGCGATGAAGAGCGGAACCGCGGTGAAGAAGAAGCCGAACGCGTACTTGAGCTCCTTGCGCGTGAGCGCCGGCACGAAGAACGCCCAGACCTGCCACAGCCACACGGGACTGGAGACGACTACGCCGATGGTGATGGCCATCTGCATCCTGAGGTCGAATGCGCCTGTGACGCTGCCGTAGTTGAGCATCGCCTCGCGGCCCTGCTCCGCCGCGATCTCGGTGATGGGACCACGGAGCGCGTCCATCATCGGACCGGCGAGGGCCCAACCCACGATCGCCCCGACGATCAGGCCGAGGGCGGCACGGAACAGGCGTTTGCGAAGCTCGACGAAATGCTCGGCCAGCGACATCCGGCCTTCGCGGTTCTTGCCTCGCTTGGTGGAGGCCACGCGGCTACTGCTTCGGCTTCGAATCGGTCGTGTCAGGAGTGGTGGACTCCGCGGCTTCGTCGGTGCTGGAGTCCTTGTCCTTCTTCATCTCATCGACCTCGCCCTTGAAGATGCGCATCGACTGACCGATGCTCCTGGCGAGTCCGGGCAGCTTGGGCGCGCCGAAGAGAAGGAGGATTACTGCGAGAATGATGAGCAAGTGCCATCCGGTGAGGCCGCCGAGCATGATTTACGTCCTTTTGTCCAGGTAGGAATAGCGGAGCGGATCCGCATTAACAAGTATTTTACCGCGCCGGACTCGCTGATCTCTGCGAGCTTGCCGTGTGACACGTCGGTCAGCGATGGCCTGCTCGCGTTCAGCGCGGAGCTTATCCGGGTCTTCAAAGACCGCGTTGTGAAACTCAGTGTACCGCATGTCACCCGAGCGTTCGCTGAGGATCTCAGCCTTCTCCATCAGTGCGCCGGCTTCGCGCGCAGCGGCCATCACCTTGCGGAACAGCGACCATCCGAAGTACCCGAGCATGCTGAGCAGACCGAGCACGAGCACGGTCCAGATGACGACCCACGACCACCACGGCATGTTGGGAGCCTAACGGTAGCGGTCAGCGCCTGCGCGCGCCCACTCAGCGACGATCGTACGGGCCTCCGGAGGGTCGAGCACCGTGAGCACGCCGGCGAGCCCCGCCGCCAGTCGTTTGAGCCCGTGGAAGTGGGCGACGCGGACGCTCGTGCGCACCCATCCGCCGCGCTCCTCGCGGGCGGCGCCCTCCGGGATGTAGTCCTCGATCAACGGGATGGCCGACGCCGACACCTCGATGCTGACGAGCTGGTCCTCCGGAGTGCCTTCGAACAGCGTCTCCGGAAGCTTGAGGTCGCCCGGCCGGTAGGTGATCGGGTCTTCCGTCGCCACCAGATCGTCGATCCGGTCGAGGCGGAACGTCCTGATCGCGGTGCGCAGGTGGTCCCAGCCGCGCAGATACCAGTCCTGGTCGGCCGACTCGACGCGGAGCGGGTCGACGCGGCGCCGCTCCCGCTCACCGCGCGAGTTGAGGTAGTCGAACTCGAGTTGGGTGCCGGCGATGACGGCGTCGCGGATCGTCGCCAGTGCCTCGTCGGATTCGGAGCGCGCCACCGCGACCTGGCTGGGCGCCGCGGAGGCTCCGCGCGCCAGCTTGGCCATGAGCGAGCCGATCACGTCGCGGTCGGCGTTCTCGGGGAGCGCGGTCAGATACTGGAGGCCGGCGATCAGTGCGGCGGCCTCCCTGGCGGAGAACCGCGGAGAGTCGTCGATCGCCACCTGGTGGGTGAGGACGATCTGGTCGTTCTCTTCGAAGTCGTCCCAGGAGATGTCGAAGAGGTCGCCCGGCTGGTACGCGTTCGTCTCCCCCGGGATGCCGGAGACCGCGATCAGCCGCACGGCGTCGCGCATGCTCTCTTCGTCGACGCCGAAGTGGTCAGCCGCCTCCGCGACGCTGACCCGGTCGCGGTCCATGAGGTACGGCACGAGAGCGAGCAGGAACGCCAGCTTGTCCTGTGCCTGCATCGGGCGCCTGCGTTCAGCCATCGGAGCCTCCCTCGCGGTCTTCGTGTGCCTGCGCCACGATGAGGAGGCGCTCGAGGACCTTCTCGCGCAGCTCCTGCGGCGAGACGACCAGAACCTCGGGCCCGAAGGCCGCGAGCTGGTCGGCGAGGATGTTGATGTCCGAGAAGTTCACGGTGAGCTGGAAGGCCTCGCCGGCGTGGGCCGAAGGGACGGCGTCGCCGTAGCGCTTGCGCAACCGGGTGGCGGCGTCGGTGCCTGCGGTGACCTCGATCTCGGCGACGTTCGCCGTCCAGATCCGCTCGAGATCCTCGAGGGCATGGTCGGCGAAGTCGCTGCCCTCGGGCTGGAAGGTGCGATTGGTGACCTTCACCGGGCCGACCATGCGCGAGAGCAGGAAGGTGCGCGACCCACCGGCGTCCTGGTCGATGCCCTGCAGGTGCCACCGACCCTGGTGCTGGACGAGCGCCAGCGGCGCGACCGTGCGCACGCGCGACGCGCTCTCCCCCGGCTTCAGGTAGGGAAACTGAACGATCGCGTGCCGCTCCAGCGCCTGGCTGACCGGGTCGAACGCGCTCTCCCGCGCGCGCAACCGCGGCGCATAGCCGACGACCGGTTCGTCGGCCTCCACACCGAGCGAGCGCAGCTTCATCAGCGCGCGCCGGGACTCACCGGACAGCGAGCCCTCGCGCCAGACCGTCGCGGCGAGGCCGAGCAACGTCACCTCCTCCGGGGCGAAGACGACGTCCTGCGGGAGGTCGTAGGCGCCCTTCGGAATGCGGTATCGCAGCAGCTGGTTGTTGCCGGCCGCGTCGGGCGACTCCACGGTCTCCAGCGGGACGCCGAGCTCGCGGATGTCGTCTTTGTCGCGCTCGAACTGACGCTCCAGGCTGCTGTTGTCGCCGTGAGCCTCGTAGCGCTGGCGGTAGCCCTGCACCGTCGACAGGATCTCGCTCTTGGTAAGGCCGTTCTCGGTCGCAAGCAGCGCCAGCACGAGGCTGAAGAGACGCTCCTCGACCGGGACGCGCGACGGCGAAGACGAGGATCGGGGCACCCGTCCATCCTAGACTGCGCGGTGGAGCTCAGGGCAGCGCGGAGCGATGCCGCGACCCCAGCGCTGAGGGAGCCTGCGACCGAGGGCCGCCCGGCAGGCCCCAAGAGGCGACGCGGCTCAGCGGATGCCGAGGATGTCGACCACCCAGGCGGACGCGGGCACATTGCCGCTCGCAGGGGCTTCGATCACGAGCTGCGAACCGACCTTCTGACCGATCAGCGGCTTGAGGACCTCCTGCGGGAGGGCCTGGTTGAGCGCGCTCTGCCCGGTGTTCACCACGACGATGTCGGGCGACTTGCTCTGCCAGCTGCTCATGACGACGTTCATGTTCTCCCAGCCGACCGCCGTGTAGTGCAGCACGACCTGCGAGTCTTTCTTGACGGTCGCGCCGTCGCCCTGCTTGAGCACCTCGCTGCGCACCTCCTTGGGAGCGCCTCCCGACGACGGGATGGTGATGCCCGGCTGGCCCGTCGGCGCGAGCACGACCGTCGGGAAGCCCGAGACGGACGGACGGACGGCGCCGTCTGCTGCGGGAAGGTGAGCGCCGACGATGTCGGCGACCAGGATGGTCGTGTTTCCCGAGCCCGCTCCGCCCGCGTCCTTGGGCGAGATCGCGACGGCGACGCGCGAACCCACGGGGGCGCAGAGCAGTCCCCTGCTGATCGCAGCGTTGGAGTTGCCGATGGTGATGGGCGTGGTGTCGCCGCCGTAGCTGCCCTTCTCGCCCACCCGCCCGGTCTGGCCATCGAGCAGCGAGTACTGGATCTCGATCATCTGACCGTTGATCACCGGCTCGCCGGTTCCCTCGGTCAGGATCGTGCGCTGCGACGTCGTCGTGTCGATCGGCGTCGGCATGCTGATCTTCGGCTGCTTGCCGATCGGACCCGTTGCGGTCACGAGCGACGACGCCTGTCCGCTCGTCAGGGCGGTGCTGCAGTCGGCGTTCGGGTTGGAGGAACATCCGGTGAGCGCTACGGCGACGACGCCGGCGGCGAGGAGGGCAGCGGACGATCTTCCGAGTGCGGTGATTCTGCGCACGGGTCCTCTTTCGATGCGATCGGTGGGGAGGCGCGCAAGGCACACACCTCACGACCTCATTCATGCTAGTCGACGTGCGGGTCGCGCTCGTCACCGGCGGCGCCGTCCCCGCCGGAAACGGCCTCCGACTCACTACTGCGCGCCAGTTCGGCACTGGCCGACGCCTCCCGCATGCGCTTGCGCAGGCTCTTCGGACTGGACTGTCGCTCGCCGAGCGCGCCGGGCGTCCAGGCCTCGACGTCGGCGTCGCCGTAGTCGCTCTTGGAGGGGCGGCGCTTGAGCTCGGGGAGCACAGTGCCTGGAGCCAACCTCCGTGCGGTGATCAGGAAGCCCGTGTGCGCGATCATGCGGTGGTCGGGGCGCACGGCCAGTCCCTCCACATGCCAGCCGCGCACCATCGTCTCGCTGGACTGGGGATGCGTGTAATGGCCGGTCGCTCTGATCGCCTCTGCGACCCGCGAGAGCTGCGTCACCGTGGCGACGTAGCAGAGCACCACTCCGCCGGGCTTGAGCGCCTCGGTCACCACCTCGAGGGTCTCCCAGGGCGCGAGCATGTCGAGCACGACGCGGTCGACGCTGGCCGGTTCGACGGCCGCGGGGAGGGCATTCTGCAGGTCGCCGACGGTGACCGTCCAGTTCTCCGGGTCGGAGCCGAGGAAGGTCGCGGCGTTGGCCTTCGCGACGTCGGCGAACTCATCCCGGCGCTCGAACGAGAGCAGCCGGCCCTCCTGGCCGATGGCGCGCAGGAGCCACAGCGAGAGCGCTCCGGAGCCGACCCCGGCCTCGACGACCGTGGCTCCGGGAAAGATGTCGGCCAGCGCCAGGATCTGGGCGGCGTCCTTCGGGTAGACGATCGCCGCGCCACGCGGCATCGACATGACGAAGTCGTTCAGGAGCGGGCGAAGCGCCAGGTGCTCGACGCCCGCGTTGTTGGTCACGACCGAGCCGTCCGGCAGGCCGATGATGGAGTCGTGGGCGAGCACTCCGCGGTGGCTGTGGAACAGCTTGCCCGGCTCGAGCGTGATCGTGTTCATACGGCCCTTCGGGCCGGTCAGCTGCACCCGGTCGCCGATGCGGAACGGGCCGGAGCTGCGGCGGTCGGCGCTCATCGCGCCTCCTCCCGTGCTGCAGCGACGGCGGCGATGTCGTCGGCCGTGCGGCCGGCGAGCGACTCCCACAGCGTGTGCTCGTCGGACTCCGGGAGCGGGACGATATGCGGGACGCCGATGGTCGTGGCCCCGGAGGCCACGGCGGAGGACAGCCCGACGAGCGAGTCCTCGATCGCCACCGCCTCCATCGGCGCGACTCCCAGCAGTTCGGCGGCGCGCAGGTAGGGCTCGGGATGCGGCTTGGGCTCGCCGACCTCGTCGCCGCTGACGATGACGTCGAACGCGTCGAACGGGATGGCGGCGACGATCTGCTCGGCCATGCTGCGAATCGACATGGTCACCAGAGCCGTACGCACCCCGCGCTCCCGCAGCGACTGCAGCAGCTCGCGCGCGCCGGGGCGCCACGGGACGCCATCGCTCACGAGCTTCTCGCGCACCCGCTCGGTCAGCCAGTGCACGATCTCGTCGGCCGAGAGCTCGACGCCGCGGGACCGGAGGATCTCGGCGGAGTTCCAGAGCCCGAGCCCGACCAGCAGGAGACCGTCGTCGTGGGTCCAGGTGCCGCCGAACGAGCCGACGAGCTCCTGCTCGGAGGCCATCCAGTACGGTTCGGTGTCGACGAGGGTGCCGTCCATGTCCCAGAAGACGGCGGCCGGCATTGCGTGCGTGGTCAATTCGGTCACGACCGGCAAGTCTATCGCGACAGGGTCGGGCCTATCCTGGATGGATGGCGCCCACCCGGTCGCCGACGAGAGGACGAGTAAGCCACGTGACTGACGCGAAGAACATCCTCGGCGGCCGCATCCTGGTGGTGGCCTTCGAAGGGTGGAACGACGCCGGCGAGGCGGCCAGCGGCGCGGTGAAGACGTTGAGGGAGCAGCTCGACGTCGTTCCGATCGCCGAGGTGGATCCTGAGCTGTACTTCGACTTCCAGTTCAATCGTCCGGTCGTCACCGACGACGACGGGCGACGAAGGCTGGTGTGGCCCTCCGCGGTCATGTTGGGACCGGCGCGCCCCGGGCGCGTCGGCGACGCGCTCGCGGGTGATGCTGAGCTCGACGTCACGGGGGACAATGCGGGCAACATCTTCCTGCTGCTCGGCACGGAGCCGTCGCGCAGCTGGCGGAGCTTCACCGCCGAGATCATGGACGCGGCTTTGGCCGAGGACATCGGCGTGATCGTCTTCCTCGGGGCGATGCTCGCCGACGTCCCGCACACCCGACCGATCTCGGTCTTCGCGTCGAGCGAGTCGACGGCCGTGCGTGCCGAGCTCGGCATCGAGCGGTCGACCTACGAGGGTCCGGTCGGCATTCTGAGCGCGCTCGCCGAGGGCGCGGAAGACGTCGACATCCCGACGATCTCGATCTGGGCGTCCGTGCCGCACTACGTCCACAACGCCCCGAGCCCCAAGGCGGTCCTCGCACTGATCGACAAGCTCGAGGAGCTCGTCGACGTCACGATCCCGCGCGGCTCACTGGTCGAGGAGGCCGCGGCGTGGGAGGCGGGCATCGACGCCCTGGCCTCCGACGACGAGGAGATGGCGGCATACATCCAGCAGCTCGAGCAGGCGCGCGACACGGTGGACTCCCCCGAGGCCAGCGGCGAGGCCATCGCCCAGGAGTTCGAGCGGTATCTGCGCCGACGCGGCGACGGTCGCGACGGACGAGAGGGTCACGCCGGCGACGACCCGCGCCGCGGCTGATTCCGCTCCGGATTTCACCCGGGCTGCAGCGTCGGGAGGATCAGGCGGAGAGCACTCCGGTGGCGAGGAGGACCATCAGCAGCACGCCGAGCGCGATGCGGTAGATCACGAACGGCAGGAAGCTGCGGCGCGAGATGTAGCCCATGAAGAACGCGATCACGAGCAGGCCCACCACGAAGGCGACCACCGTCGCGACGGCGGTCTCCGCCGGTCCGAACACTTCGGGCGTGCACGTCCCTGCGGCCTCCAGCGCCTTCGTGCATGGCTCCGAGAATGCCTTGTAGAGCTGGTAGAGACCGCTGCCGAACACGGCGGGGATCGCAAGCAGGAACGAGTACCGCGCGGCCGCCCGGCGCTGGTAGCCCATGAAGAGACCGGCCGTGATGGTGCCGCCGGAACGGGACACGCCGGGGATGAGCGCAAGCGCCTGGGCGAAGCCGAAGATGATGCCGTTGCCCCAGGTCAGCTCACGCAGCCTCCGCGTCTTTGCGCCCGCCCAGTCCGCGATTCCCAGCAGGATGCCGAAGACGATGAGGGTCGTGGCGACGATCCAGAGCGACCGGAAGGTCGTCTCGATCGCGTCCTGGAAGAGGAGCCCCAGCACCACGATGGGGATGCTGCCGAGGATGACCAGCCAGCCCGTCCGCGCGTCGGGGTCGCCCCGCGGCACCCGTCCGAACAGTGACTGGAACCAGCGCGAGACGATGCGGGTGATGTCTCTCCAGAAGTACAGGAGGACCGCGGCCTCCGTGCCCAGCTGGATGATCGCGGTGAAGCGCGCGCCCGGATCGGCTCCGGTGCCCAGCAGCTCGCCGACGATGCGGATGTGCGCGCTGGACGAGATCGGCAGGAACTCGGTGAGTCCCTGCACGAGCCCCAGGATGACGGCGTTGATGAAGTCCATGTGCTCTCTCAGTAGCTGCGCAGGAGGTCGCGCAGAACGGTCCTGCCGAACATTAGCGCCTCCAGAGGGACCCGCTCGTCGACGCCGTGGAACATCCCGGGGAAGTCGAGGTCACTCGGGAGCCGCAGCGGAGCGAAGCCGTAGCCGGTGATTCCGAGCCTGCTGAGCGCTTTGTTGTCCGTGCCGCCGGAGAGCAGATACGGCAGCACGGGAGCACCGGGGTCGTGCCGCTCGAGGGTCGCGGTGATCGCGTCGACGAGGTCTCCGTCGAAGGAGGCCTCCAAGCCGATGTCGCGGTGCATGATCTCGATCTCGATGTCGTCGCCGACCAGCTCCCGCACCTCGGCGAGCACGCGGTCCTCGTCGCCCGGCAACGTGCGGATGTCGACGAGCGCCTCCGCTGTATCGGGGATCACGTTGTGCTTGTAGCCCGCCTCCAGCAGCGTGGGGTTGCTCGTCGCCCGCAGCGTGGCGAGGATGAAGCCGGCCGCCGTGCCCGTGCGCAGCACGATCTCATCGGGCCCCACGCGGTCGGGATCCACGTCGAGGAGGCGCGCGAGTTCCGCGACGAGCCGCGTCGTGGTGTCGGTGAGCTGGACCGGCCACTCGCGACGACCGATAGCGACGACCGCCTCCGCCAGCTTCGTGATGGCATTGTCGCGGATGAGCCGCGACCCGTGCGCCGCGCGCCCGCGTGCGATCAGCTTGATCCACACGAGCGACTTCTCGCCGGTCTGCAGGAGGTACGCGCGGCGTCCGGCGAGGTCGATCGAATACCCGCCCACCTCGCTGATCGCCTCGGTCGCTCCTGCGAAGAGGTCAGGCTGCGTGTCGACAAGGAAGTGCGAACCGCGGCGGCCGCCGTCCTCCTCGTCGGCGAAGAAGCCCAGGACGAGGTCGCGCTCCGGCTGCTCCCCCGCGGTCAGGATGTCGCCCACCGCCGTGAGGATCATCGCGTCCATGTTCTTCATGTCGACGGCTCCACGGCCCCAGAGCAGTCCGTCGCGGATGACGCCGCCGAACGGGTCGACCGACCAGTTGCGCGGATCGGCCGGTACCACGTCGAGGTGGCCGTGCACGACCAGAGCCGGTTTGCTCCGATCGCGGCCCTCCACCCGGGCCACCACGCTCGTGCGCCCCGGGTCGGACTCGAACATCTGCGGCGCCAGGCCGAGACCCTTCAACCGGGCCTCGACGTACTCGGCCGCGTCGGTCTCGCCGTTGGAACGGCCTCCGCCGTGGTTCGTGGTGTCGAACCGAATGAGGTCACGTGCGATGATCGCGGTCTCGTCGAGATCGACCGTGTCGGAGGTGTCGGGAGCGTCGGTCATGCTCCAACGCTACAGGGGCCGATCCGCCACGCCCGGGCTGCGCGGCGATGTGAAACCGGGGCGGCGTTTCGTGCTAATGTCTTTCTTCGGCAGCCAGAATGCCGGCAGCCGAAGAGACACCTGTCCGGGTGGCGGAAATGGCAGACGCGCTAGCTTGAGGTGCTAGTGCCCGTATAGGGCGTGGGGGTTCAAGTCCCCCCTCGGACACCGAACAGACCAAGGCCCCGATCGAGAGACCGGGGCCTGTGTCATTGAGCACCTGTGTCGTCAAGCACCCGTGTCGTTGACCACCTGTGCCGTTGAGCGCCCTCGGTCGTAGTGTGCGTGCATGGGGTCTTCGAAACGCTCCTCGGACAGTCTCCTCACCGTCCTGCTCGCGCTCGGCGCGAACATCGTCGTCGCGCGCGCGAAGCGCGTCGCCGCCTTCCTGACCGGCTCGGCGTCGATGGTGGCGGAGGCCGCGCACTCGTGGGCGGACTCCGGCAACGAGCTGTTCCTACTGCAGGCGGAGCGTCGGGCGGCGCGTCCGCGCGACGACCTCCACCCGGGAGGCTACGGCCGGGAGGCATATGTGTGGTCGCTGTTCGCCGCCGTGGGGCTCTTCACCGCCGGTGCCGTGGTGTCGATCCTGCACGGCGTATCGCAACTGGGTGCGGGTGAGGCGGAGACGGACTTCCTGATCAACTACATCGTGCTGGCCGTGGCGTTCGTCTTCGAAGGGATCTCGTTCCTCCAGTCGTTGCGGCAGGCGCGGTCGATGGCGGCGGACCGGGGCAACGGGACCCTGGATCACCTGCTGAGCACGTCGAACCCGACACTGCGCGCCGTCTTCGCCGAGGATGCGGCCGCACTCATCGGACTCGTCATCGCCTTCTTCGGCGTGCTCCTGCACGAGCTCACCGGCAATGCGGTCTTCGACGCGGTGGGGTCCATCCTCATCGGCGTGCTTCTGGCAACCGTCGCGGTCGTGCTCATCGACCGCAACCGGCGGTTCCTGGTCCGTGAGCCGGCCCCCGGACCGGGTGAACCAGGCTGCGCTCGAGGCGCTTCTGCGGCAGCCGGAGGTGGAGAAGGTCACTTATCTGCACCTGGAGTACGTGGGCCGCGAGCGCGTGTTCCTCGTCGCAGCGGTCAGCCTCACCGGCAACGACCGCGAGTCGGATGTCGCCGAGGAACTCTACGCCGTCGAACAGGAGATCGAGCGCGACGAGCACATCGCCGAAGCTGTGCTCACCCTGTCTCGACCGGGCTCGGTCGCTCTCGTGCCTTCGCGCCCGCCTACGAGTCCACGGGAGTCCACGACGCGAGCCACAGACCCGTGATCGCATCGACGAGACCCGCGGTGAACACGTTCCACGGATGCCGCCGGACTCCGCGGCGGCCGGCGGCCAGCGCCTCCTCCCGCTCTGCGTAGCTATAGGCGATGAGCTGCCTCGACATGGCCCGATAGCGGTCAGAACCAGACCGCTTGACGCGGCAGACTGGAAGGCATGTCCAGCACGGGATCCCGCACACTCCAGTTGCTCTCTCTCCTGCAGACCCACCGATACTGGCCGGGCCAGGAGCTCGCCGACCGGCTGGAGGTCTCGCCGCGCACTCTCCGCCGGGACGTCGAGCGGCTGCGCGACCTCGGCTACCCGGTCGATGCCACACGCGGCGTCGCGGGAGGCTACCAGCTCGCCGCGGGCGCCTCGCTGCCTCCGCTCGTGGTCGACGACGAGGAGGCTGTCGCCCTAGCGGTCGGCTTGCGCACCGCCGCCCAAAGCGGAATCTCCGGCGTCGCGGACGCGTCGGTCCGGGCACTCGCGAAGGTGGTGCAGGTGATGCCGCCTCGCCTGAAACGCCGGGTCGACGCGCTCCGGGTGGCGACCATGGCGGCCGAGCTCCGCCCCGGACCCGTCGTGGACGCCGAGGCGCTCACCGTCGTCGCGCAGGCCTGCAGAGACGAGGAGCGGATCGCGTTCTCGTACGTCCGGCGCGACGGGGAGGCCTCCGAACGCACGGTCGAACCGCACCGTCTCGTGTCGGTGGGACGACGCTGGTACCTCGTGGCGTACGACCTCGAGCGGCACGACTGGCGCAGTTTCCGGCTCGACCGGATCGCAGCGCCGCGGCCGACCGGGGCGCGCTTCCGGCCGCGCACCCTCCCCGCGGTCGATGCGGCAGAGTACGTCAGGGACTCGCTGGCGGGGGCGGCCGACCCCCTGGTCGTCGAGGCGGTGGTCGAGGCGCCGCTCGCCCAGGTGGAGCAGACCATCGGACGCTGGGCGACGGCCGAGGCCGACGGGGCGATGCGGACGCGCGTGAGGATCACCGCGGACTCGCCCGAGTGGGCGCTCTTCGGCCTCGCAGCTGTCGACGCGCCCTTCACCATCGAGGGTCCGCGCGAGGTGCGCGAGCTGGCCGAGCTCTGGGGGCGACGGTTCAGCGCCGCAACTAGACTCGTCATCCGATGACCCCCACAGAACGCACACCCTCCGCCGCGGACATCAAGCGCTGGCGGCGCTATCTGGCCGACGAGCGGGCCGAGGCCGCGGTCTATCGCGACCTCGCCGGCCGCCGCGAGGGTGAGGAGCGGGACATCCTGCTCGCTCTCGCCGAAGCCGAGCGGCGACACGAGGAGCACTGGCTCAGGTTACTCGGCGACCAGGTCGGCCGACCGCTCCGCGGTGACATCCGCACCCGCATGCTCGGGTTCCTCGCCCGCCGCTTCGGCTCCGTGTTCGTCCTCGCGCTCGCACAGCGGGCGGAGGCCCGGTCACCGTACGCGGACGATGCCGACGCCACCCCGCAGATGGCCGCGGACGAGCAGGTGCACGAGGAGGTCGTGCGCGCACTCGCCGCTCGTGGACGCCAACGCCTCTCCGGCACCTTCCGCGCCGCTGTGTTCGGCGCGAACGACGGCCTGGTCAGCAATCTCGCCCTCGTGCTGGGCGTGAGCGCGAGCGGAGTCGCAACGCACGTCGTGCTGCTCACGGGCATCTCCGGCCTGCTCGCCGGTGCGCTCTCGATGGGAGCCGGCGAGTACGTCTCGGTCCGTTCCCAGCGCGAGCTCCTGGAGGCCTCCAGCCCGAACCCGGCCACCAGCTCTGCGCTGTCGCACCTCGATGTGAACGCCAACGAGCTGACCCTGGTCTACCGTGCGCGTGGCATGGACGAGGTGGAGGCAGAGGCGCACGCCCGTGAGGTGCTGTCCACGCTCAGCGCCTACACCTCCCCTGTCGCCGTCCAGAGCACGACCGCCGACGAGCACGAGGCGATCGGCAACGGCTGGAGCGCGGCGGTGTCGAGCTTCTGCTTCTTCGCCTCGGGAGCGCTCATCCCGATCCTGCCGTTCCTGTTCGGCCTGACCGGGACCGCCGCGATCATCGTGTCGGCGCTTCTCGTCGGTCTGGTGCTGCTCGGGACCGGCGCCGTGGTCGGGCTGCTGTCCGGGGCCTCGCCCCTCAAGCGGGCGGTGCGCCAGCTCGCGATCGGCTATGGCGCGGCAGCGGCCACCTACCTCCTCGGTCTGCTCTTCGGCGCGACCATCGGCTGAGGCCGGCAGCGGAGCAGCGTCAGCGTCGCCTGCGGTCGCCGCCGTCGACGCCGTAGACGATCGCCCCGGCGAGCGGGATGAGCAGGAACCACAGCCAGCTGTACTGGTAGCCCCAGGCCATCCCGGTCACGAAGAAGAGGATGACCGCGACGAAGGGCATGATCGACACGATCAGCAGGCCCCAGCGATTGGCCGGGCGGCCGTGCTCGCCGGGAGCCGGAGGGTATCCGTAAGGGCTCGGGCCGGGCTGGGACGCCTGCCACGCGGCGGCCGCAGGGCCGGGGTCGGCGGCTGCGCCGGATCGCGGGGCGCCAGCGTCGAGGTGCAGCTCCCCGGGTAAGTCGGCGAAGAGCGGCGCGAGATCGCCGCGGGTCACCGCCGCGCGTGCGGCGGCCGTGCGCGACTGGAGCTCGGCGTCGCTCAGCCTCCCCTGGGCGGCGTGCGACTGGAGTGCTGCGGCCGCGCGCTCCCGCTCATCGTTGCTGAGGCGCAGCGAAGCTCCCGACGGCTCCCCGAAGTCTGTCATGCGGCCTAGTATGGCAGGTGCGACCGTCGGCGACCGGGCGTCATGTCGCCGGAGATTGGTGACGGTTCTGAGTCAGGACATCGGTGACGGTTCTGGTGGTCTTGGTAGTGACACTTCACCTATGAGGCTCGGCAGGTGGCCGTCAATGAACCTATCGATCCCCGTGTCCGTCTCGCGATCGTGCAGTGGCCCGACGATGCCCCCGTGAGGCAGTGGTCGCCTGAGGTGTGCGAGACACGGTCAGCTCTGGCTTTGTCGATTGATGCGTTCTATCCACGGATGATCAGGATGCGTGGTTGTTTGAAGCGCTCGGTGCAGCCAGGCGAGGTTGCTTGCCTCGAGTAGTGGAAGACAGCGCTCGAAATCGCAGTCATCCTTCGGTCGAACGTCCTTTGCCTTCAAAAGCAGTTGTATCTCCAGAGACAGTCGATGAGAGGTCGGCTAATACGGGCGTCTCGCTTGAATATCCACGTACCGTCCTTCACGGATTCGATCATTACGTCGTACTCCCATGGCTCCGCTCCGTTCGCCCGCAGCCACAAGTTGCCGACACCCTCGGGCAGTCGCGGCGCCGAGCCGCCGAATAGCGGCGTGAGGCTCCCCGCTGCCGCCCACACATCTAGGCCCGGAGAAGCGAAATCGATGAACTCTTCGAGTGATTCGCGGGGGATCCCGAGGTCGAGGTCGCCGTGCTCGCGATGCGACCCCACGAATGCGTCGATCGCCCAGCCTCCGGCGACCCACCACGGGCCGCCGTAGTCGGCGAGCCGAGCCGCCGCGTCCTGCGGCGTTCGGCTCCGCCATGGACCATACAGGCGAACAATCTCGTCGTGATCGAGCACGCTGTCATCGTAGAGCGGCGCCTAACTCAGCCAGCCTGTCTGGTTGAGGATCTCGTGAACGGATGGTCAAGTCCCGATGTGCTGGCACGAGCCGTCGTCAACACGGACGGAGTTCTGCGCGAGCGGGATCACATTGTGTCTCAAACTCCGGTCGTGAACGTCACCCTTGACGGCCCGGAACGACCCGTTGAAGGTGTGCTCGTTGTCGCCGCGGCTGCGCTTGTGCATCGGAGTGACGCCTTGTATCGGAGCGGACATCCCTTCGTTGCGCACCTCCACGGCCCGTCTTCTTCCGCCGGGGTGACGTCGTTCGCATCCCAGACAATCCCGTCAACATAGCGTGCAAATCGTTGCTCGCGCCGTGCTGATGCCATCCCGTTATGCTCCGCCCGTTCTAAGAGCTTCCGCCGATAGGTCAGGGTTGTCGGGCGCTCCTGCCGTGCCAGCGGTGGCGTTTCCATCCTTCGCGAAGTAGTCGGCGGACGATGATGATGGCGTTGGCGAGGGCGATGAACGCGTCGATCACGCGGACGCGGCGTTCGGTGCAGATGTGGAGCTTCTTGAAGCCGCGGTTGTGCCAGGAGTTCGTGCGTTCCACGACCCAGCGGGCGCCGGCCTGGAGCGGGGTGCCCTTCTTGCTGATGACCCAGTCGCAGCCGAGGCTGCTTAGCAGGTTGCGGGTCTTGCCCGAGTCGTAGCCGGCGTCCAGGTGCACGGTGATCTGCTCGGGCAGGTCGAACCCGAACCGGGCCAGCTTCTCCAGGGTCGGGGCGAGCAGGGGCGAGTCGTGCCGGTTCGCTGGCGCTGCGACGACGCCGAGCGGGATCCCGCCGCCATCGACCAGGACCGAGCGTTTCGTGCCCTGCTTTCCCCGGTCTACCGGGGATCTGCCCGCGGCCTCACCTCCGCAGGGTGCTTTCACGATGCACCCGTCCACGGACAGGTTCGCCAGATCCAGGCCGATCATCTTCTCGTACCCGTTTAGGCAGAGCCGTTCCAGTTCGGTGAAGAGTCCCGCGGTGATCCATTCGTCGCGGCGGCGGCGGATCGTGGTGGCCGAGCAGGTGTGGTCGGCGATTTTCTCGTACGCGGCACCGAGGACGAGTACCTGGATCAGCTTGTCGAACACGATCCGGTCCGGGATCCTCGGCCGGTGGCCACCCCACGGGTGCTCGTCCACGACGGGTGGGATCAACGCTTCGAACTGCGCCCAAATGGGCTCGATGATGGAAGATGGAACAGCAGGCACGAGCACTCCTGGGCAACGACGGAATCTTGGTCGAAACCGTGTTTAACAGGGCTCGTGCCTGCCCGACGCCAACGCCACACCCCTACCTATCGGCGCGACCTCTAAGAACTTTGTTCTGACGTTATCGATGCTGACCATCGGCCACTATCACGACTCCGCAACGGTCAGCAGGCTCACAGCTTCGGTGATCGGCCGAGGGACGCCATCGTCTCGCTGATCCGACTACAACAGCCCTTCAAGCGCCTCATCCAGGATGCTTGCGGTGATCGGGTCGACCTGGACGGCGGTGACAACGTAGCTGCGGCGAGTGACCTGTTCGTCAGCATGTCCAAGCAGCCTCGATGCGAGGCTGATGCCAGCCGCCGCTTCTACCAGCGTGGCGGTCGTGCGTCGGAACAGATGCGTCGAGAAGTCGTCCGTGTCGATCTCAGCCGCACGAAGCGCCGCCTGATTGTCGTCGATGAAGGTCCGCAACAGACGTTCGTAGTTGCTGACGCTGAGCGGCTTCCTGCTCTTGGTCGTGAATAAGAAGTCCTCGGGACCGCGTCCGGTGATGGCGAGTTGATGGCGGAACGCCGCCGCGGTGTAGCTGGGGACCGCGATGCGCCTCTTCTGACGGATGCGCTTCGGCGAAGGCTGGCGGTACAGACCATTCTTCTTGGTCTGCTTCATCGTCGCGTTGATCAATAACCGTGGCAGGATTCGTGGTCACATCTACATCGCAGCGGCGCAGACCGAGCACTTCGCCGATGCGGGCGCTGGTGCCGACCATGATCCACATGACGTTTTCCAGCAGCTCGACGTTCGGGCGGGGACCGCGGTGTGGGGAGTGTTTGCGCCACTCCCGCATCAGGTCCCGCACGACAATGAGTTGCTCGGGCGTGAGCACCGATTCCTTCTTCTCCGGCATCGGGAGTCGGCGCGTGTCGCGCACGGGGTTCACGGTGAGGACTTCGTGTTCAATGCCGGTGGTGCACACCATCGACAAGACGGACTTTGCTTTCCGTGCCGACGAGAGCGACTTCTCCTCACGGATGGCCTGGAAAATTCGGTTGCAGCGCAGTACCGACAGATCCTTGAGTCGGAGGGCTCCGCACTGTGGAACGATCACGTTGTCGATGCAGAACCGATAGGTCTCCAGCGTGGAGTCCACGACCAGTCCTTCCGCGGTCTTGTCATGCATGAACACGGTGCACGCTTCGGCGATGGTGGCGTCCTTGCGCAGCAGCGGGCCAGCAGCGCTGAACCTGACGCGTGCGGCTTGCGCTTCCAGAGCGGCCAGCGCCTCGTCCGCCGTCGCACTGGATGCCTTCAGACGGTGTGGTTCGCCCATGTCGTCGCGCATCTTGGCGGTGGCCTGCACGGCGCCGGAGGCGAGGGTCGTGTAGCCGACCTTCCCGATCTGGCCCGGTTCGAGCCTGGCCCTAGCCATCGCGGCTCAGCTCCTCAAACCAGGCCAGCACTTCGTGACGCAGGTAGCGGACGTGCTTGCCCATTCGTCGATAGGGTGGCCCGGCGTGCTGTTGCCGCCATTCCTCGATGGTGCGTGGCGACACTTGGAGGAGCAGAGCGACCTGCTCCCCCGTCATGATCTGCGGTTCGTCGATCATGCCGATCAGGTACGACCGGGCGACCCGGGCCAGATCGTTCCAGACCGCACGAACGCGGATCAACCCGGAGCCGAAACTCCGACCTGGTCGATACGACGGCGAGAACGGGGCAAAAGCACCCCCAATAGTGCACCCGAGGCGATCTTCGGGGCGGGACGGAGACGTCCAGTTGAACACGAATTCCTCTGTTTCCCTAGGAAACAGAGGAATCTCAGCGCTGGGGTACCTGGACTCGAACCAAGAACAACTGAACCAGAATCAGCCGTGTTGCCAATTACACCATACCCCAAGGGCTTCGGGCCAAGGCCCGGGCACGAGTACCAACTCTAGCCTATGCGCCGCTGCTTCCACAAAACGCCGCAGGGCGGGGAGGGCCGCACGGGACCTGGGCGTTCGCGCGCCCTCGGTCGTCGCTAGAGGACTGCCGCGTCGTCCATGGTGATACCGATGAGGTCGCGGTTCACGGCCGCGGCGACCACGGCGCCCGACCCGGCGGCGACGATGAGCTGCTGCGCCCCTGGCGCGGTCGTCTCGCCAGCCGCGTAGACGCCCGGCGCGGAAGTGCGCCCCTGCGCGTCCGTCACCAGGTACCCGTCGGAGTCCCTGTCGAGGTCGAGGACGTCAGCGAACGACACCGCGGGCGTCCAGAGCGGACGGACGAAACCGCCCGCGCGCTCGACGACCGTTCCGTCGGCGAGCCGGACGCCGGTCATGACGCCCTTCTCCCCCACTACGTCGTCG
This sequence comes from Leifsonia sp. McL0607, assembly GCF_049993355.1. Classification (GTDB taxonomy): domain Bacteria; phylum Actinomycetota; class Actinomycetes; order Actinomycetales; family Microbacteriaceae; genus Leifsonia. The sequence goes on along the minus strand of NZ_CP188253.1, from coordinate 3,191,905 downwards.
ATGGCACGCCGCTCGACGCGGACGCCGAGCCGCGCCAGCGCGCGTTCCTCGTCGTCGCTCACGGGCGCGACGCCGTTGGTGAAGACGATCAGATCGTCGGTCCACTGGGTGAGCAGCAGCGCCCGCTCGACCAGGTCGGTCGTCTCGCCGATGAGCGCGAGCGGCTCCCCGGCCTTCTCGAAGCCGTCGCACTCCAGGCAGCTGTGCAGTTGCGTCCCGTAGAACGCGCGCAGACTCGGGAGGTCGGGCATCGTCTCAGTCACGCCGGTCGCGATCACGACCGCGGACGCGAGCGCGTCCACGTCGGCGCCACCGCGCACGCCACGACCGCGCACGCGGAAGCCGTGCTCCTCGACCGACACGTCACTCACCTGTGCGAACACGACGTCGGCGTCGTCGTAACCGGAGACCTCCTCGCGCCCCAGCCGCCGGAGCTCCGACGGGGCCACGCCGTCGCGTGTGAGAAATCCGTGCGCCTGCAGCGTCGCGGCATGACGGGGACGGTTGCCGTCGACGACCAGCACTCGGCGGCGGGCACGCACGAGATTCAGCGCCGCGCTGAGCCCGGCAGGGCCTCCCCCGACGACGATGACTTCGACACTGACCGTCACGGAGGGCGCCTTAGGCTTCTGCGGATTCGGCCAGCGACGCCGAGAGCGCGTCGAGACGCGCGATCGACTCGGTCTTGCCGAGGATCTCCATCGACTCGAAGAGCGGAGGCGAGACCCGGCGACCCGACACGGCGACGCGCAGCGGTCCGAACGCGACGCGCGGCTTCAGCCCGAGCGCCTCCACCAGGGCATCGCGCAGGGCCGCCTCGATCGCGTCGTGCGTCCACTCGGCGTCGGGAAGGACCTCCAGCGCGCCGATCGACGCCGCCACCACTTCACCCGCATTGGCGGGCAGCGACGCACGGGCGTCGTCTTCGATGGTGAGGGAAGCGGAGTCGGTGAACAGGAAGCCGAGCATCCCCGGCGTCTCGCCGAGCAGCTGCACGCGCTCCTGCACGAGCGGGGCGGCCTGGGCCAGCACGGCGCGCTGCTCGTCGGTGAGCGGCTCGGTCAGCACGTTGGCGGCGACGAGATACGGGATGGTGCGCTCGGCGAAATCGCGGACCTCCAGCAGGCGGATGTGGTCGCCATTGATGGACTCCGCCTTCTTCTGGTCGAACCGAGCCGGGTTGGGGTTCACGTCGGCGACGTCGAACGCGGCGACCAGCTCATCGATCGAGAAGACGTCGCGGTCGTGGCTCAGCGACCAGCCAAGGAGCGCCAGGTAGTTGACGAGCCCCTCGGCGATGAACCCGCGGTCGCGGTGGTGGAACAGGCTCGACTCGGGGTCGCGCTTGGACAGCTTCTTGTTGCCCTCGCCCATCACGTACGGGAGGTGCCCGAAGCGCGGGACGAACGTCGTCACGCCCGCGTCGATGAGCGCGTGGTACAGCGCGATCTGGCGCGGGGTCGACGAGAGGAGGTCCTCGCCGCGGAGCACGTGCGTCACGCCCATGAGGGCGTCGTCGACCGGGTTGACGAAGGTGTAGAGCGGGTGCCCATTGGGCCGGACGACCACGAAGTCGCTGAACGAGCCGGCCGGGAAGGTGATCTCGCCACGCACGAGGTCGTCGAAGCTCAGGTCGTCGTCCGGCACACGCAGGCGCAGCGCGGGTTCGCGGCCCTCTGCGCGGTAGGCGGCCTTCTGGTCGCCGGTGAGGTCGCGCTCGAAGTTGTCGTAGCCGAGCTTCGGGTCGCGGCCGAGCGACACGTTGCGCGCCTCGATCTCCTCACCGGTGGCGAAGCTCTCGTAGATGTGGCCGGAGGCCGTGAGCCGCTCGATCAGGTCGCGGTAGATGTCGTACCGCTGCGACTGGCGGTACGGGCCGTCCGGGCCGCCGACGTCGATGCCCTCGTCCCAGTCGAGGCGCAGCCAGCGCAGCGCGTCGATGATCATCGCGTAGCTCTCTTCGCTGTCGCGGGCCGCGTCGGTGTCTTCGATGCGGAAGATGAGCTTGCCACCGGTGTGCCGCGCATACGCCCAGTTGAACAGGGCCGTGCGGATCAGGCCGACGTGCGGCGTGCCGGTGGGTGACGGGCAGAACCGCACGCGCACATCGGCGCCCGTCGCGGTCGAGAAGGGGTGCGAATCGTTGTCAGACATACCCTTGGAATCCTACTTGGGAGCGTGCACCGGATTCACCAGCGAACCCACTCCGTCGACCTCCACCTCGACGGTGTCGCCCGGCTTCATCGGGCCGATGCCCGACGGGGTGCCGGTGAGGATGACATCGCCGGGCAGCAGCGTGAACACGCTCGAGGCGTACGCGATGATCGACGGGATGTCGTGCACCATGTCGCTGATCGGGGCCTCCTGCTTGAGCTCGCCGTTGAGGCGTGTGCGCAGCACGGCCCCGGCGGGCAGGTCGGTCTCGATCACGGGTCCGAGCGGGCAGAACGTGTCGAAGCCCTTCGCCCGCGTCCACTGGCCGTCCTTCTGCTGCAGATCGCGCGCGGTGACGTCGTTGGCGACGGTGTAGCCGAAGATGTGGCTCGCGGCGTCGGCCTCCGAGACGTTGCGCGCGATCGTGCCGATGACGACCGCGAGCTCGCCCTCGAAGTCGACGCGCTCGGACTGGGGAGGCACGACGATGGGGTCGCCGAGGCCGATGACGGAGGTGTTCGGTTTGAGGAAGAGCAGCGGCTCCTCCGGGGCGTCCGCACCCATCTCGGCCGCGTGCTCACGATAGTTCTTGCCCACGGCGACGACCTTCGAAACGCGGGATGACCGGCGCGAGGAGCGCCCCGACCTTGCCGAGCGGCACGCGCTCCCCCGTGGTGTCGAACCCGGTGAACATCGGGTCGCCGGCGAGGACGACCAGTGCGTCGTCGTCGACGATCCCGAAGTCGATCTTCCCGTCGTGGCTGAATCGGTGGGACTATCTCAGTAACGGTGTTTCCGGCGGTTTTCATTTAGTAGGTCTCCGCGGCCGGCCAGCGGTCTGCGAAGGTGATGGCGAACGCGTTGAGAGCAGGTTTCCATCGCATCGTCCATCGGACTCGTCCCGCACCGGTCGGGTCGAGTGATCTGGTGACAAGATACAGGCACTTGAGCGCCGCCTGCTCTGTCGGGAAGTGTCCTCTGGCGCGCACCGCACGCCGGTATCGGGCGTTGAGGGACTCAATCGCGTTCGTCGAGCAGATCACCCGGCGAATCTCGATGTCGTAGTCCAGGAAGGGGATGAACTCCTCCCACGCGGACTCCCAGAGCCGGATAATCGCCGCGTATTTCTTGCCCCACTTCTGGTCGAGCTCTTCCAACGCGGCCCGAGCGGCGTTCGGGCTCGGAGCGGTATAGATCGGCTTCACATCGCGTTTGAGCGCATCCCAGTCCTTCTTCGACGCCAACCGGAACGTGTTCCGGATCAGGTGAATGATGCACGTCTGCACCGTCGTGAGTGGCCAGACGTTGCCGACAACCTCGGGCAAACCCTTCAGACCATCGCAGACGAGGAAGAACGTGTCACGCACCCCACGATTCTTGATGTCGGTGAGGACACTCATCCAGAACTTCGCACCCTCACCGCCGGTCCCAGCCCAGAGTCCGAGGACGTCCTTCTCGCCAGCGAGGGTGACTCCGATCGCGGCATAGATCGGCCGGTTCGCGACCTGCCCGTCGCGGATCTTCACCACGATCGCATCGATGAAGATCGCCGCATAGACCTCCTCGAGCGGCCTGGCGGACCATTCGTTCATCTCGTCGATCACCTTGTCCGTGATCCGGGAGATCGTCTCCTTCGAGACCGAGGCACCATAGATCTGAGCGAAGTGCGCCGAGATCTCACCAGTGGTGAGCCCGTTCGCATACAACGACAGGACGATTTCCTCGACCCCGTTCAACCGACGTTGGCGCTTCTTCACGATCTTCGGCTCGAACGACCCATCGCGATCCCGCGGCACATCGATCGTGACCTGCCCGGTCGCTTCGGTCAGCACGGTCTTCGGCCGAGTCCCGTTGCGCACGTTTCCGCTCTCACGGTCGAGGTCAGCCCGGTTCTTCTCATGGCCGAGGTGCTCGGTCAGCTCCTCGTTCAGCGCGGTCTCGAGCACGTTCTTCGTGAACAGCTTCAGCAACCCGTCCGGGCCCGTCAGAGCCAGACCCTGCTCTTTGGCCAGCCGCACCAACTCGGCCGCCGCAGCGGCCTCCACGGAACGGTCATCATCATGGTGTTTCTTCAGACTCACAACATCCAGTGTCGTCGTCATCACAGCACCTTCCCCGCCACACATCACACGCAGCGCGTCAGGCCGGAAACACCGCTAAATCCACAGTCCCCGATCCGCCACGCAGTCCGATCCGCCATCGCCTGCCCGACCTCACGCGCCTCGTCGGCCGGCAGCCGGTGCCCGAACTCGGGGTCATCCCGATGCGCATCGAACAACGCGTTCGCCCGACACGCCTCGGTCACCTCGCTATCGGTGATGGGGTTCGCCAGCCATCGGTAGTACGGCTGACGAGAGAGCTTGAGCACCCGGCACGTCACCGTCACGGGGATCCCCGCTCCAGCGAGCTCATTCACGAGCGGGTAGAGCCTTTTCCCGGCAGGTTCGCCTGCGACAGATACGCCGCCGCCCGCCGCAGGACCTCGTTCTCCTGCTCCAGCAACCGGACCCGCTTGCGCAGCTCGCGATTCTCGGCAGACTCGCTGCCCGTCTGGCCGGGCTTGGTCCCCTCATCGATCGCCGCGCGGCGCAGCCACTTCTGCAACGTCATCGGGTGGACACCGAAGTCTTTCGCGATCTGCTCGATCGTCACTCCAGGTTCACGACCCCGCGCGACACGCACGACGTCGTCACGGAACTCGGCGGGATAGGGCTTGGGCACGATGCCATCCTTCCAGGCTGTCCACTCGGACAAGCCAGATCAGATGTCACCTAACCGTGCAGCAGACCCAATCGTTCCCACTCACAGGTGCAATGTCGGGTCCATCCGCGGATGCAGAATCCGGATCACATCGACACCCGCGGCGCTCTCGACGTAGAAAAGAAGATGACTGCCAATCCCGTATCGACGGAACCCTTCGCGGATCTCGTCACAGTCCCGACCACGAGAAGGATCGTCTGCAACACGCTCGATCGCAGCTCTGATCTCGGTCACATAGGTCTCGGCCTGACGGACGTTCCACCGCTCCTCGGTAAATTCCCAGATCGACGAGAGATCGCGTTGCGCAGCCGGAGTGAGGCGGAAACCTGTCACGACTTCTTCATCGCGATGAAAGCGTCGAAGTCAAATGCCTCCGGCATGCCGCTAGCCTCACCCACAACGAGAGCGGCACGGAGCGCTGCCATTTGCGTCTCCTGATCCTCCAGCAACCGAAGGCCGGCGCGTACGACCTCGCTCGCGGACCGATAGCGGCCTGACGAAATCTCTTGGGAGAGAAAGTCCGAAAAGTGATCATCGAGGCTGATCGAAGTGTTCTGAGCCATAAGATCATAGTACCAAATCTTGGTAAGCCGCCGGTTATGACTCACGGTTCGGTATTTGGATCGCAAATGCAACACTGATGAGCGGACCTTCATGACCCTGAGCTATTGCGTGAACGATCCGGCCAGCTGGTGGAAATAGTTGTGTTTCGCCCACGCAGAACGATCGCCGATGACGTAGAGCCGGCGTTTCGCGCGGCTGGCTGCGACGTTGACGAGGTTGACGGTGGCTGCGGCCCACGCTTTTGCGCCGGGAGCAGCTGGATCGCCTCCGAGGACGAGGAAGACCACTGACGCTTCCCGGCCCTGGGCAGTGTGGATCGTACCGGCCGTGAGTCCCGGGTAGCTTTGGGATAGGGACTCAAGCCGATCAGCGACAGCTCGAAACGGTGAGATCGCAATGACGTCTTTCGGCGGGATGCCTTGATCATGAAGATACGCAAGGGCCCTCTCTAGCCGGGCGATCTGGTTCTCCTGAAGATGGGATCCCTGAGTCGGTGCCGGTTCGTCGACCCAGTGACTCGTTGCGACGATTGGACCGCTCGTCCCGTCGAAGATGTCGGGCTTGTCAGGATCGTTGAGCCGGCGTTTGACGCCATTCACCATGATGCCGTTGTAAGCGATGTCATTGCAGAGGCCGAACATCGGATCATCACAGCGACGGTGCACCGTTAGCGGAGCACTCACCCACACGTCATACTCGCCCTGCTGAAGGGTTGTTCCGTGGCGTGACACTCGGTCGGCGAGAGTCTGCACCGATGCTTGTGGAGGCACCCAAGTTTCAGAGACTTCGTAGGCTATGGCGATGTCGCGCCGTGCCTTTGGCGGGATAGTCACGACGGGTGGGAGCTGGAGTGGGTCGCCGACGGCGACCACGCGTTGCGCGCGCCAGATCGCGCCAGCAGCGTACTGCGGAGACGCCTGACCAGCCTCGTCGACGAGGACCCAGCCAATGCTCTCGGGCCCAATGTCACCGAACATGCGCCCGAACGATGCGAATGTCGTCGAAACCAGCGGGACGACCAGGAAGAAGAGTTGCCACGCTGCCCGTCGCTTTTCAGGTTCAAGCTTTCGCGGGCCGCCACCTGCGACGATCTCTAGGGCCGCACGTAGTCCATGGGACATCTCTGCGGCCACATTCGCAAGGAAGTCCTGGTGAAGCTGAAGAGCCGCGAGGAACAGGTCTGACCGCGCGGCGTCGAGTTCTGCGTCGAGCCAGGGGGCGTGCAGCTCACGAGTTTCACCCGTCCAGGATTCATCGGGATATGACAGCCCAATCTCGGTCGTGTCTTTGTCGACCTTGCTTCGAAGGTCAGACAGGAATTCTGATGCCCGCACTCTCCCAGCCTCGGCATCAGCGAGCTCACCGCGGCGTTCCCCCACACGATCATTTAGTTGGCGGCGATTCAATTCGGCTTCGTGTACAGCGGCTTCCGCGATGAGGAGACGCTCCTCCAAGGGCTGCAGCGCCGCACGCCACTCACGAACGGCACGTCCGAACGTGAAGATCGTCTCCAACGTGCCCGGCTTGGCGCCAAGGTGGCGGTCGCGAGCCCCCGCAGCGATGGAAGCGTCACTGCGTGCCGCCTCGAGCGCTTTCAGGCCTGCGATCAGCTGCTTCTCGACCCCACGCAGATCCGAGTCAGCTCGAGCCGTGTGCTCAATCCACTTGCGCTCGACTTCAATTGCGTCGGGGAGTTGATTCCAGCGGTCCTCTGCTTGCTTCCGTCGTTCAACAAGAGCATCCACGTGGCGTTCAGCACGCACGAAGTCTTCACGCGCGTCCTTCCAGGTCTTGTGCGTCGCGCTACCGTCCCGCCACTGAGCAAGACGAGTCTGCATGCGCGGTGGACTATCGGGCACCGGCTCGTTCGTTCGCGGATCCTTCTTGTCGAACCAGAACGCTGAGTGGAACGCGCTCCGGTTGCGCTTGTTACCCAGACGGGCGGCTACGAGACCCCACGCTTGGATCTTGGCCTCGTCATTCTTCTGGGCGTCGACTTCCGCAAGCACTTCCGTGGCGATATCGGCAAAGTAGTCGGCCCCGTCGTGCCACCGGGAGTGGATTGCATCTCGGGCTGGGATCTCGGTGGTCACGTTCTCGACCGCGGCGTTGTTGGCTGACACAACCACCATCTCATAGCTCGTCAGCTCCGGCCTCAACTGGCGGACCGACCGCGAATGCTCGCCGGTCTTCCAGCGATGTGTGGTCGATGTGAAGGCATCCTCCGGACGGGGGAGAGCCGCAAATTTACGAGCTCGTTCGACGACATTGCCGGCAACAATGTCACGCAGCATGGTGGTCTTCCCGGTGCCCGGCGGACCATTCACGCCCATTAACCCGCGCGCCGAAGCAAGATCATTCAGAGCATGGTTGACTGCGAACTGCTGCCTCAGAGAAAGACCGTGGGTCGGGTCTGCAGGCCAGCGCCCCTTCGGGAGACGATCCACTACTGCACCGCGGTCGACGGCCTCGTGCGTTCGGATGACATCGACGCGGTCTCGCTCGTTCAGACCCCTGTCACTCGTCAGATAGCGCTCCAGGGCCGCTCCGCAGCCGCTGGTCCCGACAGCCGCCCGAACGATCGCAATGTCCTCCAGGAAGAAGCTGTTCAGGAAGTCTGTGTCGCCGGTCTCATCTGCACGCTGCATTGAGACTGCCACCGACTGAATGACTATCGCCTCTGTCGCAAGGCGGGCGCTTTCGACAACGCCCGCGATCCCTTGCGCAACTCGCATAAGGGACCGAAGCGACTCCCCGTCCTGCACGAGAGGTTTATCCAAGTTGGCGACTTCACGACGACGACCCTCATGCTCGTCAACGGCTTCAACAAAAGCATCTTGCGCATCTGGAAAGCCGTCAGCCCATGTATGACCGTGCGCGCCGTCAGTCTGAATTCGCCCCACAGCCCACAACGCCGAGGACAGCACCGACGAGTTAGGAACCAGCTTCCCGCTGCCGTCAACCAGTATTCCCGCACATGCGCTACGCCCAGCGGGACGCTCGTCGTATGCGTCTTTGTCATCGCCAAAGGCCTCGTGCAGGCTCTCATAAGTAGCTTCGAGATCGTAGGCGCCGAGATACACCGTGTGCTGCCACACCCGTCGCGTCTTGCCCAGTGGCTCGGGCTGTCGCAACGTCTCCCACGGCAACGGACTGCCGGGCGTCCACTCGATCACCTGTCGATCAGTGGCCCGCGCCGCGCGCGTGGTCAGCTTTGGGACACCCTGAGGGCTGAAGAGCTCGAGCATCCACCAGAAGCTAAGAATCCGCTGGTGTTCGCTCTCCACCCGATTTGCACTCATCTAGCAACAATCCTCACTCGCTGACATCGTGGACAGAAGAAGCTCGACCGGTTCATGAACTTCTCACGCCTGATGGGCGTGCCGCACCGGTCACAAGGCTGACCCTTGCGCCCATATGAATGTAGATGATGCGCGAAGTAGCCCGAGTTGCCGTTCACGTTTACGTACTGCGCGTCGAAGCTCGTGCCGCCCTCCGCCAGTGCCTTATCGAGCACGTGCCGCACCTCCGCCAGGAGGGTGCGCGCCTTCGCGCGGCTCAACGACGAAGCGGGCTGCTCGTAGTGGAGGCGCGCCGCCCAGAGCGCCTCGTCAGCGTAGATGTTGCCGATGCCGCTGACCACCGTCTGGTCCAGCAGCACGCGCTTGATCCCGCTGCTCCGACGCGCGAGGGCGGCCGCGAAGGCCGCGTCCTCGAACGCGGGATCGAGCGGGTCGCGGGCGATGTGGGCGACCTGGGTGGGGAGGAGCGGCTCGTCGGTGCCGCGGCCGGCGGGAGCGCCGTCCGCCGTCGGCACCAGGCTGTCGACGGCCATCGAACCGAAGATCCGCTGGTCCACGAAGTGCACCCAGAGTTCGCGGTGATCGCCGGGGAAGGTCGCTGCGGTCTCGAGGTGCAGCCGGATGCGCAGCAGGCCGGCCTCCTCCCACCCCGGCTCGCGGAGCAGGATCTGCCCGCTCATTCCGAGGTGGGCCACGATCGCGCGACGCGGCATGCCCTGCAGCGGAATCCAGAGGAACTTGCCGCGACGGGCGGGGGTCTGCAATACGCGGCCGGTCAGCAGCGTCTCGAACGCACCGGCGAGGGGATCGTGCCGCTTCAGCGACCGCTGCTCGAAGACCTCGACCCCGAGGATGGTCGCGCCCGTGACGGCCGGTGCGAGACCGGCGCGGACGACCTCAACCTCGGGGAGCTCTGGCACGGCGGCGGGTCAGCTCGGTCCAGGCGTTGAGCGCGGCGGCCATCTCGGCCTGCTTCTTGCTCGTGCCCTTACCGGTCGCAGTCACGAGGTCGCCGACCGAGACGGTGGCGTGGAAGATCTTGGAGTGGTCTGGCCCGCTGTTCGTCACCGTGTAGACCGGGAGGCCCGCGCCGCGGTGGGAAGCGGCCTCCTGGAGGCTGGTCTTCGGATCCATGGCGGCGCCGAAGCGATCGGGGTCGGCCAGCAACGGGTCGACGAGGCGCATCACGAGAGCCGTCGCCTCTTCGCCTCCCGCATCCAGATAGGTGGCACCGATCAACGCCTCGACGGTGTCCGCGAGGATCGACGCTTTATCGCGCCCCCCGCTCTGGTTCTCACCGCGCCCGAGGCGCAGGTACTCGCCCAGGCCGATGCCGCGGGCGACCTCGGCCAGAGCGACAGAGCTCACGAGGCTGGCCCGGCGCTTCGCGAGCTCGCCCTCGTCGAGGTGGGGGTTCTCGCGGAAGAGCTTGACCGTCACGGCCTGCCCGAGAATCGAGTCGCCCAGGAACTCCAGGCGCTCGTTGTTGGGGATGCCGCCGTGCTCGTACGCGTAGGAACGATGTGTCAATGCAAGCTCGAGAAGCTCGGGGTCGATATCGACCCCGAGCTTCTCGAGGAGCGCGGTGCGGTCAGAGTTCTCGCCGGTCATGCGGTGCTCGTCTGACCTTGGAACAGTGCTCAGACGTCGGCGACCTTGCGGCCCTTGTACTCGAGGAAGAGCGCGGTGCCCGCGGAGTCCTCGACGACCTTGGCCCGGTGCGGGAGGCTGTAGACGACCTTGCCGTTCTCGATCGACTTGACGAGCGTGGGGACCTCGGCCTTCCACTGCGAACGACGGGCGTGGGTGTTGGCGCGAGACTGCTTCCGCTTCGGAACGGCCATGACTATCTCTCTTCTCCAGCCCCGGCGGCCGGGGCGTTGTTGCTGGTGGACTCGGTGTCGGAAGCCTGGAACGCCGCGAGCGCGGACCAGCGAGGATCGATGGTCTCGTTCGGCTTACGGTCCGGTACATCCGCCAGCCTCTCCCCGGTCTCTGTATCGAGACCCGGGCAGTCCGGCCGGCACACCGGCTGAAACGGCAGTGACAGCACTACCGCATCCCTGATCAGAGGTTCAAGATCCACGTGGTCGTCGTGAACCTCATAATCGAAAGCTTCCGTAGAAGGATACGCGAAAAGTTCCTGGATATCGACTTCGACAGGCTGCTCGATGTCGATCAGGCACCGCCCGCAGACTCCCGTCGCCGTGGTCTCGGCCTTCGCCGTGATCAGAATGCCCTCGTGCATCGACTCCAAGCGGAGGTCGACGTCGATGGTCGCGCCCTCCGGCACGGACAGCAGCCCCTCGCCCAGCTTCTCGGCGACGGGGATGGCGAGACACTGCTCCCGCATCTCGCCGGGACGTCGCATGAGGTCGTACACGTGGACGCTGTACGGGCTGTTTCTGAAGGTGCTCACGATCCGCTATGTTACGCGGCTCCTCCTACGCTCGCAGGCGACCGCCAGCCCGCCGGCAGCAACGACACAGGAATCAGCGCCGCTTTGAGACGCACACCGCGGCCGGCCTGAGCCTCGAGCGCGTCGATCACCCGCCGGAGGTCGTCGGCGAGCCCGACCGCGACGGCGCGCGTCGGTGGTCCGAACGCGTCGCGCTCGCGAACGTCGAGCAGTCGCAGCACGGCCTCCTCCCCCGGAGTTCCCGCCACCGCGGCCGCGATTCGCCGCGCGAAGACACGCGGCGTCTCGGTGTCCGGAGCCGACCAGCCGAGATCGCGCGCGGTGTCGCGCAGCTCGTCCCACACGATCGATGCGCCGCCCCACGACTCGCCCAGTCGTCTCAGCCGAGCCCGTCTGCGCATCCGGCGCAGGACGGCCGGCGTGAGCAGCACAGCCACGACCAGCAGCGCGACCCCGAGCCCGGAGAGCACCGGCTGCAGCGGCGAGGGGGGGGTCGTCCCTGCCGCTCCCCCGACGTTCGCTGGATCGGTCGGGACCACCCGCCGCTGGCCGGACGACGCGCCGGGCGCCGAACTCGGAGCGGCCTGGTTCGGCAGCGCGTCGGGCCGCGTGTAGCTCGGGATGGTGCCGCGCCCGACCGTGGGTTCGAACGGCACCCAGCCCACGCCCGCGAAGTAGAGCTCCGGCCAGGCGTGGAGGTCGTCGCTCGTCACGGTGTACACGCCAGGGCTGTTGGCCGTCCCACCGGCCGAGGTGCCGGGCAGATAGCCCTCCGCGACCCGGGCCGGGATGCCGAGGCTCCTCGCCATCAGCGCCATCGCGGACGCGAAGTGCACGCAGTACCCGCTCTTGACCTCCAGGAACTTGGCAATCACCCGGGCGCCGTCGCCGTCGTAGCCCTGCTTGAGCGGGGTCTGGGTCGTGTACACGAACCCGTTGTCGCGAAAGTAGTCCTGTAGGGCGACGGCCTTATCGTACTCCGAGACGGATCCCGCCGTGGCCGCGAGGGCCGTCTGCGCGATGATCGCGGGCGTGTTCGGCGGAAGGAACAGGTCGCGCTCGACGCCGGCCGGCACGAAGCCTCCTGCCGCCTTCAGCTGGTCGGCGGTCGGCGCGAGCAGCAGGCTCGTGGCGGTGTACTTCTGCCCCTGGGTCGTGACGTTGATGCCGCCGACCGTCAGATCGTCGGGATCCCACGACCAGGTGCCGCTGAGGCCCTTCACCGACTGCACGGGCGCGGGCACCGGAAGCCACCGGCTTGTCATGTCATCGATCTCGACGGAGGTGGAGACCTTGGAGGTCTTGACGCTGTCCGACAGCCCCGCGACGGGTCCGATGGCGACGCCGTTGGAGAGCCGCTTGGTGTCGCGCTCGCGGTGCTTCCAGACCGAGCCGGTGAACTGGTCGAGCGAGGCGAGCTTGAGGTACTGGCCGGTCGGAGCGTTGGTGGTGTAGATCAGTGCCCGCACGGCCGTCGGCCTCCGCAAGTCCTTGCCGAGGTCGATCAGCGGGGTCACCGTGCCGCCGATGGAGATGCCACCGGCGGTGAAGGAGGTCGCGCCTCCCTTGTCGAACCCGGGTGCCGTGCCGGCCAGGAGCATGGCGACGACCACGGCCGCAGCGCCGATGGACAGCGACGCTCCCGGACGCCCGGCGCCCGGCCGTCTCGTCCGCACGTCGGAGCGCAGCAGCCACAGGAACGCCGCGGCGGACGCCGCGAGAGCGCTCGGGTCGAGTCCGTCGCCGAGCAGGGCCCCCGGCACGACCAGCACGAGGCCGACGCCGATGGCCGTGTACGCGGGAGCGCGGAACGCGACGGCGAGGGTATCGAGGACGATCGCGATCAAGCAGGCGCCGCCGACCACCAGGAACAGGAACTCCGGCAGGCTCTCGGCCGGCGTGCCCTGCTGGTAGATCGAGAGGATCGCCTGCTGCAGGTACACGCCCCAGCGCTGGACGGTCCCGGCCGTGGGGATCAGCCCGAGCAGGCCCGTCCCGTTGCCGAATCCGACGGTCATGACCATCGCGGCGAGCACCAGCAAGAGGAGCGGCACGATCCTCCGGTGGACGCCGATGGCTCGCAGCCCCGCGCCCGCGACGAGGAGGAACGAACTCGTCAGCATGAGCGCGAACCACCACGAAGGCCCCTGGATGAGCCCCACGAGAGCGATGCTCAGCGCGAGCATCTGCAGCACGAGCGCTCCCGTGATGCGCCAGTAGGCCTGCCGTCGCCGCGTGGCCGTCAGGCCGATGGAGACAGCGTCGCTAACCATGGCCGATCACCGCCCGCTGGCGAGCGAGCGCGCGCTGCCAGACCTCGGCCGGGTCGTCGCCCGCGGAGAAGCCGACGCACAGCCACCCGGCGTCCGCCAGCACCTCCTGCGCCTCGGGCGACGCTCCGTCGCCGAGGAACGCGACGGCCGGGTCGCCCATGCCACGGAGAGCGCCGAGCGAGCCGAGCTCGGGCGTGCCGTCGAGCAGGACGGCGAAGATCGGCACGGCGCGGCCGGCGTGGCGTAGCCCGGAGGCGAGCTCGGCGACCGCGTCGTCACGGAGGTCCGGCGCGGCCTCCACACCTGCCAGGTCGGCGAGCAGCAGCCGGTCGGCCGTGCCGCGGTCGTACGTCGGGGTCACCGAGCCGAGTGTTCCCGTTCGTCCCGCGCCGCTCCGGCCGGAGAGCTGGCGCGGCGCGGTCTCCACGACGCTGAGCACGAAGCCCTCGTCGAGGAGGTGGACGCCGACCGACGCGACCAGTTCCACAAGCGTCTCGAACAGGGCGTCGCTGTCGTCGACGGACAGGCGCTGCGCCGGCGGTCGCGTCGTGAGACGCGTGTCCATCACGAGCCAGGCCTCCGGGTTGCTTCGCTGCTCCTCCTGCCGCACCATGAGCTTGTCGTGGCGAGCGGTGGCCCGCCAGTGCACGCGGCGCAGCGGGTCGCCCGGCCGGTACTCGCGCGCGATCAGTTCGTCTGCGCTCGGAATGCTGTGGCGCTGGAGCTCGTGCTCGGCGCCTTCGCTGTGGGCGACGTCGAGCTCGCCGCTCGACAGCCGGACGACCCGGGGCGTCACGAGGAACTGCCTCGGCTGACCCACCGCGTACTCCGCGTACGCCACCCCGAACGGGTCGGTCCGGCTCACGATCAGCGGCCCGACGGGATGCGAACCGCGCCGCAGCCCGACGACGTCCTGACGCAGCACGACCGTGTCGCGGCCGTGCGCGACGTTCACCTGGTGGGAGCCGAGCCGAGGGAAGGGCGCGGACGCCTGCACGTCGACACCGGCCGGGGCGAACTCGCGCCAGCGGGCCGGCGGGCTCGGTCGCGCCGACTGGTTGCGCGCCGTCGTGACGATGGTGGCCTGCTCGCCCACAGCGACGACGTCCGGGTGGAAGCTGCGGGCGACCGTCAGCCGCGGCCGGTCGATGGTCACCGAGATCATCGCCGCCAACGGCAGAACAGTGAGGAAGACGCCGACGAAGAGCACATCGGTTCGTCCGAAGAACGCCGACGCGGCGAGGGCGACGACGCCGACGGCACCGAGCGCCCAGCCGCGCGCGGTCGGGCGCGGCTTCCTCACGGGCGACGACGCCCCGGCGCGCCCGCGCACGGCTACTCCCTTCCTGTGGAGCCCGCGCCCGTGCGGGCCGTGCCTGTGGAGCCCGCGCCCGTGCGGGCCGTGGCCGACCCCGACCCGATCGCGCCGGAGCCGACCGGCACCGGCGTCGCTGCGACGATGCGGCGGACGATGTCCGCGATCACGGGTGCGCTCTCGTGGTGGTGGCCGAGCGCCCGGCTCGTCGGCAGCAGCCGGTGTCCGAGCACCGGCACCGCGAGAGCGTCGATGTCGTCCGGGAGCACGAAGTCACGGCCGTCGAGGGCCGCCATGGCCTTCGCCGCCCGAACGAGCTGCAGCGTGGCACGCGGGCTGGCACCGAGCCGGAGGTCGCGGTCCTCCCTGGTCGCACGGATCAGGTCGACCGCGTACTGCTTGACGGGGGCGGAGGCGTAGACGGCGCGAGCCGTCGTCATCATCGACCGCAGTGCGGCCGCGGTGACCACCGGCCCGATGCGCGAGAGCGGGCTGGAGGTGTCGCGCGTCGTCAGCATGTCGAGCTCGGAGCCCTCGTCGGGGTAGCCCATCGCGATGCGAGCCATGAATCGGTCGCGCTGCGCCTCCGGGAGGGCGTACGTGCCCTCCATCTCGATCGGGTTCTGGGTCGCGACCACGATGAACGGTGCGCCCAGCGGGTACGTGGAGCCGTCGACCGTGACCTGGCGCTCCTCCATGCACTCCAGCAGGGCCGACTGAGTCTTCGGGCTGGCCCGGTTGATCTCGTCGCCGATCACGATGTTCGCGAACACGGCGCCCGGCTTGAACTCGAAGCGCCGCTCCGCCTGGTTGTACACCGATACGCCGGTCACGTCGCTCGGCAGCAGGTCGGGGGTGAACTGGATGCGACTGACCGAGCAGTCCACCGATTTGGCCAGCGACTTCGCCAGCATCGTCTTGCCGACCCCGGGCACGTCCTCGATCAGGAGGTGCCCTTCGGCGAGCAGGACGACGAGCGCCGTCTGCACCGCCTCGTGCTTGCCGTCGATGACGGACTCCACGTTGGTGGTGATCTGCTCCGCGGCACGTCTCAGCTCGTCCAGGCCCATCCCCGGCGCGGGCAGGCCCACCTCCTCTGGTGCCACCGAGGATTCCGTGGGCTGACGCGTCGCGTAACTGTTCATCTCTCCACCCGGGTCATGTGGTCGACAGCAGTTCGGAGACGGCGGGAGGAACATAGGGGCTGACGTCCCCGCCGAGGGAGGCGACCTGGCGCACGAGGGAGCTCGAGACATGCGCGTTGGCCGGGTCGGGCAACAGGAAGACCGTCTCGACCTGCGCGAGGTGACGGTTGACGATCGCCATCGGCGTTTCGTACGCGACATCGACCTGGGAGCGGATGCCCTTGACGAGCACGGCCGCGCCGACGTCGGTGCAATAGTCGACGAGGAGGCCCACTGACCACGAGGCGACGATGATGCGACCGCCGATCCCCGCGTCCTCGATCGACCGCTCGATGAGTGCGACGCGCTGCGCTATCGGCAGCAAAGCCGCCTTGTCGGGGTTGTGGACGACCAGCACGTGCACCTCGTCCCAGAGTCGCGCGGCCCGCTCGATGACATCGAGGTGCCCGAGAGTGACCGGGTCGAACGATCCAGGGACTACGGCGATCCTGTTCATAGGGCACCAGACTATTACTCGATTCCCGGCATTTCGTTGTGAATCCGTTATCGTCGAAGAGCACCGTGTTGCGTGGCCCTGCGCATGGGCGGAATTCGCATGCGGTCAGCCGGCAGCGGTCACGACTTGCCGAGGAATGCGCGCTCCGACTCGTCGAGCCGACGGGCGAGCGCCGCAGCGAGAGCGGGATGCGCGGCGAGGCCGCCCTGGTCGAGCGTCTCGGCCGCGGCGACCCGCGCCTCGGAGATCAGCTCGCCGTCGGAGACGACCCGCAGGAGCTTCAGCGAGGAGCGGCCTCCCGACTGTCTGCTGCCGAGCACGTCGCCCTCCCGCCGAAGCTCGAGGTCGACGTTGGCGAGCTCGAAGCCGTCGAGCGTCGCAGCGACCGCGTCGACACGCTGGCGCGCGAGCGACCCCTCCTCGGCGTGGGTCACCAGCAGGCAGAGGCCGGGGACACCGCCGCGCCCGACGCGTCCGCGCAACTGGTGCAGTTGCGAGACGCCGAACCGGTCGGCGTCGAGCACGATCATCGCCGAGGCGTTCGGCACGTTCACGCCGACCTCGATCACGGTCGTCGCGATGAGCAGGTCGATCTCGCCCGCCGCGAACGCGCGCATGACGGCGTCCTTCTCGTCGGAGGCCAGCCGGCCGTGCAGAACGCCCACGCGGGTGCGGGCGAACAGCGGGTCGGCGCGCACCTGCGCGGCGACCGACTCCACGTTCGCCGTCGGGCGCGGCGGACCCGCCTCGCCGTCGCCTCCTTCATCGGGCGCCTCCTCGCCGTCGTCCTCCGCTTCCTTGGGGCTGATCGCGGGGCAGACGACGAACACCTGCCGTCCTCCCGCGATCTCTTCGGAGGCGCGCTCCCAGATACGACGCTCCCACCCGGGGCGGTCGACGAGCGGCACGACGAAGCTCTCGATCCCCTGACGCCCCGCCGGAAGCTGGGCGATGGTCGATACGTCCAGGTCGCCGAAGACCGTCATCGCGACGGTGCGCGGGATGGGCGTCGCTGTGAGCACCAGCACGTGCGGAGGCGTGCCGCCCTTCGCCCGTAGCGCCTCGCGCTGCTCGACGCCGAAGCGGTGCTGCTCGTCGACCACGACGAGGCCGAGGTCGTAGAAGCTCACCGCGTCGCCGAGCAGGGCGTGCGTGCCGACGACGATGCGGGACTGCCCGCTCACCGTGCGCAGCAGCGCCCGCTTGCGCTCGGCCGTCGACAGCTGGCCGGTGACGAGCGTCGGCATGAGCTCGGCCGACAGATCGGGGCCGAGCATCTCGGCGATGGAACGCAGGTGCTGCGCGGCCAGCACCTCCGTCGGCGCCAGCAGGGCGGACTGGCCGCCGGTGTCGGCCACGGCGAGCATCGCCCGCAGCGCGACCAGAGTCTTGCCGGAGCCGACCTCGCCCTGCACGAGACGGTGCATCGGCTCCGACGCCGCCAGGTCGTGGGTGATCTCGCGGCCGACGTCGGCCTGGTCGCCGGTCAGTGTGAAGGGCAGCACCGCGTCGAACCGCTCGAGGAGTCCGCCGGGCACGGCCTGCCGAGGCGTCGCCGCGACCGCGCGGGCTTCTGCGCGCTGCTGCAGCAGCGCCGCCTGCAGCACGAGCGCCTCCTGGAACCTCAGTGCGTCGCGGGCGCGCTGCCACTGGGCGTTCTTCTGGGGACGGTGGATGCCCTCGAGTGCGTCCCGGAACCCCAGCAGCCCGCGCTCGGCCACGACGGAGGCGGGTACGGGATCCGGACACGGCCCCAGCGCGTCGAGCGCGAGGCCGACGGCCTTCTGCACCTGCCAGCTGGCCACCGTACCGGTCGCCGGATAGATCGGGATGGGCGTCTGCGCCCACTCTTTCGCCGCCGCGCTTCCCGGGGCCACGGCATTCGCGGCGTCCTGCTCGAACAGCTCGTAGTCGGGATGCGCGAGCTGGAGCGCTCCCCGGTAGGCCGATACCTTGCCGGCGAAGATCCCGCGCACCCCGGGCACGAGCTCCCGCGACCGCCACGCCTGGTTGAAGAACGTGAGCGTCAGGATCCCCTCGCCGTCGGAGATCGTGACCTCCAGGATGGAGCCGCGGCGGGCGCGCATCGGCCGCTCCTGTACGCGCAGGACCTCGGCGATGATCGTGACGTTCTCGTCGAGCGGCAGGTTCGCCAGGGCGGTCAGCTCGCCGCGCGTCGCATAGCGGCGCGGATAGTGCGCGAGCAGGTCGGCGACCGTGCGCATCCCGAACGCCTTCTCGAACGCGGAAGCCGTTCGGCCGCCGAGCACGCCGGTGAGCCGGGACTCGAGCGAGACGGTGCCGTCTGCTGCCGAGGCGGTGCTGGAGGTCATGGTTCGATCGTAGGGGCGGCCTCCGTCGCCGGGGTGCGCGCCGCCTCGAACGCCGTGTCGCGCACGCGGGCCTGGACTTCGGCCAACGCGGCGAGCTCGCTCTCCACGTCTTCTTCCCCCTGCCGTTCGGCCGCGAGCCGCTGCTGGATGGCGAGCGCCTCCTGCCACAGCCCGGCCTCGCGCAGGCACCGGGCGAGCGACCACTGCGCGGCGAACTGCTGGTCGAGCGTCCCGTAGTGCTCGGCGGCCTCCAGCGCCGCCTCGAACTCGCCGAGTGCGCTCAGGACATCACCGGCGTCGAAGCACGCCCAGCCGCGATTGTTGTGCAGTGTGACACCCCAGCGCTGCGTGCGGGGATCGGAGGCCGTCTGGAGGTCGGCGAGCCCCTCGGCGGTCCACTGCTCCGAGCGCAGCGGATCGGCGATGGCCAGCATGTGCGCGGCGTCGACGGCGAGGAAGGCGTCACCGTCGCGGCGCGCCGCGACCAGTGCGTCCTCGAACAACGGCACCGCCTCCTCGGGACGTCCTGCTGTATTGCGCAGCCGGCCGCGCTCGAGCAGGATGCGCACGGCGAGCGGTCCGATGGCCGGCTCAAGCGAGTCGAGGAGGGCTTCCGCCTCGGCGAAGCGACCCTGCAGCCCGAAGGCGCGGGCGCGCTGGGTCTCCAGCTCGGCCCGCACCAGTTCGGAGCGGTCGGGTTCGGCAGCGGCTATCGCGAAGCGTTCGGCGGAGGCGATCGGGTCGTCGTACCGCCACAGGGCGTCGAGTTCCGCCTGCTGGAGGCGTTCGTCCATGCTCCTATTCTGCGGACGGAGGCGCGGCACCGCTAGGAGGCATGCCCTAGGCTCGGATGGCTATGACCCGAATCGTCTCCGGTTTCGCCGGCTCGCTGACGCTGCAGGTTCCGAAGAGGGGCACCCGCCCGACGAGCGATCGCGTCAGGGAGGCCGTGTTCTCGGGGCTGGACGCACGCGAGGTCGTGCGGAGCTCGCATGTCCTCGATCTCTTCGCCGGTTCGGGCGCTCTCGGGCTGGAGGCGGCGAGCCGCGGCGCCTCGCGTGTCGTCCTCGTCGAGAGGTCGCCGGCTGCCGCCGCGGTCTGCCGCCGCAATGCCGACGCGGTCGTGCGCGCGGCACCGAGAGACGCGCGCCCGACCGTCGACGTGCGGGCGGCGGCGGTGCTGCCATATCTGTCGACCGCGCCTGCGTCGGCGAGCGTCGACCTCGTCTTCGTCGATCCGCCCTACGACCTCCCGGACGCCGAGCTGCTCGCAGTGCTGACGGCGCTCGTGCCGTTGCTGGCCGAGGACGCGGTGGTGTGCGTCGAGCGCAGCACGCGCGACAGCGAGCCGGCTCTACCGGATGGCCTCGGCCTCGACCGCACGCGCGCCTACGGCGAGACCGCCGTGCACTACCTCTCGCGTCGGTAACGAAGGACTTCCGCCGAGTCGGGCCGGGACTCCTCTCGCTGCCTGCTCGCGACCGTCGTGTCCGGCTGAAACTCGCCCGCTGGCAGCGTCAGCCGGCAGCGCCGTCCCACTCGAGGTACGGGTCCCAGCCGCCGCGCTCATCGAAGAGGTGCCCGCCGACGAGGAGGCCGGCGCCCTCGCGCACGACGCCGACCGGACGGAACCCGCCGGGGAGCACGGTGCCCGACGGGAAGCAGGCGAGGAGGCCGTGGTCCTCTCCTCCGGTCAGCGCCGTGACCGGGTGGTCGCCGAGGGCGCCCGGGTCGATGTCGATGGCGACGCCGCTCGCCTCGGCGACGCGCCGCGCGTCGAGGGCGAGGCCGTCGCTCAGGTCGAGCATCGCCGTCGCGCCGGCGTCAGCCGCGAGCGG
This sequence comes from Leifsonia sp. McL0607, assembly GCF_049993355.1. Taxonomy (GTDB): domain Bacteria; phylum Actinomycetota; class Actinomycetes; order Actinomycetales; family Microbacteriaceae; genus Leifsonia. The sequence goes on along the minus strand of NZ_CP188253.1, from coordinate 3,171,306 downwards.
GCCGTCCGCTACGGGGGGCCGCGGCCGCAGCTGCGCGTCGATGAGTTCGGGATGCGCGGTCAGAACTCGGGCGAATGCGTCAGGGTCGGGCGTGCCGTCGGCGTCGACGGCCTCCGCGAACAGCAGCCCGAGGCCGGCCGCGGCCGCCCCGAGGCGGCCCGAGACGGCGACCACGTCGCCCGGGCGAGCCCCGCTGCGCAGAACAGGAGCGCGACCCTCCAGGTCGCCGAATGCCGTCACGGCGATGGTCAGCGTGTCGGAGACGGACAGATCGCCTCCCACGACGCCGCATCCGGGCGCCAGGGCGGCGCAGGCGGCGCGGAGGCCGTCGGCCAACGCCTCCAGGGAGGAGACAGGGAACGACTGCGGAGCGGCGATCGCGACGACCAACGCGGTCGGGACGGCGCCCATCGCGGCGACGTCGGACAGATTGGTCGCCCCGGCCTTCCAGCCGAGGTCCTCCGGTGACGACCACGCCAGCCGGAAGTCCGGGCCGTGCACCATCATGTCGGTCGTGACGACGTACCGGCCGTCGGGCGCCGCGAGCACGGCGGCGTCGTCACCCGGACCGACGAGGGTCGCCGCCGACTCCGGAAGCCGCGGGAAGATGCGCTTCAGCGCCTCCCGCTCGGACGCCGCCGCGACCGTGTCGGCCGGGCTCCCAGAATCCACCATGACTCCCAACGGTAGCCTGAATCGTGATGTCCGCACGCCGCTCCCCGCGCCAGGTCGCTCTCGCCGTCACGATCGCCGCCTCCGCCCTCGCCCTGGCGGGCTGCACGCCGACGGTCTCGCTCGATCCCGGCGCCGACGCGAACAATCCCGGCTGCGCCGAGATCTCGGTACGCCTGCCCGACTCGGTCACCGACAAGGACCGCCGGCAGACCGACGCGCAGGCGACGGGCGCGTGGGGGGACCCGGCCGCCGTGCTGCTGCGCTGCGGCGTCCCGCCACTCGGTCCGACGACCAAGCCGTGCGTCGACGTGAACGGCATCGATTGGGTGCTGATGTCCGACCCGGCCGCCAAGCAGGTCGTCTACCAGACGTTCGGCCGTACCCCGGCGACGGAGGTCGTCATCGACCACGTGTCGGGCGCGTCAGACGCGGCGGTGCTGCCGGAGTTCGCTTCCGCCATCGCGAGCGTGAAGCAGACGCAGAAGTGCCTGTCGACGCTCGACACGTCCCTCACGCCGCCGACGGCGACTCCCACGCCAACGCCCATCCTGCCACCCACGCCGACGCGCTGAGCCGCCAGCGACCCCGCATTCGCGGCGAATGTCGCGCATCGGGCGCGAGAGGCCTCATTCGGCGCGAATGACCAGGGAGATCACACCGCCCGCGCCAGCGCGACCTGGATGAGCTCGTCGATCAGGTCGGGGTACGACAGCCCCGACTCCTGCCAGCAGCGCGGGAACATCGAGATCGGCGTGAAGCCCGGCATGGTGTTGATCTCGTTGACGACGAAGCCCTCTGGCGTGAGGAAGAAGTCCACGCGAGCAAGGCCCTCGCCCCCGATCGCGTCGAACGCGCGCACGCTCAGATCGCGCATCTCGGCGAGCTCGGCGTCGGTCAGCGCCGCAGGGCAGACCAAGTCGATGCCCGGGGCGTCGAGGTACTTCGCCGCGAAGTCGTAGAAGTCCCGGCCGGTGATGACGACCTCGCCGGCGACGGAGGCGCGGGTCGGCTCGCCGAGGCGGCCTCCCAGAACGGCGATCTCCACCTCGCGACCGACCACGGACGATTCGATCAGCACGCGGTCGTCCTCGGCCAGCGCCGTCTCGATCGCGGCGGGGAGGTCGTCCCACGTCGACACCTTCGACACGCCGACACTCGACCCGGCGCGGGCGGGCTTCACGAACGCGGGGAGGCCGAGGGCCTCCGCAGCGGCGCGCACGGCGCCGGGCTCGGTGCGCCACTGGTACGCGGTCACGGTCTCCCACGGGGCGACGGGAATGCCGGCCTGCTGGAGCACGGTCTTGGTGAAGTGCTTGTCCATCCCGAGCGCGCTCGCGAGCACGCCGCTGCCGACGTACGGCAGGCCGACGAGCTCGAGCATGCCCTGCACGGTGCCGTCCTCGCCCCACGGGCCGTGCAGGATCGGGAACACGACGTCCACGACACCGAGCGACGAGCCGGTCCCGTCGGCGGCCACGACGGTCAGCTCGCGGGAGGCGACCGAGTCGGGCCACACGATGCGCGAGCCGTTGTCCTCCACCTCCGGGAGCGCCTCGGCGTTCAGCGCAAAATGGGCAGCGTCGTCCGGCTGCAGAGTGAACGCGCCTTCGTGGGTGATGCCGACGGGGATGACGTCGTACCGGTCACGATCGATCGCTGCCAGTACTCCCGCCGCCGTCGCGCAGCTGATCGAATGCTCGCTTGAGCGACCTCCAAACAGAAGTGCGACTACGACCTTGTCCGTCATCCGTTGTCCTTTCTCCCTGCGGTGCGTCTTCGTCGGTGGTGAGGTGCGGTGCGATGTCCTTCGGGTCGAGCGTGCCCGCGAGCACCTGACTCACCTGCCGGACGATCGGCATCTCCACCCCGCGCTCCTCGGCGAGCCGGAGGATCGGCGCCACCGACGCGAGTCCCTCCGCCGTCTGGTTCATCTGCTTCACCACGTCGTTGAAGCTGTAGCCCTGGCCGAGCAGGCGCCCGGCGGTGTTGTTGCGGCTGAGCGGCGACTCGCACGTCGCGATCAGGTCGCCGAGGCCGGCCAGCCCCGAGAGCGTCGGTGCCTCCGCCCCGTAGGCCACCGCGAAGTCGGTCATCTCGACCAGTCCGCGCGTGATGATGGACGCCTTCGTGTTCTCGCCGTAGCCGACACCGTCGACGATCCCGATCGCCACCGCGATCAGGTTCTTCAGGACGCCGCCGAACTCTGTGCCGATCACGTCGGTGTTCACGAAGCTGCGGAAGTACCGGTTGGTGGCGGCCATCGCCACCGCCTGCGCCGTCTCGAGACTGATCGACGACACCACGGCCGCGGTCGGCTGCTCTCGGGCGATCTCGAGCGCCAGGTTGGGGCCGGAGGCGACGGCGATGCGCTCCTCCTCGATCGGCAGGCCCTGCGCGATCACCTCGCTCATGCGCAGTCCGGTGCCCTTCTCGACGCCCTTCATCAGGCTGACCACGATGGTCGACTGCCCGAGATGCGGTGCAATCGCGTCGAGGTTCGACCGCAATGTCTGGCTCGGAATCGACACGAACACCTGCTCCGCGCCTTGCATCGCCTCGGCGAGGTGGGAGGTCGCGCGCAGAGTCCGGGGCAGGTTGATGCCCTCGAGATAGTCGCTGTTGCGCTTCACCTCGTTGATCTCCCGTGCGAGCTCCGGTCGCCGCGCCCAGAGCACGACCTCGTTGCCGCCGTCGGTGAGGATCTTGGCGAACGTCGTCCCCCAGCTCCCGGCGCCGAGAACGGCGATCCTGCGCGGAGGCGTGGTCGATCGTCTGGCCGCCTGGGCCTTCCTGTCAGCCATCGAAGCGGCCGGTCTCCTTCTGGTTGTGCGCCGACGGGTCCCAGCGGGCCTCCGGGGCCTTCTCGCCGCGCAGATCCGCCAGCAGCGCGGTGATCGCGTTCATGATGACGTCGGTCGCCTCGGTGAGCGTCGACTGGTCGAGGCTGCGGCCCCGGAACGCCGACAGGTCGACCGGGTCGCCGACTTTCACCTGGATGGTCTTGCGCGGGAAGAAGCTGACCTTCTTCGCGTAACGCGCCATGACCTGCTGCGTGCCCCAGTGCGCCATCGGGATGACGGGGATGTCGTGCTCCAGAGCCATCCGGGCGGCGCCGGTCTTGCCGCGCATCGGCCACATGTCGGGGTCGCGGGTGAGCGAACCCTCCGGGTAGATGACGACGACCTTGCCGTCTTCGATGATCTTCTGAGCGTCGTCGAGTGGGGCGGAGCCTCGGCCGGACCCGCCGCGCGCCACAGGCACCTGCCCCGACTTGCGCAGAAACCAACCGACGACCGGGACCCGGAACACGCTCTCTTTGGCCAGGAACCGCGGCAACCTGCCGAGCTTCCAGACCACCATGCCCATCATCACCGGGTCGATCTCGCTGTAATGGTTCGGCGAGATGATGTACGCGCCGTGCCGCGGCAGCTTCTCGGCGTCGGTGATCTTGAAGCGTGCGAGCAGGCTGGCGAGCGGGATGACGAGCACGGCCAGTACCCAGAAGATCGACGGCCGGCTCTTCTCGGACCGCTTCGAGCCAGGCTGCTGGCGCGACGCGGGCGGGGCGGAGCTCACCGGTTCTTCTGGATTCACGGGTTCTTCTGGAGGGGGCACCGTCCCATTATCGCGGGCCTCCTTCATATCCCTGCCATCACAGGCCGGCATGAGCTCAGCACCACCTCGCGATGAAGCCACAAGCCTCAGCAGACCGCGCCACGTGGCCTCAGCCCTCGAGGACGAAGTCCGCTCCGAGCAGCTGCAGCTTGGTGATGAACTTCTCGTACCCGCGGCTGATGATGCCGACGTTGCTGACGGTCGAGCGCCCCTCGGCGGTCAGAGCCGCGATGAGGTGGCTGAACCCGCCGCGCAGGTCGGGGATCTCGATGTCGGCGCCCTTCAGCTCGACCGGACCCATGATCACCGCGGAGTGGTTGAAGTTGCGCTGACCGAAGCGGCAGGCGTGACCGCCGAGGCACTCCTTGTGCACCTGGATCTTCGCGCCCATGTCGATGAGCGCGTCGACGAAGCCGAAGCGCTGCTCGTACACGGTCTCGTGGACGATGGAGACGCCGCTCGCCTTGGTCAGGGCGACGACCAGCGGCTGCTGCCAGTCGGTCATGAAGCCCGGGTGCACGTCCGTCTCGATGACGACCGGCTTGAGCTCGCCCCCCGGGTGGAAGAAGCGGATGCCGTCGTCGTGGATCTCGAACGCGCCACCGACCTTGCGGAAGACATTGAGGAAAGTGAGCATCTCGGGCTGGCGCGCGCCGGCGACGTAGATGTCGCCGTCTGTCGCGAGCGCGGCTGCGGCCCAGCTCGCGGCCTCATTGCGGTCGAAGAGCGCGGTATGGCTGTAGCCGACCAGTTTGTCGACACCCTCGATCCGGATCACGCGGTCGGTGTCGACGGAGATGACCGCGCCCATCTTCTGGAGCACATTGATGAGGTCCATGATCTCGGGCTCGATCGCCGCGCCCTTGAGCTCGGTGATCCCCTCCGCGCGGACGGCCGTGAGCAGCACCTGCTCGGTGGCGCCGACGCTCGGGTACGGGAGCTCGAGCTTCGCGCCGTGCAGGCCCTCCGGAGCCGACATGCGGATCCCGCTCGGCAGCTTCTCGACGACGGCGCCGAACTTGCGGAGCACCTCGAGGTGGTAGTCGATCGGCCGGTCACCGATGCGGCAGCCGCCGAGATCCGGGATGAACGCCTCTCCGAGCCGGTGCAGCAAGGGGCCGCAGAACAGGATCGGGATGCGGCTCGAGCCGGCGTGCGCGTCGATGTCGGCCATGTGGGCCGACTCCACAGCGCTCGGGTCGAGCAGCAGCTCGCCCTCCTCGGAACCGTCGGTCACCTTGACGCCGTGGACGTCGAGGAGGCCGCGGACGACACGGACGTCGCTGATGTTCGGCACGTTCCGCAGCACGCTCGGGCCTTCGCCCAGCAGGGCGGCGACCATGGCCTTCGTCACGAAGTTCTTGGCGCCGCGCACCTCGATGCGGCCCCGCAGAGGGATTCCGCCGTTGATGGTGATGCGGTCGGCCGTAAGGCCGACGTGAGCGCCGGCCGCCTGAGCGTCCTGAAGAAGAGAGTTCACATTTTCACCGGGAGGGTTTGGGGCCGCCAGCGTGCGCGGGCGGCTTCGAATTCGGAGATGCGCGCCTCATCGCGCAGGGTCAGGGCGATGTCGTCCAACCCTTCGAGCAAACGCCAGCGAGTGTAGTCGTCGATGTCGAATGACACCTGCACTTCGCCGACGGTCGCAGTCTTGGCAACCAGATCGACTGTCGCAGCTATTCCCGGGCTGGCCTCGATTGCCTCCCAGAGCCGCTCGGCGTCCTCCTCGGAGACGATGCCCGTGAGGAGGCCCTGCTTGCCCGAGTTTCCGCGGAAGATGTCTGCGAACCGCGGGCTCAGCACGACCCGGAAGCCGTAGTCGCGCAGGGCCCAAACGGCGTGCTCGCGGGAGGATCCCGTACCGAAGTCAGGGCCGGCGACGAGGACGCTGGCGCCCTGGTACGCCTCCTGGTTCAGGATGAACTCCGGGTCTTTGCGCCACTCGTGGAAGAGCGCGTCGTCGAAACCGGTCTTGGTCACGCGCTTGAGGAACACCGCGGGGATGATCTGGTCGGTGTCGACGTTGGACCGGCGGAACGGCACGGCCACGCCGGTGACGGTCTCGAACTTCTCCATCAGGCGCCCACCTTATCTCCCGTGCGGCCCGCGCCGTCCGGACTGTCCGCATCGTCGTGCTCGAGGTCCCACGGGCTCGAGAGCGTGCCGCGGATCGCCGTGGCGGCCGCGACGAGCGGCGACACCAGGTGCGTACGGCCGCCCTTGCCCTGCCTGCCCTCGAAGTTGCGGTTCGAGGTGGAGGCGCAGCGCTCCCCCGGCGCGAGCTGGTCGGGGTTCATGCCGAGGCACATCGAGCAGCCGGCGAACCGCCACTCGGCCCCGAAATCCTCGACGATCTTGTCGATGCCCTCGGCCTCGGCCTCGATGCGCACGCGCGCGCTGCCGGGGACGACCATCACGCGCACGCCGTCGGCCTTCTTGCGGCCCTTGATGACGGAGGCGAAGGCGCGGAGGTCCTCGATCCGGCTGTTCGTGCACGAGCCCATGAACACGGCGTCGACGGGGATGCTCTTCATCGGCGTCCCCGGCGTCAGGTCCATGTACTCGAGCGCGCGCTCGGCGGCGGCGCGGGAGTTGGGCTCGTCGATCGCCGCGGGGTCGGGGACGGCCTGGCTGAGCGAGACGCCCTGGCCCGGGTTCGTGCCCCAGGTGACGAACGGCTCGATCTCGCCGGCGTCGAGGTAGACCTCCGCGTCGAACACCGCGTCGTCGTCGGTCGCCAGCGTGTTCCAGTACGCGACGGCGTCGTCCCAGTCGGCTCCCTCCGGAGCGTGCGGACGGCCCTTCAGATAGGCGTACGTGGTCTCGTCCGGTGCGACCATGCCCGCACGGGCGCCGGCCTCGATCGACATGTTGCAGATCGTCATCCGGCCCTCCATCGAGAGCGCGCGGATGGCGCTGCCGCGGTACTCGAGCACATAGCCCTGCCCGCCGCCCGTGCCGATCTTCGCGATGACCGCCAGGATGATGTCCTTGGCCGTCACGCCGGGGCGCAACTCGCCCTCGACGGTGATGGCCATGGTCTTGAACGCCGTGAGCGGCAGTGTCTGCGTGGCGAGCACGTGCTCCACCTCGCTCGTGCCGATGCCGAAGGCCATGGCGCCGAACGCGCCGTGCGTGGAGGTGTGCGAGTCGCCGCAGACGACCGTGATGCCCGGCATGGTGAGGCCGAGCTGGGGGCCGACCACGTGCACGATGCCCTGCTCGACGTCGCCCAGCGAGTGCAGCCGGACGCCGAACTCCTCCGCGTTCTTGCGCAGCGTCTCGATCTGGGTTCGGCTGGTGAGGTCGGCGATCGGCCGGTCGATGCCGATGGTCGGCGTGTTGTGGTCCTCCGTGGCGATGGTGAGGTCGGGTCGGCGCACCGGCCGGCCGGCCATCCGCAGGCCGTCGAACGCCTGCGGGCTGGTGACCTCGTGGACCAGGTGGAGGTCGATGTAGATCAGATCGGGCGAGCCGTCGTCACCCTTCACGACCAGGTGGTCGCGCCAGACCTTCTCTGCCAGCGTCAGCGGCGTGCGCTGCGCCTGCGTGTCCACTGCCCGTGCGGGCTCGGACTGCGGGGCCGGCGACTCCGACCCGGGGAATTGCGTCGTCATCTCGGTGTACTCCTTGAGCTTTCGTTTACGGATCAGCCGTCGACGGACTCCGCGGCGAGGGTGGCCGTCATCCCGGATACCGAGAACTAGGACTCGCCGCGGCAGCTAAGGAGCAGACCCGCGAACACGAATTCAGAGTATCACCCGAGCGGGGGCCGGACCTGCAGACGCGCTCGCCGCGAGGCTCGACGACTCAGACCCGCGGACGGACGAACAGTACCGTGACGTTGTCGTGCCCACCCGCCGCCACGGCGGCCTCGACCAGCACGGCGGCGGGGTCGTTCGGGTCGCCGGCGAGGATCTCGGCGATCGTCTCGTCGCTCAACTCCCTGGTCAACCCGTCGGAGCAGACCAGGAAAGCCTGCACAACGCCGGCCGGGACGAATACTCTGTCGGTGTCGACGAAGTCCTCGGCGCCGAGGGCGCGCGTGATGACGTTGCGCTCGGGGTGCACCTCCGCCTGCTCCGGAGTGATGAGACCGGCGTCGACGAGCTCCTGGACCGCCGAGTGGTCGACGGTCAGGCGCTCCAGGCTGCGCCCGTCCCACGCGTAGACGCGCGAGTCGCCCACGTTGATCACCATCCACTCCTCCGCCGCCCGTTCGGGGACGCGAACGCGGACCACGCCGGCGAGCGTCGTCCCGGCGACAGCGGCGCCGGTCTCCTCCGCGTCGGAGAGCGCGCGCACGGCGGCGTTGGCCTCGTCGACGGCGGTGATCACCTCGTCGGGCGTCGGCGTGCTGCCTGCGGAGAGGGTGCGCGAGAGACTCTCGACCGCGGTGCGGCTCGCGACGTCGCCGCGCGCGTGGCCGCCCATTCCGTCCGCCACGACGAAGACCGGGTCCTGGGAGAGATAGCTGTCTTCGTTGACGTGCCGCACCGCCCCGATATCGCTGCGGGCGCTCACGTCGACGGCAGAAGTCATGTTCGGGGGTCCTCCGTGCCGTTCGTCCTCGGCGCAGCCTCGGCCGGAGCGGCCTCGACGGTCGTTTCATTCTCCGCAGCCTCGTCATCCCCGTGGATGGCGTCGGCGACGGTGCTGCCGCTGATGCGCAGCTTCACCAGACTAGCGACCGTGGCGACCGCCATGGCACCCACGATCACAGCGAGGGAGGTCCAGGTGCTGATGTCGGGCGCCCACTCGATGTGCTCGCCGCCGTTGATGAACGGCAGCTCGTTCTCGTGCATTGCGTGGAAGACGAGCTTGACGCCGATGAACGCGAGGATGAAAGCGATCCCGTACTTGAGGTACACCAGCTTCTCGAGCAGGTGGCCGAGGAGGAAGTACAGCTGACGCAGACCCATCAGCGCGAACACGTTGGCGGTGAACACGATGAACGGGCTCTGGGTGATCCCGAAGATCGCCGGAATCGAGTCGAGCGCGAACAGCAGGTCGGTCGTGCCGAGGGCGAGGAAGACGATGATCAGCGGCGTGAACATGCGCCGGCCCTTCACCGTTGTGCGCAGCTTGTTCCCCTCGTACTGGTCGGAGACCTTCAGCCGCTTTCGTGCGAAGCGGATGAACCAGCTGTCGCCCTCCCCCTCGTCGTCGTGATCGCCGAACGCCTGGTTGAAGGCTGTCCAGAGCAGGAACGCGCCGAAGATGTAGAAGATCCAGCTGAAACTCGCGATAAGGCTCGCGCCGAGCAGAATGAACACACCGCGGAAGATCAGCGCGAGGATGATGCCCACCATGAGCACTTCCTGCTGATACTTCCTGGGCACCGCGAACCGGCCCATGATGATGACGAACACGAACAGGTTGTCGATGCTCAGGCTGTACTCGGTCAGCCAGCCGGCGAGGAACTGTCCTGCGTGCTCCGCGTCGCCGATGAGGAGCATCAGCAGAGCGAAGATCAGCGCCAGCGCGATGTAGAACGACACCCAGAGCGCCGACTCCCTCGGGCTCGGGATGTGCGGCCGCTTGAAGACGATCAGGAGGTCGAAGGCGAGAACGAGCAGGAGGACGACGAAGCTGCCGACCTCGAACCAGAGGGGAAGCGCGAGTTCCAATCGAGAGGACCTTTCGAAGGGCGTGCAGGACGGACCCGAAAGTCTCTCCCACACCGTTTCGATGCCGCTGTGCCCGGGCCCGGACGGACCGTGATGACGTCCACAGCGCGGAGCCGTTCGACTCCTTCGGGATACTCCCCTTCGCAGACCTCCATGCTACCGGCTCGAGGAGTATTCTCCGGCCCATGCGACGGGTGAAATTCGACAGCACCGCGATTGTGTCGGCGGGATACGACCCGGAGACTGCGGTGCTGGAGATCGAGTTCACCAGTGGAGGCGTCTACCGCTACCGACTGGTCCCACCGCACGTGTGGCGCGAGCTGCGCGAGGCCGAGTCGGCAGGGCGGTACTTCGGCGAGCGGATCCGCGACCGGTTTCCGGAGGAATGGGTGCCGTGATGCGCCGGGCCGTGCCTTCGGCGACATGCAGAAACCCCTCCGAAACGACTGTTCGGAGGGGTTTCGGTGGTTGGTGACCCCCGCGGGATTTGAACCCGCGTTACCGCCGTGAGAGGGCGAAACACACCCGCGATTCTTCAGCGAACAAGACCGTAATCCCAGTAAACCAGCGGAACTGAGAACACACCCAATCAGGCAGATCACAACAAAACTCGTCGAGTTGTTGCCATTTTGTTGCCATTTCGGGTCGGCGCCTGGGTCGGCGCCGTCCCGTAAGCATGTCGGCCGATTGCCCAACGCCTTCCGCTTCTTTGGCTGCCCGACAGCCGATGGTGGCGCATTGAGCGACCGCGTCAAGGGCGCTGCGCGTCGCTCCGCAATGCAGCTAAGCTGCACCCTTGACGCGGTCGCTCAAGGCGCGATGATGCTGTGTGCGGGCAACCGAAGGAACGACTCCGCGAACGACTCCCCCAATCCTCCAGAGGATGCACCAGCGAACGAGCCGCGGTGACGGGATCCATCCTCAGCATCGAAGCTTTTTAGCGTCGCCACCCGCAAGCAAGAAGCTCAGCGCGGCCTAGGACTTCGTCCCCGGCAGGAAGCAGTCCGGATTGGCTGCTGCAGTTCGGAGAACTCGTGCGGCTGGACCGCACCGCAGCAAGTGGGTCTTCCAGACGATCAGCGGCGCCAGAAGGGCGTTGCGTTGCCCGGTGAGATCTTGGGCATTGGTGTAGACGCGGACGTAACTGATGAGGATGATTCGGACGGTAGCGTTTGAGGCACCATCACCGGGCATATTCGCGGTCGGGTCTTACGGGAATCGTGCGCCCGCAACAATGCTTGATCCGCCGAGAACGGATCGGGCGGCTTGGGCGTCCCGTTGATCGACCGGCTATCGGGCAGGTAGAAGAGCCTCCGTTGGGGATCGCGCCGATGATGCCGATCGTCGAGGGCGCGGCTAAATTGATGCTCGTCACAGCAGACGTCTGGGGGAACGATGAAGCTCACGAGCGTATCTATTGCCGGCTTTCGGTCGGTCGAGTCGATGGTTGATTTGCAGGTCGGGTCGCCGACCGTATTGGCCGGACACAACGACGCGGGCAAGACCGCGATCATCGACGCAATCTCGTTCCTGCTCGGGTCACTCAAGTTGGACGACTCGGATCGCACTTACGTTCGTGGTGACCTCGAGGACGACCTCAGCGGGGACTTGTTGCATGGGTCTGCTGCACGGATAGGTGACATCTGATCTGGCTTGTCCGAGTGGACAGCCTGGAAGGATGGCATCGTGCCCAAGCCCTATCCCACCGAGTTCCGTGACGACGTCGTGCGTGTCGCGCGGGGTCGTGAACCTGGAGTGACGATCGAGCAGATCGCGAAAGACTTCGGTGTCCACCCGATGACGTTGCAGAAGTGGCTGCGCCGCGCCGCGGTCGATGAGGGGACCAAGCCCGGCCAGGCGGGCAGCGAGTCTGCCGAGAATCGCGAGCTGCGCAAGCGGGTCCGGTTGCTGGAGCAGGAGAACGAGGTCCTGCGGCGGGCGGCGGCGTATCTGTCGCAGGCGAACCTGCCGGGAAAAGGCTCTACCCGCTCGTGAATGAGCTCGCTGGAGCGGGGATCCCCGTGACGGTGACGTGCCGGGTGCTCAAGCTCTCTCGTCAGCCGTACTACCGATGGCTGGCGAACCCCATCACCGATAGCGAGGTGACCGAGGCGTGTCGGGCGAACGCGTTGTTCGACGCGCATCGGGATGACCCCGAGTTCGGGCACCGGCTGCCGGCCGACGAGGCGCGTGACGTCGGGCAGGCGATGGCGGATCGGACTGCGTGGCGGATCGCGTCGGCCAATGGTTGGTGGAGTGCTTTCGGGAAGAAGCGGGGCAAGAATGGCAAGAAGCCCGGCCCAGCCGTCCACGATGATCTCTGCACCGTCACGGACGAGGACGGGCGACTCCGGCACGAGTTCACCGCCAACGGGCCGAACCAGCTCTGGCTGACCGACATCACGGAACACAAGACCGGCGAGGGCAAGCTCTACCTCTGCGCGATCAAGGACGTGTTCGGCAACAAGATCGTCGGCTACTCCATCGACTCCAGAATGAAGTCGAGCCTGGCCGTCAACGCACTCAACAACGCCGTCGCGATGCGCGACGACGTTGCCGGCGACGTAGTCCACAGCGATCGCGGGTCGCAATTTCGAAGCCGGAAGTTTCTGCGCGCCCTGACCCGACACCGCATGGTCGGATCAATGGGCAGAGTCGCCTCCTGCGGCGACAACGCCGCAATGGAAAGCTTCTTCAGCCTCTTGCAAAAGAACGTCCTCAACCACCGCGCCTGGACCACCCGCGAGCAGCTGCGCATCGCGATCGTGACCTGGATCGAACGGACCTACCACCGCCGCCGACGACAGGCCGCGCTCGGCCGTTTGACCCCGGTCGAATTCGAGGTCATCATGAACACGCCCGTCGCACTGGCGGCGTGACTAGAAACTGTCACCTATCCGTGCAGCAGACCCCATCGTGTTGACGAGACATGGGTTGAGGGAAGCTTCGAGCTGCGAGACGACGAGGCAGACCTTGGGTCGTCGCCGCTTCGTGTGCGCCGTCTTCATCGGAACGGATCTACGTCGCTCGAGGTACTAAAGATGGTGCCCGCCAATCACAGCCTCCGGGACTACGCCACAGCGAAGGTCGATGTGATGAAAGACCGCCTGGCAGGACTTGGTTTGCCGACGGATGGTTACAAGGGTGACCTCGTCGCTCGGCTGGACGAGGCTGCTGCGGCCGCCGGCAAAGTTGAGATGTGGACCTCAGCTGACACCGCGCTAGACCGTGCACTCCCTGCCGGACAACGGTTCGATGCGGCCAGCGCAGTAAACGCAGAGACGGCTATTCAGTCGACCCTGCAGACGGCTTATCGCGCACACCTGGAGTCCGAGGATTTGCAGGGCGACGTGCGCGGTATTGAGAAGCAGATCGAGCAGAAGCTGGTCCGGGACGCGGAAGAAATCCGTGACCACATAATGCGGACGGTGCGCGACATTGGTGAAGTTTCAATCCGGCCTACTGTCAGCCTGACAAGTGCTAGGGCGTGTTGATAAACACTTTTGGGGGTTCGTTGGGCGAGGCTTGATGTTGTGTCGCGTGATGTGATCTCGGATGAGGTGTGGGCGGTGATCGGGCCGCTGTTTCCGAAGGCTGCGGCCACGGGGCGGCCTCCGGTTGACCCACGTCGGGTCGTGGAGGCCACGGCGTGGCGGTATCGCACCGGGGCGCCGTGGCGGGATCTGCCGGAACGGTTCGGCAAGTGGAATACCGTCTACAAGGTCTTCGACCGGTGGGCCAAGGCGGGCGTGTGGGCGAAGGTCCTTGAGCGTGTCCAGGCGATGGCGCACGCTTCGGGCGAGTTGGACTGGGTGGCCTCGATCGACTCCACGATCGTGCGGGTGCACCAGCACGGCGCCACGCTGCCACGCCCAAAAAAGGGCACTGTCGAACTACACGAAATTCGCCACGGAGCCAGCTGATCACGCGATCGGCCGTTCCCGCGGGGGGCTGACGACCAAGTCTCACCTGGTCTGCGACGGCAAAGGCCGGGTCCTGGCGTTCGTGCTCACTGGCGGGCAGGTAGCCGACACGATCATGCTCCCGGCCGCCCTCGGCGAGATCCGGGTGCCCACCGCCGGACGGCCCCGGCTGCGGCCGGAGCGGGTACTGGCCGACAAGGGCTACCCCTCCAAGGCCAACCGGGCCTGGCTGCGGCAACGGCAGATCGCCTCAACGATCCCCGAACGAGACGACCAGATCGCCCACCGCCGCAAGAAGCCCGGCCGGCCCATCGACTTCGGGCCCGTCCAGCGTGAACGCTACCGCCGACGCAACGTCGTCGAACGCTGCTTCAACCGCCTCAAGCAATGGCGCGGCCTCGCAATGTGAACCGTCCCAGGTTTGGTGCCGTTTCCTTTCGAGTTGAAAGGATGGCGTCATGCCGAAGAAGATCGATCCCGAGGTTCGCGAGCGGGCTGTGAGGCTGGTGCTTGAGCATCGGGCGGAGTACCCGTCGACGGCGAAGGCGATTGCCGCCGTCGCCCGCCAGGAGTGTGTTGGGTCGGAGTCCCTGCGCCGGTGGGTGCTTCAAGCCGAGATCGACGCGGGCCGCCGTGACGGTCAGACCAGCGAGGAACATGCTGAGATCCGCCGGTTGAAGGCGGAGAACAAGCGGCTGCGTGAGGACGTCGCGATCCTGAAAGCAGCGGCAACTTTCTTCGCGGGGGAACTCGACCCCCGCAACCGCTGATGATGGTCTTCATCGACCAGATGAGGGCCGAGGGGCATGCGGTCGAGTCGATCATCCGCGTCCTGCGGGAGCAGGGCGTGCAGATCGCCGCGCGCACCTACCGGGCTTGGCGGCGGGGCCGCGTCTCGGCCCGGACGATCACCGACGCGATGGTCGAAGGCGCGGTCCGTGATGCTGCCTGGCGCATCGAGGTGCTGCCCGATGGGACCACGCGGCGCTGGATGTCACCGGAGGGGCTGTATGGGCGGAAGAAGATGACCGCGCTGATCCGACGCACCGCGATCAGCGATGCGTCCCGCGGTGCGGTGGACCGGGCGATGCGGGTCCTCGGGCTGTCGGGCATCACCCGCGCGAAGGCGATCCGCACCACGATCCAGGCCAAGGATGGGGTCCGTGCCGGGGATCTGCTGAACCGGGACTTCACCGCGCCGCGGCCGGATCACACCTGGGTTACCGACTTCACCTACGTGCGCACCTGGGCGGGCTGGGTGTACGTCGCGTTCATCCTCGACGTGTTCTCGCAACGCATCGTGGCCTGGCACGCGCAGACCAGCAAGCACGTGGATCTCGTGATGATCCCGCTGCGGATGGCGTTGTGGGAACGCGACCGCCAGGGACGCCCGGTCACGCCCGGCCAGCTGATCCATCACAGCGATGCGGGGTCCCAGTACACATCGATTGTGCTGACCGATCACCTCGCGCTCGAGCAGATCGCGCCCTCGATCGGGACGGTCGGCGACGCCTACGATAACGCGCTGATGGAGACGATCAACGGACTTTACAAAGCCGAGTGCGTGCGCACCACGATCTTCCACGACAGCCCGCACAAGACGATCGCGGACGTCGAGTTCGCGACCGCCGGCTGGGTCGACTGGTACAACCACCGCAGGCTCCACGGTAGCCTCGGAATGGTCAGCCCCGACGAGTTCGAGGCTGCCTACTACGCGGCCCTCAGACCAGAGCCGCTCCCCACATAGAAGCGGCGGAGAACCTGGGACGGTTCACTGCTTTTATCTCGGCGATCCTAATGAAGTCGAGGACGTCTTCCCTGACGAGCAGTGGGCGTCAGTCGCCAACGAGATTTGGCAACGCGACGGCGAGGAGGCGCCCTCCAACGTTTGGCTGGCGGGCGACTTTGCGGCGCACCGTGGCGAAGGCAAGAAGTTCAGCAGCCGCGTTCATGACATGTTGCGCAAGGAATCTACAACGGGACCGAAGGGCAAGCCCGACATGATGCTCTCGCTGGTGTTGCGTCTCAAGGCGAAGTCTGGCGTGCCTGAGGCACTTGTCGACATTTTCGAGCAGCTCACGCTCCGAGCGCGATAACTCTACGTACCCGCATCCGAGCGAGTCGCTGCGCAACGGTGGGGGTGATCCAACCGTGTCCGCCTACCGATCGAACCCAAATGTATCCGTGGCCCGCGCGCTCAGCGCCACACCACCGACATCCGTCCGGGGTCGGCGGCCCCTCATGACGCCGTCTCACCATCGCAGTCGACACGTCCCCACCCCTTCCGTCGTCATGTTGATGACAACAGCAACCTCTGACACTTGTCAACAAGCTGAAATACGCAGGCCGTCGTCGCTGGACGCCGGCCAGCATCGCCAGGGTTCTCGGTGCCCGGATAGGGATCGGCTACCGGGACGGCTTGCGCCTTGCCAACGGATACGGTCCCACGTACTCCACGGTCAACTTCGGCCAGAGGAAGCGGGCCTGAAGTCATGCCTGGCTCTGGTCGACCTGTTCACCTCGGCCGAGATCGGAATGTATGTCGGCGATCCGAACCATCGGGCACGATTCGCGCAGAAGCTTCCCGAGGACAACCGGCGTCCTGGCCTGGGTCGCGTCCCGGGTGGTGGTGTAGTTTCCCGGTTCTGGGCGTCGCGCTGTCGACGTGGAGAGCCATCGTGGGATGGTCAGTGAGAACCGATCAAAGTTACTCACGAAGGACACAAACCACGATGGCTCTAGACCAGTCTGCCCTGCTTGATCTGCTTGCTCAACTGAAGCTGACCGATGTTACCGACCGGGTCCGTTCCGCGACTGAGGCTCTCTACCAGGAACTGATCGACGCGGAAGCGACCGCGTTCATCGGTGCGGGCCCGTTCGAGCGCTCTGCCGAACGCACCACCCAGCGCAATGGCACGAGGCCGCGGACGTTGACCACGACCGCTGGGGATCTGGATTTGAAGATCCCGAAGCTGCGTCAGGGAACGTTCTTCCCGGCGCTGTTGGAGCGGCGCCGTCGGGTTGATCAGGCATTGTTCGCGGTCGTGATGGAGGCGTATCTGCATGGGGTGTCGACCCGTAAGGTCGATGATCTCGTCAAAGCGCTCGGCGCGGACAGCGGCATCTCCAAGTCGGAAGTGTCGCGGATCTGCGCCGGCTTGGACGCGGAAGTCGCCACCTTCCGTGACCGAGACCTTGCAAGCCTGCAGTTCCCGTATGTGTTCCTCGACGCCACCTACTGCAAAGCCCGCGTGAACCACCGCATCGTCTCCCAAGCCGTCGTCGTCGCCGTCGGTGTTGCCGCGGACGGGCGCCGAGAGGTCCTCGGCTTCGATGTCGGCGACAGCGAGAACGAAGGCTTCTGGGCGGCGTTCCTGCGTTCGTTGAAGGCCCGCGGCCTTTCCGGGGTGCACCTGGTCATCTCGGATGCGCACACGGGACTGAAGAAGGCAATCGGCACTGTCTTCCAGGACGCATCGTGGCAGCGCTGCCGGGTGCACTTCATGCGTAACGTGCTCTCGATCGTGCCCAAGGGCTCGCAGGACATGGTGGCCTCGATCATTCGCACGATCTTCGCCCAACCCAACGCCGAGCACGTGTTCACCCAGTTCGATGAGGTGACCCGCATGCTCACCCGCTCCCACCCGAAGGTCGCCGCCATGCTCGAGGATGCCAAGGACAACGTTCTCGCGTTCACGGGGTTCCCGCAGAGGCATTGGCGACAGATCTGGTCCACGAACCCGTTAGAACGGGTGAACAAGGAAATCAAACGACGCACCGACGTCGTCGGCGTGTTCCCCACCCCCGCCGCCCTGCTGCGCCTGGCCGGGTCGGTTCTGATCGAACAACACGATGAATGGGAAGCCAGCGACCGCCGCTACTTCTCCGAAGCCTCCATGCTCGAGCTGAAGACCATGAACACACCCACCGACACGATCGAGGAGGTGAAACCCCTGCCCGAACTCACCGCCGCCTAAACTAGAACAACTGACCCACACGGTGGTCGAGAAACTCCACCACACAACGGGACGTGACCCCTGGCCTGGTCGCAGTTGAGCGAGTCGGGACAACTCCGCCCGTCCCTGAACCTGCGCTGCGAAGGCGGTTGGATGCGGTCGGAGAAGCCAAGGGTAAGCAAGAGACGACAACCAAAGAGAAGTAGTCGAAACAAGAACGATGGAGACCAACCGAAAAGCGGGCCGAGGACAAGGAGGCCGACGATTGAAGAAGAGATAGATCGAAAGCTAATGCACGCAGGCACTCTTTCGAGTGGGAGGAAAAGTCCCCAGAAAATCAAGGATCCCTTGTAAACCTGGTTGCACCCCCGAAGCACGCCTACCGTGGGCCGATTATCGACTCTCGTAGACGTCGCGCCGGTGGCCGGCGCGGACCACGGTGATCGTGAGTTCGTCGTCGAATACGTCGTAGATGATCCGGTAGTCGCCTGCGCGGACCCGCCAAGCTATCTCCTCTCCGACGAGCTTTCGCGCGCCATGCGGACGAGGGTCTTCGGCCAATCCTTCGATGAGCTGGAGGATGCGTTCGCGGGCCGGGCGCGGAAGCTTCTTGATCTGTCGTGCAGCTGCCGTCGTGAAGTCGATCCTGTATGTCACGAATCGAGGTCGCTACGCAGTTCGTCCAAGCTCACGCGGCCGCCGTCGTCTTCAGCCTTGGCCTTGCGGTAGGCCTCGACATCCTGGGCCATCTCAAATGCCTCGAGTGCTTCGAGATCAGCCACGCTGACCACCACGGCAGCGAGCTTGCCATTGCGCGTTACTCCAACGCGCTCGCCGCCGTACATTGCGCGTCCGAGCACGTCCGCCAAATGACCGCGCAGCTCGCGCGCCGAGACCTCGCTGGTGAGTGTGTCCATGTGCCAATTCTAGCGCTTAAGGACGTTGTGTACGCAATGTACCTTTTGTCATTTGCGCGCCGATTTTGTGTCAGAGGAGCAATTCATAGTTGAGAGGGGTTTGTTATGGGAAGCATCGAAGCATACGAGACAACCAAAGGTCGGCGGTATCGCGTGCTCTACCGACGGCCGGATCACCCGCAGACCTCGAAGCGTGGATTCCGGACCAAGTTCGACGCCCAAATCTTTCTGGCGACGGTCGAAGTGGACAAAGCCACCGGCCGGTATGTCGACCCCGCCAAGAGCCGAACCACCGTTTCGAACTGGATGACGCGTTGGCTAGCGACCAGGCCTGACCTTCGAGCGACAACGCGAACCCGCGTCGAGGGGATCATCGCCAATTAAATTGAGCCAGAACTCGGACGGATCCCGATCGGCCATCTGAGCCGGCTCAACGTGCAGGAGTGGGCTGCCGAACTGCCCGGCTCCCCCGAGACCATCAGAAAGGTCGTCAACGTGCTCAGCGGGGCTCTGCAGCTCGCTGTGGACGACGGGCGTCGCCCGGTCAACCCAGCGGTCAAACTGAAACTTCCGAAGCGCGTACGCACCATCAAGCGGTACCTCACGCACGATCAAGTCGCTGCGCTCGCACAGTCCGTTGGAGATCGTTCAAAGGGCTCATACTACGGCTACGACGTCCTGGTCCTCACACTTGCCTATTGCGGGCTGCGCTGGGGAGAGCTCTCCGGACTCCGAGTGCGTGATCTCGACCTCCCGCGACGAAGGCTGATTGTTCAGCAGACGGTTGTCGCCGACAAGGGCTACCAGCGCGTGGAGCCACCAAAGAACTATGAGCACCGCTCCATCCCGATCCCGAGATTTCTCGTTGACGCGTTGCGGGCGCAAACGAGAGGTCGCAGCGGCGACGATCCGGTGTTCTATGGCAGCCGGACCAAGATCTGGCTCCGCAACCATACGTTCAGAAATGGCTGGTTCGATCCCGCCGCCGCAGAGATCGGCCTTGAGGGATTGACCCCACACGAGCTGCGACACACCGCCGCTTCACTCGCCGTCTCCGCTGGCGCCAACGTCAAAGCGGTGCACCGGATGCTCGGGCACGCGTCTGCCAGCATCACCCTCGATGTCTATGCGGACCTCTTCGACGATGACCTGGACGCTGTTGCGATCGCTCTAGATCGCGCAGCGATGAAATCAAGTGTTGCCAAAGTGTTGCCACGCAGCCGATTTGAAAGTCCTCCGACAACGAAACAAAAAAGCCCGGACACCAGTGATTGACTGGCATCCGGGCTGTTGGTGACCCCAGCGGGATTTGAACCCGCGTTACCGCCGTGAGAGGGCGACGTCCTAGGCCGCTAGACGATGGGGCCGTCTTGCAACTCATCGATAATGCCACAGATGCTCGCGTACCTCCAAAACGAGCGGGTGATCCCGGGAGTGTCGTGCTGCCGTTCAGGCGAGCACGCGGAGGGCGCCGGGGACGACCGAGATCTCGACTGGCAAAGGCCCGATCCGCTCGCCGTCGGCGTACGCGATCACGCCGCCCGCCTCGATGCGCACCGTGCTCAGTCCGCGGAAGGAGACCTCCGGGAGCCCGGTGTGCTCGCCACGGAACACTTTCGGGAAGAGCCGCAGGAAGCACGGGCGCGACATCGCCGTCACGATGAAGTGGTCGAAGGGGCCGTCATCGAGCTCGGCGTGCGGCACGATGCGCATCCCACCGCCGAGGGATCGGTTGTTGGCGACCGAGACCAGCATCGCGTCCGTCGCGATCTGCTCGCCGTCGGCCACGATCCGGTACGGGCGGGCGCGCAGGGTCGTCAGCTCGCGGAGCAGGGCGAGCACGTATCTGCTGCGGCCGCGCGGACGGGTCATCAGGTTGGCTCGCTCGTTCACCGTCGCGTCGAACCCGGCCGACAGCACGCCGCCGAACCACGTGCTGAGTTCGCCGTGCTGCTCCCCGTGCCGGATGAGACCGGCATCGATCACGCGCGGGCGGCCTCGCTGTCGTCCGTCGGGATGCCCAGGCCGTCCGCGAGGTCGTTGCCCGTGCCGCTCGGGACGATCCCGAGCGGTATGTCGGTCTGGGCGACGATGTTGATGCCGAGGTTCGCCATCCCGTCTCCCCCGACGACGACCAGGGCGTCCGCCCCGGCCTCCACGGCTCGTGCCGTCTCCCGTCGCAGCAGCTCGATGTTGGCCTGGTCCACCGCGATCGCGGTGTGCCCGGCGGCACGCAATCGTTCGACGACCCGGGGTCCGACATCGCGGCGCCGGCCGAACGACGCCATCGGGTTGACTGCGACCACCACGGAGCGAGGGGTGACAGGCATAGACCATGACTATGACACAGCTGGAGGATGATGAGGCCATGAGACTCACCAAGTTCGAACACGCCGCACTGCTGCTCGAAGACTCCGGCATGCGGTTGTTCCTGGATCCCGGATCGTTCGCCTCGCCGCTGACGGAAACGGCCGACACGGCCGCCGTGGTGATCTCGCACGAGCACGCCGACCACTGGACTCCCGAGCAACTGAACCGCATCCTCGAGCTGAACCCCGACGTTCCGATCTTCGCGCCGGAGGGCGTGGCCCGCGCCGCCGCCGACTTCGACATCACCGTCGTCCACGCCGGCGACACGGTCGAGGCCGGCCCGTTCACCCTCCGCTTCTTCGGCGGGCGGCACGCCGTCATCCACGAGAGCATCCCGGTCGTCGACAACGTGGGTGTGCTCATCAACGACGAGCTGTATTACGCGGGAGACTCGTTCGTCATCCCTGAAGGTGTCGAGATCGACGTCCTAGCCGTCCCCGCCGGCGCACCCTGGATGAAGGTCGCGGAGACGATCGACTATGTGCTCGCGACCAAGCCGAAGCGCAGCTTCCCCACCCACGAGATGTTGCTCTCGCGGGCGGGCAAGGATCTGTCGAACGTGCGCATCGGGTGGGCGACCGAGCAGGGCGGCGGTGAGTTCTTCGCGCTCGAGCCGGGCGACACGCTCGACCTGTGAGCAGCGCCCGACCCGTCAGCGGCGCCCGACCCGTCAGCGGCGCCCGACCCGTCAGCGGCGCCCGACCTGTCAGCGGTGATCGACCTGTCAGCGGTGATCGGCGGCCGGCGGTCGTCTGGTTCTGCGACGACCTCCGGGTCGCCGACAACCCCGCGCTCGACGCCGCCGCGCGCAGCGGCAGGCCGGTGCTGTGCGTCTACCTCTGGGACGACGTCTCCCCCGGCCTGCGGCCACCCGGCGGCGCCGCCCGCTGGTGGCTGCATCACAGCCTCGTCGCTCTCGACGCGGAGCTCCGCGAGCGCGGGGCGCGGCTCCTGGTGCGTCGCGGAGCGGCCGAGACCCAGCTGCAGGCTCTCACCTCCGAGGTCGACGCGGCCGCGCTCTTCTGGAACCGTCGCTACGGCGGCGTCGAGCGCAGGCTCGACGCCATGGTGAAGTCGGCGGCGCGGGAGGCCGGGATCGACGCCCAGAGCTTCGGGGCGAACCTGCTCTTCGAGCCGTGGACGATCCGCACCCGCTCCGGCACAGCCTTCTCAGTGTTCACTCCGTTCTGGAGGGCCTGTCTGTCGTCGGCGACGCCGCGGAAGCCCCTCGCCGCTCCCGACGACCTGCGCGCGGCGGTACGCCCGGACGGCCTGCGCATCGACGACCTCGCGCTGCTGCCCACCCGTCCCGACTGGGCGGGAGGCCTCCGCGACACCTGGGAGCCGGGCGAGCGAGCGGCGCATACCGACCTGACGAGCTTCGTCGCCGACGAGCTCGCGCGCTATCGGGAGGACCGCGATGCGCCGGGGATCGACGCCACCTCGCGGCTGTCACCGCGGTTGCGCTGGGGAGAGCTCAGCCCCCACCAGGTCTGGCATGCCGTCTCCACCGCCCGCGACCGCGACCGCGGGCTCGCCGACAGTGCAGCCGTCTTCCTCTCCGAGCTCGGCTGGCGCGAGTTCGCGGTCCACACGCTCTTCGAGCATCCTGACCTCGCCACCGTCAACATCCACCGCCAGTACGACTCCTTCCCGTGGCCGCGTCTGCACCCGACCGTGCTGAGCGCCTGGCAGCAGGGTCGCACGGGCATCCCGCTCGTGGACGCGGGGATGCGCGAACTGTGGACGACGGGCACTATGCACAATCGGGTGCGGATGGTCACCGCGTCGTTCCTCACGAAGAACCTGCTGATCGACTGGCGCCGCGGCGAGCAGTGGTTCTGGGACACCCTGGTCGATGCCGACCCGGCCAGCAACCCGTTCAATTGGCAGTGGGTCGCCGGCTCCGGCGCGGACGCCGCACCGTACTTCCGCGTCTTCAACCCCGAACTGCAGCGCACGAAATTCGATCCGCACGGCGACTACGTGCGCCGCTGGGTGCCGGAGCGGGACAGCGACGACTACCCGGAGCCGGTCGTCGACCTCGCCGAGACCCGCCACGCGGCCCTCGCCGCCTACGACACTGTTAAGAGGTCGGCTCAGCGCGCGTGATCGGCGAGGATCTGATCCACGTCGATCTCCTGCAGGAGGGCGGGCCAGTCCAGCTCACGCGCGACCCCTCGTCGGCCAGCACCTTGCCGCTGCGCTCCACGAGGATGCCCGACGGCAGCATGCGGTTCAGCTCGGCCAGGATGGCATCGTCCACCGCCTCCGTGTCGAAATCGGCCCCGACCTGGGCGTAGTAGTCCGACAAGAGCGTGTAAGAGACGATTCCGGCTTCGATGCGGCTCATGTCCGGCATCGTAGTCCCCGCACTCCGCCGCGAGTCGTCCCGCGTGCGCCGCCAGCAACCGACCGCGCGGGTTTAGTCGGTCGACCTCGTCGTCTGGGCTGACGCGTCACGCGGCGGCGTACAGTGCTCCGCATGACGGACAGACACGACGAGCCGCGCGACGCGCACGACCTGGCCGACCGGGTGTCCGAACTCGGAGAGACGCCCGAGGCCGCTCTGGAGGAGGTCGCCGGCCGAAACGCGTCGCTCGAGGAGCGTCTTCCGGAGGAGGAGCTGGGCGGCGACCGCGGCGACGGCGAGGATGCTCGCAGGACCTTCGACCTGCCCCACGGCGAGGGGTAGCAGGCGCCCTCGGCGAGCGAGCAGACAGTACGGCGGCAGAACGCCGAGGGGCACGTTAACGCCCCTACAGCCAAGTTTTAGGGGCGTTAAGGTGCCCCTCGGCGGATTTCAGGCCCGCTCGACGGTCGTGCGCATCGTGAGTGAGTACGCCGCGGGGTCGTGGTCGAGCTCGACCCGGATCGCGGACAGTCCGCCGAGCGACCGGAGGTGCGTTCCGCCGCAGGGGATTTTGACAGTTCCCTCCGGGAGGTCGGCGCGCCAGCGGCGGCGCTCACCCAGACGGTCGCCGTCGCGTTCGATCGCGATGGCCACGCCGTCTCCTGCGGCCACCCACCGCGCGAGCAGCGCGTTCGCGGCTTCCGTCACCCCGGCGAGCGCCGCGGGGAGATCGGCTGCGGCAAATCCCTTCTTCCGCAGGCTCTTGCCGATGCGGTACTCGTCGAGCGAGCTGTCGGGGAGGATGCGGGAGGAGGCGATGGCGAGCTGATCGAACGCGGGTTCGCCGCGTCCGTCGACCGGGACCTCCTTGGTCCACAGCGGGCTGAGCGCGTCGTCGAGGGCGAGGGATGCGAGGTGGCACGCCGTGTGCCCGGTCGACAGCGCGCGTCGGGTCTCGGGGTCGACCTCCACCTCGACGATCGCGCCCGGTACGATGCCGCTGGCGTCCTCGACGAGGTGGCAGACGACGAAGGCCCACCCGGGCGTGCCGGTGCGCACGGGTGCGTCGCCGACGTGGAGGGTGGTGCCGTCGGTCGCGCCGACCACGGCGCCGACGACGGGAACCGAACGACCGTCGACGAGGAGCACGCCCGCGTCGGCGGGCTGGTCGGGCCAGACCGGGTCGACGGGGTGGAACGCGGTGCGGTCGAGTATCACGGCGGTGAGTCCGTCGTGGAGCGGCTGGAGGTGCAGCACGGTTCCGGTGGACGCGAGGTCGCCGTCGGGATAGGTGACGACGGTGTCGCCGGCGGGGAGGCTCATGCTGTCAGCCTACGGCTCGGGAGTCACGCCCTCGGCCGGCGGCGCGGCGGGGGAGCGGCCCACGACACGGTCGCCCTCCGCGCACTGCGCAGTCCCTCGACTGGCTGTCCGCGGAGGGCATCGGCCCGTCCGGCTGAGTGAGCCCTTCCGGACCGGTGAGCGCTACCGGGTGAGCGCGTCCACGTACTCGGCGTGCTCGTCCATCCACGTCGCCACGATGCGGTCGTACTGGCCGGAGTCGGCACCGCTGTTGAACATGGCGTTCTCGAGCGAGTAGAGCAGGTCGGAACTCATCCGGAACTTCTCGATCCACTCGGCGACCTCCGGGTGCTCCTTCGGGAAGCCGGTGCTCGCGATCGAGTGAATCGACTCGGCCGCGCCGAGCGTGCCCTTCGGGTCCTTCAGATCTTTGAGGTCGAACTGGTCGTAGGCCCAGTGCGGCCGCCAGAGCGTCACCGCCACGTTGTCGCCCTTCTTCATGGCGCTCGACAGCTCGGCGAGCATCGCCGGCGTCGAGGAGGTCACGAAGTCCAGGTTCTGGAGGCCGTACTGCGGGATGACCTTCTCCTGCACCGCCTCGGTGAGGCCGGCGCCGGGCTCGATGCCCACCAGCCGGTCGCCGAACGTCGAGGAATGTGACGCGAGCTGGTCGAGCGAGTCGATCGGGGCGTCCTTGTTCACCGCGATGGTGAGCTTGGCTTCGTCGTTCCAGGCGCCGAGGTCGGTGAGGTGCTTGCCGTACGTCTTCAGGTACTGGGCGTGCGTGGTCGGCATCCAGCCGTCGAACGCGATGTCGTAGTCGCCGGTGCTGAGGCCGGCGAAGGCGGGGCCGGCGTCGGCGTACTCGAAGTCGACCGTGTAGCCCTCCTTCTCGAGCACGTGCTTCCACAGGTACGAAGCGGCCTCGCCCTCCGGCCAGCCGTTGAAGACGGCGACCGTGACGGTCCCCTTTTCGCCGCCGGCAGTAGAGGCCGCGGTCATGGCCGTCCCGCCGATGACGACGAGCAGGGCCGCGCCGAGCACGGCCAGGGCCCGCTTCGGCATCCGGAGCCGCGCTCGCCCGGCCGCTGCGGTCAGCCGGTCGAGGATGATCGCGAGGATCACCACGGCGACGCCCGCCTCGAAACCGAGACCGACATCCACGCGGCTGAGCGCCTGAACGATGTCGCGCCCGAGACCGCCCCCGCCGACCATGCCCGCGACGACGACCATCGAGAGCGAGAGCATGATCACCTGGTTGACGCCCGCCAGGATCGACGGCATCGCCAGCGGCAGCTGGATCTGGCGCAGGATGCGCCCGGGCGGCGAGCCGAACGCGCGGCCGGCCTCCACCAGCTCGGAGTCGACGCCGCGGATGCCGAGCTCGGTGAGCCGGACGCCCGGGGCCATCGCGAATACGATCGTGGCGACCATGCCCGGAACGACTCCGACGCGGAACAGGATCAGCGCCGGGATCAGGTACACGAACGCGGGCATCGTCTGCATGAAGTCGAGCACAGGCCGGATGACGGCCGACGCCGTCTTCGACCGCGCGGCGAGGATGCCGAGCGGGAGGCTCAGCGCCACGGCAATGGCCGCCGAGACGAGCACCAGCGCGAGGGTGTCCATCGCGTTCGACCACTGGTCGATGCCGGCGATGAGCAGCAGCCCGACGACTGTGCCGGCGCCGAACACCCATCCGCGCAGCCAGACCGCGAGGATCGCGAAGATGAGGACGACGCCCCAGAACGGCGGCGTCTGCAGCGCCCAGTCGACGCCGTCGAACATGCCGGCGAAGGCGACGCGGATCGCGTCGAACACGCCGCCGAAGGTCGTCGTCACGAAGTCCACGACGTGGGTGGCCCAGTCGCCGAGCGGGATGACGCGGGCCGGGGCGACTCCGGTCGCAGCTGTTCCCATCGCAATGAGGGCGGTCATGCGAGCACCTCCGCCTCGTCGCCCGTGGTCTCTTGCAGGGCCAGCGTCATCGCGTCCACCGACACGGTCGCCGGAGGTTCGACCACCACCGGGATCTCGGTCGTATCGCTGCTGACGTTGCCGAGCGCCGCGAGGAGCGTCACCCGCGGGATCACCCCGAGAAGTCGGTGCTCGTCGTCGACCACCGCGAGCGGGAGGGCGCTGCCCACGGCCGGCTCGACCAGTTCGCTGAGCACCTCGTCGCGCGACACTGTCGCGATGTCTTCGGTGATGGCCTCGGTGAGGTCGGAGCGGCCGTCGCGCACCTGGCGCATCACGTCGCGGTCACGGACCGCTCCGAGCAGCCGACGGCCCTGACCCACCACGAAGGCGGTAGAGGTCTGGAGGTCCCGCATCGTGCGCATGGCCGCGCGCGGGCCTCCCGCGACGGTGACCAGCGCACGCGCCGGCTCCATCACGCTCGCGGCCGTCAGCACGCGGGCGCGGTCGACGTCCTGCACGAAGCTCGCCACATAGTCGGTGGCCGGGTCGGTGAGGATCTCCTCCGGCGTGCCGGTCTGCACGATGCGGCCATCGCGCATCACCGCGATGCGGTCGCCGAGGAACATCGCCTCGTTCAGGTCGTGCGTGATGAACACGATGGTCTTGCCGAGCGAGCTCTGCAGCTCCAGAAGCTGTTCCTGCATCTCGCGCCGGATCAGCGGATCGAGGGCGGAGAACGCCTCGTCCATCAGCAGCACGTCGGTGTCCGCGGCCAGTGCCCGGCCGAGGCCGACGCGCTGCTGCATCCCGCCGGAGAGCTCGGAGGGCAGCTTGTCACCCCAGCCGGCGAGGCCGACCAGCTCCAGGACCTCCGTGGCGCGGGCGCGCCGCTCGGCGGCCGGCATCCCCTGCACCTCCAGCCCGTACGCGATGTTGTCGAGCACCGTGCGATGCGGAAGCAGAGCGAAGTGCTGGAACACCATCGAGATGTGCTTCCTGCGGACCTCCCGGAGCGGCTTCGCAGGCAGGCCGGTGATGGTCGTGCCCATGACGGTGACCTCGCCGGCGGTCGGCTCCAGCAGCCCGTTCAACACCCGGATGAGTGTGGACTTGCCCGAGCCGGACAGCCCCATCACGACGAAGATCTCGCCGCGCCGGACCGTCAGCCCCGCATCGATGACGGCGGCCGTTCCGAGGCCCGTCACCTCGCCTCTCGTCGCGCCATCGCGGAGCCGGCGGACAGCCTCCTGCGGTTTGCGTCCGAAGACTTTGAAGATGTTCTTCGCCTCGACGGCGATCGTGTTGCTCAACGTGTACTCCGAGACGCGCACTCGCCCCCGCGAGCCGCGCACTGTGGTTGCGCCCGGGCAGGAGGCATGTGGCGACGGCAGCCCGACTCGAGCGCGGACCCTCCGCGCGAATCGCCATCGCTGGCGCGACCATCGGGGTGCGCCCATGCCAGCCGACCATACGATCCCGCCGGGCCACCTGTGCGGCCACACGGCCCGGATCGCGGGCTGGTTCTCCCGGTTTGTCATGCCATTCGGCACGCCGGGCCGCCTTCGACATTATCAGTGATCTCGCAGCGATGGCCAATCGAGCGTGTGAGCATCCACAGGTTCTGCCCTGGCTGGCGCGCCTCACGAGACCGACGGAGGCCAGGCACGGGCGCGTCCCGCCGCAACAGGCCGTCATCTTCGTGGCGACGGACGCCGCCGGCGAGGTACAAAAGGCCATCATGTCGCGCATCTTCACGAGCAAGTTCAACCCGGGCCGCGCCCGCTGGGAACTGGTGGTGAGTCCGCGCGGCGATGTCTACGCCTTCCCGCTCACCCTCCCGATCGCGCAGCGCCAGGTACTCGGCGGGCACAAGCGCTACCTGGTCGGCCGCGTCGCCAAGCAGCGCGAGACCTGGACGGCCGCCGGCCCCTCCGGCCTGGTCTTCGGCACCACCTTCCCGACGCTGCCCTCCGCCCTGGAGGCCATCGCCGACGAGGTCGACCTCGCGCCCGTCCCCTGAGCACACACGCCGAAGGGCACGTTGTTGTCCCTTCGCGCGTCCGAAAGGGGCAACAACGTGCCCCTCGGCGGGACAGGGACCGCAGTCAGGCGGACTTGAGGAGGGCGTCCTCCAGGGCCACCCAGGGGAGCATCGCGCACTTCACGCGCGTGACATAGCGCGAGACGCCGGCCAACGCGACGGCGTCGCCGAGCAGCTCCTCGTCGCCGTCGAGCGCACCCTTGGACTGCATCAGCTCGCGGAACGCCGCGATCGACGCGGCCAGCGTCGCGCGGTCGGTGTCGTGCACGAGGTCGCTCAGCAGGGAGGCCGACGCGGTCGATATCGAGCAGCCGTGCCCCTCCCAGCTGATCGCGTGGACGCGGCCGTCCGCTCCCGGATGCACGCCGACCGTCACCTCGTCGCCGCAGGTCGGGTTCAACTGGTGCGAGCTCGCCGCGGCGTCGTCGCGCAGGCCGAAGCCGTGCTTCTCGCGCGCGTGGTCGAGGATGACCTGCTGGTAGAGGTTCTGGAGGTCGCTCATCGGTCGATCACACCGAAGAATTCGCGCGCGTCGGCGACGGCCTCCATGGCCGCATCCACCTCGTCGGCGGTGTTGTAGAGGTACGTGCTGATGCGAGTGGAGGCCGTGGCTCCGAAACGCCGGTGCACGGGCTGCGCGCAGTGGTGGCCCACCCGCACCGCGATGCCGCGGTCGTCGAGGAACTGGCCCACGTCGTGGGCGTGGATGCCCTCCACCAGGAAGCTCGCCAGGCCGACTCGCGGCGAACCCGCTCCAGGACCGAGGACGCGCACGCCCGGGATCGCAGACAGCCCGGCGACGAGCCGGTCGCCCAGCTCCTCCTCGTGCGCCTCGATCGCCGGCATCCCCACCGCATCGAGGTAGTCGACGGCTGCGGCCAGCGCCACAGCCTGCGACACGCGCTGCGTTCCCGCTTCGAAGCGCTGCGGCGCCGGCAGGTACTCGGCGCCCTCCAGCGTGACCGTGGTGATCATCGACCCGCCGGTGAGGAACGGCGGCAGCGCGTCGAGCAGCTCGGTGCGCCCGTAGAGCGCGCCGACGCCGGTTGGGCCGAGCATCTTGTGGCCGGAGAAGACGGCGAAGTCCACACCGAGCGCAGGGAAATCGACCGCGAAGTGCGGAACCGACTGGCAGGCGTCGAGCACCACCAGGGCGCCGTGCTGGTGCGCCAGCTCGACCAGCCGGCCGACCGGGTTGATCGCACCGAGCACGTTGGAGACGTGGCTGAAGGCGACGACTTTCGTGCGCGGGCCGATCAGCTCGGCCGCCTGGTCGAGCCGCAGCAGTCCGTCGTCGGTGAGCCCGATCACCCGCAGCGTCGCGCCGGTGCGCGCGGCCAACTCCTGCCACGGAATGAGGTTGGCGTGGTGCTCGGCCTCGGTGACGACGAGCTCGTCGCCCGCGCCGAGCCGGAAACGCTCGGCCGCGGCGCCGCCGCGTCCGACGGAGGCGTTCGACATGCCGTAGGCGAGCAGGTTGATGCCCTCGGTGGCGTTGGAAGTCCAGACCAGCTCGTCCGCTCGGGCGCCGACGAAGCCGGCGACGCGCGCGCGGGCCTCCTCGAACAGCTCGGTGGCCTCCCCGGCGACGGTGTGAGCTCCGCGGTGCACCGCCGACGTGTAGCGTTCCACGAACGCGCGCTCGGCGTCGAGCACCTGCCGGGGCTTCAGCGAGGTGGCTCCGGAGTCGAGGTAGACGAAGGGGTGGCCGTTGACCTCGCGGGCGAGGATCGGGAAGTCCGAGCGGAGCCGGACCGGGTCGAGGGTTTCGGTGCGCATACTCTGCTCAACGCTACCGGGGTTCGCTGCAATCCCGCCGTGCGTATGACGTGTGAAGCTTCCGCCCAGGTACTCCCTTCCGTAGTCGCTTCGTTCCCGCCGGTAGTGTCGATGGCATGGTCGAACGCACGAACGGCTCCCCCTGGTTCTTCATCGGCGGCATCCTCCTCGTCGTGGTCGGGCTCGCGGGTCCGCTCTTGGTCGACGCCGTCACCGGCCAGGTGCAGTGGATCGTCCGCGGAATCGGCGTGCTCGTGGCGATCGGCGGCGGAGTTCTCATCGGGTTCGGGCTGCGGCGGCGGCATGGGCGCTGAGCGTGTGCTCCCGGTGGACAGGTCGGTCCTCGACGCCTAGGTTGAGCGCATGAGCACCGTCAGGTCTGCGGACCACACGACGATCGCGTACGAGACGGCGGGTTCCGGCCCCGGTGTCGTGCTGGTCGACGGCGCCACCTGCTTCCGCGACTCGGGCCCGATGCGTGCGATCTCCGAGCTTCTCGCACCCTCCGCCACTGTCGTGATGTACGATCGCCGAGGTCGGGGCGAGAGCGGCGACACACCCCCGTACGCGCTCGAACGCGAGATCGAGGACATCGCTGCGCTGATCGACGCGGTCGGCGCGCCCGTTTCGCTGTTCGGGATGTCATCCGGAGGCGCCCTGGCGCTCGAGTCAGCCGTCGCACTGGGTCCCGAGCGCGTGAACCGGCTGGCGGTCTACGAACCCCCTTTCGTGCCGGAGGAGGCGCTCCCCTCCGCTGCAGCGTACACACGCGAGCTGTCCGAGGCGCTCGCCGCCGACGATCGCGACCGTGCCGTGGAGCTGTTCCTGAAACGTGTGGGGGTGCCCGTCACGGCGATCGACACGATGCGCCGGTCGCCGGGCTGGGCATCCCTCGTCGGCATCGCACCGACGCTCGCCTACGACGACGCCGCCTTGGGCGACAGTGCGGTCCCGATCGAACTGGCCGGCGCCGTGCGCGTCCCGCTGCTCGCCCTCGGTGGAGGCGCCAGCCCGGCGTTTCTGCGATACGGCGCGGAGGCCCTCGCCGCCGCCGTCCCCGACGGGGACTGCGCGATCCTGGAGGGCCAGACCCACGACGTCTCTGCGGACGCGATCGCGCCCGTCCTGGCGCGCTTCGCGATGGCGTGACCGAAACGGCTTGCAGGGTGGAACGACAATTCTGCCCGGCCCGCACGGGTGCTAACCTGACCGAGCGCTGGGTACCGAGCAGCTGCTCAGGGGGAACATTAATCGTCGTCAGTCCGTGCTGGTCGTTGTCCTGTTGTCCGTGGTCGCAGCCGCGCTCGTCGGCTTCGGATCCGTCGCCGTGATCGACTCGCTGTCGGGCGCGCCGCAGACGCCAGGCATGCACAGCACGACCTGAGCGCGTCGTCTCACGCGCGTCCTCTCACACGCGTCGTTCGGGCGCTACTCGACAGCCGCGCGGGCGAGGTCGCGCAGTTCGACGAGGCGGCGCGCCGCGCTGCCATTGCCTCCACGCACCGCGATGTGCTGACGCGACGGCGGAGTGAAAGCGGCGTCGAGCGCCGAACTGATCATCAGGAGGTAGAACCGCAGGAGCCGTGAGGTGTCGGCGCGCAGGCCCTCCTGCTCCGGCTCGCAGACCATCCCGTCGAGCCAGCGCGATAGCTGCGTGAAAGCGACCCGCAGCCGCAGCCCCTGCCGGGCCTCCACGACGCCCAACCGCGTGTCCGCCGGACGCGCACCTGTCGGGTGGCCGGGGTCCCCCGCCAGTGCGCAGCGCTCCAGGAGCGCCTCGGCCGCGTCGAGATACGAGACGGCCTCCTCGAGCACCGCCAGCAGCGTGAGCGCACTGAGGCCGTCCTCCGCGAGTGGGTCCGGCGCGGAGCCGGGTCCGTGGAGGCGGGCGAGCCAGCCCATCAGATCGCCCTCCCTCCGCCGAAGTGGGACTGATTGTACGCCCCCTGAACGGCGTCGACAGGAGACTGTGCCAGCCTGATCCCGAATGCTCCTGTCGAAGCGCTGAGCAAGGAGAAACCGAACCAGACCTCCTTATGTGCGCGATCGACTAGGCCGCGGCCCCGCGCGCAACGAACATCGCCAATTCGTCGAGGTTCGCGACCTCGCACACACGGTCGCCGTTCTCGATGTCGTGGATGAGGTCGCCGACTTTCCGGAAGATCGGGCCGTCGAGGTCGCGGAGCATCTCGTCGATCTCCGTCTTGCGTTTGCGCACGGTGAGGTCGCGGTAGATGCCGCTGTGGGTCTTCGCGCTGCGACGGTTGAACGCGGCCAGCCGGTCGAGGGAACTCTCGAGGTCGTCCGGCACGAAGCCGTCGAAGCTCTCCACCGGCACGGGTGCCTGGGACAGCACCTCGCGCGCAATGGCGATCATCACGGGACGGTACCTGGGGTCTTCGAGCGAGTCTGCGATGGAGAGGTCGGAGACCGCACCCGCCCAGAGCATCGCCCCGTATGCCTCCTTGCCCCACAGGTAGCCGAGGACGTTGTCCGTCGCCTCGGCGTACGGCAGGGCGTCCGCGAGCTCCTGGACGCGCGGCGTGATGCTGCCCCCGTCGAGCTCGCCCACACGGAAGGTCGCGATGTTGCCCTGCATGATGCGGCCGGGCCCCATCACGTCCGCACCGAAGTTGACGAAGCTCGACACGACCCTGTCTGCGCCCAGCGCTCCGGTGAGGATGTCGGCGGTGAGGCCGTTCTGAACCGTGAGGACGAAGCCGTCCGCGGACAGGCGTGGCGCGAGCAGGTCGGCGACGGAGCGGGTGTGGTGGCTCTTGACGGCGACGATGGCGCGGTCGAGGGTGGACGGCAGCTCGTCGGGGAGGATGGCGGGCACACGCACTGTGAGCTGGTTGACCGGACCCTCGATGCGCAGACCGTCGCGGTTGATCGCCTCCACGTGAGCGGCGTCTGCGTCGCAGAGTGTGACGTCGTGACCGTCGACGGTCATCAGGGCGCCGATGGTTCCGCCGATCGCCCCCGCACCGATGATGTGCATTCTCATCGGATCACCTCCGGCGCGGGAACCGCGCGGTCGAGGAACGAACGCAGCACACGCTGGAACTCCTCGGCCTCCTCGACCTGCGGCGAGTGTCCTGACTTCTCGAAGACCACGAGTTCTGCGTCGGGGATGAGACGTGCGATGGTCTCGGATGCGCTGACCGGCGTCACCCAGTCCTTGCGGCCGACCGTGACCAGCGTCGGCACCGCGATGGACGGGAGGGCCGGCTTGACGTCGTAGATCGGCCAGTTCTGCTGGAAGCACCAGTTGTGCGACTCGTGACGGTAGATCCCCGCCTCGACGCGAGCGGCCGACTTCTCGGCGTCGTACTCGAAGTCGTACAGCGGGATCAGCTCCGCCCAGCACGCCTTCAGGTCGGCGTCGTCGCGGATCTCGCCGCCCCAGTACCTGTTGAAGTTGTCCCAGTCGATCTCCACCCGGTCCTGCATGCGGGCGTTCTCGAAGGCGAGGGCGAGGTTGCTGCCGTCGGCCGACGTGTCGCGGAGGATGATCGCGGACACGTGCTCCGGATACGCGACCGCGTACTCGAGGGCGATGAAGCCGCCGTACGAACCACCGGCGACGACCACCTTCTCCGCGCCTGCCCACTCGCGGATCGCGTCGACGTCCGCCGCCCACTGCTCGTGCGAGTACGGAGGGATGCCCTCGCTCAGACCGCAGCCGCGCGCGTCGAAGACGATGACGCGGAAGCGGTCGGCGACCGGACCGAACGTCGCCCGCGGCTCGGCGAGCGAGCCGATGCCGCCGCCGCCGTGGTGGGCGATGAGCACGTGTCCGTCTTCCGGGCCGAAGACCTCGACGTTGAGCCTGCATCCATTGATCGTGACGTTCATGCGTGACCTTTCTCGCTGATGACGTCCGCCTGCCAGCGCTGCACGGCGCCGGCGAGCACGGACAGGGGGACGGCGCCGTTTCCGAGTACGACGCCGTGGAAGCCGGGGAGGGTGAACCGGTCGCCGAGCGAGCGCTCCGCGTCCGAGCGGAGGCGGACGATCTCCTGGCGTCCGATCATGTACGCGAGAGCCTGCCCCGGCCAGGCGATGTACCTGTCCACCTCGTTGCGGACGTTCGCCTCGGTGGTGACCGTGTTCTCCCACATGAACTTCATGGCGCGCTCCCGCGACCAGCCGAAGTGGTGGATGCCCGTGTCGATCACCAGGCGGCAGGCGCGCAGGGAGGAGAAGGAGAGCATCCCGAGCCGCTGCAGGTCGTCGGTGTACAGCCCGAGCTCGTCCGCGAGCTTCTCCGCGTAGAGCCCCCAGCCTTCGATGAAGCCGCACAGCTCGGTGTCGAGGTAGCGGCGGTAGCGCGGGATGTCGAGGGTCTGCGCCGTCGCGAGCTGCAGGTGGTGGCCGGGGGTCGACTCGTGGAACGCCAGCGCCTCGTACTCGTACGAGTACCTGCTCGACGGGTCGGTGGTCAGCAGGCAGTGCGCGCCCGGGCGGCTGCCATCCGCCGCCGGCGGACGGTAGTACGCGAGCGCTGCGTGCTCCGCGTCGATGGGGTTGATCTCCTCGATGACGCAGGAGGGGATGTCGACGTGCGGGAACGCGAGCGGGCGCGCGGCCTCCGCCCTGGCCAGCGCGGACTCCGCGACGCCGATGATCTGCTCCCGCGTCTGGAACCTGAGTTCTGGATCGTCGCGCAAACGCTCGCGGATCTCGTCGAAGTCGCTGGTGCCGAGCGCGCTCAGACCGAGTGCACGCCAGTTCTCGCGCTGCTCGGCGATGATGTCGAGCCCGAGCTGATGGATGCTCGCGGCATCCAGCGAGGTCGTGGTATGCCGACGGACGGCGTCGACGTAGACGTCCTCTCCGCCCGGCACGTTCAGGATGCCGACGTGTGCGTCGTCCCTCGCTCCGGCAAGCAAGTCGTCGCGCATCCGGGCGGCGAGGGCGAGCATGGCCGGCCGGATGCTGTCCGCGATGATCCGCTCCGCACGCTCCCGCACCGCGGCTCCTGCTGCGCTTGCGGTCGGCTTGAGCAGCACGTCCTGGTCGAGCGGCAGGGCGGCGTACCCGGTCAGCTGTTGCACAGCGTGGTGGATGCCCACCTGCGGCGCGATCCTGCCGCGGGCGGCTTCGACGGCGTAGCGCTCGCCGAGCGCCGTGAGCGACGCCGCGACGCCGTCCAGCCTCGCGAGGTAGCGGTCGCCTCCGTCAGCGTTCACGATCGTCATCGCCGGGAGTGCTTGGAAGATCAGTGCCTGCCTGCTCACGTAGCTCTTCGCCGACGCGTTCGTGGCCCACTGGGCGTGGTGCGCATCCCGTTCGGCGCCCCAGGTGAGCGTGCCGAGCACCTGATGGTCGATCAGCTCCGCCTCCGACAGATCCTCGGTGGGCAGCCGGTCGAGGTCGGCCGCGATGGCGCGGAAGTCAGCGGCCGCCTGCTCGCTCGCCTCCGCCGAAGGGTCGTTGCTGAGGTGGTCGAAGTCTTGGATGCCGAGCAGCGTCGCGCTGTACGGGTCGAAGGTGTGCTGAGTGGTGAAGTAGCGCCGACCGAGGTCGGCGAGGGCGGCGGAGGCCGCGGTGGAGCTGTCGTTCACGGATGTCCTTGGGTTCGGTCTGCGGGTGTGGTGGGGCGCGGTCGCGTCGGAACGCCGATCAGAACAGCGAGTGGCCGCCGTCGATCGAGAGGGTCTGCCCGCTGACCCATCCGGCGCTCGGGGACGCGAAGAACCGGACGCCGCGCGCGATGTCGGCCGGCTCGCCGACCCTGCGGGTGGCGATCTTCTCGACGAGGGCGCGCTGCCCGTCTTCTCCGTAGCTCTCCCACTGGGCGCGCGACGACGGGTTGGACAGCACGAACCCCGGCGCGATGCAGTTGACGGTGATCCCGAACGGGCCGAGCTCGTGCGCGAGCTGCCTGGTGAACCCGATTTGTGCCGCCTTGGCCGTGGTGTACGCCTGAATGCCCGTGAGGCTCACGCTGCGGCCTGCGCCGGAGGAGATGGTCACGATGCGTCCGAAACCCTGCTTCTTCATCCGACCCGCAGCGGCCCTGGTGCTCTGGAACGTCGTCTGCAGGTTGGCGTCGAGCACGGCGAACCAGTCGCTGTCGTCGAGCTCGTCGATCGGGGTGTGCGTCTGACCCGCGACGCCTCCCGCGTTGTTGACCAGGATGTCCACAGCCGGCAGCGACGCGATGAACGCCGTCGCCTGCACCGTGTTCGAGAGGTCGACCGTGTCGCGGTCGACCCCGACGACGGTCGCCCCTCCGCGTTCCAACTCCGCCGCGATGGCCTGCCCGATGCCCTGCGCCGTGCCCGTCACCACGGCGGTCAGGCCGTCGAACTCGTTCTCGTCACCCGTCACTGCTGTGTCCGTCCTGTCGATTCTGATACTCGCTCGCTCGGAAGGAGCGATGGATGTGCACCTTCTCCTCCCACGCGCTCATCCGGCGGATCGCGCGCTCACCCACCTCGTGGAAGACGCCCTCGACGAGCGCCTCGACGAGCACCATGAGGCCGGCGAACGAGTCGAAGGGGATGCCTTCGACCGCCACGGGCAGCACGATGTCGGCGTCCTCGGCGCTCGGGGAGAGAAACTCGTCGGTGATGACGATCACCGTCGCCCCCTGCTCACGGGCGAGCTCGGCGACCTGCTTGCTCGTCAGCTCGTACCTGCGCAGGTCGAAGATGATCGCGACCGAGTCCTTCTTGAGCGCCAGGTACTTGCCGATGTCGCGGCTGAGCGGCTCCGGCGCGTACTCGACGCCGGGAATGAGCTGGTCGAGCTGCATCGCCAGGATGTCCGCGAGATGGCGGGAGAAGTATCCCCCGGAGAACAGGACCGACCTGGGCTTCGCGCCGAGAGCGGCGACCGCCCTCTCGAACTCGGCGGGAGGGATCGTCGCGTACAGCCGGTCGACCAACCCTGCGCGCTGCGCGACCGACCGGCGGAACACGCTCTCTTCGGTTCCGGGAGGCGGCACCTGCTGCGCCCGCGTCACCGGCGCATTGAGCTGATGCGATACCTCGGAGCGCAGTCGGGCCTGGAACTGGGCGAAACCGCCGATCTCCAGCCGCGAGATCAGCCGCAGGACCGTTGGCGTGCTGGTCCCCGCCGAGCGCGCGAGGGACGCCGCGCTAGCGAGACCGGCGCTCGGATAGTCGGCGAGCAGGGCGCGGGCGGCTTTGCGCTCGGCCGGGCTCAGCTCGTCCATCCTGGCGAAGATTTCGTCTTTGATCGGTGTCATGAGGTCTCCTCACTGGA
The DNA here is from genome assembly GCF_049993355.1 of Leifsonia sp. McL0607. Taxonomy (GTDB): domain Bacteria; phylum Actinomycetota; class Actinomycetes; order Actinomycetales; family Microbacteriaceae; genus Leifsonia. The sequence continues at coordinate 3,133,586 of NZ_CP188253.1, read as the reverse complement.
ACTCGTCGCTCTCAGTATTACGTCAGAGCGACGAGCTCGAACGGAGTGCGGTACGCGGCGAACATCGCGGGCGAGTTGTGGGCGACGACGACGCGGCCCTCGGCCCCGACGGCGATGATGCCGCCGGTGGCTCCCCTGCCGTCCAGCTCGGTCTCGATGGTCGCGGCGACGGCGGTGGCGAGGTCGGCGCCGGTGTAGCGCATCCTGGCGCAGATGTCGTGGGAGACGACGCCCTCGATGAACGACTCCCCCTCCCCTGTGCACGACACGGCGACCACTCCGTCGCGGGCGTACGTGCCTGCGCCGACGATCGGGGTGTCCCCGACACGGCCGTCGCGCTGGTTGACCATGCCGCCTGTCGAGGTCGCCGCCGCGACGCGGCCCTCCCTGTCGACGGCGACGGCGCCGACGGTCCCGTGGCGGGACGCTTCGAGCCGCTTGGCCTGAACGTTGGTGAGCTGCAGCTGCCTGGCCTGGGTCACGAAGTAGTCGGGGCTCACCTGTTCGAGGCCCCACTCCCGCACCTGCTCGTCGCGTGGGGAGACGAGCAGCACGTGGTCGGACTCCTCCAGCACGGCTCTGGCGAGGAACACCGGGTTCTTCGCCGTGCGGGAGACGGCGACCGCGCCGGCGCGGCCGTCGCCCGTCATCACGCAGGCGTCGAGCTCAGCGGCACCGGATGCGGTGAGCGCGGCTCCCCTGCCCGCGTTGAACAGCGGGTTGTCCTCCAGGCGCCGCACGGTCTCGCAGACGGCGTCCAGCGCGGAGCCGCCCGCCTCGAGCACGGCGGCGCCGGCGGCGTGCGCCTCGGACAGCCCGCGCGTGTAATCGCCGTGCGCTTCGAGGGAGAGCTCTTCGATGCGCCCTCCCGCCCCGCCGTGGAGGACGAGGGCGTACCCGGCATCGCCCGGAGCGACGTCGATGATCGTGGTCGGCATCAGCGGCCCCCCGCCTGGCGGGTGATGTAGTTGACGGCGACGAACGACTCGAACATCGAGAGCAGGTCGTCGCCCTGGATACGCACAGCGCGCTCGGCCGTGCGCACGGCCCCGCGCGCCCACGTAGCGACCTCGGCCATGTCTCCGGTCTGGAACTCGAGGTCGAGCGTCGCAGGCGCGGTGATGCCCGTCCCTGCGACACGCCCAGCTGCGACGGCCTCCATCGCCTGCTTCGCCCCGGCCTCGATGAGGCGGCAGGACTCGGCAGGGTGCAGGTTCAGCGCGCTGAAGCGAGTGATCGACTCCTTCGTGGTGACGGTGACGGCATCCGGCGCGAACGGGCGGGTCTCCTCCTGGACCACCGCATCCCCGGACAGGAACGCGATCGGCACGCCGAAGTGCTCGGCGACGAGAGCGTTGATGCCGCTCTCCCCCACCTCGACGCCGTTCACGGCGGCGCGGGTGAACACCTCGGGGTTGTATGTATGCGAGAGCGTGGACGGACGGCCGGAGATGGAGCCGTGATAGCCGACGAAGAAGATCGCGTCGAAGGTCTCGTCGAGGCCCTGCATCATGTAGCGCGGCTTGTGACGGCCGGCCAGGTACTTGGCCTCTCCCGCGATCCTGCGCGGGTCGAGGTTGGCCATGCGGCTGTGCGAGTCGTTGAGGACGATCTCCGTCGCCCCTCCCGCGATGGCTCCGGTGATCGCGGCGTTGACCTCGTCCTGCAGCAGTTCGCAGCCGAGGGCGTACGACGCTCCGCTTCCCGGTCGACACTGGTCCCAGTCGACGATGCCGGCGACGCCTTCCATGTCGAACGAAATCCAGGCCTTCATTGATTCTCCTTCTGATCGCCAGTCGGGGCGATGCTCGGTAGTGCCACGGACTTGATGCAGGCGGCGCTGTGGTCGGTCGCCACCGCTGTCAGGTGAGGGTCTACGACGGTGCATTCCTCCGACGCGAACGCACACCGGGGGCTGAACCGGCATCCGGCAGGAACGTCGAACGGGCTGGGCGGCTCCCCGTCGATGATGGGCTTGCTGTTCCTGCTGCCCGGGTTCATCCGCGGGATGGAGTCGATCAGCGCCCTGGTGTAGGGGTGCCGCGGGTTCGAGAACAGCTCGGCGGTGTCGGCGACCTCGACGATGCGGCCGAGGTACATCACCGCGACCCGCTGGCTGAGGTGCTGCACGACCGCGAGGTTGTGGGCGATGAACAGGATGCTCAGTCCGAGCTCCTTCTGCAGCGTCGCGAAGAGGTCGAGGATGGTCGCCTGCACAGACACGTCGAGCGCGGAGACGGGCTCGTCGGCGATCAGGACGTCCGGCCGCACAGCGAGCGCCCGTGCGATGGCGAGCCTCTGCCGCTGACCTCCGGAGAACTGGCTGGGGTAGGCGTCGAGGGCGTCGGCGTCGAGGCCGACCTGGTTGAGCAGCCTGAGGCACTCGGCGGTGACCCCCGAGCGTGGAACGATGCGGTGCAGCAGCAGTAGTTCGCTGAGCATGGCGCGCACGCTGAGCCGCGGGTTCAGCGAGGAGTACGGGTCCTGAAAGACCATCTGCACCCGGCGGGCGGCGTGACGGCCGCGTTGGCTGTCCGTCGGCGCGTCCCAGTCGAGGCTGCCGGTGGTGGGGGCGAGGCTGCCGACGAGGATCTTCGCCAGCGTCGACTTGCCTGAGCCCGACTCGCCGACGAGCGCGAGGATCTCGCCGCTGCGGAGGTCGAGGTCGACGCCGTCGAGCGCGGTGAGGGTCGATCCAGGGCCCCGCGACCACGGCATCCTTCCGCCCAGGTCGTAGGTCTTGGAGATGTTCGCGACGCGGAGGATCTCCGTCTTCTCGCGCTCCTGCAGATCGGTCACGCCGTCACCTCCAACAGTCTGTCCACTTCGAAGCACGCTGACGCGTGGCCGGCCTCGCGCTCGTCGAGCGTCGGAGACGCCGCATGGCAGTGCTCCTGCGCGAACGTGCAGCGCGGCGCGAAGGCGCAGCCGTGCGTGCGACGCGCCAGGTTCGGCGGGAAACCGGGGATGGCGACGAGCGCGCGGTCCGGCTGGTCGAAGTCCGGCGCCGAGGCGAGCAATCCGGCGGTGTACGGATGCTCCGGCCTGCGGAAGACGCGTTCGACGCTCCCCCGCTCCACGATCCGGCCCGCGTACATCACGGCCAGCTCGTCGCACGTCTGGTTGACGACGGCGAGGTCGTGCGTGACGAACAGCAGGGAGGCTCCGACCTCCTCGCAGAGCTCCTCCAGTAGCCGGAGCACCTGGTGCTGCACGGTCACGTCGAGCGCCGTCGTCGGCTCGTCGCAGAGCAGCAGCTTCGGCTTGCAGGAGAGCGCCATGGCGATCATCACGCGCTGCCGGAGCCCGCCGGAGAGTTCGTGGGGGTACGCCCGAGCCCGCCGTGCCGGGTCGGGGATGCCCGTCTTGGCCATCATGGTGACCGCCAGGTCCCACGCCTCCGCTTTGGACAGGCCGAGGTGACGGCGCGATCCCTCCGCGATCTGGTCACCCACGCGCAGCACGGGGTTGAGGGCCGTCATCGGCTCCTGGAAGATCATCGCGATCTCCGGGCCCATCATGGCGCGCCTGGCCGCTCCGGTGGTGGTCGTCAGGTCGGTGTCCCCGTAGCGCAGGGAGCCGTTGAGGATCTCGACGCCGCGCGGGAGCAGGCCGACGATGCTCCTCAGCGTCATCGACTTGCCGGAGCCGGATTCGCCGACGATGCCGAACCGCTCGCCGCGCCCGATCTGGAACGAGACGTCGTCGACGATCACCGTCGGTGGCTGGTTGCCGTTGCGGACGCCGAGCGTCAGGTTGGCGACGTCGAGGATGGTGTCTGTCACGTCACTTCCGCCTTTCCGGATTGAGCAGGTCGGAGAGGCCGTCGCCGAGCCACGACATCCCGAGGCTGACCAGGACGACGACGAGGCCGGGGATGGTCGCCTGCATCCAATGCGTGGTGATGAACTCCTGCCCGTCGAGGATCATCGAGCCCCACTCCGGCGTCGGAGGAGCGATCCCGAGGCCGAGATAGCCGAGTGTGACGATCGCCATGATGTCCATGACCACGTCGCTGGTGCCGTAGATGATCGCCTGCGACAGCACGTTCGGGCCGATGTGCCTGGTGAGGATGCGCGCATCCGACATGCCGCCGAGCTTGGCGGCGGTCACCCAGTCCTGCTTCTTCGCCACCAGCACCTCGCCGCGCACGATCTTCGCGTACGACACCCAGGAGACGGCGGCGATGGCGAGGTAGATGCTCGCCTCGCCGGAGCCGAGCACGAAGACCAGCACGATCACCATGACGTAGAACGGGAACGCGAAGAAGATGTCGACGATCCGCATGACGATGGTGTCGAACCAGCCGCCGAAGTATCCGGCGAGGCCGCCGAGGACGGAGCCGACGACGAACGGGATGAAGACGGCGAGGAAGCCGATACGTAGGTCGACCCGCGCGCCCCAGATGAGGCGGGAGAGCACATCCCTGCCGTACTTGTCCGTTCCGAGCCAGTGCGCTGGGCCGGGAGAAGCGAGGGCGTTCTGCAGGTCCTGCTTGATCGGGTCGTACGGAGCGATCACCGGGGCGAGGATGGCGACGAGCACCAGGAAGCCGATCACACCGATGCCGGCCATCAGCGAACCGTTGCGATACCACGGCTTCAGGACGCGCGACCTGTTCGCCCTTCTGGTGGCCTGGAAGCCGTCGAGGACGGCGGTCGGCGTGCTCATGCTGCCACCTTCGAGCTGAGGTCGACCCGCGGGTCGAGCACCGTATAGACCACATCGGTCAGGATGCCAACGATCACCACGAACAGCGCGACGAAGAGCGCGACGGCCTGGATCGTCGGGAAGTCGCGGGTGAAGATCGCGTTGATCATCAGGGAGCCGAGGCCTGGCAGGGCGAACACTTTCTCGATCACGAGCGATCCGCCGACCAGATAGCCGAGATTGACTCCGAGGATCGATACCGTCGGGATGGCGGCGTTGCGCAGGACGTGTCCGCGGAACAGCGGCATGCCGCCTGCGCCCTTGGAGCGGGCGGTGGCGACGTACTCGGAGCCGAGGACGTTGATGGTCGACGACCGCAGACTGCGAATGATCGTCGGCGACATCGCGATGGCCATGGTCAGCGCCGGGAGCGTCAGATAGTAGACGTGGTCGAGCGGGGTGTCGCCGAAGCCGCCGACCGGGAAGATCCTGAGATTGACCGCGAACAGCAGGATGAGCATGATGCCCACCCAGAACTGCGGCATGCCCTGGCCGAGCAGGGTGTAGATGCGCACCCCGAGGTCGCGGCCCTTGCCCGGCGCCGTCGCCGCGATCCCCGCGAGCGGGATGCTGATGACGAGGCACAGCACCACGGCGAAGAACAGGAGCGACAGGGTGACGGGGATGGCGCTGAGCACCAGGCCGGACACCGGCTGCTGATACGTCAGGCTGGTTCCGAGGTCGCCGCCGACGAGACGACCGAGGAAGAGGAAATACTGCGTCCAGATCGGCTGGTCGAGCCCGAGCTGCTTTCGCAGCTCGGTGACCCGTGCAGCCGTGGCGTGCTCTCCGAGGATCGCGACGGCAGGGTCACCTGGCAGGAGGTGCGCCATGAAGAAGACGAGCAGGGTCACACCGAAGATCACGGGGACCGCTTGCAGCAGTCTTGCCGGCACGAAGCGAAGGCGCTGGATCATGGTTCACCTCCCGGAGATGGGGTGGGCTGGAGTCGGAAGGCGGGGCGTCGCACAGAGCACCCCGCCTCCGGGTCTTACTTGGACTTCGTGATGTCTTCGACGTGATAGTTGCCGAGAGGGGTCACCGCGAAACCCTTGATCTTGTCGGTCGTCGCGTACGCGAACGGGGAGTAGTAGGTGTACGCGAGGAACGCATCCTGGCCGGTCAGCTCCTGCAGCTTGTTGTAGAGCGTCTGCCGCTTGGCCGGGTCGATCTCCTGCTGCGCCTGCTTGTTGAGCTGCACCACGGCGGGGTTGTTGTAGTACGTGAACGCGGACTTGGCTCCGCCCTCCGGGTCGACGGCGAAGGTCGTCCACTCGTCGGGGTCCGGAATGTCCATGGTCCAGGCGGAGAGGGTCATGTCGAAGTCCGACTTGAGCCTCGCCTGCTTGTTGGCGGTGGGGTCGAGCTGCTTGATCTCCACGGTGATGCCGAGCTTCTTGAGCTCGGACTGGAGGATCTGCGCGACGGAGGCCTGGTTGGCGTCACCGGAACGGATGAGCAGGGTGGTGCTGAACCCGTTCGGCTTCGACGACAGCGCCAGCTCCGACTTGGCCTGGGCCGGGTCGTACGTGGGGCCGGCTGCGTTCTTGTCGTAGAACGGGGTGCCGGGCGAGAGCAGTGAGTTCGCGGGGGTCCCGTTTCCGAACAGCACCGCCTTCACGAGCGCCTGCCTGTCGATCGAGTACGCGATGGCGCGACGGATGTGCTCGTCGTCGAACGGAGCACGCTGCTGGTTGAAGGCGACGTAGTCGATCTGGGTGGACGGGAAGGCGTGCGCCACGATGCCAGGCGAGTTCTTCAGGGAGTCGAAGCTCGACCAGTCCGGAGTGTCGTCGATGTCGATCTGGCCGCCCTGCAGCTGCAGCTTGCGGGTGTTCGCGTCTGGCACGACGTTCCAGGTGACGCTGTCGAGCGACGGCTTGCCCTTCTGCCAGTAGTTCGTGTTCTTCACAAGCTTGAGGGACTGTCCCTTCTTCCACTCTCCCCACTTGAAGGGGCCGGTGCCGACGGGCGCCTGGTAGAACTCTTCGGAGGTCTTGCCGCCGTAGTTGGCAGGAACGATCGCGTTGCTGAACAACGACAGGTCCGCGATCAGCGGAGCCCAGGCGTACTTGAGCTTGATATCGACGGTCTCTTTGTCCACCACGGAGACGGAGTCGATGGCCGCGTTGATGTATCCCCAGCCGGTGTCCGCCGTCGCCGTGTCGGCGTCGATCGAGAACTTCACGTCGTCGGCGGTGACGGGCGTGCCGTTCGAGAACTTCACGCCGGAGCGGAGCTTGATCGTGTACGTGAGTTGGTCCGGGGAGACCGTGTATCCGGTGGCGAGCCACGGCTTGACGGTCTTGCCGTCGTTGCTGACGGTGAAGAGCGGCTCCATGATCTGCTCGAAGGTGAAGATCGACGGGTTGTCGAACGTGGTGGTGTTGTTCATCGACACGGCGTCGGCCGGGCGGGCGATCACGAGGTCGCCGCCTTTCGCGGACGCTGTGGTCGAGCCTGTTCCGCTTGCGCTGCAGCCAGCGAGGACCAGGGCGGCCGCGCTCACCAGCGCTCCTACGGCAATGCGAGTGGTTCTCTTCATTGACTACCTCACTTGTCGGCACCCTCGGTGCGTTACTCGGTGCGCCCATACTTGTACTGTTTGATACAACCTCGCAAGTTTTAACTTGATTGTTACACTCGTAACACGTCGAATACCATGGGCCCATGCTCGTACTGCGACCCTTCGACGTGTCCGACTTCGCCGCCCTGCGCTCCTGGGCGCCGACCGAGGACGACGTCTACCTCTTCGCGGGCACGCGGCAGCACTGGCCGCTCACAGACGCCATCCTCACGAGTTGGCTGACCGCGGAGGGCGTGACGCCGTGGACGGCGCACCTCGCCTCAGCCCCCGGCACCGCCGTCGGCCACATCGAGCTCGTGCGCACCGGCCCCACGACCGGCCGCCTCGCTCGCGTCATATTGGACCCGGGAATGCGAGGACGCGGCAACGGACGTCACCTCGTCTCCGCCGCGATCGATGCGGCCAGAATCGCGGGCGTGAACCATCTCAGCCTCAATGTGATCACGACCAATGCGGCCGCGTTTCGCACGTACCTCTCGCTCGGATTCACCGACGCCGGGCCGAATCCCGAGCATCCGACGATGACGATCATGGAAGCGACACTCCAAGACGCACCCTCCGTGACCGACGGCCGTCAATAACCGCTGAAGGCATCAGCGATGACGATTCAACGTCAGCTCACGCGCTGAAAGCTACCTGTCTTAAATCGTCTCGGAGCAACAGGTTGATCGGACGAGTGATCGCAACCGCGACTTGCTTTGGCTCCAGGAGAATGACAGCTTCCTTCAATGCTCGCCGACCACCGCAATTTCCCTCGCTCGATCCGCCGAGGGTGCTATGCACCGAATCCACATAATGGGTGGTGATATCCCAGTCTTCGCTCGCAAGCGAGACGATGTCATCCCCGCTGAGGCCGTTACTTGCGTCCGCATCTGGAAAGGTGATGATAGCTCTGCATTGCCTTTTCCGGAGGGTGCCTAGAAGACCTTTCATAGCCTCCGACGCCTTGCCTTTCATGCTGAAATCTGATGCTTTGCGCGATGCAAGGGCGGGCGCCCTGCCATTTCCACTCACCGCTGGCCAACCACCAAGCACGATGCCTTCTAGGACGTGATAGAACCGACTGTACTGGACTGCCGAGTAAGGAGGGTCACAAAAGACGAGGTCTGTCTAGTCAAGCGTCTTTGCTACTTCTCCAGCGTCACCGACGATCGTCTTACCGGCTGTTTGCGCATGCTTCGGTGCGATCATCGCCAAACGCGGGTCCCCGTCGGCGACGGACAAGACCGGGTTCTGCCGGTGCTGGTGATGGTGTCCGGGTTCTCCCGCCGGATCGAGGCGGTCATGCTCCCCTCCCGGCAGGGCGGAGACCTCACCGCGGGCATGTGGTCACTGCTGCAGAGATTCGGCGGAATCCCGCGCTCTCTGCTCTGGGACCGGGAGGCCGCGATCGGCGGGCTGGGCAAGCCCACGATCCTTGCCGCATCGTTCGCGGGAACGCTCGCGACCCGGCTCCGTCTTGCCCCGCCCCGGGACCCGGAAACCAAGGGCATCGTCGAACGCGCGAACCGGTTTTTGGAGACCTCGTTCCCGCCCGGACGGATCTTCCAAGGCCGGGACGACTTCAACGCCCAGTTGACGGACTGGCTGGAAACCCGCGCGAACCAACGCCAGGTCCGCGCGATCGCTGCCCGCCCCGTCGAGCTCGCCGCTATCGACCGGGCCGGGCTGCTGCCGCTACCGGCGAAGCCACCAGCTACGGGTCTCACGCATCGAATCAGGTTGGCGCGGGACTACTACGTCCGCCTCGACGGGAACGACTACTCCGTCGATCCCAGGTTCATCGGCCGGTTCGTCGACGTCCACGCCTCACTGGATGAGGTCGTGATCTCCTGCGCAGGACAGCCCGCGGGCCAGCATCCGCGGTCGTTGCGGACGGGACAGACGATCCCCGACCCCGAGCATGTCGCCACGGCGGCGAAGCTGCGCGCGCACTACCAACGCCCGAAACCCTCAGGCGTTCGCGAGCACCCGGACGGGCACCGGGTCCAGATCCGCGCCCTCTCTGACTACGACGCCCTCTTCGGCGTCGACTTCACAACCACCACCGAATACGAGAAGGAAGCACAATGAGCACTCGAACAGCCGTCGTCGACGCGCCGATCCCGAAGACCAGCGAGCAAGTCGCGTCCAAGCTCGCCTACCTCGCCCGAGCACTGAAGACCCCCACAATCGGGCGGGTTTGGGACGACCTCGCCGACCGGGCCAGGGCCGAGAACTGGGCGCACGAGGAATACCTCGCCGCGGTCCTGGAACGCCAACTCGCCGACCGCGAGTCCGCCGGCACGACCATGCGGATCCGCACCGCGCACTTCCCCGCGATCAAGACCTTGGAAGACTTCAACCTCGACCACCTCCCCAGCCTGCGCAGGGACCTCCTCGCGCACCTGGCGACATCGACGTTCGTGGCGAAAGCGGAGAACGTGATCCTGCTCGGTCCCCCCGGAATCGGGAAGACCCACCTCGCGATCGGGCACGGCGTCAAAGCCACCCACGCCGGCCACAGCGTCTTGTTCGACACAGCGAACAACTGGATCGCGAGGCTCGCGGACGCACACCGGAAGGGACAACTCGAAGCCGAGTTGAAGAAGATCCGCCGCTACAAACTCATCATCATCGACGAGATCGGCTACATCCCCTTCGACCAAGACGCCGCGAACCTGTTCTTCCAACTCGTCGCCTCCCGTTACGAGCAGGGCTCGATCATGGTCACATCGAACCTACCGTTCAGTCGTTGGGGCGAGACCTTCGGCGACGACGTCGTCGCAGCCGCGATGATCGACCGCCTCGTCCACCACTCCGAAGTCCTCACCCTGACCGGAGACTCCTACCGCACCCACGGCCGCCGCGACCTCATCACACAGACCGAGAAGAACTAAGCTCAACCAACAAGAAGGGGTTCATCCCAGTTCGGCACAAAGGGGTCCGTTCTGCTTCGGCGTCAACACTGAGCGAAGTGCGCCGAGATCTCACCAGTGGTGAGCCCGTTCGCATACAACGACAGGACGATTTCCTCGACCCCGTTCAACCGACGTTGGCGCTTCTTCACGATCTTCGGCTCGAACGACCCATCGCGATCCCGCGGCACGTGAGAGCCGAGGTGCTCGGTCAGCTCCTCGTTCAGCGCGGTCTCGAGCACGTTCTTCGTGAACAGCTTCAGCAACCCGTCCGGGCCCGTCAGAGCCAGACCCTGCTCTTTGGCCAGCCGCACCAGCTCGGCCGCCGCAGCGGCCTCCGCGGAACGGTCATCATCATGGTGTTTCTTCAGACTCACAACATCCAGTGTCGTCGTCATCACAGCACCTTCCCCGCCACACATCACACGCAGCGCGTCACGCCGGAAACACCGTTAAATCCACAGTCCCCAGGAGGTTGGTGTCAGTCGGCTGGTTGGGGGTTGGCCTCCGAGTGCTGAGTGGTGTCGTTCAGTGTTGTAGTACTCGAGCCAGGGTGCAAGGGCGTCGCGGCGGGCTTGGTTCGTGGTGAATGGCTGCCGGTAGGCCCATTCAGTGGCGAGGGTGCGGTTGAGGCGTTCCACTTTCCCGTTTGCCAGGGGCAGTGCGGCTTGATGAATGTCTGTCGGATGTGGTGATCGTGGCAGAGGGTGCGCAGGGAGAACCGGTAGGCCCAAGCGTTATCGGTGATCAGCCGCTCGATGCGGGGAATGCCGTGGACGGCGAAGTAGGCGATCCCGCGTTCCAGAAACGCGGCGCAGGTCGGGCCCTTCTCGTCCTCAAGCACCTCGGAATAGGCCAACCGGGAGTGGTCATCGACGAGGGAGTGGACGAAGTCGTAGCCGACCCTGACGTCTCGATCCCGGTCGGCGATATCGCGGCCGAGGGCGCGCCAGCCGCCGCCGTCCGGGATCTTCCCGAGCTTCTTCACGTCCATATGTACCAGCTCCCCGGGGCGCTCGCGTTCATAGCGGACCGCGGTCGTCTTCGAAGCGCGCAGCACCTCACCGGTCATCGGGTCCAACGCAGACAGCCTCGGCACCCCGTGACGGGCGAGGATCCGAGACACGGTGCGTGCCGGCACCCCACTGCGGCCGGCGACCTCGTCACGCCCGACCCGGGACTCACGCCGGATCCGCAACACCGCTTCCTCCCGCTCCGGTGGCGTCCGGGTCGGGGAAGAATGCGGCCGCGAGGACCGGTCCACCAGACCCGCCTCACCCTCGGACGCGAACCGGTCGAGCCAGATGCTCACACACTTCCGGGATATCCCCATCGCTGCCGCGATGTGAGCTTTCGGCCAGCCGGCACGAGCGCGGCGAACGATCAACAACAACCTGCCCCTGGGGGTGAGCCGGGCATTAGCGTGGGACATGAGGACCTCCGTTGGCCAGTAGAGACGTCAGATATCTCCACTAAGCCCGGAGGTCCTCCCTCTTCACAAGACCCACACCGCCACCAACCTCACGGCCGGGTACACCTAGGACGTCGGCCATGACCGACATTATTGCGCACCGGATCCTCGTAGACCCGCCGTGCCGATAGCGATCGGTTTCGGAGCTGGGGTGTGTCTCCTAAATGGTGACACACCCCAGCACCAGGCGTGACCTACGTCGGCAACGACAGGCCCCGCGGCCCACGACCCAAAATCGCAACGTCACCGAAGTCCTGACACACCCGTTCCGCGCGCGGTCTGTCGCGCTTGTTAGCACTCTGCGCATTGCGGTTGCGTGGCTGGCCAGGGCGTCTACAGCTTCGCCGCGAAAGCGGTCCACATGAAAAGGCCCACGGCAGTGGCCATGGGCCTTTTCGTAGCTCGGAGCTCAGATGAGTACGAGTTCTTTCACATCCTTAGTGGCCTTGTCGACCGTTTGAACGGTTCGGCCTTCGTCGACCTGATCTTCGATGTATTTGTAGACGGCGATCGCGCGGCGGATAGCTTCGGTCACAGAGATGCCACGCTCCTCAGTGATCTCACGCCGTCGCGGGCCAAGACCCAAAATCGCGTCACCGAAGTCCTGACACACCAACTGTCACGGATGTCCTGATCCAGAATCGGCACCGATGTCGTGAGACATCACACCGTCGGCGACCGGGCGTACACTGGCATTCGAACATACATTCGACGGAGAGGACGCGCGCTCATGACCGACATCGACGAGACGGTCGCCGTCTGGACGACGGAGGAGGGCATCCCGACCCGTCTGGTCTGGCGCTCGACGCACTACCGAGTGAGCGACACACCGACCGTCTGGGCCGAGATCTGCACCTGGTGGCGTCCGTTCGGCGAGCATCGCTACGGAGTCGGCACGCTGCCGAGGGAGATCGGCGGCTGGCGATTCCAGGCGACGAGCGAGCGCGGGGTGGCGCACGTGTTCGACGTGCGCCACGACGCCGACGACCGCAGCTGGCGCCTGGTGCGCATCTTCGACTGAACCGGCACGCCGGCGGCTGGACATCCGCGGCGATGCGGGGAGCCTCCGCCGCTGTCGGCCGCCGATCGCCTAGCCTGTCTCCTCATGATGGACGACGACCGCTACGGATCCGATGTGCTGGCGACCGACTGGAAGAACGCGGGGCGCAAGACCCTGCCGGCCGTGGAGGCCGTGCGCGATCTGGTCGTCGAGGAGGCCTCCACCGGCTTCTGCGGCGCGATCGTCCGCCTGGAGGCGCAGACGGTCGAGCTCGAGGACTACTTCGGAGCCAAGCGCGTGTTCCCGCTCGGCGCCTCGTTCCTCATCGACGGGGAGCCGGTGCGCCTCGTCGTCCCGAGCCGTGGCGCCGCAGGGCGCGGACGCACGGCCTCGGGGTCGTTCGCCGTCGGCGAGCAGAAGGCGCGCGTCGCCCGCGCCAGCAGGATCTTCGTCGAGGGCAGGCACGACGCCGAGCTGGTCGAGCGGGTCTGGGGCGACGACCTCCGAGTCGAGGGCGTCGTCGTGGAGTATCTGGAGGGCGTGGACGACCTGGACGCGATCGTGCGGGAGTTCGCCCCCGATCGCGGGCAACGCATCGGGGTGCTGGTCGACCATCTGGTGTCCGGCTCGAAGGAGAGCCGCATCGCCGACCAGGTGGCGCGCGGCCCGTTCGGCGCCCACGTGCTGGTGGTCGGGCATCCCTACGTCGACATCTGGCAGGCCGTGAAGCCTGTCAGGGTCGGCTTGGAGACTTGGCCGTCGATTCCACGCTCCGTGCCCTGGAAGCACGGGATCTGCGCGGCGCTGGGGCTCCCCCACGAGTCGCAGGCCGACATCGCGCGGGCCTGGAAGCTCATCCTCGGCCGCGTTCACACCTACGCCGATCTGGAGCCGGAGCTGCTCGGCCGGGTGGAGCGACTGATCGACTTCGTGACCGAGCCGGCGTAGCCTTCTCCCCCGCTGCCGGGGTCGCGTCGCGCGCCCGTCGGAATACTAAAATACATTTGCGGTATTCGAACATGTGTTCGAAAATAAGTGTATGTCCCTGGCAGTTGCGCGAACCATCGCCGACCCGGCCCTCACCGGCCCGGTCGCCGACCGGGCGCAGGTGTACGAGCTGCAGACGCGCATCCGTCAGATGCAGGCGACGAAGCTCGACGCGCGCCGGTTGGAGACGCACCCCGCTCTCGCCCCGCTGCTGCCCGGCGGAGCGCTCAAGGCCGGCGCCGCCTACGCGGTGCACGGCTCCACCACGCTGCTGATGGCGATGCTCGCCGGCCCCAGCGGGGCGGGAGCCTGGTGCGGCGTCGTGGGGATTCCCGACTTCGGGGTGGAGGCGGCAGGGCGATTCGGCATCGACTTGGAACGGCTCGTGCTGGTGCCCCATCCCGGGCCGCAGTGGCTGACGGTCACCGCGGCGATGGCCGACGTGCTCGGCGTGGTCGCCGTCGCGCCGCCGGAGCGCCCGGCGAGCGGCGACGTTGCCCGCTTGAGCGCCCGGCTGCGCCAGCGGGAGTCGACCCTCCTCGTCGCCGGCGACTGGCCGCAAACAGAAGCAGTCCTCTCCGTCGTCCGCAGCGGCTGGGACGGTCTCGGCGCTGGTGCCGGCTACCTCTCGTCCCGCCGGGTGACCGTGGAGGCCGCCCCGCGCGGCGGTGCAGGCCCCCGCCGGCGCGCCGAGCTCTGGCTGCCCGCTCTCGACGAGACGTTCCGGGCCTCCGGCCCCACCCGCCTGGAGGCGGTGAGCTAGGCATGTCTCCCACGATGAGGCAGGTCACCCGCGCGATCGTGCTCTGGTGCCCCGACTGGCCGGTGATCGCCACCCGGCAGCGTCTCGAACTGCCCGCGGAGGTGCCGCTGGCGCTGGTCGAGAAGGGCATGGTGTTCGCCTGCTCCGCCGAGGCCAGGGCCGACGGCGTGAAGCGCGGCCTGCGGATGCGCGAGGCGCAGTCGCGCTGCCCGCAGCTGGAGATCGTCCTCTACGACCCGGTGCTCGACGCGCGGGCCTTCGAGCCGGTCCTGGCCGCGATCGAGGAGATCGCTCCCGGCGTGCAGGCGGTGCGGCCGGGAACCTGCGTGCTGCGGGCGCGTGGCCCCGCGCGGTACTACGGTGGCGAGGAGGCCGCGGCGGCGGAGCTGCTGCGCCGCCTGGAGGAGCTGGAGGGCGCCGCAGGGCTCGCCCTCGGCGACGTCAGTGCCGGCATCGCCGACGGCCCCTTCGCGGCGGAGCAGGCCGCCCGCTCCACCCGGTCCTCCCGCATGGCGGGCGCCGACCGGGTGCGGATCGTGCCCCCCGGCGGCTCTCCCGCCTTCTTGGCGCCCCTGCCCGTCGCCCAGCTGGGGCTCGTCGAGCTGACGCCGCTGCTGCGCCGCCTCGGCCTGCGCACGCTCGGCGACCTCGCCCGCCTCGACCGGGTGGATGTGCGGGAGCGGTTCGGGGAGCGCGGCGAGCACGCCCACGACCTGGCGAGCGGGATGGACGGAGCCGCGGTGGTCCCGCGCGTCCCACCGAAGGTGCTCGACAGAGCGATCGAGTTCGAGCCTCCCCTCGACAGGGTCGACCAGGTGACCTTCGCCTTCCGCGCCACGGCGGAGCAGTTCGTGGTCGGTCTCACCAAAGCCGGCCTGGTCTGCACCTCGCTGCGCATCGAGGTGACCGACGAAGGTGGCAGGGTCAGCGACCGCACCTGGCTGCACCCCCGGCTGTTCTCGGCGTCGGACGTCGTCGACCGGGTGCGCTGGCAGCTGCAGGGCGCCGGCTCGATCGAGTCGGGCCTGGCCTCGCCGATCAGCCGGGTGACGGTCGCGCCCGAGGCGGTCGACGACATCGGCCACCACGAGGACGGCCTGTGGGGCGGCGGCGCGGACGAGCGCATCCACCACGGGCTCACCCGCGTGCAGGGCATGCTCGGCCACGACGCGGTCGTCACGGCGACCATCGGCGGCGGCCGCGCCCTGTCCGACCGCCAGGTGCTCGTGCCGTGGGGCGACCGGCCCGTGGGCGTCGCCCGCTCCGACCGGCCCTGGCCGGGATCGCTGCCGGCGCCTGCGCCCTCCACCGTGTTCGAGGTGCCGCGGCCGGTGGCGGTGCTGGCGGAGTCCGGCGAGCCGGTGGAGGTCACCGACCGCGGCGACCTCACCGCCCCGATCGTCAGCTTCTCCCCCACCGGGGCGGCGCGGGACGCCCGTCCCGTCGACTCCTGGGCGGGGCCGTGGCCGGTGCGCGAGCGCTGGTGGGACGCGACGCTCGCCCGCGCGATGCACCGCTTCCAGCTCGTCGACGCCGACGGCACCGCTTGGCTGCTCTCCCTCACCGGCACCGCCTGGTTCGCCGAGGCCCGCTATGACTAGCGCGCTCATCCAACTGGCAGGACATGCCGCGTGGCCCGGCCTCCAGACGGCGTGTTCTGCCAAATGGATGCAGGGAGAGCAGCACTGATGGGCTGGAACAACCCGCCCATCCCCTGGGCCGAGTTCGAGCGGCGGCTGAGCGGGCGGCGCACGAGCGAGCAGGAGCAGCCGGAGCGGCCGTCATCGCGCAAGCGGCAGAAGTACGTGGCGCAGCCGATGCCGGAGACCGACGACACAGCGGAGCCGGACGCCGGCCACGTCCGCTATGCCGAGCTGCACGCGCACAGCACCTTCAGCTTCCTCGACGGCGCCAGCGCGCCGGAGGAGCTGCTGGAGGAGGCGACCCGCCTGCGGCTGCACGGTCTCGCGCTCACCGACCACGACGGCTTCTACGGCGTGGTGCGGCTCGCGGAGGCGGCGGAGGCCTACGAGCGGGTGAAGACCGTGTTCGGCGCGGAGCTCTCGCTGTCGCTCAGCCGGCCGCAGAACGGCGAGGCCGACCCGGAGGGCAGTCACCTCGTCCTCCTCGCCCGGCAGCAGTCCGGCTACCATCGGCTGGCCTCCGCCATCACGGCGGGCCAGCTCGCCGGCGACGAGAAGGGTCGGCCGCTGTACAGCCTCCCCGACCTCGCCGAGCAGTCGGGCGGCGAGTGGATGGTGCTCACCGGCTGCCGCAAGGGCGACGTGCGCCTCGCACTGGCCGAGCACGGCGAACGCGCCGCCGAGCGGGAGGTCGCCCGGCTCGCCGAGCTGTTCGGCCACGACAACGTGCTGGTGGAGCTGATCGACCAGGGCGGGCCACGCGACACCACGGACAACGACGTCCTCGCCCGGATCGCCGGCCGGCTGGGCCTCCCGGTCGTCGCCACCAACAACGTCCATTACGCGACACCCGCCCAGTACCCGCTCGCGACGGCCGTCTCCGCCGTGCGCGCCCGCAGGAGCCTCGACGAGATGGACGGCTGGCTGCCCGCCTCGGCGACCGCGCACCTGCGCAGCGGCCGCGAGATGGCCGCCCGGTTCGCCCGCTACCCCGGCGCCGTGGAGCGCACGGCCGACATCGCGGACGACCTCGCGTTCCGGCTGCGCAGCGCCCGGCCGCGACTGCCCAAGCAGGAGGTCCCGGCCGGTCACACCCCGATGAGCTGGCTGCGCGAGCTCACCTGGCGCGGCGCCGCCGAACGCTACCCCGACCTCGACCGCCACCCGGCCAAGCGGGAGCGCATCGAGCGCGAGCTCGACGTGATCGAGGCGAAGGACTTCCCGGGCTACTTCCTCATCGTCCACGACATCGTGAAGTTCGCCCGCGAGCGCGGCATCCTCTGCCAGGGCCGCGGCTCGGCGGCCAACTCGGCTGTCGTCTACCTGCTCGGGATCACCGCCGTCGACTCGATCAAGTACGACCTGCCGTTCGAGCGGTTCCTGTCCTCCATGCGCGAGGAGGAGCCCGACATCGACGTCGACTTCGACTCCGACCGGCGCGAGGAGGTCATCCAGTACGTCTACGCCAAGTACGGCAGGCACAACGCGGCCCAGGTCGCCAACGTCATCACGTACCGCCCCAAGAACGCCGTGCGCGACATGGCGAAGGCGCTCGGCCACTCCACCGGGCAGCAGGACGCCTGGAGCAAGCAGATCGACTCCTGGAGCAGGGTCACGACGACCGACGATCACGACATCCCTGAGGCCGTCGTCGACCTCGCCCAGCAGGTGCTGAAGTTCCCGCGGCACCTGGGCATCCACTCGGGCGGGATGGTGCTCACCGACCGGCCCGTCGGCGAGGTCTGCCCGATCGAGCACGCTCGCATGGAGGGGCGCACCGTGCTGCAGTGGGACAAGGACGACTGCGCTTGGATGGGTCTGGTGAAGTTCGACCTGCTCGGGCTCGGGATGCTCTCGGCGCTCGACTACGCGATGCGCACGATCGAGGCGTCGCTCGGCGAGAAGTGGACGCTGGAGAGCATCCCGAAGGAGGAGCCGGGCGTCTACGACATGCTGTGCCGCGCCGACTCGATCGGAGTGTTCCAGGTGGAGAGCCGCGCACAGATCGGCACGCTGCCGCGCCTGCAACCGCGCAGCTTCTACGACCTCGTCATCGAGATCGCCCTGATCCGGCCGGGTCCCATCCAGGGCGGCGCCGTGCACCCCTACATCCGCCGCAAGCTCGGCAAGGAGCCGGTGACCTACCTGCACCCCGCGCTGGTGCCGGTGCTGGAGCGGACGCTGGGGGTTCCGCTGTTCCAGGAGCAGCTCATGCAGATGGCCGTCGCCGTGGGCGACTGCACCGCCGAGGACGCCGACCTGCTGCGCCGGGCGATGGGCTCCAAGCGCGGCGTCGAGAAGATCGGCGCACTGCGGGCGAAGCTCTACGAGGGGATGGCGCACAACGGGATCGTCGGGGACGACGCCGACGCGATCTACGAGAAGATCGAGGCGTTCGCCAACTTCGGCTTCGCCGAGAGCCACGCGATCAGCTTCGCACTGCTGGTCTACGTGAGCTCGTGGATGAAGCTGCACTACCCCGGCGCCTTCCTCGCCGCGCTGTTGCGCGCTCAGCCGATGGGCTTCTACTCACCGCGCACCCTCACCGCCGACGCCAGGCGCCACGGCGTGGTGGTGCGGCGGCCCGACCTCCAACTCTCCGGGGTGTTCCCCCTCTTGGAGGCGATGGACGAGGCACGACCCGGCCCGACCGGCACGGACTCGTGCCTCGAGCCCGACCAGCCCCCTGTCGACGGTTTCGACCGCGCTGTACCGCTGGACTTCTCCGCGCACCGCAGGGACGCCGGCCATGCCGTGCGACTCGGGCTGGCGGGCGTGACCTCCATCGGCGAGACCCTCGCCGGTCGCATCGTGACCGAACGGGAGGCCTCCGGCCCCTACCGCGACCTGGGCGACCTCGCACGACGCGTCGGCCTCACGGTGGCGCAGCTGGAGGCGCTCGCCGCGGCAGGGGCGTTCGAGGGCTTCGGTCTGACCCCGCGCCAGGCGATCTGGGAGGCCGGCAACGCCGCACAGGAGCGCCCCGAGTACCTCGCGGGCACCGCCATCACAGTCCAGCCGCCGCTGCTGCCATTGCTGTCCCCCGCCGAACAGCTGGCGAGCGACCTGTGGGCCACCGGCATCTCGACCGACGACCACCCGATCCGCTTCCTGCGCCCGGGACTCGCCGCTCGAGGTGTGCTGCCAGCCGACTCGCTCGCGGTCGCCGAGTCAGGGCGCCGCATCGAGGTCGGCGGCGTGGTGACGCACCGGCAGCGGCCGGCGACCGCGGCAGGTGTGACCTTCCTCAACCTGGAGGACGAGACGGGCCTCGTGAACGTGATCTGCCCGGTCGGGGTGTGGAACCGTTTCCGCCGGGTGGCCAGGCAGGCTCCCGCGATGATCGTGCGCGGCATCCTGGAGCGCAGCGAGGAAGGCGTGGTGAACGTGCTCGCAGACCGGCTGGAGCCGTTGGAGACGACGATCCGTACCGTCTCCCGCGATTTCCGTTGACGCGTTTGCTTTTCGGTGTATTATATCAGATGGCTATTGTTTTGTGCGGCATTCCAGCCATGCGCCTATCACTCGATACCAGGAGCCAGCCCTTGCCCTCAACCCCTGAGCCCAGCAATCCACCCACCGGCCTCAAACGTCGCACCCTCGTCGGGGCGGCAGCCTGGACCGCCCCGGCCATCGTGCTGGTCAGCACAGCTCCTGCCTACGCAGCCTCAACTCTCGGCGTCATCTGGTTCGTCGATCCTGAGGACATCATCGGCAGCGGGTACACCGCCACGCTCACGGTCCAGCTGACCGTACCCGATGGAAAGACCGTCCCCACCAACGTCAGCGTCACCTACGGCACCGCCGGGATCGTAAGCGGCCCGTCGCTGGTGCCGACCGGCGGCAAGACGCTCTTCACTTTCGAAGTCACGGCGCTCGATGTGAACGGGTCGACCGACATCACCGTCAGCGCCCCGGACTACGTGCCCGCGACGACCACGATCACGGTCACCTTCGACAACAGCGGTATCTGGATGATGTCTGCGTTCACCTTCGGCGTCATCTCCAACTCGGACACCATCTCCCCGGGCGGCGTCGGAACGCGGACCACGAACGCTTCCGGGTTCCTCGTCGACAGCTGGACCGGCAACTGGGACTATGCGTCCACCTCCACCCTCAACACTCTCAGGCCGGCCGGTCAGCTCTCCCGGGGCGATGCCCCGACCTTCACGGCGATGCGCGGCCGCCGTGTCGAATGGAGACTGGACGTCGCCACCACCGGAAGCCCGCACCTCGTCTGGGCGGCGCAGTCCGGATTCGCGTTCTCCGACATGCCGATCGGCGGCACCTTCCAGACCGGGACTGCGGGCCCGACCGGCCTCCTCCCCGCCGGCGTCGCCGCCAGGCGCAAGACCCTCACCACGACATCCAACCCGGGAGGTCTTGCCATCTTCATTTTCACATTCCCCCGCTTCCCGCACTACGCCGCGAAGTGGACAATCACGTACTGATCAGTCCGGCGGTTCAGAGAAGCATGAACGCCCTCATTCGGTGGAATGAGGGCGTTCGCGCTCTCTCGGCAATACCGCTCGAACATCACCACTGAAACGATCCCCGCTGGGAACGACGAAGCGCCCTCATTCATGAGAACGAGGGCGCTTCCGATCGTGCTCAGGCCTGGCTGAGGACCGCCTGCAGCTCAAGAGTGATGGTGACGTCGTCGCCGAGCAGCATCCCACCGGTCTCGAGCGCCGCGTTGTAGGTGAGGCCGAAGTCCTCGCGGTTGACCTTGGTCTTCGCGGTCGCGCCGGCCTTGTAGTTACCGTACGGGTCCTGGCCGAAGCCGCCGAAGTCGAACTCGAAGGTGACGGGCTTGGTCACGCCCTTGATCGTGAGGTCACCGTCGATGAGGAACTCGCCGTCCTCGTGACGCACGCCGGTCGAGACGAAGTCGATCGTCGGGAACTCCTCGGCCAGGAAGAAGTCGCCGGTGCGCAGGTGCGCGTCGCGGTCGCCGTTCTTGGTGTTGATCGAGGCGACGTGAGCCTTCGCGGAGACCGTCGACTCGAGTGGGTTCTCGGCGGTGACGAAGGTGGCGTCGAAGTTCTCGAAGACTCCCTTGACCTTGCTGATCATGAGGTGGCGGATGCTGAAGCCGACCTCGCTGTGGGCGGGGTCGATGGTCCAGGTGCCGGCCTTGTACCCGGGGATGTCGATGGTCATTCGGTTCTCCTTGCTGGAAGCTTGCGCTGTCGGACGCTGTCAGATCCATGCAACTGCATGCATCCGGGCGCTATTCCGGATTTCCGAAAAAAAGTTGACGCGTCACCCTCGGAACCCCGGCGACACCGAGGCCGGCGCCGCGTCCACCCCGCTGTAGGCGATGTGACGCAGATCCTGTGCGTGGTGTCGCCTCCCGCCCGGCACGGCACCGCCTACGATGGCGGCATGGCGTCCAAGCCGATCTCGCTGCTGCTCGCCAGCCACCCGGGACCCTCCGTCGTCGTCACCGTGGTGGCGACCGTGCTCGGGATCGGCCTCGGCTATCCGCCCGGCCGCCTCGGTCTCCTCGCTCTCGCCGTCCTGCTCGGCCAGCTCTCGATCGGCTGGTCGAACGACTGGCTCGACGCAGCGCGGGATCGGGAGGTCGCACGCGCCGACAAGCCGGCCGCGCGGGGCGACATCCCGATCCGCGCAGTGAGCGCGTCGGCGTTCGCGGCCCTCGTGCTCGCCGTGATCGCGACCTGGCTCCTCGGTCTCGGGGCCTTGATCGCGCACACCGTCGCGCTCGCGGGCGGCTGGGCCTACAACCTCGGCCTCAAGTCGACGGTGTTCTCGTTCATGCCGTTCGCGGTCAGCTTCGGCCTGCTCCCGGCGATCGCGACGCTCGGCCAGGCCGCTCCCGCCTGGCCGGCGCCCTGGGTGCTCGCCGCCGGCGCCCTGCTCGGTGTCGCAGCGCACGTCACCAACGTGCTTCCCGACCTCGCCGACGACGCCCAGACCGGCATCCGCGGCCTCCCGCACCGCCTCGGCGCGCGCGCCAGCGGTCTGATCGCCTTCGCGTGTCTGGCGCTGGCGACGGCCCTGATCTCGTTCGGCCCCGGCCTCCCTGCGCGTCCGCTGCTGATCGTCGGCCTGGTCATCGGACTCGCCGCGGTCGTCGTGGGCGTCGTGCTGCTGCTTCGGCGGAGTCCGACCCGGCTGCTGATGCAGCTCATCATGACGTGCGCCATCGTCGACGTCGTGATGCTCGCTCTGGCGGGTCAGTCGATCGCGGTCTGAACGAGCTCCGCGGCCGGTTCGTGGTTGCGGATCCCGATCGCCGAGACGACACCGCCCACGATCAGGAGGCCCGCGGTCGCGAGCATCGCCCGGTGCATGCCGTCGACGTCTAGCTTCTGACCGATCACGATGCCGGCCATGGCGACCGTGAGGAGCCCGGCGATGCGGGCGACGGCATTGTTCACGGCGGACCCGATACCCGCCTGGCCGGGATGGATGGAGCCCAAGATCGCGCTGGTCAGCGGCGCGACCGTCATCGAGAGGCCGACGCCGAACAGCAGCACCGCCGGCAGCAGCCCCAGCCAGTAGTTCACGCCGCGGCCGATCATGAGCAGCCAGAGGAAGCCGAACGACGCCAGGATCGGCCCGAACGCCATGAAGAAACGGGGACCGTACGTGCCGGCCAGCCCGCCGAAGTAACTCGACAGCAGCAGCATGCACAGCGTGGACGGGATGAAGACGAAACCGGCGACGAACGCCGAGAACCCGGCGACCTGCTGCAGGAAGAGCGTGACCATCAGCGGGCCGAACGACAGCGCACCGTAGACGAAGGCTGTCGCGAGGTTGCCGACCCAGAAGTTATGCACCGAGAACAGCCCGAGCGGGAGCATCGGCTGCTTCACGCGGGTCTCGGCGACGAAGAAGCCGACCAGGGACAGCACACCCACCACGAACGGGATCCAGACCCTCGGGCTCCCCCAGCCGTACGTGCCCTGCTCGATGAGCGCGAACACGGTACCCGCCAGTCCGACCGAGCCGAGCACCGCTCCGAGGATGTCGACGCGGCCTCCCATGCCCTTGTCGGTGTCGCCGAGCGTCAGCATGAGCACCAGGGTTACCGCGATCGGGACCACGTTGATGACGAACACCCATCGCCACGACAGCGCGTCGACGAAGAACCCGCCGACGACCGGGCCGGCGATCATCGCGATGCCGGTCCACGCCGTCCAGCGCCCGATCGCCTTCGCCTGCGCCGGGCCTTCGAACCGGGAGATGATGATCGCCAGCGAGCTGGGCACGAGCAGCGCACCCGCGACACCCTGCAGGGCGCGCGACAGCACCAGGAAGACACCGCTCGGCGCGAAGGCGCACAGCAGCGACGTGATCGCGAACCCGATCAGGCCGACGTAGAGGATGCGCTTTCGGCCGAAGACGTCCGAGAGCGAGCCGGCGATCAGGATCAGCGACCCGAGCGTGACCAGGTAGGCGTCGACCACCCATTGCTGCAGCGGGAGGCCGCCCCCGAACTCCTTGTCGATCGCCGGCAGGGCGACGTTGATGACGGCCCCGTCGAGGAAGGCGACGAAACTGGCGAGGATGGCGATGAGGAGGACGCGCAGTTGCAGCGACGTCATCTTCTCCCCAGCCATGGACTCATTCAACGACCCGGCCCGCCCGCGCGCAAGCACCGACGCGAACGACCGTACCGTGTGGGTCGTGGATCAGGGGGCGGCGCTCCGTGCCGTCGCCCGGCCGCGGCTGTCGGCGACGGTGCAGGCGCGCCGGCTGCACGGCCATCCCGACCGGTCAGTTGTTGCCCTTGGTGCAGGTCTGCTGCGCCGCCGTCTGCCCGGTGACGCTCGACGGCAGTTCGACCGCGCCCGATGTCGTGGTGGGCGCCGGCGTCGTGGAGCCCGTGTCGCCCGGCGCTGTGGTCGCGGTGTCGGTGGGAGCGGACGAGTCGGTCGGTATGGGCGTCGCCGTCGCGGACGGATCCTCCGCTGCGCGACCCGTGGAGCCGGTGAGGGCGACGGGCTGGTCGTTGACGAGCGCGTCGTTGACCGCGGATGCCGCATACTCATCCGGGATCACCCGGTTGGGGTCGTCGGGGTCGGAGACCGCCGGGTACTGCAGGAACACCATGTGCTGGAGCCCGGTGTCCTTGAGCGCGAGCGCGATCTGCACGAGCGTCGTCGGGTTGGTCAGCGTGTCCGACGGGGTGATGTTCTGAACCGCCGCCTTGGCGAGCGCGTAGAGCTGCACCGGGTTGGACAGCACGCCTCCGCTGACGATCTTGCGGGCGAGCGCCGACAGGAAGACCTGCTGGTTCGAGATACGGCCCAGGTCACTGCCGTCGCCGACGCCGTGGCGACTCCGGAGGAACGACAGCGCCTCGTCCCCGGCCAGCGTGTTCTCCCCCGCCGGCAGATCGAGGGGCGGGTTGGTGTACGCGTCGGTCACAGGGGACGCCAGGCACACCGACACTCCGCCGACCGCCGTCGACATCGCGCTGACTCCGTTGAAGTTGATGACGGCCCCGAACGGGATCGTGAGCCCTGTGAGCTTCTCCACCGTCAGCACGACGCAGGCCAGGCCGCCCCGGGACAGCGCGGTGTTGAACTGCGCACTCGAGGAGCCGCTCACGCTCCCGCCACCGTCGGGTGCCGGGCAGCTCGGGATCCGCACCATCAGGTCCCGGGGGAAGCTGACCACCATCATGCTCTTGTGGTCCTGGGCGATGTGCAGCAGCATCGTGACGTCGTTGTTGCCTTCGCCGGAACTGGCGTTCTGTTCGTCGGCGGAGTTGTAGACGCCGCCCAGACCGCTTCGGCTGTCGGTTCCCGCCAGCAGCAGGTTGACGCCACCCGCGATCGCGCTGACGTTCGGGATGCCCTGAGGGAGCGTCGTGTGGCCGGGCAGGGATGCCAGGTGGACGCCGGGCTTGACCGAACGAGCCACGTCCCACACCGCATA
The DNA here is from genome assembly GCF_049993355.1 of Leifsonia sp. McL0607. GTDB lineage: Bacteria > Actinomycetota > Actinomycetes > Actinomycetales > Microbacteriaceae > Leifsonia. Next base: position 3,108,612 of record NZ_CP188253.1, on the reverse strand, counting down.
GGCGGCGACGGAGACGCTGCTCACCAGGGCGACCGCCGCCACACCGGCGAGCAGCTTGGAGGCCGAGACGAAGAGCCGCCGCCGCGGCAGCCTCCCGTGTCGGACGGGGGCCGGGCCGCGCGCGCCCTGATGGCGGCGTGGCAGATCGGTCATGAGGACACCCCCCGGCGGTCGAGTGACTGACTGGCAGAAGCCTAAGCGATGGTGGCTATTCGGAGCATACGCGCAACACGCACAGGGAGCCCGGCCATCGGCCGGGCTCCCTGTGCGTGACTTCTCTCGCGACTCATCTGGAACAGAGGTTCCAACTCGCACGGTGGATCTGAGGGGACTCGAACCCCTGACCCCCTGCATGCCATGCAGGTGCGCTACCAGCTGCGCCACAGACCCGTTATTCAGTTCTCCCGGGGCCTCCCGGGCAACTCATTCAGCGTACTACACGCGGGCTTCGCAACGAAAATCGAGTTCGCAGCCCGGGCGTGTGGCCCGTCGCCGTCGATCCGACCCCCATGAGGGAGATCTCGCGCTGACCTGGAAGACAGCTGAATGCGGCGGGCGACTAGTTGTAGTTCCCCGACACGTTGTGAACGGTTGAGGTGAGCGAAGGCCTCCGTGGAGGATGTGGGTTACCACACTCACATCTAGCCAACGGAGGTCTTCGTGACTCACGCTAATGCACCGTTGACGCCGGAAGGGCGTCGACGGCTGGTCGAGCTGGTTCTGGAGCGCGGGTGGTCATTGCGGCGGGTGGCGGAACGGTTCCAGTGCTCGCCCGCGACGGCGAAACGGTGGGTCGATCGGGCACGCGCAGGCTTGCCGATGACCGACCGACCCTCCCGCCCGCACTCGTCCCCGAATCGGTGTCCGGCCCGGTTGGAGCGCCGGATCGTGGCGTTGCGGTTCAGGTGGCGGTGGGGTCCGCATCGGATCAGCTACCACCTCGGTGTTCCCCGTTCCACCGTGGGCAGGGTGCTGGCCCGGTATCGGATGCCGCTACTGCACCACCTCGATCAAGCGACCGGGCTCCCTATCCGCAAACCGAGGGCTGTCCGTTATGAGCACGCTCGCCCCGGCCAGCTGGTCCATGTCGATATCAAGAAGCTCGGCCGCATCCCCGATGGTGGTGGCCACCGAGTCCTGGGGCGGGCAGCAGCACCGTCCCGGCACCGCGGCCGCGGCTATGCGTTCCTGCATCACGCTATCGATGACCACTCCAGGCTGGCCTACTCGGAGATCCTGAACGATGAGCGCAAAGAGACCGCCGCCGGATTCTGGCTGCGCGCCAACGCGTTCTTCACCGCCGCTGGGATCACCGTCACCGCGGTCATGACCGACAACGGTGCGTGCTACCGGTCGAAACTGTTCGCCGACGCTCTCGGCACGAGAGTCAAGCACCGGCGCACGCGCCCCTACCGGCCGCAGACCAACGGGAAAGTCGAACGATTCAACCGCACCCTGGCCACCGAGTGGGCCTACGCGCACGCCTACCTCAGCGACGAAGCCAGAGCCGCAACCTACGACACCTGGCTCCATCACTACAATCACCACAGACCCCACACCGGAATCGGCGGCCTCGTCCCCTCAGCCCGCGTTCACAACCTCACGGGGAACTACAACTAGTCGGCGCTGTGCACCGGCAGCTCCAGCGGGAGCACCGGGCAGTCCTTCCAGAGACGCTCGAGCGCGTAGTACATGCGGTCCTCCTCATGGAAGACGTGGACGACCAGATCGCCGAAGTCCAGAAGGATCCAACGGCCCTCGGCCTTGCCCTCACGGCGCAGAGTCCGCACGCCGGCGTCGTTGAGCCGGTCCTCGACCTCGGACGCGATGGCGATGACATTGCGCTCGACAGAGCCGGACACCAGGAGGAACGCGTCCGTCAGCGGGAGCGGACCGGACACATCGAGCGCGACGAGGTCGATGCCCCCCTTCGCATCGGCGGCGGCAGCCGCGATCTGCAGGATGTCCCGGGCGTGCGGGGAGGCGGTCACAGAGAGTCCTTCACGATTGAGCAGTGCGATGTCGAGCGGGTCATCAGAACACGTTGAGGACGTACGCCGCGATCAGGAGGCTGATCACCCCGACCGCGAGCACGCCAGCGGTGACCATGAGCACGACGGGAAGCGTGTTGCCGCGCTTCTTGGGCGGCGCGATCACCCCACGCGTCGACGTGTGGGTGCTGATGGCGCGCGACGCGCGGACGGGCGCGACCTCGGAGGTGTTGAACTCGTTCTCCTCGCTGTCGAGGAGACGGTCGATGTCGGACGAGTCGATCCGATCATGCGTCCCCGTGGCGCCGAGCGTGCGCGGGAGGTCGATCGAACCGGTCACCAGGATCTCCCCCATGCTCGTCAGCGGAGCGGTCGCGTCAGCCTGCGGGAGCGTCGGGAGGATGAGGGCGTTCGTCGTCGTGGCAGCCGTCGAGTGCCCGACGTTACGGGAGGTGATCGGCTCGGCGCCGTCCTCCAGCTCGGCCGCGGTCGACCAGTGCCCAGTGGGCGGGGTGAACGGCCGGCGCTCGTGCGCGGACACGCCGTCGTCTTTGTCGTCGGTCACGCTCCGCACCGGCTGAGCGGTCGGAGCGGCAGCGGTTGGCACAGGCGCTGCCGTCGTCGGAGCGCCGAATGCCGTGAACACGGACGTCGGTGAGGAGCTCACGTCGGTATCGGGAGTCGCGTCGGCCTGACGAGCGCTCACCGGTGCGGCCTGCGGCTCGGCCGGCGCCGCGTCGTCGTCCTGCGTGAAACTCACCGGGAAGACAGGGTCAGCGATCGCCGGCGAGTGGTTGGCCTGCTGGTTCGCCGCCTGCGCCTGCTGCATCGCCCGCATCTCGCGACGTGTCAGCGTCCGCTCACCGGTCGAATCGGCCGTACGGGGGGCGGACGGAGTCTCCGCAGCGGGCAAAGCGGGCTCCGGGGCCGCCGCTGGAGCGGGAGCGGGGGTCGCCGCCGGAGCAGGAGCCGCCGCCGGAGCGGGAGCCGCCGCCGGAGCGGGAGCCGCCGCCGGAGCGGGAGCCGCCGCCGGAGCGGGAGCCGCCGCCGGAGCGGGAGCCGCCGCCGGAGCGGGAGCCGCCGCCGGAGCGGGAGCCGCCGCCGGAGCGGGAGCCGCCGCTGGAGAGGGCACGAACGCCATCGGCTTCGTCACCGGTTCGGGCTTGGACGGATCGGGGACCTGACGGAACAGGTCGAACGCCGAGGCATCCGAGGTGGCATCGACATCGGCACGCTGGGGGACGCTGAAGAGGAGGCTGTCGAAGCTCCCTGCACCGGACGGAGACGTGACGCCGGGCTCGGCAAAGGCCGTGGCCGGGATGGCAGGCGGCTGCGCCTCGTCGGCGGCCCTAGTGTCGGCAATAGATGGTGCGGCCGAGGTCTCGGGGATCTCACCGGCGGGGGTGGGCTCTGAGGTGCCGACACCGCGCGCTGCTTGACGTGCGGCGGTGCGCTCATTCTCTCTGGCCTGTCGCCGTGTCTGCGGCGGCTGGCTCGCTTCCGCTGGCTCTTCAGGCCACAACGTCATGCCACGCTCCGATACAAGTGATGTTTGGAGATGTACTGGACCACCCCGTCGGGGACGAGGTACCAGACGGGGAATCCCCTGCTCACCCGGCTCCGGCAGTCGGTGGACGAGATCGCCAGGGCCGGAACTTCCAACAAGCTTACGTCTTGTTTCGGCAATCCAGAAATATTGAGGTCATGTCCCGGACGACTCACAGCCACGAAATGCGCGAGTTTCCAGAGCTCGTCGACGTCTCGCCAACTGAGGATCTGCGCAATAGCGTCCGCGCCCGAGATGAAGAACAGCTCCGCGTCCGGCCGCTCCTCGCGGAGATCGCGCAGCGTGTCGAACGTGTAAGTCGGCCCGACCCGGTCGATGTCGACCCGGCTTACCGTGAACCGCGGGTTGGAGGCCGTCGCGATCACCGTCATGAGATAGCGGTGCTCGGCTGGGGTGACCTCCCCCTTCTGCCACGGCTGTCCGGTCGGGACGAAGACGACCTCATCGAGGTCGAACGATTGCGCCACCTCGCTCGCAGCGACCAGGTGGCCGTGATGGATCGGGTCGAACGTGCCGCCCATCACGCCGATGCGTGGGCGACTCTTCTCGGTCAGCTCCATGCCGGGATGCGGCTCAGTGCCCCTGGGTCGGGTGGCCGGTACCGTGGTGCGTCGCACCGGGTGCGCCGGCGTGCGACGCGGCATCCGAGGCCGACCGGTGGCCGTGGCGGTTCGCGACGTCGCGGTAGCTGAAGAGAACACCGAGCAGCGCCAGGAAGATGACGATGGCGATCGCGCCGAACGCCCAGGTGGGCATGGGCAGCTCGACGTGAGTCTCCGCTGCGGCGAGGATGGTCGTCAAGTGGGACATTGGTGGTGTTCCTTTCGCGGCGCTCTGGCGCGTGGCCGTTGTTCAGTCTAGTGGTCGCTCACCCACGGATCTGGCCGGACCCGCGGACGATCCACTTGGTGCTCGTCAGTTCTGGCAGACCCATCGGACCCCGCGCGTGCATCTTCTGGGTCGAGATGCCGACCTCGGCTCCGAAGCCGAACTCCCCGCCGTCGGTGAACCGGGTCGACGCGTTGACCATCACGACGGCCGAGTCGACCTCGGCGAGGAAGCGCTCGGCGTTGCCGAGGTCGTTGGTGACGATCGCCTCCGTGTGCTGGGTCGAGTAGCGCCGGATGTGCGCGATCGCGGCGTCCAGGTCGTCTACGACGCGCACCGAGATGTCGAGGCTCATGTGCTCCGTGGCGTAGTCCTCGTCGGTCACCGGCACGCCTTCGGGAGCGTAGGGCAGTGCCGTCTCGTCGGCGTGGATGGTGACCCCTGCCTCGGCGAGCGAGCCGAGCACGGGGGGAAGCAGTCGCTCGGCCGCTGCGCGGTGCACGAGCAAGGTCTCCACCGCGTTGCAGACGCTCGGACGTTGCACCTTGGCGTTGCGGACGATGTCGACGGCCCAGTCCTCGCGCGCGCTCTCGTCGAGCACGATGTGCACCACACCGGCGCCCGTCTCGATGACCGGCACGCTCGACTGCGAGACGACCGCCTGGATGAGGTCGGCGCTCCCCCGCGGGATCAGCACGTCGACCAGCCCGCGGGCGCGCATCAGCTCGTTCGCTCCGTCTCGCCCGAACTCGTCGATGGTCTGCACGGCGTCCGCCGGCAGGCCGACGCTCGCGAGCGCCTCCCGCACCACGTCGACGAGCACCCGGTTCGTGTTGAGCGCGGCGGTTCCTCCACGGAGGACGACGGCGTTGCCGCTCTTGATGGCGAGCGACGCAATGTCGATGGTGACGTTGGGCCGCGCCTCGTAGATGGCGCCGACGACACCGAACGGCACGCGGGTCTGGGCGATCTTCACGCCGTTCGGGAGGTCGCTGCCGCGGACCACCTGGCCGACCGGATCGGTCAGCCCCACGACCTCCAGCACCGCGTCGGCCAGACCCTGGAGTCGAGCAGGACTCAAGGTCAGCCGGTCGAGGAGCCCCGTGGACAGGCCGTTCTCGCGGCCGTTGGCGAGGTCGAGCTCGTTCGCCCTGAGAATGCTCTGCTCAGCCGCGAGCACTCCGGAGGCGATCGCCCGCAGGGCGGCGTTCTTCTGCTCCGTGGTCGCCGTCGCGAGCGCCGGCGACGAGGCCTTGGCCGCGCTGAGGCGGTCGGCGGCAGAGACCGGGACGGCGGTGGTCGTAGACATGGGTCAAGTCTAAGCGGTGGCGTTCGTGACGTACTCGACGTCGTCCGTGCTCGGCGCCGGTGCGAACCAGGTGCCGACGGGCTCGCCGCGCAGGGCGTCCGCGACGAGTGTGGTCGCCGTCAGGATGACCGCCGTGCCTTGCTCGGCCGCCTGGCGCGCGGCGGACACCTTGGTGAGCGCTCCTCCGGTGCCGACGCCAGAGAGACCCGTCGACCCGATCTCCACCCCGGCGAGCTCGTCGCCCCAGCCGACCACGGCGATGCGCTCGGCGCCCTCCTCCTGCGGAGGTTTCGTGTACAGCGCATCGACGTCGGAGAGCAGGACAAGCAGGTCCGCCTCCACCAGCAACGCGACGAGGGCGGCGAGCCGGTCGTTGTCTCCGAACCGGATCTCGTGGGTCGCGACGGTGTCGTTCTCGTTGACGATGGGGAGGATACGCAGGTCGAGCAACCGCTCCATCGCACGCTTCGCGTTGCTGCGGTGCGTCGGATTCTCCATGTCACCCGCTGTCAGGAGCACCTGCCCCGCCACGATCTCGTAGCGGTCCAGGCTGTCCTGGTAGCGGTAGATGAGCACGTTCTGACCGACGGCGGCGGCGGCCTGCTGGGTCGCCAGGTCGGTCGGGCGCTCATCGAGCGACAGGTACGGGATTCCGGTCGCGATGGCGCCGGACGACACCAGGATGACCTGGGTACCGCGGCCGTGGGCCTCGGCGAGGGCGTCGACGAGCGGGCCGATCTGGCCGGCGTTCTCACCGCTGATGGAGGACGAGCCGACCTTCACGATGATCCGTCGGGCGGTCGGGACCTGGGCGCGCTCGTCGATCGTCATTCCCTGCCCGTCCCGCCTTCCGCCTCGCCCCGGGAACCGGAGTCCTGGCCGTCGTAGTCCTCGTAGTCGTCGTCCTGCCAGAGGCCGGCCTCCTTCTCGCGGAGCAGCTCGGCGCGGGCCTCGGCCTTGCCGTCCATCCGGTCGAAGTAGTCTTCGCGACGCTGCGCTCTGGTGGGGCGATGGCTCGCGTCGATGCGGGCATCCGTTCCGCGCGGCGAGCTGATCAGCTCGGCGGTGGAGGTCAGCGTCGGCTCCCAGTCGAACACCACGCCGTTGCCCCGGCCGATCACGACCGTGGAGCCAGCGACGGCGCCCGCGGTGAACAGCCGGTCCTCCACGCCGAGCTTGGCCAGGCGATCGGCGAGAAAGCCGACGGCCTCGTCGTTGGCGAAGTCGGTCTGCGCGACCCAGCGTTCGGGCTTCGCGCCGAGGATGCGGTACACCGGCCCGTCGGAGCCGCCCTCGACCTTCACGGTGAACCCGGCGTCGTCGACGCCCTTAGGCCGGATGACGATCCGCGGGCGCACCTCGGCCTCGGCCGCCTCGGCCCTCCGAGCCTCCTCGACCAGCTCGGCCAACGCGAACGACAGCGCGCGGAGGCCCTCGTGACTGACAGTGGAGATCTCGAACACCCGGTAGCCGCGCGCCTCGAGGTCCGAACGGACGAAGTCGGCGAGCTCGCGCGCGTCGGGCACATCGATCTTGTTGAGGGCGATGAGCTGCGGGCGGTCCAGCAGCGGCACCTGACCCTCCGGCACCGGATACGCCGCGAGCTCGCGGAGGATGACCTCCAGGTCGCTGAGCGGGTCGCGCCCCGGCTCGAGCGTTGCGCAGTCGAGCACGTGCAGCAGGGCCGAGCAGCGCTCGACGTGCCGCAGGAACTCGAGACCGAGACCGCGGCCTTCGCTCGCTCCCTCGATGAGGCCGGGGACGTCGGCGACGGTGTAGCGCACGTCACCGGCCTGCACCACGCCGAGGTTGGGGTGCAACGTGGTGAAGGGATAGTCGGCGATCTTCGGCTTCGCCGCCGACAGCGCGGCGATGAGGCTCGACTTGCCCGCCGAGGGATAGCCGACGAGCGCGACATCGGCGACCGTCTTCAGCTCGAGGAGGACATCGCCCTCCCAGCCGGGGGTTCCCAAGAGAGCGAAGCCCGGCGCCTTGCGCTTGGTCGTGGCGAGGGCCGCATTGCCAAGGCCGCCGAGGCCGCCCGCGGCCGCGACGAAGCGCATGCCCGGCTCGGTGAGGTCGACGAGCTCCTCGCCGTCGGCCGTCTTGACGACGGTGCCGACGGGCACGGGGAGCTCCAGCTCGCCGCCGGTCTGTCCGCTGCGGTGGTCGCCCATGCCGAAGCCGCCGTTGTCGCTCGAGCGGTGCGGGTGGCGGTGATAGCCCAGCAGCGTCGTGACCTGCGGGTCGGCGACCAGGACGATGTCGCCGCCGTTCCCGCCGTTGCCGCCGTCGGGGCCGGCAAGCGGCTTGAACTTCTCGCGGCGGACGGAGACGCACCCGTTGCCGCCGTTGCCCGCGCGCAGGTGAAGCGTCACGCGGTCGACGAACGTTGCCATGGTGCTCCTCAGATCGGTGTAAACGACGGATGGGCGGGCCGAAGCCCGCCCATCCGTGAAGTGCAGTCGTGGGTGAGGCTCAGGCCTCGACGGCCACGATGTTGACGACCTTGCGGCCGCCCTTGTTGCCGAACTCGACCGAGCCCGCCGCGAGGGCGAACAGGGTGTCGTCGCCACCACGGCCGACGTTGACGCCCGGGTGGAAGTGAGTGCCGCGCTGGCGGACCAGGATCTCGCCGGCGTTGACGGTCTGGCCGCCGAAGCGTTTCACGCCGAGGCGCTGCGCGTTCGAGTCACGACCGTTGCGAGTGGAACTCGCGCCCTTTTTGTGTGCCATGTCTTCTTCTCCTCGAGAGGTTCGCTGTCGGCTACTTGATGCCGGTGATCTTGACGCGCGTGAGCTCCTGGCGGTGGCCCTGGCGCTTCTTGTAGCCGGTCTTGTTCTTGAACTTCTGGATGACGATCTTCGGGCCGCGCAGGTCACCGAGGACCTCGGCGGTCACCTTCACCTTGGCGAGGGACTTCGCGTCAGAGGTGATCTTGTCACCATCGACGAGCAGGACGGCAGCCAACTCGACGTTGCCGTCCTTGTCGGCCTTGATGCGGTCCATCGTCACGATGGTGCCGACCTCGACCTTCTCCTGCCGGCCACCGGCGCGCACAACTGCGTAAACCACTTTCACGTACCTTTTCGTCGGGGAGCAGCTCCCGGCGACGCCGTGGACCTGTCCTGCTCTTGTTTGTTCAGGGAGTTACTGGTGAGCTCGCGCCCGTCGATGGCGGCGGGTGGCTCTCAGAAAACCGCGAGGGTGTACCGGTCTACCGGCACACACCAACGGTCAACTTTACCCGACGCCGCACGACCCGTCAATTCAGCGAGGGGGCGTCGAGACCTCCCGGCACCCTGGACGGGGCCGGTTCCTACAATCATCCTATGACGGTCCTGATCGATCCCCCTGCATGGCCCGCCCACGGCATGTTGTGGTCGCACCTGGTCAGCGATTCGACGCTCGACGAGCTCCACGCGTTCGCCGCCGCGGCACACATCCCGGCACGCGCGTTCGACCTCGACCACTACGACGTGCCGGACCGCCGCTACGACGAGCTGATAGCGGCCGGAGCCGTGCCGGTCGACGGCAAGGAGTTGGTGAGCCGGCTCATCGCGAGCGGCCTCCGGGTGCACGCCCGCGACCGCGACCGACGTCACGAGAACGTGAGGACGGACGCGGTCGACGAGGAGTGATCAGGAGTCCCGCTGATCGCCCGCGAGTTCGCCGCCGGTGATGACGGCGGTGCTGGCGCGACGGCCGCGGCTGCGCCCCTGTCCCGACGTCTGCGGGTTCGGGAGGGCGTCGAGGACGGAGTCGAGCAGGATCGCGGTCTCCACCGCGGACGCCGCAGGAGCGTGAGCGGGAGACTCGGTCGGCACCGGCAGGTCGATCAACGGGAGGTCGACGTTCGCGATCGTCTCGGGCTCGGCGGCGTCTGCCGCCGACACGGCTTCGGCCGGGGCCTGCGCCGGTTCGGTCTGCTGCTCCGGGTTCTCCGTGCGCTGCTCGTCGCGCTGGCCCTTGCTCTTGCGGCGGCGCTTCTTGGGCGTGACCTGCGTCGACTCGGCGGCGGGAGCCGTCGCCTCCCCTGCGGGTGAGCCTTCGTCCTCGTGGTGCAGGTGCAGCGTGGACGCCGCGATCTGCGCAAGCGCGTTCTTGGCGTCGTCGGTGATCGCGTGCGTGCCGTTGCCGGAGTGCGGAGCGCTCGACGCGGCTTGGCCCCCGCCGTTGCCTCCGCGACCGCGGCGACGCTCGTTCTGCGGCTGCTGCTGCGGCTGACGGTGCTTCACGACCGGATCGTGGTGGACGATCACGCCGCGCCCCGCGCACACCTCGCACGCCTCGCTGAAGGTCTCCAGGAGGCCGAGGCCGAGCTTCTTGCGGGTCATCTGCACCAGGCCGAGGGAGGTGACCTCGGCAACCTGGTGCTTGGTCCGGTCCCGGCTCAGGCACTCGATGAGGCGGCGCAGCACCAGGTCGCGGTTGGACTCCAGAACCATGTCGATGAAGTCGACGACGATGATGCCGCCGATGTCGCGCAACCGGAGCTGGCGGACGATCTCCTCCGCGGCCTCCAGATTGTTCTTGGTGACGGTCTCCTCGAGGTTGCCGCCGGAGCCGACGAACTTGCCGGTGTTCACGTCGACGACGGTCATCGCCTCGGTGCGGTCGATGACGAGCGAACCGCCGGACGGGAGCCAGACCTTGCGCTCGAGCGCCTTCTCGATCTGCTCGGTGATCCGGAACTCGTCGAAGGCGTCACGGTCGCCGGCGTAGGCCTCCACCCGGTCGATCAGATCGGGGGCGACCTGGCGGAGGTAGCTCTCGATGGTCTGGCGCGCGTCGTCGCCGGCGATGACCAGCTTCTGGAAGTCCTCGTTGAACACGTCGCGGATGATCTTGATGAGCAGATCCGGCTCGCTGTGCAGCAGCGCGGGCGCCTGCTGCGCCTCGACCTGCCTGCTGATGTCCCCCCACTGCGCCGTGAGCCGCGTGACGTCGAGGGTGAGCTGCTCCTCGGTCGCGCCCTCCGCCGCCGTGCGCACGATCACGCCGGCGTTCTCGGGGAGGACCTCCTTGAGGATCTTCTTGAGTCGCGAGCGCTCGGTGTCCGGCAGCTTGCGGCTGATGCCGTTCATGGAGCCGTTCGGCACGTAGACCAGGTAGCGGCCCGGCAGCGAGATCTGGCTGGTGAGGCGGGCGCCCTTGTGTCCGACCGGGTCTTTCGTGACCTGCACCAGAACGCGGTCGCCGGCCTTCAGTGCGAGCTCGATGCGGCGCGGCTGGTTTCCGGTCTCGACGGCATCCCAGTCGACTTCGCCGGAGTACAGCACGGCGTTGCGGCCGCGACCGATGTCGACGAATGCGGCCTCCATGCTCGGGAGCACGTTCTGCACGCGACCGAGGTAGACATTGCCGATGAGCGAAGCCTCCTGCGAGCGGGCCACGTAGTGCTCGACCAGCACCTTGTCTTCGAGGACGCCGATCTGGATGCGCCCGCCCTTCGAGCGGACGACCATCTGACGGTCGACGGACTCGCGGCGCGCGAGGAACTCGGCCTCGGTGATCACCGGTCGGCGGCGCCCCGCGTCGCGGCCGTCGCGGCGGCGCTGCTTCTTGGCCTCGAGGCGCGTGGAGCCCTTGACCTTCTGCGGCTCGGTGATCAACTCCGGCTCGCGCGGAGTACGAACCTTGACGACGGTGTTCGCCGGATCGTTCGCCTCGTTACGCCCGTTCTCACCCGCGCGTCGGCGCGAGCGGCGACGGACCGAGCCGGTCGGCTCGTCGTCGGGCAGCGGCGGCAGCGGCAGGATGTCGGGCGCCTGGAAGAGCAGGGTCGTCGGCGGCAGCCCGGGGACGTACGCCACGGGGGCCTCCGGCTGCTCGCCGTGGCGGTCGGGCAGCGCAGGAGGCTCGTGACCGCCTGTCGCCGTGCCGAGCGCTGCGCCGGCGGCAGCGAGCTGCTTCTCGGTCGCCGCGGCTGGCGTGTCGGCAGGTGCGCGCTCGGCGCGAGCCGACTCCTCTGGAGCCTGCTCGACGGCGACCTGCTCGGCAGCGACCTCGCGCTCCTCGGCGAACACCGGCGTCTCCGCCGTGCCGGCCGGTCGGCTGACCCGTCTGCCGCCGAAGATACTGCGGCGTCTGCGTCCTCCCGAGCTCTGATCGTTGCTGTTCGTGTTGTCGATATTCTCGTTTTCCACCATCGCTGGTGCGCTCCTCGACCGGCAGCGGCAACCCGCTCGCCGGGTACTCTCCGTCGGAGGTGCCGCGCGCGGCCCCTCCGTAATCCTTGATCGGACAGCGGGTGCTCGTGGCACCGTCCGTCCGGTTTTCACTTGTCTCGTGCCGGTCGTGAGCGACCGGCTGTTTCATTCGGGCGCGCCTGGCGCCCTCAAGCCTTCTGTTGGTGTCGGCCGGCGTGCTGCCGGGACGACTTATCCAATGATTATCGCATGTCGAGGGCGATCCACCGGCGCGACCCGCGTTCACAGAAGCACCGCGTCGCGACATGCCATAATCCGACTGTGCCTGCCTCGAAGACCGCGCCCTCCACCGCAACGACCGACTCCGCACCAGCGACGTACCGGCGGCCGACCGCGCTCGCGATCTTCCTGATCGTCGCCGGCGTGATCGGACTGTGGGCGGCCTTCATGCTCACGGTGGACAAATTCCACCTGCTCGAGAACGCGAACGCCCAGCTCTCCTGCAATTTCAACGTCCTCGTCGGCTGCAGCAAGAACCTCAACTCGTGGCAGGGCTCCCTGCTCGGCTTCCCGAACCCGATCCTCGGCCTCGGCGGCTGGACGGCGACGATCGCGGTCGGCGTCGGGCTCTTCGCCGCCGGGCGTTTCGCCCGCTGGTACTGGATCGCCTTCAACGTCGGCGTCGTCCTGGCGCTCGCGCTCGTCATCTTCCTGATCACCCAGTCGCTCACCGTGCTCAATGTGCTCTGCCCCTGGTGCATGGTCACCTGGACGGTGACGATCCCGACTTTCTGGGCGGTCACGCTCTACAACCTCAAGGAGGGGCACATCCCGCTGCCCGAGCGCGCCCGGTCGTTCTTCGGCACGCTCTACGGCTGGGTGCCGCTGATCACGATCGTCAGCTACGCGATCGTGGCGATCCTGGCGCAGGTCCAGCTCGACTGGATCCACCGCGCGTTCGCCTGATCCACGCACGAAGAGAAGGGCTCCCGTTCAGCTGGAACGGGCGCCCTTCTCGTGTCTGAAGCGCCGCGCGCTCAGCCGAACCAGAGCGAGAGCTCGCGCTGCGCCGACTCGGGAGAGTCAGAGCCGTGCACCAGGTTCTGCTGCACCTTGAGTCCCCAGTCGCGGGCCAGGTCGCCGCGGATCGTGCCGGGGGCGGCCGTGGTCGGGTCCGTGGCGCCGGCGAGCGACCGGAAGCCCTCGATCACGCGGTTGCCCGCGACACGCAGGGCGACGATCGGCCCGGACTCCATGAACTCCACGAGGGGCCCGTAAAACGGCTTGCCCTCGTGCTCGGCGTAGTGCTTCGCGAGCAGTTCACGGTCGGCCTGCAGCATGCGCACGTCGACGAGCGAATAGCCCTTCGCCTCGATGCGGCGCAGGATCTCACCCGTGAGGTTGCGGGCGACTCCGTCGGGCTTGACGAGGACGAGGGTCTCTTCGACAGCGGTGGTCATCTGGTCTCCGTTCGGTTGTTCCGGTCGATGCGGGAGGCGGCGATCATGCAGTAGGTCCACATGGCCGTGAAGATCGCCCCCACGATGAAGAAGGCGGGCACGAGGAACCCCGCGGCGACGACGAGGAGCTGCACGATCCAGCCCAAGACGACGCCGACGCGGTTCCGCATCAGCCCGATGGCGGCGATCATCAGGATGACGACCGCTGCTCCCCCGCCCAGCGCGATCCACGCGGGCAGGCTCTTGAGCCCGAAGAGCACCAGCGCCCCCAGGAAGACGACGATGAGCTCGAAGCCCAGCACGATCGAGCCGAGGCTCTCCCGGAGCGACCTCTGCCGCCGGACGCGTGGAGGCTTCGCGGGCTCGTTCGAGCCGGCGGGGGTCTGGGCGGTCACGCGGTCGCGTCCTTCCAGCCCTGCTCGGCGGCGTACGCCATGACGGCTCCGACCAGCACGATCGAGCCGGTGATCACGACAGCGCGCCGCGGCTCCTCGCCCGCCCACTCGCGGGCGGCCTCCACCGCGTCGAGCGCGTCGGAGTAGACGATCGTCGCCTCGTCGCCTGCCTCGTCGCGAACGATGTCGCCGAGGTCCTCTGCCGCCAGCGCGCGATCGGAGGCCGGCTCCGTCACGAAGAACTGCGCGGCGACGGGCGCGAGGGCGCGGACCACGCCGCGCGTGTCCTTGTCGCCGAGGCTGCCGAGGACGAAGGTGAGCTCGTCGAAGTCGAAATAGCGGCGCACTGCGTCGGCGAGCGCTGCCGCACCGGCCGGGTTGTGCGCGGCGTCGACGAGGATGGTCGGCTCTACGCCGATCAGCTGCAGGCGCCCGGGAGAGGTCGCCGTGGCGAAGCCCTCCTCGACCAGGTCGGCCTTGAGCGGCTGGCTGCCGCGGCCGAGGAACGTCTCCACAGCCGCAACCGCTACAGCGGCGTTCTGCGCCTGGTGATCGCCGTACAGCGGGAGGAAGACGTCCTCATAGGTCGCGGCGCGACCGCGCACGGTTACCAGCTGACCACCCACGGCGACGCGAGTATCGACGACGTCGAACGCCTTCGGCTGCGCGGCCAGGGTCGATTCGGTCAGCCGTGCCGCCTCCTCCAGCTCGGCCATGGCCTCCGGCATCTGAGCAGAGGTGACGACATCGGCGGACGGCTTGATGATCCCCGACTTGGTGCGCGCGATCTCGCGGATCGTGTCGCCGAGCTGGCGGGTGTGGTCGAGGGAGATCGGCGTGAACACCGCGACCTGGCCGTCTCCGACGTTGGTCGAGTCCCACTCGCCGCCCATTCCGACCTCGATCACCGCGACGTCGACCGGCGCGTCGGCGAAGGCGGCGAAGGCGAGAGCCGTCACCGCCTCGAAGAAGGTCAGCGGCGCCTTGCCCTGCGCCTCCAGCTCGGCGTCGATGATCTCGAGGTACGGACGCACGTCCTCCCAGTTGCGCACCAGCGCTTCATCGGAGATCGGCCGGCCGTCGATCATGATGCGCTCGTTGAAGCGCACCAGGTGGGGGCTCGTGAGCAGGCCCGTGCGCAGCCCGTAGGCGCGCAGGATGCTCTCGGCGATGCGGCTCGTAGACGTCTTGCCGTTGGTTCCGGTGATGTGGATAATCGGGTACGCCCGCTGCGGCTCGCCGAGCAGCTCGACAGCCCGGCGCGTGGCGTCCAGCCGACGCTCGGGGACGCCCTCTCCGACGCGCGCGAGCAACGCCTGGTAGACGGCCTCCGCCTCGTCGCGCAGCTCCTCGTCGTCGGTCACCGGGCGTCCTCCACCTTCGTCACGCCGACCGTGAACCGGCCCGCGTTCGCGAACTGGCCCGCGCTGAACTCCTTGATGAACCCGTCGCCGTCGTCGTCGAGGTCGTCGTCCGCCGAGACGAAGGCGAACTCCAGAGCCAGCGTCTCGGCCGCGATGTCGACGGCGTCGCCGGCGAGAGCGATGGCCCGCGCGTCGTCGGCGTGCTCGAATGCGACGCTCAGCTCGATTCGGTCGCTCACGTCGAGCCCCGCCGCCTTGCGGGTGTCCTGTACGGCGCGGATGACGTCGCGGGCCAGTCCCTCGGCCGCGAGCTCCGGCGTCGTGGTGGTGTCGAGCAGGACGAAGCCTCCTCCCGGGAGCAGCGCAAGGGCCGACGATGCGTCCTCGTCGCTCTGAGCGGTCTCCAGGACCAGCTCGTACTCGCCCTCGACCAGCTCCACGCCGCCCACGGTAACGACTCCGTCGTGCTCCGACCAGTCACCGGATCGCGCGGCCTGGATGACCTGCTGCACCTGCTTGCCGAGCCGCGGGCCGGCCGCGCGCGCGTTGACCGTCAGGCGGCTGGTGATGCCGTAGGAGACCGCGCTGTCGTCGGTGAGCTCGACCAACTCGACCGCCTTGACGTTGAGCTCGTCGCGCAGGATCGCCTCGAACGGGCGCAAGGCGTCTGCGTCGGCTGCGACCACCGTGAGCGACGCCAGCGGGAGACGCACCCGTCGCCCCGACTGCTTGCGCAGCGAGAGCGTGGTCGAGCTGATCGCACGGATGCGGTCCATCGCGTCGACGAGCGCGTCGTCGGCGGGGAACCCGTCGGCCTCTGGCCAGTCGGTCAGGTGGACGCTGCGTCCACCGGTAAGGTCCTTCCAGATGCGCTCGGCCACCAGGGGCAGCAGAGGGGCCGCCACGCGCGCCACGGTCTCGAGCACCGTGTAAAGGGTGTCGAAGGCCTCGGTGCCCGAGCCGTCCTCCGATACGCCGACCCAGAACCGGTCGCGCGAGCGGCGCACGTACCAGTTCGTGAGCACATCGGCGAAGTCGCGGAGCTTCGCGGCGGCCAGCGTCGAGTCGAGACCGTCGAGGTCGATCGTCACGGCCTCCACGAGGTCGCGCGTCTTGGCCAGCAGGTAACGGTCGAGGATATCGGTGGAGGCGGTGGAGTGCTTCGCCTCGTAGCCCGTCGCGTTGGCGTACAGCGAGAAGAAGTACCAGGTGCTCCACAGCGGCAGCAGCACCTGGCGGACACCCTCGCGGATGCCCTCCTCGGTCACGATCAGGTTGCCGCCACGCAGCACCGGGCTCGACATCAGGAACCAGCGCATCGCGTCGGAGCCGTCGCGGTCGAAGACCTCGTTGACGTCGGGGTAGTTGCGCAGCGACTTCGACATCTTCTGTCCGTCGCTGCCGAGCACGATGCCGTGCGAGATCACGTTCTTGAACGCCGCCCGGTCGAACAGCGCCGTGCCGAGCGTGTGCAGCAGGTAGAACCAGCCGCGCGCCTGGCCGATGTACTCGACGATGAAGTCCGCCGGGTTGTGGCTGTCGAACCAGTCATGGTTCTCGAACGGGTAGTGCACCTGGGCGAACGGCATCGACCCGGAGTCGAACCACACGTCGAGCACGTCCGGGATGCGGCGCATCGTCGACCGGCCCGTCGGGTCGTCCGGATTGGGCCGCGTCAGCTCGTCGATGTACGGGCGGTGGAGGTCGGGCTCGCCCGCGGCGTTGACCGGCAGCCTCCCGAAGTCGCGCTCGAGCTCCTCCAGCGAGCCGTACACGTCGACGCGCGGGTAGTCGGGATCGTCGCTCTTCCACACCGGGATCGGCGAGCCGAAGTAGCGGTTGCGCGACACCGACCAGTCGCGGGCGCCGGCGAGCCACTTGCCGAACTGGCCGTCCTTGACGTTCTCCGGCACCCAGTTGATGCCCTGGTTGAGCTCGACCATGCGGTCGCGGAACGCGGTCACGCGCACGAACCAGCTCGACACCGCCTTGTAGATGAGCGGGTTGCGGCAGCGCCAGCAGTGCGGGTAGGAGTGCTCGTAGCTCGCCTGACGCAGCAGGCGGCCCTCCTCGCGCAGCAGCGTCGTGAGCGGCTTGTTCGCCTCGAAGACCTGCAGGCCCGCGACGTCCTGGACCTCGGGGAGGAAGCGCGCGCCATCGTCCACCGAGATGATGACCGGGATGCCGGCGGCTTCGCAGACCCGCTGGTCGTCCTCGCCGTAGGCGGGCGCCTGATGGACGAGGCCGGTGCCGTCCTCGGTGGTCACGTAGTCGTCGACGAGGATCTGCCACGCGTTCTGCGTGCCGTACATCTCGGTATCGGCGTAGTAGTCCCAGAGCCGGTCGTAGGTCACGCCCCGAAGGTCGCGCCCGAGGACCGTGCGGCTGATCGCCTTGCGCACGGCCTCCGGGGAGCCGTAGCCCAGGTCTTTCGCGTAGTTGCCGACCAGGTCGACAGCGAGGAGGTACTCGCCGCTCAGCGACCCCTCCTGGAGTCCGGCGCTGTGCCGGCCGCTCGCGCGTCCGTGCACATCGGCCGCGCCGTTCGGACCGGCCGGGACGACGGCGTACTCGATGTCGGGACCGACCACGAGTGCGAGGTTCGTGGGAAGTGTCCACGGCGTCGTCGTCCAGGCGAGAGCGCGCACGCCGGTGAGGCCCAGCGCCTCGGCCTTCGCGCCCGTGAGCGGGAAGGTCACCGTGACCGTCTGGTCCTGACGCATCTTGTAGACGTCGTCGTCCATGCGCAGCTCGTGGTTCGAGAGCGGGGTCTGGTCGCGCCAGCAGTACGGCAGGACGCGGTGCCCCTCGTACGCGAGGCCCTTCTCGTGCAGTCGCTTGAACGCCCAGATCACCGACTCCATGTAGGAGGTGTCGAGTGTCTTGTAGTCGTTGTCGAAGTCGACCCAGCGCGCCTGGCGGGTGACGTACTCCTGCCACTCACGGGTGTAGCGCAGCACGGAGTCTTTCGCCGCCTGGTTGAAGGCCGCGAGCCCCATCTCCTCGATCTGGGCCTTGTCGGTGATGCCCAACTGCCGCTCGGCCTCCAGCTCGGCGGGGAGCCCGTGGGTGTCCCAGCCGAACCGCCGCTCGACCTTCTTGCCGCGCATGGTCTGGAAGCGTGGGAAGACATCCTTCGCGTACCCGGTGAGGAGGTGGCCGTAGTGCGGGAGGCCGTTCGCGAACGGCGGCCCGTCGTAGAAGACCCACTCGGGTGCGCCCTCGCGGTTCTCGACCGACGCCCGGAACGTGCCGTCCTCGGCCCAGAACGCGAGCACGTCCGTCTCGATCTCCGAGAACACCGGCGACGGCGTGACATCCTGACGCGGCTCGCGCCCGGACTCGGCGGCTCCATCCGGCGCTGACTTGGGGTACGGCATCTCTCTCCTGGCAGTTTCGTCTCTGCACGAGGACGCCGGACGCTTGCACGCCCGCCGCGGTACCACCCCGCTTGCCCCCACCGGCCGCGGCGCCGGCCAACCGGCGTGAACCGGAGAGGGCCTCTCGTTCTGCGGCTGTGACGGGCCTGCCCCGTTCGGTTCTACTGAGCGGGCGAGTGCCCGCCGTTCTTCCGAAGACTCGCCGGTGATTGCCGGGTTGACGTCGTTCGCACCAGTCTATCGGTTCGCGAGGGCGGCTGCGAAGCCCGCGCACACCGGCTCGACGGCATCGCGCACCACCGGTGTCAGCGGGCCGCGGCCCACGCCGGCGCGCGCCCAGACGCCCGCCGCGGCAACCGCTGCGCCGACGACCGCCGTCGCCGCAGCCCGGGGCAGAAGGCCGTGCGCGTCGTCGCCCGACCGGCGACCGATCGCGGCGGCGACCTGACGCACGACGGCCAGGAAGCGTGGGAGGGCGGACGCCTGCAGTTCGGCGTCCGTCCCCATCAGCTCCACCTGGGTCACCGCGAGCGGCAGGCGCTCGGGGCCGAAGCCGTCGGCCAGCCGCACGACCGCGGCGAGCACAGCGGCCATCGGCTCCACACCGTCGTCCGCGGCCTCGAGCATGGCGGGGAACGCCGCCAGCGACTCGTCGACCTCCAGCCACAGCAGATCGCTCTTGGCGGAGAAGTAATTGAAGAAGGTCGCCCGGCTCACTCCGGCCCTGCGCGCGATGTCGTCGACGGTCGTGCCCGCGTAGGTCTGCTCGAGGAACAGCTCGCCCGCCGCCTCCGCCAGCATGCCGCGAGAGGAGGCTCGAGGCCGACCGGATCCGGATGCGCCGGATCCCGACGCCTCATGGCCGCGGGGCTCATGTCCTCTGGAATGGCGCGGTGTCATCGTGCGTTGTCTCCTCACGCCTAATATTGGACCCGGTTCAGATACCCCTGTCAGAAGGACACCCGTGACCTCCACCCCCACGCTCGCCGCCAGCGAGACCGACCGCCCCGGGATCACACCGGGCACGGCTCGCCGCGTCGCCATCGCGTCGTTCGTCGGAACCTCCCTCGAATCGTACGACTTCTACCTCTACGCGTATTTCGCCGCCTTCTTCGTCGGTCCGCTCTTCTTCACGCCGCTCGGCGCGTTCGGCGGGGTGCTCGCGGGGTTCCTCGCGATCGCTGCCGGGTTCGTCATCCGTCCGGTCGGCGCCGTGGTCTTCGGCCACCTGGGCGACCGCATCGGGCGGCGTCCCGTCCTGCTCATGACGATCCTGCTGATGGGCATCAGCACCGGACTCGTCGGCGTGCTGCCGACGTACGCGGCCGCCGGATGGTTCGGCGGTGTCGCCCTCGTGCTCCTCCGACTCGTGCAGGGTCTCTCCCTCGGCGGCGAGTGGGGAGGCTCGATCCTGCTCGCGACCGAGTACGCCAACCCGAAGCGCCGTGGCTTCTACGCTGCGCTCCCCCAGCTCGGCTCGCCGGTCGGGTCCATCCTGAGTGCGGTGGTCTTCATCGTGCTCACGCTCACGATGTCGCAGGCCGACATCGCCGCGTGGGGATGGCGCATCCCGTTCCTGACGGCGTTCCCGCTGCTCCTCGTATCGCTGTACCTGCGCTGGTCGATCGACGAGACGCCCGTCTTCCGCAAGCTCGTCGAGACCGGCCGCCGCGACCGCTTCCCGGTCATCGACGTGTTCACCAAGGCCCCGACGGCCTTCGTCATCGCGATCGGCGCCGCGGTGCTGGGCATCGGCTCGTACTCGCTGATGAACACCTACATGGTCGACTACGGCACCGCCGTGCTCGGGTTCAAGTTCCAGGACCTCCTGGTCGCCACGACGATCGGCGGCCTGCTGCAGCTGGTCACCATCCCGCTGTTCGGGCTGTGGGCCACGAAGATCGGCTCGGCGCGCGTGGTCGCGATCGGCGCGATCGGCACTCTGGTGGTCGCCTTCCCGATGTACTTCCTGCTGCAGTCGGCGTCGTTCGGCGTGCTCGTCGGCAGCATGCTCATCGGCGGCATCCTCCCGACGCTCTCGTGGGCGGGCCTCGGCGGCCTGATGTCCGACCTGTTCCCGAGCCCGATCCGCTACAGCGCGCTCTCGGTGGCGTACAGCGTCGCGGCGCTGCTCACCTCGTTCGTGCCCGCGCTCACGCTGGTGTTCGGGCAGGCCGTCGGCAACGCCTGGTGGCACCCGGGCATCGTGCTGGCGATCATGTCGATCATCACCCTGGTCGCAGCGCGGGCGGCCGCCCGGCGCCGGCCGATCCTCGACGACGCGGAGTCCTGATCCGCGGGTGCGCGTTGTCGTCGCTTTCGGCTGCGCACAGCGACGACGACGTACCCCGCTGCAGTGCTCCGGTACCCTTGGAGGCAGCCCCACACACTCAGGCACCCCGTTGACACGGTGCCGCACATATGGAATCGGAGAGCCATGACCGCCGCGAACCCCGTGCCCGACAAGCCCGCACTCGAAGGTCTGGAGGCCGTATGGGGCGACCGGTGGCAGCAGGACGGCACCTTCGTCTTCGACCGCGACGGGGCCATCGCCGCCGGCCGCGACGCGATCTACTCGATCGACACCCCGCCGCCCACGGCCTCCGGCTCGCTCCACATCGGTCACGTGTTCAGCTACACGCACACCGACATCGTCGCCCGCTTCCAGCGCATGCGCGGAAAGCGCGTCTTCTACCCGATGGGCTGGGACGACAACGGCCTCCCGACCGAGCGCCGCGTGCAGAACTACTACGGCGTGCGCTGCGACCCGTCGCTGCCCTACGAGCCCGACTTCGTGCCGCCGTTCGAGGGCGGCGACAACAAGAGCAGCAAGGCGGCCGATCAGAAGCCGATCTCGCGCCGCAACTTCATCGAGCTCTGCGAGCGGCTGACGGTCGAGGACGAGAAGCAGTTCGAGGCGCTGTGGCGCACACTCGGGCTCTCCGTCGACTGGTCGCAGACCTACCGCACCATCGGCCGTGAGGCCCTGCACACATCGCAGCTCGCCTTCCTGCGCAACGTCGCCAGGGGCGAGGCGTACCAGGCGCTCGCGCCTACCTTGTGGGACATCACCTTCCGTACGGCTGTCGCCCAGGCCGAGCTGGAGGACCGCGAGCAGCCGAGCGCCTACCACCGCGTGGGCTTCCGCGGCGCCGACGGTCCTATCTACGTCGAGACCACCCGGCCGGAGCTGCTGCCCGCTTGCGTCGCCCTGGTGGCGCACCCGGATGACGAGCGCTACCAGCCGCTGTTCGGCACCACCGTGCGCACCCCGCTGTTCGACGTGGAGGTGCCCGTGGTCGCCCACCACCTGGCCCAGCCCGACAAGGGAACCGGCATCGCCATGATCTGCACCTTCGGCGACATCACCGACGTCACCTGGTGGCGCGAGCTCGACCTCCCGAACCGTTCGATCATCGGCTTCGACGGCCGGATCCTCCCCGAGCCGCCGGCGGCCATCGAGAGCGACGCCGGCCGCGAGGCGTACGCGCAGCTCTCCGGTAAGACCGTGTTCTCGGCGAAGCAGGCCGTGGTGGAGCTGCTGCGCGCCTCCGGCGACCTCGTCGGCGAGCCGAAGCCGATCCAGCACCCGGTGAAGTTCTTCGAGAAGGGCGACAAGCCGCTCGAGATCGTCTCCACCCGCCAGTGGTACGTCAAGAACGGCGCCCGCGACGAGCAGCTCCGCGAGCGACTCATCGAGCTCGGCCGCAGTATCGACTGGCACCCCGACTTCATGCGCGTGCGCTATGAGAACTGGGTCAACGGCCTCACCGGCGACTGGCTGATCTCCCGCCAGCGCTTCTTCGGCGTGCCGCTCCCGGTGTGGTATCCGCTCGACGCCGACGGCGACCCCGTCTTCGACCAGCCCATCCTGCCGTCGGAGGAGAACCTCCCCGTCGACCCGTCGTCCGATCCGGCGCCCGGGTTCGCGGAGGCGCAGCGCGGCCAGGCGGGCGGCTTCGTCGGCGAGCACGACGTGATGGACACCTGGATGACCTCCTCGCTCACCCCGCAGCTCGCAGGTGGCTGGGTGGACGACCCGGAGCTCTTCCGGACGGTCGCTCCGTTCGACCTACGCCCGCAGGGCCAGGACATCATCCGCACCTGGCTGTTCTCGACCCTCCTGCGCTCGCAGCTCGAGGACGGCGTCGCGCCGTGGACGAACGCCGCCCTCTCCGGCTTCATCGTCGACCCCGACCGCAAGAAGATGTCGAAGTCGAAGGGCAACGTCGTCACCCCGGCCGACATCCTCGAGCGCCACGGCTCCGACGCGGTGCGCTACTGGGCGGCGTCGTCCCGTCTCGGCACCGACGCCTCCTTCGACCCGCAGAACCCGACCCAGATCAAGATCGGCCGACGCCTGGCGATCAAGCTGCTCAACGCCGCGAAGTTCATCCACGGCTTCGACGCGCCCGCCTCGCTCGACCTGGCCCTGGTGACCGCTCCACTCGACCGCAGCATGCTGCAGCAGCTCTCGGCCGTCGTGGCCGACGCCACCGCCGCCCTAGACGGCTACGACCACGCGCGGGCCCTCGAGGTCGCCGAGACGTTCTTCTGGACCTTCTGCGACGACTACCTCGAGCTCGTGAAGGAGCGCGCGTACGGCGAGTCGGACGCCGGGCAGGTCTCGGCCGTCGTCGCCCTCCGCGTGGCTCTGTCGGCGTTCCTGCGCCTGTTCGCGCCCGTGCTGCCGTTCGCCTCCGAGGAGGCCTGGAGCTGGTCGGAGGCTGGATCGGTGCATCTGGCCGCTTGGCCGCACCCCGACGAGGTCTCCGCGGATTGGCCGGTGACGCACAGCGTCCTGACTGTGGTGGGCCGCGCCCTGACCGCGATCCGCGGGGCCAAGACGGCAGCGAAGGCCTCCCAGCGAACCCCCGTCGACTCCGCCGTCATCAGCGGACCGGCCGACGAGATCGCGGCCATCGAGTCCGCCTCCGCCGACCTCGCGTCGGTGGGCAGAATCGCCGAACTGCGTTTCGCATCCGCCGAAGAGCTCTCGGTGACCGATATCCTCCTTGCGCAGGTGCCCAGCGAGGAGGAACGATGACGGCTGACGTCCGGCGCGTGGAGGACAACGAGTTCTTCACCTGGCTCGACCTCTACACGGGGTACGGCGATTTCTACGAGAGTCCCATCACAGACGAGAAGGCGCTTCTGGTCTGGAGCTGGATCACCGATCCCGACAGCGGCCTGGAAGCGTACTTCGCCGTCGACGAGGAGGGCACTCCCATCGGGATGGCCCACGTGCGCGAATTCGCCCGTCCGCTCGACGGCAGCAAGGGCTTCTACCTCGACGACCTGTTCGTCGTGCCGGACGCGCGCGGCGACGGCGCGGGCACGGCGCTCCTCGAAGAGCTCCGCGAACTCGCGAAAGAACGCGGCCTCTCGGTCGTCCGGTGGATCACCGCGAAGGACAACCAGGAGGCCCGCCGGCTCTATGATCGCGTGGCTGAGAGGACGAAGTGGGTCACCTACGACCTCGTCCCCTGAACGGGTCCGCGATATGGTCGATACATGTCCCGTGCTCCAGGCCGGGCAGGGAAGCCGAACGGAGGGACTGATGTCGATCGAAGTTCGACCGGTCAAGGATGGCGACTTCTTCGCCTGGCTCGATCTCTACGCGAAGTACGCCGAGTTCTACGACACCGAGCTGACCGACCAGAAAGCGCTCGTGCTCTGGTCGTGGCTCACGGACACCGAGCACGAGGAGCAGGGCTACGTCGCTGTCGATGGCGACCGCATCGTCGGGCTGGCCCACGTGCGCGAGTTCGCACGCCCTCTGGAGGGCGACCGCGGGCTCTTCCTCGACGATCTCTACGTTCTGGAGGACGAGCGCGGCAAGGGTGTAGGCCACCAGCTGATCGCCGCGGTCCGGGCGCTCGCCGAGCAGCGCAGGCTCGGCGTCGTCCAGTGGATCACCGCGATCGACAATTCCGATGCCCAGCGCGTGTACGACGAGGTCGCCAGCAAGACCGGCTGGGTCACCTACGAGATCGACCTCGTCGCTGCCCAGAGCGCGGAGACGGCCTGATGCAGCTCGGCACCCGCTGGGGCATCGGTGAGACGCCCCCCGCGACCCTCCCGGAAGTGGTGACCTACGCGGTCTCCACGGTAGAAGATGAGCTGACCGCCACTGACGTCGAGACCGACGGCTGGCGCTGGACGCTGACCTGGCTGGAGGGCAAGCCCGTCGTCGAGCTCGACGACGGCACGGTGATCCGCTACAACGAAGCGGAGGACTCGGCGACGATCACCCAGGTGGTCGAGACCGAGCCCTCCGACTACGACGAGGTGTAGCCTCCGCCTCCCGCGCCGCGTTCAGCGCGGAAGCTGCGGGAGCACGCGAGCCGCGCGATCACGGTGATGCTCAGCGGCGGACACGAGTTCAGCGTGACGGTTCTGTCGTTTGGGCTGTCGCATCCCCCACGCGGTGAGGGCGCGACCGAGCCGGAGTGCTGCGCGGTGGCTGAAGGGCCGGGGCACAGGCATGGTGATGGCGGTCATGATGCGGTTCCTTCCGAGATGGTCTGGTCGTGGTTCTGGTCATCCGGCGATGGTGAGGCGGAGGCCTGCGCGTGCCCGTAGCGGCCGGCGCTGAGCAGGAGGCGCGTGGCGATCAGCGCGAGCACGACGACGATCGCGCCGCCGATGGCGAACGGCAGCCGCAGGTCGATGCGGGCGACGAAGCCGCCCAGCACCGTGGCGATCGGCGTGAGCCCCCAGCCGATCGTGCGGACGATACCCATCGCCCGGCCGAGCATTGCGCCCGGGATGATCGCCTGCCGCAACGCGCCCCACGGCACGTTCCAGACGGCGACTCCGAACGCGCCGATGGCGTAGGCGAGGACCCCCGCCACAACGTTGCCGGTGAGTCCGACGCCCACGATGCCGAGCCCGCTGATGAGCATCGACACGTACATCACCTGGCCCCGGCCGAAGCGGGCGACGAATCCGCTGGAGAGCAGCGCTCCGATCAGCGCTCCGACACCGACCGCGGCCGTGACGACGCCGACCAGGGAGGCGGGCAGCGCGTAGGTCTGCAGGAGCAGGAGCACGACGCTTCCCTGCGCGAACGACAGCGCTGAGGCCGTGATGGAGGTGAGGATGATCATCTTCCGCAGGAACCGGTCGTCCCACAGGAAGCGGACGACCGCTTTCATGCCCGGTCGCGGCGCGGCCTCCTCGTCGCCGTGCTGGGCGCCGACCAGGTGCGCACGAGCGGCTGCGACCGGGATGGTCAGCACGAGCAGGGCCGAGATGAGGAACCCGCTTCCGGTGAGCCACATCGGAAGCGCGATCGCGGCGGCGAACAGGAAACCGGCGATCGGGGTCGCGATGAAGTTCTGCACGACGATCTCCGCCGACTGCATGCGGCCGTTCGCACGGTCGAGCTGGCCGCGGGTCACCAGGCTCGGCACAACGGTCGTGGTAGCGTTGTCGAACACGGTCTCCCCGAGCCCGAACAGCAGCACGCAGCCGTAGAGGCTCCAGATCGTGAGGCTGTCGGTGGCGATGAGCAGGGCGACCAGCGCGGCGACGGCGAAACGGAGGCCGTTGGCCACCGCCATCGCGACGCGCCGATCGACGCGGTCGAGCAGCATCCCGCCGGGGATGCCGAACAGCAGCCACGGCAGGAAGGTGACGGCGGTCAGCCCGGCGATCAGAGCCGGGTCGCGGGTCAGCGTGGTTGCGATCAGCGGAACGGCCGTGCGGCCGATGCCGTCGGCGAGGTTGCTCGCGATCGCGGCCGACCAGAGCCGGCCGAACCCGCCGCCGAGGCTGGTGCGCGTCGGCGTGGCACTGTTCATCGGTGCTCCTGCTCGACGAGCGGGAAGGCGTTGAACTGAACCTGGATGCGCTTGCGATCGCCGGTCGGCTCGGCCTTCCACTTCTCTTTGAGGCGGTTCATCAGCTTGTAGTACTCGGTGGCCAGCTCGGTGAGCTGCTCACGTGACGCCTCGAGGTGGGAGGTGGACAGCGCCGCGGCCTCCACCCACTCCATGCCGAAGGTGTCGAGCCCGCGGCGCAGGAACGCGCCCAGGCGTCGTTCGTTGTTCTGCTGCCAGTTGAGCGAGATCTGCTCGGTGATCTCCCGACCGGCTGGCGTCTCGAGCGTCTCGGGGCCGCCGATCGTCACCCCGCCCGCGGCCATGCGCCACCAACGCTCACGGCCGCTCCCGCGTTCGGCGTCTTCGACGACGATCGCGTGCTTGGCGAGCTGACGGAGGTGGTAGCTCGTGGACCCGCTCGACTCCCCCAGCCGCTCCGCCAGCATCGACGCTGTCGCCGGGCCGAAGTCGGAGAGCTCGTTCATGATCTCGACACGCAGGGGGTGCGCCAGCGCCCGGAGGGCCGGCATGCCGATCGATTCGAAGTGCGGCTCGTAGTCGTCAGCCGCTGCGGGGGTGGTCTCGTCGGAGGACATGCGACCAGAATAGCTATGCAAAGGGTTCTTTGCAACTAAACCTTTGCAATCGGAGTTTTGCAATTAACTCTTTGCAAGCAAGTCTGTGGGATCGCATCCGCGCGCATTTAGGCTGGTCCAATGGCAGATACCCCGAATCCGTTCCTCTCCCCCAGCGCGCTCCCGTATCAGCTCCCTCCGTTCGCGGAGATCCGCGACGAGCACTATCGCCCCGCGTTCGACCACGGATTCGCCGAGCAGCTCGCCGAGATCGAGGCGATCACGGCCGGCACCGAGCCGCCGACGTTCGAGAACACGATGATCCCCCTCGAGCGCTCGGGCCAGACGCTGCAGCGTGTCGCGGAGGTCTTCTTCAACAAGAGCTCGTCCGACAGCACCGACTTCACCAACGCACTGGAGGAGGAGATCGCTCCCCTGCTGTCCGCGCACCAGGACGCCATCCGGCTCGACCCGGCGCTCTACCGTCGAATCCAGGACCTCCACGAGCGCCGCGCCTCCCTCGGGCTGGACGCGGAGGGCAGCTACCTGATCGAGCGCTACTACACGGAGTTCACGCTCGCGGGTGCCGGGCTCGACGACGAGCAGAAGGAGCTGCTGCGCGACTACAATCAGCGACTGTCGACGCTGACGACGCGATTCGAGAAGAACCTCCTCGCGGACACCAATGAGCTTGCCGTGGTCTTCGACTCGGCGGAGGAGCTCGACGGCCTCGGCGAAGGCGAGCTCTCCGCAGCGGCCGAGGCGGCCCGCGACCGCGGACTCGACGGCTCGTACGTCGTCGCCCTCGTGCTGCCCACCGGGCACCCCTGGCTGGCGAATCTCACCAACCGGCAGTCCCGTGAACGGATCATGGTCGCCTCGCGGTCCCGCGGAATCCACGGCGGCGAGCACGACAACCGCGAGCTCGTCCTCGAGATCACCCGGCTGCGCGCTCAGCGCGCCCGCCTCCTCGGTTTCGACACCCACGCCGCGTTCGTGACCGCCGACGAGACGGCGAAGACGCCACAGGCTGTTGCCGATATGCTCGGGCGGCTCGCACCGCCCGCCGCCCGCAACGCTCGTGCAGAGGAGGCCGACCTCCAGAAGCTGCTCGGCGACGGCGAGACTGTGCAGAGCTGGGACTGGGCCGCGCTCACCGGAACCGTTCGCCAGGAGAAGTTCGACGTCGACTTCGCCGCGATGCGACCATACTTCGAGGCGGAGCGCGTGCTGCACGACGGCGTCTTCTACGCCGCGACCCAGCTGTACGGCATCACGTTCGAGGAGCGTCCGGACCTGGTCGCGTACCACCCCGAAGCGCGGGTCTTCGAGGTGCGCGACGAGGACGGCACCGGAGTCGGGCTCTACATCCTCGACCTGTACACGCGGGACTCCAAGCGGGGCGGGGCGTGGATGAACCCGCTCATCTCGCAGTCGGCGCTGCTCGACTACCCCACGGTCGTCGTCAACAACCTCAACGTCCCCAAGCCGGCCTCCGGCGAGCCCACGCTCTTGACCTACGACGAGACCAACACGCTCTTCCACGAGTTCGGGCACGCCCTCCACGGTCTCTTCGCGCGCGTGACGTACCCGAAGTTCGCCGGTACCAACGTGTTCCGCGACTTCGTCGAGTTCCCGAGCCAGGTGAACGAGATGTGGATGCTGTGGCCGGAGATCGTCGCCAACTACGCTGTGCACCACCAGACCGGCGAGCGGATGCCGCAGGACCTCATCGACCGGCTGCACTCGTCGGAGTCGTTCAATGAGGGCTTCGCCACCAGTGAGTACCTGGCCGCGGCACTGCTCGACCAGGCCTGGCACGCCCTCACGGCCGACGACGACGTGACCGACGTCGCAGCGTTCGAGGCCGCGGCCCTCGCAGCTGTCGGCCTCGACAACCCTGCCGTGCCGCCGCGATACGCGAGCACCTACTTCGCGCACACGTTCTCCGGAGGCTACGACGCGGGGTACTACTCCTACATCTGGAGCGAGGTGCTCGACGCCGACACCGTGGAGTGGTTCAAGGAGAACGGCGGACTGACGCGTGAGAACGGCGACCGGTTCCGCCGGCGGCTGCTCGGGGTCGGCGGTTCGAAGGACCCGCTGGAGGCGTACCGCGACTTCCGTGGTCGCGACGCCGTGATCGAGCCGCTGCTCAAGCGTCGCGGACTCGACGGCTGAGACACGTCCTAGCCCCCTTCCCGCGCAGAGCTCTAGCCTGAGCGCAACGCGGTCTGAGCGCGACGCGGGAAGGGGTGCAGCATGACGTCGACTGAGCCGGAACCGGAACTCGCCGTGCCCTCGGTGCGCTCGCTCCTGCTGCTGTCGATTCCGGCCGTCCTGATCGGCGTCATCAGCGCCCTCACGCTCTGGGTCGTCGACGAGGTGGCCGGCGTCATCGACGACGGCGTGTGGAAGACGCTGCCCGCCGCGCTCGGCGTCGACCCGTCGTCCGGCTGGTGGATCGTCCTGATCCTCACCGTCACCGGTTTCGCGGTCGGACTGACGGTGTGGCTCGTCCCCGGGCACGCCGGGCCGGACTCCGCGACCACGGACCTGGTCGCCGCCCCCTTGCGGATCGGTATCGTCCCGTCGCTTGCGCTCGCGGCCGTACTCGGACTCGCCGGCGGCGTCAGCCTCGGACCGGAGAACCCGATCATCGCGATCAACGTGAGCATCCTCGTCACGCTGGTGGGGCGGATCTGGAAAGCGGTGCCGTCCCGGCTCGTCATGCTGATGGCGGCCTCCGGAACCATCGGTGCGCTGTTCGGGACGCCGGTGGCGGCCGCGCTCGTCTTCACCGGCATCGTCGCAGCGGTCAGGGGAGGCGGCGCACTCTGGGACAAGCTCTTCCTCCCGCTCGTGTCGGCCGCCGCGGGCTCACTGACCATGACCCTGCTCGCGCACCCGCACCTGGCCATTCCGATGCCTGCCTACACCCAGGTGACCGGCTGGGATGTTCTCGCAGCACTCATCATCGGCGCCGTCGCCACCGCGCTGGGGCTGCTCGGAGCCGTGCTCTTCCCGCTGGTCCACCGCGCGTTCCACGCCCTGCGCCATCCGCTCCTGATCACCCTGGCCGGCGGCATCGTCCTCGGACTCGTGGGCGCCATCGGCGGCCCGATCACGCTGTTCAAGGGGCTCGAGCAGATGGGCACGCTCGTCGTGAACCGGGCCGACTACTCCACTGCGCAGCTCGTGCTGATCGTCGTCGTGAAACTGGTCGCCCTTCTCGTCGCCGCCAGCGCGGGCTTCCGCGGCGGACGCGTCTTCCCTGCGGTCTTCATCGGCGCGGCGCTCGGGACGCTCGCCGTCGCGATCGTCCCGGTGGTCCCGCTTCCGGTCGCCGTCGCTGCGGCAGTCATGGGGATCACTCTCGCCGTGACCCGCGATGGCTGGATCGCGATCTTCATCGGCGTAGCGGTGACGCAGAACCTGCTGGTGCTGCCGATCCTGTCGCTGGCCATCCTGCCGGCGTGGCTGATGGTGACGAAGGCGCCGGAGTTCCTGATCACCCCGAAGGCGATTACGCCGACTTCTCCTCGCGCCGCGGACGGTGCGGGACGATAGTCGGCGCCGCGTTCTCGAGCACGGCCTCCCTGGTGACGACGACGCGCGCGACCTCGGAGCTCGACGGCACCTCGAACATGATCGGCCCGAGCACCTCCTCCATGATCGCGCGGAGGCCACGGGCGCCGGTCTTGCGCAGCACGGCGAGGTCGGCGATCGCCTCCAGGGCCGAGTCCTCGAACTCGAGCTGCACGCCGTCGAGTTCGAACATGCGCTGGTACTGGCGGACGAGCGCGTTCTTCGGCACGGTGAGGATCTGCATCAAAGCGTCCTGGTCGAGCGGCGTGACCGTCGCGACGACGGGGAGACGCCCGATGAACTCGGGGATGAGCCCGAACTTGTGCAGGTCTTCTGGCAGCACCTCGCTGAAGAGGTTGATGTCGTCGCCCTTGGAGTGCAGCGGGGCGCCGAAACCGATGCCCTTCTTGCCCGCGCGCGACGAGATGATGTCTTCGAGCCCCGCGAACGCGCCGGCCACGATGAACAGCACGTTCGTCGTGTCGATCTGGATGAACTCCTGGTGCGGGTGCTTACGGCCGCCCTGCGGTGGTACGGAGGCGACCGTGCCCTCCAGGATCTTGAGGAGCGCCTGCTGGACGCCCTCGCCGGACACGTCGCGCGTGATCGACGGGTTCTCGGCCTTGCGGGCGATCTTGTCGACCTCGTCGATGTAGATGATGCCGGTCTCGGCGCGCTTGACGTCGTAGTCGGCCGCTTGAATGAGCTTGAGGAGGATGTTCTCGACGTCTTCGCCGACGTAGCCGGCCTCCGTTAGCGCGGTGGCGTCGGCGACGGCGAACGGCACGTTGAGCCGGCGCGCGAGCGTCTGGGCCAGATACGTCTTGCCGCAGCCGGTCGGGCCGATCAGCAGGATGTTCGACTTGGCGATCTCGACGTCGTCGATGACGTCGGCCGACGTGAGCGTCTGCTTGGCCCGCACCCGCTTGTAGTGGTTGTAGACGGCGACAGCCAGCGCGCGCTTGGCCTGCTCCTGGCCGATGACGTACTCCTCCAGGAAGCCGAAGATCTCCTTCGGCTTCGGGAGGTCGAAGTCGCCAGAGGCCTCCTCGCCCGCTTCGGCGAGACGCTCCTCGATGATCTCGTTGCACAGCTCGACGCACTCGTCGCAGATGTACACGCCAGGACCGGCGATCAGCTGCTGCACCTGCTTCTGGCTCTTGCCACAGAAGGAACACTTGAGCAGATCGGCGCTCTCCCCGATGCGTGCCATCCGTCTCCCCCTCCTTCTTCAAGTCTCTTGGTCGAGCCTAACCCGTGACGACGACAATGGCGCGCACCAGTGCGTATTCGACACGCTGTGCCCGCCATTATGCCGACAGCAGACGATGGAGAGTGACTCGTGCCCAGTCCGGAACCCCGGCATCCCGCCCTCCGGCAGCAGCTCGTCGGCAAATGCGATCCCCTCGACGACGATGGATATTCCACTCCCGTTCTCACCCACGAGGAGCCTCACGCCCGGCGAGGGCTCAAGGCCGTCACGCGGGAGCTGCGCGACCGGTGCATGGCCGTGGGCCAGCGGTCACCCTCCGCCGTCGGGCCGGACCGGGGCCGGGGCCGGGACACGACGAACGGGACGGTCATCGAAGAGACCGTCCCGTTCGTCCGTACCGGCATGCCCCGTTCTACTTGACGAGCGCGGGGAGCGTCTTCCGGCTCGTGAGCACCTGATCGATCAGACCGTATTCGAGGGCGTCCTCGGCCGAGAGGATCTTGTCGCGGTCGATGTCCTTGTTGACCTGCGCCACCGAGCGGTTGGAGTGCTTCGCAAGCGTCTCCTCCAGCCAGGTGCGCATGCGCATGATCTCGTTGGCCTGGATCTCGATGTCGGACGCCTGCCCCTGGCCGGCCTCACCGACGGCGGGCTGGTGGATCAGGATGCGCGCGTTCGGAAGCGCGAGGCGCTTGCCAGGCGTGCCGGCCGCGGTCAGCACGGCGGCCGCGGACGCGGCCTGACCGAGGACGACCGTCTGGATCTGCGGGCGGATGTACAGCATCGTGTCGTAGATCGCCGTCATCGCGGTGAACGAGCCGCCGGGCGAGTTGATGTACATGACGATGTCGCGGTCCGGGTCCTGGCTCTCGAGCACGAGCAGCTGGGCCATGATGTCGTCGGCGGAGGCGTCGTCCACCTGCACGCCGAGGAAGATGATGCGGTCCTCGAAGAGCTTGGCGTACGGGTCCTGGCGCTTGTAGCCGTAGGCCGTGCGCTCCTCGAAGCTGGGGAGGATGTAGCGGGCGCCTGGTGCCTGGGCGCCGCCGAGGGCGGAGCCGCCGAGCATGGGGGTATTCATAGTGATGTCCTTATCCTTCCGGCGGTTCCTACTTCGGCTCCTGGTCGGTGCCGCCGCCGCCCGAGACGTCCAGTGCGGACTCCCGGATGTGGTCGACGAAGCCGTAGTTCAGGGCCTCCTGAGCGGTGAACCAGCGGTCGCGGTCGCCGTCGGCGTTGATCTGCTCGACCGACTTGCCGGTCGCCGCAGCGGTGATCTCGGCCAGACGCTTCTTCATGTCGAGGATGAGCTGGGCCTGCGTCTGGATGTCGCTCGCGGTGCCGCCGAAGCCACCGTGCGGCTGGTGCAGCAGGACGCGCGCGTTCGGCGTGATGTAGCGCTTGCCGTTGGTGCCTGCCGTGAGGAGCAGCTGCCCCATCGAGGCGGCCATGCCGATGCCGACCGTGACGATGTCGTTCGGCACGAACTGCATCGTGTCGTAGATCGCCATGCCCGCGGTGATGGATCCGCCAGGCGAGTTGATGTAGAGGTAGATGTCGCGCTTCGGGTCTTCTGCGGCCAGGAGCAGCAGCTTCGCGGCGATCTCGTTGGCGTTCTCGTCGCGCACCTCGGAACCGAGCCAGATGATGCGGTCCTTCAGCAGTCTGTCGAAAACACTGGGCTGGATACCCATGTCGGCCATGTTCGCTCCGTTTCCTTTGTCGCTTGGCATCGAATCTATCGGAGGCCGGAGCGCAATTCCGCGCTGTTCGCCCTGGGCAGAGTGGGTGTCGCGGGCGGCGGCGGCTGTTCAGCGGTCGTCGTCGAGGGCGGCGGCGTAAGCCTCCACGGAGCGGCCGTAGCGCGGCAGGTGCGGGACGAGCGCGCCGAGCGCCTCCCGCAGCGCATCCGCGGGGAGGCCGTCGTCGAAGAGTGCGAGCGCCGCGAACGCCCGTGCGGCGTCGGCGAGGGGATGCTCGGGCTCCGCGAGCAGGAAGTCGCGCAGCAGCGCGAGCGACTCGTCGGGGCGGTCGAGGTTGCGCAACGTGCTGGCCAACTGGACGATCGCCTGTCCGCGCTCGGGCTCGGCGAGGCCGTTGGCGAGGGCTGCGCGGTAGAGGGCCTC
The DNA here is from genome assembly GCF_049993355.1 of Leifsonia sp. McL0607. GTDB lineage: Bacteria > Actinomycetota > Actinomycetes > Actinomycetales > Microbacteriaceae > Leifsonia. Next base: position 3,074,834 of record NZ_CP188253.1, on the reverse strand, counting down.
CGCCTCCGCCTCCCGGCCGGCGAAGTCGCGCGCACTGGCCGTCTCGAAGAGAGCGACCGGGTCGTCGGCCGCGCGCTCGGCCACGAGCGCGTCGATGGCCTCCGTCGTGCGCTCCTCCCCCAGGTCGTCCGCCGCAGCCCACACCGCGTCCACACGCTGCCGCCACTCGTCCACCGTCCGTCGCCTCCCTCGCCGCTGCGCACACGCTACGCGCAACGAGCTGGCAGGACACGCCGCCTCGGCCGTCCTCCACACGGCGTGTTCTGTCAACTGGATGGTCCGGACAACACGAAGGCCGGGCGCCCCGCGGGGTGCCCGGCCTTCGTGTGGAAGGGTGTTACTCGGCCTTCTTCTTGGCGGCGCGCTTCTTCGGCTTCTCGTCGGCGGCCGGCTCCTCGGCCGGGGCCTCGGCAGCGACGTCGTCCGCTGCCTCGTCGTCCGCTGCCTCGTCGGCGGCGGCCTCCTCGTCGTCGCTCTCGGGGACGGCGACGAACTCGGAGAGGTCGACCTTCTTGCCGTTGCTGTCGACGACCTCCGTCTTGCCGAGGATGATCGCGAGCGCCTTGTTGCGGGCGACCTCGCCGACCATCGACGGGATCTGGCCGTTCTCGCTGAGGATCTTGACAAACTCGTTCGGGTCCATGCCGTACTGGGAGGCGCCCTGCACGAGGTACTGGGTGAGCTCGTCCTGGCTGACCTTGACGTTCTCGGTCTGCGCCACTTCGTCGAGGAGAATCTGCGTGCGGAAGGTCTTCTCGCTCGACTCGGTCACCTCGGCCCGGTGCTCGTCGTCCTCGAGGCGGTTCTCCTGCTCGAGGTGGCGGTGCACTTCGTCTTCGACCAGCGACGCCGGAACGGGGATCTCCACCAGCTCGAGGAGCTTGTCGACCAGCTGGTCGCGCGCCGCCGAGCCCTGCCCGAACGCCTTGGCGCGCTCGACCTGAGTGCGCAGGCTGGTGCGGAGCTCGCCGATGGTGTCGAACTCGCTGGCGATCTGCGCGAAGTCGTCGTCGGCCTCCGGGAGCTCGCGCTCCTTGACGGCGTTGAGTGTGACGGTGATCTGCGCGGTCTCGCCCTCGTGGTCGCCGCCCATGAGCGGGGCCTCGAAGGTGGTGGTCTCGCCGGCGGTCAACGTGTCGAGCGCCTCGTCGATGCCCTCGATCAGCTCGCCCGAGCCGAGCTCGTACGAGATGTTCGCGGCCGTGTCGACCTCCTCGTCGCCGATAATGGCGACCAGGTCGATCTGCGCGAAGTCACCGGTCTTGGCGGGGCGATCGACGGTCACCAGCGTGCCGAAGCGGCCGCGCAGGCGGTCGAGCTCCTCCTCGACGTCGTCGACGGACACCTCGGCCGCGTCGACGGTGAGCGTGATGTCACCGAAGTCGGGGAGGGTGACCTCGGGCCGCGTGTCGACCTCGATGGTCAGCAGCAGGTCGCCCGAGAAGTCCTTCTCGTTCGGCCACTCGGTGATGTCGGCCTCCGGACGCCCGAGGGGACGCACGTCGTTCTCCTCCACCGCCTGGCGGTAGAAGGTGTCGAGGCCCTCGTTGACCGCGTGCTCGAGCACGGCGGCCTTGCCGACCCGCTGGTCGATGATGGGCGGCGGCACCTTGCCCTTGCGGAAACCGGGAATGGTCACCTGCTCGGCGATGTGCTCGTAAGCGTGCTTGATGGACGGCTCCAGCTCCTCCGGCGTCACCGAGATGGTGAGCTTGGTGCGGGTGGGGCTGAGCTTCTCGACCGTGGTCTTCACGATGTCTGGGGTCTCCTGATGATCGAACGATGGTCTACTCGCAAGGAACGAGGTCCTCGTCGGGGCGACAGGATTCGAACCTGCGACCTCCCGCTCCCAAAGCGGGCGCTCTAGCCAAGCTGAGCTACGCCCCGGCTTCTGCGGTGCGAAAGACCGTGCGCAAGTCTACTGCACGCGAGCAGTCGCTCGCGTGTACTACGATGGTCGTCGGCCGTCCGCAGCAGGGTGGCCTTCGGGGATGTAGCTCAATGGTAGAGCCTCAGTCTTCCAAACTGATTACGCGGGTTCGATTCCCGTCATCCCCTCCCTTATAAACACTGGGCGAAACGGGTCATGGCTCCAAGGGCCAAAAACGAAATCCCCTCCAAGACCCCTCCGCCCGTACTAGTTCCGCCAGGATGCCTCTCTATAGGTGCTGTAGTAGGGCGAATGCCAAGCTGCCCAGTGTGCATTCACGGTCGCAATGTCGAGGTGCTTATCGGGCGGCCAGGAAGCCACGCGATCCGGTTCAGGCAGAGGCCAAATCCTCAAAAGGCGGTCACCATCGTTTTCAACTCGTGCGAGCCTTTCAATGGGAGTCGAGTCGCGAATCTTTGACCCAAGGACCTCCCACTTGAGGCAGCCAAAGCTCGGGTCGATGTTGAATGTTTCCGCATTCTTAACGCTGTGGGGAATCGCAAAAGCTCGCACTTGCCGAAACCGTTGCTGCGGTGGCTCCTCCTCCATCGACCAATATCCAATCCGCACAGAGATGTAAGGCGACGGACGTCCGGTGTTGATTAGTTCGACTAGCTCCAGTCGAATGGCCTCGGCTGATTTTGAGTCGAGCGCAGGGTCACCCAATGAACCAACTAGCGCTGTCTTGGTCACCCATGCGGACACCAGGGTCATCTGCTTCTGAGTCAAGACCAGAGAATCGATACCCCGTATGAGAGTCTCGATTATGGGTCTGCACGGAATCTCGAACGCATCGTTCATCGCACTATTACAATTCGAGCAAACCTTGAGCTTTATCCTCGGTGGACGTCTCGACGGGTCGTTCAATCGCTCTGCGAGAATTTTGCGCACCCAGTAGGGCGTCACGTCCTCGACCGTCATCTTGGAGTCGGTCCCTAGACATATTGGGCAGGGCTTACGAGTCTGAGCCATGCTCAGAGAGTATCGGTCAACCGCGTCTACGCCTCTGCGACAAACGCGTCGAACCGGGCGATTTGCTCGTTGTAGTCGGAGGGGTAGAGGTGGGCGTAGATGCCGTCCGTCGTCGAGACGTTCGCGTGGCCCATCCACCGGCTGACCTCGTAGGGCTTGAAGCCTGCCGCGAACATCAGCGACGCGTAGGTGTGGCGGAGATCGCCACATTCTCTGAGCTTGGAACTAGCCCAACCATAAGCGCGGCTGTCTCGGTAGCCGCTCCGGCAGCAGCTGCCAGCGGGGCGACGAACGGCTCGAGTTCCGACACCACCGACAACACTCGCAATCTGACACTGAACCAGACGATCTACGCCCCAGCGGATCCAGCCACATGGGCGCGAAGTCAGTCAAGTGTTCTGGGAGGAGATGGGCGGCGCTGCCTCGTAAGCGGAAAACCCCGCCAAATCCCCGTCACCGCGCTCCGCCGACGCGATCCGGCGTCCTCCGAGACACACCGCTCAAATGTCGAGATTCCCAGTAAAACAGCAAGAAAACGGAGCTTAGCGGTGGCCGACGGATTGCGGTGGTTGACGCTGGTATATGCCTCGGGACGTTCTTCCAAACTGATTACGCGGGTTCGAATCCCGTCATCCCCTCCGTTGCGACGTCTCCTGCATCCAAGGGCACGTACACGCCCTTATCTGGGCCGTGTAGGGGCGTTTGCGTGCCCCTCGGCGGCTGAGCTCACCGCTGCAACACCGCCAGCACCGCCAACACCCGTCGGTGGTCGTCCCCCGAGTCCTCCAGCCCCAGCTTCTGGAAGATCGACGTCACGTTCTTCTCCACGGCGCCGACGCCGATGACCAGGCGGGAGGCGATCGCCGCGTTCGTGCGGCCCTCCGCCATCAGGCCGAGCACGTCGCGCTCGCGCGGGGTCAGCGATTCCAGCGGGTCCGTCCGGCGGACCAGCAGCTCGCGCACCACCTCGGGGTCGAGCACCGTGCCGCCCGCGGCGACGCGCGTCACCGCGTCCCGCAGCTCCTCGAGTGACGCGACACGGTCCTTGAGCAGGTAGCCGGTGCCTCCGCGGCCGCTCGCCAGCAACTCCTGAGCGTAGGTGCCCTCCACGTACTGGCTGAGCAGCAGCACGCCCACCCCGGGGAACGACGACCGCACCTCCAGCGCGGCGCGGACGCCCTCGTCGCGGAACGTCGGGGGCATCCGCACGTCGAGGATCGCGACGTCTGGCTGCAGCGACGGGAGGGCCGCGAGCAGCGAGTCGGCCTCGCCGAACGCGCCGACCGTCTCGAAGCCGGCCTCGTCGAGCAGACGGACCAGGCCTTCGCGCAGCAGGACGGAGTCGTCAGCGACGACGAGACGGAGCGGGGTGGTGGCGGGCACGCCACCACCCTAGTTCCCATCACGCGAGCGGCAGCCGTGCCCCGATCAGGGTCGGCCCGCCCGCTGGACTGTCGACCGTCAACTCCCCGCGGAGGCCGTGCACGCGCTCTGTCAGGCCGCTCAGCCCGTGCCCAGCGACGATCGCCGCGCCGCCGTTCCCGTTGTCCGTCAGCCACACCGACAGCCACGCCCGGCCCGTCGTATCCAGGCTGCGGTCCAGCACCAGCCGGGCTCCGGTGGCTCCCGAATGCTTCGCCAGGTTCGCCGACAGCTCCGCCAAGACGTAGTAAGCGTTCCGCTCCACCTCCGGGCTGAACCGCTCCCCCGGCTCCAGCGACGATTCCACGATCATCGGAATGGTGCTCCGTGCGGCCAGCGACTCGACGGCTGCCTGCAGTCCACGGTCCTGCAGGATCGGCGGCGCGAACCCGCGCGACAGCGCCCGCAGCTCCTCCAAGGTGTCGCCCGCCTGCTTGCGCGCTTCGGCCAGCAGGGCGGCCGCGGCCTCCGGGTCGTCCACGAGCTTGCGTTCGGCCGACGCGATGTCCATCTGGAGGCGGATCAGGCGCTGCTGCGGGCCGTCGTGAAGGTCGCGCTCCAGTCGGCGCAGCGACTGGTCCTCCGCGGAGACCGCTGCACCCCGCTGGGCGGAGAGGTCGGCGACCTCGCGCTGCAGGGCCTCCGAGCGCCACGCCCCGAGCACTCCGTGCGCGATCGCGTGGTGCAGCAGCGTGAGGCCGCGCGTCACGAACGGCAGCGTCGCGGCGAAGACCACGCCGAAGATCAGGTAGAGGATGCGGTCGCCCGCGACGGGATCGAACGTCGAGTGGGTGCCGAAGACGGCGTCCGCCACCACGCGGGAGAGGAAAAAGTCCCGGGTGCCGGTCGGGATGAAGCCCTGCCAGATCCACCCGGTCAGCCCCCCGAGCGCGCCTGCGGTCCAGGTGATCGTGATGCTCCAGCTGATCACGCTCACGATCGGGTTGATGATCATCCCGTGCAGGAGGTACAGCCAGTAGTGGCCGTTCGCCCACGGGCCGAAGATGACCCGCCAGAAAGTGCGCGGTCGGTCGGCGGGCTCCCACACCGGACGCGGGACGGCGCGGGCGCCCGCCCAGTCGAGCCGGGTCAGCTCCACCGTTCCGAATGCGCGCGCCACGTAGAAGGTCGCGACGACGATGAAGAAGCCCACGAAGATGATGACGGTGCCGAGACCGGTCCAGAAGAGCGACGAGAGCACGGACAGCCCGATGATCGCGATCGGCATCGTCAGGAGCAGGAAGCCCAGCTCCCGGGGGACGCGTCGCCACAGCGACCCGTAGGTCGTGCGCTCGGCAGTCGCCGGAGGGACGGTGGAGGCGGTCACAGAGACCAGACTGGCAGACGGAACTGTCTCGCCGGGCCGTTCGCCGCTCATCGGGGTCTCAGTGCTCATGGGTCGTCTCCTCTCGTGGGCCGCTGCCGCCTCGCGGCGCGGTGGTGTCCTCAGGAACGGTTCCGGCGGTCTGCCCCGGCTTCACGACCACGAACTGGCCCATCATGCCCTCGTCCTCGTGCGCCAGAAGGTGGCAGTGGTACATGTAGGGCGCGTTCCGGTCGGTGTAGTCCGCGAACCGCATCAGGAGGCGCAGCTCGGTGTGCGGGGGCAGGTAGACGGTGTCCTTCCAGCCGGAGAGATCCGGAGGCGGGGCAGAACCGCCGATCGATTCGACTTGGAACTGGACGTCGTGCACGTGGAAGTTGTGGGGCATGTCCATCGTGTTCGTCACGACCCAGCGCTCGAGGGCTCCCACCGTGACCGTTTCGTCGATACGGCCCGACTCCATCTTCTTCCCGTTGATCTGATGCCCGTTCAACCGGAATGTCCGCGTCACCGTCGCGTCCGCCGGATCGAACCGCACGATCGGCGCGAGCGTCAGCGGAATCGAGGCGCTCGGCGCAAGGGCGGAGGCGGCGCGCAGCTCAAGCACGTCAAGCGTGTCCGATCCCGCGTTCTCCTCCGCCCCGTTCGCGAGACCGAGGTCGGGTGGGAACGAGCGCAGGACCACCCGCTCGCCCGGCTGGACTGCCACGACGATCTCGGCGCGCTCCCCCGGCGACAACCGGACGCGCTGACGATCCGCGAGAGCCGCCAGAAGCCCGCCGTCGGAGGCGATCAACTGGAACCCACGACGGTCGGCGAACCCGAAATCGTAGGTGCGCGCTGCGGACGCGTTCAGGAGGCGCAGCCGCACCAGGCCGGTCGTGACGTCCAGGTAGGGACCGACGGCGCCATTGACCACGAGCGTGTCGCCGATCGGACCGACGAACCCAGCCACGTCGTCGCTGAACTGACCGTCGGGAGCGAACCGCTTGTCCTGCACGATCAGCGGGATGTCGTCGACGCCGTACCGCGACGGCAGCCCGAGCCCCTGCTCGACGGCGTCGTGCACGAGAAACATCCCGGCCATCCCGAGCTGCACCTGCTGCTCGGTCCGGCCGTGCAGGTGCGGGTGATACCAGAGCGTGGCCGCCTGCTGGTCGATCGTCCAATGCGGCTCCCACACCTCCCCAGGGGAGACCATCTGATGTGGTCCGCCGTCCATGCGTGCCGGCAGGTGCATCCCGTGCCAGTGCACGCTGGTCTCCTCGGCGAGATGGTTCGTCACCCGGAACCGGACCCGGTCGCCGCGGTCGGCCACGATGGTCGGCCCCAAGTACGCGCCGTCGAACCCCCAGGTCGTCGTCTTCTTCCCCGGGCTGAACTCGGTCGTGCCGGCTCGCGCATCGAGGTCGAACGTCTTCTCGCCGTCCGGCCCGACCGTCGGCACGGCACGTGGAGGTATGGGCAGCGGTGTGTCGAAGTCGACGTGCCCTGCAGTGTCGAGGGGTGCCGGACCTTGGCCCGAGCACGCCACCAGGGTGCCGGCGAGGGTCCCGGCCAGCGCGACGACCAGGGCGGCGGAGATGCCCGTCGCACGAGGGCGGCGGAGTCGGTGTTGCATGACTCCAGCCTCCTGGTCCGCCCCCGGCGCCGCCCATCCCGCCCACCGCCGGATCGTTGCGGGGGTTAACCCGCCCACGGGTCGTCTCCGTTAGCCCAGCCTCAGCTTCGTTGCGGAATTCCGAGGGCGCAGTAGCGTTGTCGTCAGGCAGAAGAAAGGACGCCACTATGACGGACACCACTGTAAGCCAGAGCGTTTCGAACCCCGACGTCGCCGCAGGGGTCGCACAGTTCCTCACCCCCGTGGTCATCGACCTCACCGCTCTCGTCGTGAACGGTAAGCAGGCGCACTGGCACGTGCGCGGCGCCAACTTCATCGGCGTGCACGAGCTGCTCGACACGATCGTCGACCATGCCCAGGAGTGGGCCGACCTCGCCGCGGAGCGGATCGTCGCCCTCGGCCTCCCCGTCGACGCGCGTCTCGGCACCGTCGCGGCCAAGACGACCACGGCGGAGCTCACCGCCGGATTCCGGCCGTCGAACGAGACGATCGCCGAGGTGATCGCTCAGATCGACGCCGCGCTCACGAGCGTCAACACCGCGGTCAAGGAGCTCGACGAGCTCGACCAGACCAGCCAAGACGTCGCGATCGAGATCGCCCGCGGTCTCGACAAGGACCGCTGGTTCCTGTTCGCGCACATCAGCGAGTAGGCCGTACCGCGTGCCGAAGGGCACGTCGTTGTCGCTTTCGCCACTGGCGGAAGCGACAACGACGTGCCCTTCGCTGTTCGAGGCGCTGCGCTCAGAGAGCGTTGTGGGTGAAGCGGCCCGCGAGGAGGGTCGCTGCGACGGGCATGGTCCGCAGCGCGTCCGGGGCCGCGAGGTCGTCGCAGGCTGACGCGTACGGGTCGCGCTCGACGATCGCCAGGTCTGCCGGCTCGCCAGCGGCGACGCGAGTGCGCGTCGACGCGTCGAGAGCTGCCTCAGCGGGGATGCGCTGCTCGGGGTGCCACGCCTCCCGGCCGTCGCGCGTGCGGCCCACCGCCGACGCGATCGCCGCCCACGGGTCGAGCGGCGCGACGGGCGCGTCCGAGCCGAAGGCGAGCCGCGCGCCGGAGGCCAGCAGCGACGCGAGCGGGAACGCGTCGCCTGTACGGTCGGCCCAGAGCCGGTCGGCGGTGTCGCGATCGTCCATCGCGTGCTCGGGCTGGACGCTCGCGGTCACGCCGAGAGCCGCGAAGCGCGGAACGTCCTCCGGGTCGATCAGCTGCGCGTGCTCGATCCTGCCGCCCACACCGACCGCCTCGAACGCGTCGAGAGCGCGCCCGTTGGCCTCGTCGCCGATGGCGTGCACGGCCGGCTCGATGCCGTTGCCGACCGCGAACCGGAGGTCGGCGAGCAGCTCGCTCGGCGTCACGTTGGCGACACCGTGACCCCCATCCGGGTAGGGATACCGGCAGAGCGCGGTGCGGGTGTTCAGCGAGCCGTCGGAGATCACCTTGAACGGGCCCATCGTGAGGAGGCCGTGCGTGCCCTCGATCGAGCGCCCGGTACGGAGACCGAGGGCGACCGCATCCTCCATCCGGTCGCGGTAGACACCGAACTCGACCCGCAACGAACGCGCGCCCGCTGCGATCCGGCGGGTCCAGGTCTCCAGGTTCCAGCCGTACTCCAGCTCGACGATCCCGACCACACCACGCCGGGCCGCACGCTCAGCGGCCTCCGCTGCCCAGTGATCGAGGGTCGCGTCGTCCGTCGGGGTGAGCGCGGTCGTCAGCGCGAAGCTGGCGTCCTCGCGCAGCAGTGCGCCCTCCACGTCAGGGGCGAACCGCGCCATGGCAGCGGAGTTCAGCCAGGAGCAGTGCAGGTCGCCGGCGATCAACACGACCGGCCGATCCCCCGCGGCCGCGTCGAGCAGCTCGCGGGTCGGGAGGTCGGGCCAGAGCGCGTCGTGGAAGCCGAAGCCGACGAGGACGTCCGGGCCGGGATCAGCCGTCATTCGCGAGCCGACCAGCGCGGCCGCTTCGGCCGCCGACGCCGCTCGCGACACATCCAGGCGGCGCGCGGTTTGCGCCCACTGAGTGAAGTGCACGTGCTGATCCCAGAGCCCCGGGACCAGCCAGCGGCCGCCGAGCTGCACGCGCTCGAGCCCGCGTTCACCCGACGTGCCAGACCGCGACACCGAGACGATCAGTCCGTCGCGAATGGTCACGTCCACCAGTCGGTCTGACCCGGGAAGCCGGGCACCGGCCAGGACGAGACTCATCGCGCTGCGCGGCGTCGGTCGTGCACGAGCTGCATCTCACGCAGCAGTGACGGGCTCGCGTAGGGCGAGTCGCCCCCGAGTTCGGTCATGATCGAGTCGACGATATTGTCGGGCCGGTTCTGGCTCATCTTCTGCTTGGCGACGATCTTCGTCGGGGTCAGGCGGAGGCCGACCGTGCCAGAAGAGATGCGCTCGGCGTAGCGCTCGTCCTCCAGCGTTCCGCGGAGCTGACGTGGGTTCGGCAGCTCGCGCTCGAAGTGGTCGACGAGCTTCTCAAGCACCTGGAGGTTCTCCCCGGCGCTCAGGATCTGCGGAACACCCGAGAGGTGGATGGCCACGAAGTTCCACGTCGGCACTGCGGGGTCGGCGTCGTACCACGACGACGAGATGTACCCGTGCGGCCCCTGGAGGATGACGAGCAGCTCGTGCTCTCCCAGCTCGTGCAGCTGTTCGTCCGGCCGTCCGACATGGCTGACGATGCTGAGCTCCTCGCGCGTGTCGTCGAGGATCACCGGGTAGTGCGAGGCGACGAGGCCCGTTGACGCGTTGCTGACGAAGGTGCCCCAGGGGTTCTCGCGGATGATCCGCTCGATCTCGGCCCGGTCGCCGAGGGGGAAGCTGGGGTTCTGACGCATTCGGTGCCCTCCTCAGTGCCTTTCTGACGTCATGCCTGATCTTTCGGGCACCAGTAGAGCTTCCGCCCGCCCAGCTCCTCCAGGAGGATATGCGTGCCGCACACACGGCACGGTAGCCCCTCGCGCTTGTAGACCCAGTGCCGGTCCTCCCGCTTGGCCATCGCCTTGCGGAAGGACGCTTCGTCGAGGTCGTCCATCGTCATCATCTGCCCGGTCTCGACACCGATCTGCAGCAGGTGCACCCAGTCGCGCCAGAGCGCCCGCACTGTCTCCTCCGGCACGAGTTTGCCCGGCGTGTGCGGGTTCTGCCGCGCACGGAACAGCAACTCGGCACGGTAGACGTTGCCGATGCCGCTGACGACGCTCTGGTCCATGAGCAGCAGCGCGATCGCGGTCGGCTTCGTGCGCACCTTCGCGACGAAGGCCTCCTCGGCCTCCGGCGCGTCGTCGACCTGCGGGTCGGGCCCGAGCTTGGCGATCACGGCATCGACCTCGGCCGGGTCGAGCACCTCGCACGCCGTCGGACCACGGAGGTCCGCGACGGCGGTGTCGCTGAGGAGGCGCACCCGCACCTGGCCGACCGGCTCCGGCGGGAAGATGTCGATGTCGGCCTCCACCTTCTCGGACTCCGCCATGCGCAGACGGGTTCGGCGAGGCGCTCCGATCGAGTGCAGGGAGTTCTCGCCTGCCTCGTCCAGGACAGTTCCCGTCTGATTCGTCTGGCCCATCCGCCCGTTCGCGCTCGCGATCGTCGGATCGACGCTGATGTCGCCGGCGAAGTCCCAGGCGCCGTAGATGCCGAGGTGGATGCGCAGCCAGAGGCCGTTGTCGAACTCCAGGAACATCTGTTTGCCGACGGCCTTCGCCGCCACCATCGTGTGCCCGTCGATGCGGGTGGCGTCGGCTGCGAACCGACCCTGCGGCGAAGACACGGCGATGCGGTGACCGACGAAGTTGACGGCGAACTGCTTCGCGATGCGGTGGACGGAGTGGCCCTCGGGCATCAGCGATCCACGTTCCTGCCCGCGATGTCGCCTGTGGCCTCGAACTCGGCCAACTGCGCGATGCGGCGCACGTGACGCTCCTCCAGCGAGAACGGCTCGGCGATGAAGACGTCGATGAAGCGCGTCGCCTCCTCGACGGTGTGCTGGCGCGCCCCGATCGAGATGACGTTGGCGTCGTTGTGCTGACGCGCCAGCTGGGCGGTGCTCTCGTTCCAGACCAGCGCCGCGCGCACACCGAGAACCTTGTTGGCCGCGATCTGCTCGCCGTTGCCCGAACCTCCGAAGACGACGCCCAGGGCCTCCACACCGGCCTGCTGGTCGCGCACGACGGCCTTGGCGGCGTTGATGCAGAACGCCGGATAGTCATCGATCGGGTCGTACTCGGTCGGACCGTGGTCGACGACCTCGTGGCCGGCCTGCGACAGGTGCTGCTGGAGGTGCGTACTGAAGTCGAGACCGGCGTGATCGGTGGCGATGTGGATGCGCATTCTCACAGTCTAGAGAAGGCCGCCGACGCCGCCTCCGCGCCCGCGGCGCGACCTCACTAAGGTGGATGCGGTGGACACGATCCACACCCCAATCCGCTTTTTCCAAGGAGTCAGCGTTGCCCGGAGAAAACCTCACCCGCATCGAAGCCCAGGAGCGCGCGTCGCTCGTCCGCACCCACAGCTACGACGTGGCCCTCGACCTGACCACGGGTCCGGAGACCTTCCGCAGCACCACGACTGTGCGCTTCGCCGCGACGCCGGGCGCCTCGACCTTCATCGACGCGATCACGCGCACGGTCCGCTCCGTCGTGCTGAACGGCGTGGAGCTCGACCCGGCTGTCGTCGCCGACGGGGTGCGCATCCAGCTCGACGGGCTGCAGGCCGAGAACGAGTTGACGGTCGACGCCGACGCGATCTACACCAACACCGGCGAGGGCCTCCACCGCTTCGTCGACCCCGTCGACGGCGAGGTCTACCTCTACTCGCAGTTCGAGGTGCCCGACTCGCGCCGCGTGTTCGCGGTGTTCGAGCAGCCCGATCTGAAGGCGCAGTTCACCTTCACGGTCACAGCTCCCGCGCACTGGGCGGTCGTGAGCAACTCCCCCACTCCGGAGCCGGTGGCAGCGAGTGAGGGTGCGAAGACCTGGTCGTTCGCTCCCACCCCGGTCATCTCCTCCTACATCACGGCCCTCATCGCCGGTCCGTACGAGTCGGTCCGCAGCGAGCTGACCAGCCGCGACGGCCGCACCATCCCGCTCGGGGTGTACGCCCGCAAGAGCTTGGCCGGCTTCCTCGACGCCGACTACATCTTCGAGAAGACCCGGGAGGGCTTCGCGTTCTACGAGGAGAAGTTCGACTACGCGTACCCGTTCGAGAAGTACGACCAGCTGTTCGTGCCGGAGTTCAACGCCGGCGCGATGGAGAACGCGGGAGCGGTCACCTTCACCGAGACGTACGTCTTCCGCTCGAAGGTGACCGACGCCATCAAGGAGCGTCGTGTCGTCACGATCCTGCACGAGCTCGCGCACATGTGGTTCGGCGACCTGGTCACCATGAAGTGGTGGAACGACCTGTGGCTGAACGAGTCGTTCGCCGAGTACGCCTCCACTCTCGCCACCGCGGAGGCCACCGAGTGGACCGAGGCCTGGACCACTTTCGCCGCCCTGGAGAAGAGCTGGGCGTACAAACAGGACCAGCTGCCCTCCACCCACCCGATCGTCGCGACGATCAACGACCTGGAGGACGTGCAGGTCAACTTCGACGGGATCACCTACGCGAAGGGCGCCTCGGTGCTCAAGCAGCTGGTCGCCTGGGTCGGCCAGGACGACTTCCTCGCCGGCGTCGCGCAGTACTTCACGAAGCACCAGCACGGCAACACCGAGCTGACCGACCTCCTGGTCGAGTTGGAGGCCACCAGCGGCCGCGACCTCACCGAGTGGTCGAAGAAATGGCTGGAGACCGCGGGCGTCAACACCCTGCGCCCGGAGATCGCAGTCGACGCGGACGGCATCATCACCGCGTTCGCGATCCTGCAGTCGGCCGCGGCCGACTACCCGACGATCCGTCCGCACCGCCTCGCCGTGGGCTTCTACGATCTGGTCGACGGCCGCCTCGTGCGCGCCTCACGGGTCGAGCTCGACGTGGACGGCGAACGCACGGAGGTCGCCGAGCTCGTCGGTCTGAAGCGCCCGGCGCTCGTGCTCCTCAACGATGACGACCTCGCCTACGCGAAGATCCGCCTCGACGAGGAGTCGCACCGCGTGGCTCTCGCGCACCTCTCGTCGATCGAGAGCCCGCTCGCCCGCTCACTGGTCTGGGGCGCGGTGTGGGACGCCACCCGCGACGCGGAGTCCAGCGCGAGCGACTACGTGCGCCTGGTGCTCGGCAACATCGCCTCCGAGACCGAGTCCACCACCCTCCGCACCACGCTCAACCAGCTGGTGCTCGCCGCCAGCAGCTATGTCGCGCCCGAGCGCCAGAAGCAGACGAGAGAGGAGGCCGCTTCGGCACTGTGGCAGCTCGCGCAGCAAGCAGAAGCCGGAAGCGACGCCCAGTTCCAGTTCGTCAAGTTCTTCGCGGCGCTGGCCTCCACCCCGGAGCAGCTGGCGACCCTGGCGCAGCTGCGCGACGGCTCGCTGACTCTGCCGGGACTCACCGTGGACACCGACCTGGGCTGGGAGCTGCTCGTGGCCCTGGTCGCGGGCGGCGCCGCCGGGAACGCCGACGTGGATGCCGCGCTCGAGGCCGACAACACCGCCAACGGCGCGCAGTTCGCGGCACAGGCCCGGGCATCCATCCCGACGCTCGCGGGCAAGCAGGCGGCGTGGGACTCGGTGTTCGGCTCCGACAGCCTGCCGAACACGATCGTCCGGTTCACGGGCCTCGGCTTCCAGCGCGCGGCGGATACCGAGGTGTTGGCCGCCTTCGTCGAGCCGTACTTCGCTGCGCTGCAACAGGTCTGGGCCTCGCGCAGCTACAAGATCGCGGAGTACCTGGTCGCCGGAATGTACCCGGCGCCGCTCGCGAACGCCGCCCTGCGAGACGCCACCCGTGCCTGGCTCGACGCCAACCCCGAGCCGGCCGCGCTGCGCCGTCTCGTGGTCGAGAACTTCGCCGGAGTCGAGCGCGCGCTCGCGGCGCAGGCGCGGGACGCCCAGAGCGCGAACTAGCACAGAGCTCGCGCTCGTCGCGACGCGAACACACGGGGGTCACGGGTCATTCGATCTGTGACCCCCGTGTCGGACCACGGTGCTACAGCGACGCCCGATCCATGCGGCTCGGGGCCGACGACACCCGCCGGTCGTGTCCATAGGGTCGAAAGCATGATCCAACTCGACAACCTCACCAAGGCGTTCGGCAGCAAGACCGCTGTCGACGGAATCAGTGCGACGATACAGCCGGGTAAAGTCACCGGCTTCCTCGGCCCGAACGGCGCAGGCAAGTCCACGACCATGCGGATGATCATGGGGCTGGATCGGCCGACACGAGGCGCAGCCACGATCGACGGCAAGTCCTACACTCAGCTGCGCTCGCCCCTGACCGAGATCGGCGCTCTGCTGGACGCGAAGGCGGTGCATACCGGTCGTAGCGCGTACAACCATCTGCTGGCGATGGCCGCGACCCATGGCATCTCCAAGCGCCGTGTGCATGAGGTGATCGGCATGGCCGGGTTGGAGTCGGTGGCGAGCAAACGCGTCGGCGGGTTCTCCCTCGGAATGGGCCAGCGCCTGGGCATCGCCGCCGCGATGCTCGGCGACCCGGCCACGCTCATCCTCGACGAGCCGGTCAACGGTCTGGACCCCGAGGGCGTGCTCTGGGTGCGCCAGTTCGTCCGCCACCTCGCAAGCCAGGGCCGCACCGTCTTCCTGTCCTCGCACCTGATGAGCGAGATGGCCCAGACCGCCGACCACATCATCGTGCTCGGCCGCGGCCGCATCCTCGCCGACGCACCCGTCGATCAGATCCTCGCCGGCGCCACCCGCAACGCCGTCCGCGTCCGCACACCCGAGGTGGAACGATTCGCAAGCGCGATCGCCGGGGCCGACATCACGGTCACCAGCGTGGAGGCGCAGCTCGTGGAGGTGTCCGGGCTCTCGGCCGCGCAGATCGGCGACGCCGCAGCCGCCGCCGGCATCGCCCTCCACGAGCTGACGCCGCTCAGCGCCTCCCTCGAAGAGGCGTACCTCGAACTCACCCAGGACGAAGTCGAATACCACTCGGAGGTCGCCCGATGAGCACCGCAACCCCTACTCTGACCACCACGCCCACGGCTCGCGGCCGTTCGCCGCTCGGCCGGCTCACGTTTCCGGGCGTCCTGCGCTCGGAGTGGATCAAACTGCGCACACTGCGCTCCACGGCGTGGACCGCGTTCATCGTCCTGGTCCTGCTCGTGGGCCTTCCGTTCCTCGTTTCGGCCTTTGCTCGGGACGCCTCCGCCCTCGAAGGGGCTCCCGCCGACACCCTCCGACAGTTCGTCATCAATCAGGCTTCCTCCGGCATCACCTTCGCGTCGCTCGCGATCGCTGTGCTCGGTGTGCTCGCCATCAGCGGCGAGTTCTCCACCGGGATGATCCGGTCGTCGTTCGCGGCCGTTCCCAACCGCATCCGCCTGCTCACGGCAAAGGCGTGCGTGCTGTTCGTGTCCTCGTTCGTGCTTTCGGCGATCGGGTTCATGGCCGCCTGGGTGACCGTTGCAGTCGTCCTCGGTTCGAAAGGCTACGAGGTCGACCTCTTCAGCTCCTCGACGCTCCTGTCCGTCGCCGGTTCGGCCTCCTTCATCGGTCTGGTCTCGCTGTTCGCGCTCGGTCTGGGTACCGTGCTCAAGGCCAGCGCCGGCGGGATCGCGACCGCGCTGGGCGCCCTGTTCCTCCTGCCGGTGATCAGCTCGCTCCTGCAGCAGCTGCTTCCCGACCAGACCTGGATCGCCGACTGGTCGCGTCACCTGCTCAGCAACGTCGGGCCGGGAATGGCGGGCATCGCGAACCAGCTCGAACCGTGGCAGAACATCCTGACCGTGGTGATCTGGGCCGCCGTGCCGCTGGTCTCCGGTGCGATCCTGCTCAAGCGTCGGGACGCCTGAACCGCCACCGGCCGGAGCCTGCGACCGTGTCCTCGGTCGCAGGCTCCCGCTGGGTCGGCATAGTACCCGGGTTCGATGACGCGAACCTCGCAACGGCCCTAGTCTCATCTCATGATCCGACTCGACAACCTCACGAAGACGTTCGGCAGCAAGACAGCTGTCGACGGAATCAGTGCGACGATACAGCCGGGTAAAGTCACCGGCTTCCTCGGCCCGAACGGCGCAGGCAAGTCCACGACCATGCGGATGATCATGGGCCTCGACCGACCCACCCGGGGAACCGCGACCATCAACGGCAAGCGGTACGCCGAGTTGCGTTCGCCGCTCGGGGAGGTCGGCGCCCTGCTCGACGCCAAGGCGGTGCACACGGGCCGCACTGCCTACAACCATCTGCTGGCGATGGCCGCCACCCATGGCATCTCCAAGCGCCGTGTGCACGAGGTGATCGGCCTGACCGGATTGGAGTCGGTGGCGAGCAAACGCGTCGGCGGGTTCTCCCTCGGAATGGGCCAGCGCCTCGGCATCGCCGCCGCGATGCTCGGCGACCCGGCCACGCTCATCCTCGACGAGCCGGTCAACGGTCTGGACCCCGAGGGCGTGCTCTGGGTGCGCCAGTTCGTCCGCCACCTCGCAAGCCAGGGCCGCACCGTCTTCCTGTCCTCGCACCTGATGAGCGAGATGGCCCAGACCGCCGACCACATCATCGTGCTCGGCCGCGGCCGCATCCTCGCCGACGCACCCGTCGATCAGATCCTCGCCGGCGCCACCCGCAACGCCGTCCGCGTCCGCACACCCGAGGTGGAACGATTCGCAAGCGCGATCGCCGGGGCCGACATCACGGTCACCAGCGTGGAGGCGCAGCTCGTGGAGGTGTCCGGGCTCTCGGCCGCGCAGATCGGCGACGCCGCAGCCGCCGCCGGCATCGCCCTCCACGAGCTGACGCCGCTCAGCGCCTCCCTCGAAGAGGCGTACCTCGAACTCACCCAGGACGAAGTCGAATACCACTCGGAGGTCGCCCGATGAGCACCGCAACCGCCACGCTGCACCAGCACTCCGAGATCGGCCGGCTCACCTTCCCGCGCGTACTGCGATCGGAATGGATCAAGTTACGGTCCCTGCGTTCGACGTTCTGGACCCTCGTCAGCGTGCTGGTGCTCATCGCCGGCCTGTCCGCGCTGCTCTCCGCCGTGGTGCCGGAGGCCTCGACGCTCGGCGCCCGCGTCCCTCCGCAGCAGCTCGCCGAGTTCACGACGCGATCGGCGCTGGCCGGGCTCACCTTCGCTCCGCTCGTCGTCGCCGTGCTCGGGGTGCTCGCCATCAGCGGCGAGTACTCCACCGGGATGATCCGATCGTCGTTCGCGGCCGCCCCGCATCGGTTCCCGGTGTTCGCCGCGAAGGCGATCGTGCTCTTCTTCAGCTCATTCGTGGTCGGACTCATCAGCTTCGCCGCGTCGTGGTCCATCGCCGTTCCACTCCTCACGGCCAAGGGATACAAAGGCGAGCTCTTCACCGACTCCACGATGTGGTCCATCCTCGGCGCCGCTGCCTACCTGGGCCTCGTGGCCGTTTTCGCCCTGGGCGTCGGCGCGATCCTCAAAGCGAGCGCAGGCGGGATCGCCACGGCACTCGGCGTGCTCTTCCTGCTGCCGATCATCGCGGCGCTTCTGCAGCAGCTGCTTCCCCAGCAGACCTGGATCGGCGACTGGTCGCACTACCTGCTCAGCAGCGCGGGCAACGGGATGGCCGGACTGCCGAATGGAACCCTGGAGCCGTGGCAGAACGTCCTCACCGTGGTGATCTGGACCGCGGTCGTGTTCATCGGCGGCGCGATCCTCCTGCAGCGACGGGACGCGTGAGCTCGCAGGTGACCGCCCCCGACGCCGCCCCAGCCGACCTCGAACTCCCGAGGCCGCCCGGGGCGGTGCGGCGCTTCTTCGGCGCCCATCTGTTGCTCGTCGACTCGCTGGTCGCGGGGGTCTACCTCGTGCCGACGCTCGCCGACGGCATCTATGAGATGACCAAGGGGTCCAGCTGGGAGGTGGCGCTGCGGGTGATTCTCACGGCGATCGCCGGAGCGGCCCTGTTCGCGCGCCGCTGGTATCCCCGCGCGGTCTTCGCCATCGCCCTCATCGTGCTCGTGCTGAGCGTGTTCATCGGTCGGAACGTGGACTTCGTGCCGACCGTCTTCGCTCTGTACGCCCTGGCCGTGTACCGATCGGCACGCTCCGCGTGGATCGCGTACGCGATCACCGCGGTCGCGACCATCGGGGTGCTCGTCATCACCGAGCTCCTGGTCCCGGTCCACCGCTTCGCACCGCTGTCGACCGACGCCGTCCCCTCGGGCTTTGCCGCGCTCTCGTTCTGCACCGTGGCCGTGCTCGTCGGCACCAACGCCGGAAACCGGCGCCGGTATCTCGACGCTCTCATCGACCGCGCGCGGCAGCTGGCGCGTGAACGCGATCAGCAGGCCGAGATCGCCACCGCGGCCGAACGCAGCCGCGTCGCCCGCGAGATGCACGACATCGTCTCACACAGCCTGACGGTGATGATCACCCTCGCCGATGGGTCGGCCGGACTCGTCACCACCGCACCGCAACGCTCGGCCGAGACGATGCGGCTCGTGGCCGAGACCGGACGTAGCGCGCTGGGCGACATGCGCCGGCTGCTCGGCGTGCTCCGCGCCGGCGACGAGGAGGCCGCCGTCCACGCGCCGCAACCGGGCCTCGGCGAGCTCGGCGAGCTGGTCGAGCGGTTCAGAGCCGCCGGCCTCCCCGTGCGGATCACCGTCTCCGGAACCGCGCCGACCGACGTCGGCCAGCAGCTCACGGTGTTTCGGGTGGTGCAGGAGGCCCTCACCAACATCCTCCGGCACGGCGCACTCGCCACGGCCGCCACGGTGACGATCGAATTCGGCGACGATCGCATCCGCCTTGTCGTGGAGGACGACGCCACCGTGCACACCGGCTCGGTCCAGGGCTCGGGCAGCGGACTGCTCGGGCTTCGCGAGCGCGTCGCCCTCTACGGCGGCACACTGGAAGCCGGGCCGCGTCGCGGTGGCGGCTGGCGGGTCGTGACGGACTTCCCGGCCGTGCGGCCGGTCGGGGCTCCGTCGCCTGCCGCCTCCTCGTCCGCGCCACCCGTGTCAGCACCAGCACGAGAACCAGAACCCGACCCCAGGAGTCCCGAATGACCGACCCCGGCCCCGTTCCCGACCGGCCACTGCGCATCCTCGTCGTCGACGACCAGGCCCTCGTACGCCTCGGCTTCCGGATGGTGCTGGAGGCCGAGCCCGATCTCCAGGTGGTCGGCGAGGCCGCCGACGGTGCGGAGGCGATCCGGCTCGCGGTCGAGACCCGACCCGATGTGATCCTCATGGACGTGCGCATGCCCACGGTTGACGGGATCGAGGCGACCAGGCGCATCGTCACAGCCAACCCGGCCGCCCGCATCATCATCCTCACGACCTTCGACCTCGACGAGTATGCGTTCGGCGGGCTGCGTGCGGGGGCGAGCGGCTTCCTGCTCAAAGACGCGCGTCCCTCCGAGTTGACGGCCGCGATCCGCTCCGTCGCGAGCGGCGACGCCGCCGTCAGCGGCCGGGTCACCCGCGCCATGCTCGAGCTCTTCGCCGACCGGCTCCCGGCTTCCGATGCCACGCTGCCCGGCGCCGACCCGGCCGCCGCCCTGACGCCACGTGAGCGCGAGATCCTGCTCGCTATGGCCGACGGGCTTACGAACGGCGAGATCGGGGCCAAGCTGTTCCTCACCGAGTCCACGGTGAAGACCCACGTCGGCCGCGTGCTCTCGAAGCTCCAGCTGCGCGACCGCGTGCACGCCGTGATCTTCGCCTACGACAACGGACTCGTCGAGCGGTGAGGACGGCGGGTCCAGGGGATGCCAAGGCCCCACTCGGTAGGATTCCGAGCGTATGGGAATTCTGAAAGCGAACTTCTGGACCGAGGTCGGCGTGTGGCTGACTTCGGCGGGTTGGAACCTCCTCCACGCGGCCCTGATCGTCGCCGGCGCCGTCGTGCTCAGCTGGATCCTGCGTGTGGTGATCCGGCGCACGGTCAGGCAGATCGTCAGCGGTGTCAAGAAGGGGCAGAGCGTCACCGACACGCAGGCGCTCGTCGCCTCGCCGCTCGCCGCCGTCCGGGTCGTGCAGCGCACCCGCACGCTCGGCTCCGTGCTCAGCAACATCGTCAACGTGACCATCGGCATCATCACGATCATCCTGGTCATTGAGGTCTTCGCGCCCGATGCGCTCACATCGTTCGCCCTCCTCACCGCAGCCATCGGCGCCGGCCTCGGTTTCGGCGCGCAGAACATCGTCAAAGACGTGCTGAACGGCCTCTTCATGGTCCTGGAGGACCAGCTCGGCGTCGGCGACGTCGTCGACCTCGGCTCGGCGACCGGCGTCGTGGAGGCCGTGGGCATCCGAATCACCCAGGTGCGCGACGTCAACGGAACCCTCTGGTTCGTGCGCAACGGCGAGATCGTGCGAGTCGGCAACATGTCGCAGGGCTGGTCGCGCGTGATCGTCGACCTCGCCGTGCCGTACGACGCCGACATCGAGGCCGTGCAGTCCGCGATGATGGAGGCTGCGACCGCCCTCGCGACCAGCCCCGAGTGGCGTTCGCGCATCCTCGACAAGCCCGAGCTGTGGGGGCTGGAATCGGTCTCGGCCGATGCGCTGGTCATCCGGATCGTTCTCAAGACGCGCACCACCGCGAAGGACGACGTCTCGCGCGAGCTGCGCCTCCGCCTCAAGCAGGCCACAGACCGGCTGGGCATCACGCTGCCGTCGCTGTCGGCGGTGGTGCTCAGCGGCTTCGACAGCGCGGGCAGCGTCAACGGCGCCAAGCCGCCCCGCACGCGGCCCACCCCGGTCGTGCCCGCGAAGCCGTCGAACGGCCGCAGGGCGCGCGCCGCGGCCAAGCGCGCCCCGGGAGCGGCGTCCGACCCAGGCGCGATCCGCATCCGACCCGCGATCGAGACGGCGCCCGACGCCGAGGCACCCGCCAAGCCACCGGCTCCCCGGGCGCCGCGCACTCCAAAGCAGCCTCCGACGGAGTGAGATGACGACCATCCCCGTGGGGCCGCCGACCGGCCCGTCCTTCTTCGAGCAGATCGGCGGACACGACACGTTCGTCCGCCTGGTCGACGCCTTCTACCGCGGTGTCGCCGACGACCCCGTGCTGCGGCCGATGTACCCCGAGGAGGACCTCGGCCCGGCCCGTGAGCGCCTGACGTTGTTCCTCGAGCAGTACTGGGGCGGGCCCACCACCTATAGCGAGCAGCGTGGACACCCGCGGCTGCGGATGCGGCACAACCCCTTCACCGTGAACCCCGATGCGCGCGACCGGTGGCTCGCGCACATGCGGGTCGCCGTCGACGAGCTCGGTCTGCCTCCGCTGCAGGAGGAGACGCTCTGGAGCTATCTGGAACGCGCCGCGTTCGCTATGGTCAACACGTTCGACGAATAACCCAGCGCTCCTCCACCGCCGTGCCGAAGGAGACACGCCATGAGCCCAGAACCCGACTGCATCATCGTGGGTGCCGGCCTTGCCGGACTCGTCGCAGCGAGCGAGCTGCTCGACGCCGGCAAGACCGTGACGATCGTCGATCAGGAACCCGCGGCCTCCCTCGGCGGGCAGGCGTTCTGGTCGTTCGGCGGTCTGTTCCTGATCGACTCGCCCGAGCAGCGCCGGCTGGGCGTGCACGACTCGCTGGCGCTCGCCCGCCAGGACTGGTTCGGGAGCGCGGCGTTCGACCGTGAGGAGGACCACTGGCCGAAGCGCTGGGCGGAGGCTTACCTCCTGTTCGCCGCCGGCGAGAAGCGGGCGTGGCTGCACGAGAAAGGCGTCCGGTTCTTCCCGGTCGTCGGCTGGGCCGAACGCGGCGACGGCACGTCGGGAGGCCACGGCAACTCGGTGCCGCGCTTCCACATCACCTGGGGCACCGGGCCCGGCGTGCTGGCGCCCTTTGTCCGTCGGGTGCAGGCCGCCGCGGCCACCGGGGAGGCACGACTGCTGCACCGCCATCGTGTCGACGAGCTCATCGTCGAGGACGGGTCGGTCACGGGTGTGCGGGGCGAGATCCTGAAGGCCGACTCCGCCGGACGCGGAGCGCCGAGCAATCGCGAGCGGATCGCGGACTTCGAACTGCGTGCACCCGCGGTGGTGGTCGCCAGCGGCGGGATCGGCGGCAACCACGACATGGTGCGCGCCGCCTGGCCTGAGCGGCTCGGCACCCCCCCGGACTTCATGCTCTCGGGCGTGCCCGCCCACGTTGACGGCCGCATGCTCGGCATCGCCGAGACGGCGGGCGCCCACCTCATCAACGGCGACCGGATGTGGCACTACACCGAGGGCATCCAGAACTGGGACCCGATCTGGGAGCGCCATGGCATCCGCATCCTCCCGGGGCCGTCGTCACTGTGGCTCGACGCCCACGGCGACCGGCTGCCCGCACCGCTCTTCCCGGGGTTCGACACGCTCGGCACCCTTGAGCATCTACGCCGCACTGGCTCGGACCACAGCTGGTTCATCCTCACGCAGAAGATCATCGAAAAGGAGTTCGCGCTCTCCGGCAGCGAGCAGAACCCCGACCTGACCGGGAAAGACCTCGGCCTGCTCGCCAAGCGGATCGTGCCGGGCGCGCCAGTTCCTGTGGAGGCGTTCAAGCAGAAGGGCGCCGACTTCGTGGTGGCCGACACGCTCGACGAGCTGCTGGCCGGGATGCAACGGCTGTCGGGGGTTCCGCTGGACCTCGAGCTCGTGACGCGCCACGTGCGCGAGCACGACCGCGAACTCGACAACGACTTCGGCAAGGACCTGCAGCTCGCTGCGGTCCGGGTCGCCCGCTCATACCGGGGCGACAAGCTCATCCGGGTCGCGTCACCGCACAAGCTCACCGACCCGAAGGCGGGCCCGATGATCGCGGTGAAGCTCCACATCCTCACCCGTAAGAGCCTCGGCGGCATCGAGACGGACCTCGATGGCCGGGTGCT
The DNA here is from genome assembly GCF_049993355.1 of Leifsonia sp. McL0607. Lineage (GTDB taxonomy): Bacteria > Actinomycetota > Actinomycetes > Actinomycetales > Microbacteriaceae > Leifsonia. Next base: position 3,051,642 of record NZ_CP188253.1, on the reverse strand, counting down.
GTCGGCCGACGGCGCCCCGGTGCCCGGACTATACGCCGCCGGCGAGGCCAGCGGCTTCGGCGGGGGCGGCATGCACGGGTACCGGGCGCTGGAGGGCACCTTCCTCGGCGGCTGCCTGTTCTCGGGCAGGCAGGCCGGCCGCACAATTGCGCGCGCGGCCTGAGCCGCGACATTCCCGGCGAATGTCGCCTCCGACACGCGGGGGCGCAACATTCCCCGCAAATGTCGCCTCCGACACGCGGAGACGCAACATTCCCCGCAAATGTCGCCTCCGACACGCGGAGACGCAACATTCCCCGCAAATGTCGCCTCCGACACGCGGAGAGACGCAAGAATTCCCCGCAAATGCCGCCTTCGACGCGTGGAAACGCAACATTCCCCGCGAATGTCGCCTCCGCCGGGGGAAGGCGACATTCAGCGCGAATGTCCTCCGACACGCGGAGACGCAAGAATCCCGGCGAATGTCGCCTCCGACACGCGGAGACGCAACATTCCCCGGGAATCTGGCCTCCGACACGCGGGACGCGACATTTCGACGCGAAAGTGACTAGCCGCGCAGGCTCCAGGCCTGGCGACGGATGAGCGTGTGGCCGCGACGCGTCGTCAGCCGGGTCCACGGGCCGGTCTCCAGGATCGCGACCTGCTCGCCCACGGCGAGGAAGCCGAGGCTCTCGGCGGCGAAGGCGGCGCCAGCCGGGACGTACTCGAGCCCGTCGATGGGACGGCCCCACACCTCCGCGCGCACGCGCTGGACCAGCTGCTCCCCCGTGCCCGTCGGCACGGCCTCCGCGACCTCGGCGATGCCGGCGGCCGCCGTCGACTGCAGCAGCTCGTACGTCGTCTCGCCGACCTGGCGCCAGCCGCCGCGGGGTGGTGAAATGCCCGCCCAGGTGACGGATGGCGCCTCCATCGGCAGCCGGACCTCCAGCGGAGCGCTCTCGACCGCACCGTTGACGGCGCCGCTCTCGTCGCCGTCGCGGCCCTCCTCTTCGACCGAGCCCTGCTCTGAGGCCGCAGCCGCGCTCTCGGCCGCCTCGCGCACGCGCGCCAGCCGGTCGAGCAGCGAGCGGATCGGCACCACCACGTCGAACGCGACGTCGGGCGCGGTCAGGAAGGTGCGCAGCCCGAGCACCGTCGGCGTCTGATCGAGCAGCCCCCTCGGATAGAGGATGGCGGTGTACACGGCCAGCACACCCGATCCGGCGATCAGGCGCACCGACCCCTCCTCGACGCGGGCGGCCCGAGACAGGTAGGTCTGCAGATCGGCGGCGGCGAGGGTGTCCTGGAGAGAAAACGACTGGCTCATCTGCACTCTAAGCTACTAGAGACATCGGACGGAGACACTGTTGACAGAGCCCTTGGAATCGCTGCTGGCAGCGCTCGACCTCACCGACACAGGTGCCCGTACGAGCGAGGACATCTTCACCGGTCCTTCCCAGTGGATGCCGCTGGGCCGCGTGTTCGGCGGTCAGGTGCTCGCGCAGTCGATCGTTGCGGCGACACGCACGGTCGCCGACGACCGCAGCATCCACTCGATGCACGGCTACTTCCTGCGGCCAGGAGACGTCAACTTCCCGATCACGTTCTCGGTCGACCGCATCCACGACGGCCGATCGTTCTCCACCCGGCGCACCCAGGCCTACCAGAACGGCCTGCCCATCCTGTCGATGATCGCGTCGTACCAGGCGGAGGACGGCGGGGTCGAGCACCAGGTCGCGATGCCCGAGGGCCTTCCCGACCCGGAGTCGCTGCCGAACTCGGCCGCGACGCTCGAAGACGTCGAGCACCCGGTCGCCCAGTACTGGGCGAGCCAGCGGCCGTTCGACATGCGGCACGTGCCGTCGCCGATCTACCTCTCGGTCGAAGGCCCGCAGGTCGCGCACCAGGCGGTCTGGTTCCGTGCGATCGGCACCCTCCCCGACGACCCCGCCCTCCACCGCGCTGCGCTCGCCTACGCGAGCGACTACACGATCATGGAGTCGGTGATGCGCCGGCACGGGGTGGCCTGGGCCACCCCGGGGCTCAAGGCCGCCAGCCTCGACCACGCGATGTGGTGGCACCGGCCGGCACGCGTCGACGAGTGGCTGCTCTACGCGCAGGAGTCGCCGAGCGCCGGCGGAGGCCGCGGGCTGTCGCTCGGCCGGATCTTCAGCCGCGACGGGCGTCTGGTCGCGAGCGTGGCGCAGGAGGCGACCATCCGCGTACCCGGCGAGGCGCTGCGCGACTGAAACCGTCGCATCGGTCTCAGCGGCGGTTCTAGCCGAACGTGCTGCGCAGAAGGACCGTCCCGTTCGCCGCCGCACGAATGTCGATCGCCGCGATGTCGGAGAGCGGGACGCTCGTCGTCGCCGTCGGGACGACCGTGCTCCCCTCTGCCGCGGTCCACGTCGAGATCTGGGACTGATGCCCGGAGCGGTCGGTGACCACCATCGCGTACGTCCAGGTGCGGCCCTCGTCGCCGCCGACCTTCGCGTAGGTGCAGCGCGAGTCGATCCGGGTGCCCCACGGCTCGGAGGTGAGCCGGAGGTCCGCGGACAGCGCGCTCGGCTCGACCTGCTCCATGGCGACGCTCGGGCCAGGCGACGACGTCGGAAGCACCGCGGGGAGCGTGATCGCCAGCACGCCGACCAGCACTGCGGCCGCGAGGGCGGCCAGGCCGCCGACCAGCCAGCGCGACCTCCGCCGACGCCGACGTGCCTGCTTCAACAGGGAGGGCAGCACCTCGGCGCCCAGCCCGGCGTCGCGCGGCGCCTCCTCGTCGAGGAGGGCGAACGCCTGCTCCCGCGGCACACGACCGAGGAGCCCGGGCACGCCGGCGAGCTCGGCGACTGCGGCCGAGCAGCGAACGCACTCGTGCAGGTGCTCCTCGAACAGCTTGCGCTCGCTGGGCGAGAGGGAGCCGAGCACATACGCGGCGTCCCAGGTGGAGAACTCGTCGTGGTTCATCGTTCCGTCACCCCCCGCTCCTGAAGCGACAGCCGCATGGCACGCAGACCGTAGTGCAGCCGCGACTTGACCGTGCCTTCCGGGATCTCGAGTTCGCGCGAGATCTCCGCGATGGACCGGCCACCGTAGTAGGCGTGGACGATCACCGCGCGGTGCTCGTCGGAGAGCTCAGCCAACGCGTCGGAGACCAGCCACGCGTCGAGGACCGCGTCGGCGCCGTCGTCCGCGGAGGGCCGCTCCGGGAGCGTGTCGGTGCCGAACTCATGCTGGCTGTGTGCGCTGCGCTTTTCGTCGATGACGATGTTGCGCGCAACGGTGAACAGCCAGGCGCGCGCGGACTGCTGGGACTGGTCCAGCACCGCGGGTCTGCGCCAAGCGCGCAGCAGGGTCTCCTGCACGACATCGTCGGCCATCGCTCGATCGCCGGTGAGGTGGACGACATAGCGCCACACTGCCTGCGCGTGCTGGTCGTGCAGTTCCCGCAGCAGGCGTGCGTCCTCATCCGGCATGGTCACCTCCCGACATTAAGCACGGAGCAGGCGATGGAAAAGTTCAGAACTCCATGAGTGAGCCGAAGCGTCCACCCTCCATGCTTACGCTAGGAGAAAGCACCGCCGACCGGGAGGACCCACGATGACCGATTCCACACCGCTCACGCGACGTACCCTCGTCCAGGTCGGCGGCGCGACCGTAGCGGGCGCGGGGGTGCTCCTGCTCGCAGCGTGCACGCCAGAAGGGTCCGTCGGGACCGGCGGGTCGGGCTACGGCGGCAAGACCACTGTCGAGCTCTCGTCGATCCCGGTCGGCGGTGCGGTCTCCGCTTCCCTCGGCTCCACGCCGATCGTGGTCTCGCAGCCGAAGGCCGGCGACGTGGTCGCCTTCAGCGCCGTCTGCACGCATCAGGGCTGCACGGTGGCGCCGCAGGGCAAGGAGTTCGACTGCCCCTGTCACGGCTCGCGCTTCGACGGGGCCACAGGCGACGTGCTCCAGGGCCCTGCGAGCACGCCGCTCACCAAGCTCACGACCTCCGTCTCCAGCGGCACGGTGACGATCACCTCGTAGAACGAGCGCCGAGGGGCACGTTGTTGTCCCTTTCGCGCGCTCAAAAGGGGCAACAACGTGCCCCTCGGCGCTTCAGCGCTTGGTGAACGTCACCGGCTCGTCGAGGTACGGAGTCCACGCCGCGCGCTCGCGGTCGTTGATGCGACGCGGGCGCTGGCTCGTGGAGTCGACGAGGACGATCGTCGTCGCCGCTCGCGAGAACATCGTCCGCGGCTCGACCCCCTCGGGCGACCACACCTCGTAGTTGACTTCGAGGCTGGCGCCGCCGAGACGCCCGAGCCACAGCTGAACATCGAGCGGCTGCCGCAGGTACGGGATCGGCGCGAGGTACTCGATCTCCTGCCGCGCGATCAGCGTCAGGGTGTCGGCACCCGGACGGCCGTCGAGCACGGCGGTCGAGCCGCCGACTGCCTCGCCGCTGCCCTGACCCGAGTCGTCGGGCTCCCAGAACGCCTCGATGCGCGCCTCCTCGAGGAGGCGCAGCATCTCGGCGTTGTTGACATGGCCGTACGCGTCGAGATCGCTCCAGCGCAGCTTGATCGGGACGTGCAGTCGCATCGAGTGCGCCTCAGTCGCGAGTGAGCTTGCGGTAGGCCGACCGGTGCGGCTTTGCCGCGTCGGGCCCGAGGCGCTGCACCTTGTTCTCTTCGTACGCCTCGAAGTTGCCCTCGAACCAGTACCAGTCGGACGGGTTCTCGTCGGTGCCCTCGTACGCGAGGATGTGCGTCGCGATGCGGTCGAGGAACCAGCGGTCGTGGGTGATGACCACGGCACAGCCGGGGAACTCGAGCAGCGCGTTCTCGAGGCTGGACAGCGTCTCGACGTCGAGGTCGTTGGTCGGCTCGTCGAGCAGCAGGAGGTTGCCGCCCTGTTTGAGCGTGAGCGCCAGATTGAGGCGGTTGCGCTCACCGCCCGACAACACGCCGGACTTCTTCTGCTGGTCTGGACCCTTGAACCCGAACGTGGAGACATAGGCGCGCGACGGCACCTCGGTCTTCCCCACCTGGATGTAGTCGAGGCCGTCGGAGACGACCTCCCAGACGTTCTTGTTGGGGTCGATGCCGCCGCGGGTCTGGTCGACATAGGAGATCTGCACGGTCTCGCCGACCTTGAGGTCGCCGCTGCCGAGCGGTTCCAGACCGACGATCGTCTTGAACAGCGTCGTCTTTCCGACGCCGTTCGGGCCGATCACGCCGACGATCCCGTTGCGCGGCAGCGTGAAGGTCAGGCCGTCGATGAGAACACGGTCGCCGAAGCCCTTCTGCAGGTTCTTCGCATCGATCACGATCTGGCCCAGACGCGGCCCGGGCGGGATCTGGATCTCCTCGAAGTCGAGCTTCCTGGTGCGCTCCGCCTCGGCCGCCATCTCCTCGTAGCGCGCCAGACGCGCCTTGGACTTGGCCTGTCGTCCCTTGGCGTTGCTGCGTACCCAGTCGAGCTCGTCGGAGAGCCGCTTGGACAGCTTGGCGTCCTTCTTGCCCTGGATCGCGAGGCGGTCGCGCTTCTTCTCGAGGTAGGTCGAGTAGTTGCCCTCGTACGGGTAGAGGTGTCCGCGGTCGACCTCGGCGATCCACTCGGCCACATGGTCGAGGAAGTACCGGTCGTGGGTGACCGCGAGCACGGCGCCGTGGTACTTGGCGAGGTGCTGCTCCAGCCAGAGCACGCTCTCGGCGTCGAGGTGGTTGGTGGGCTCGTCGAGCAACAGGAGGTCGGGCTTCTGCAGCAGCAGCTTGCAGAGCGCGACACGACGCTTCTCACCGCCTGAGAGGGTGTTCACGGGCCAGTCGCCCGGCGGGCAGCGGAGCGCGTCCATCGCCTGCTCGAGCTGAGAGTCGAGATCCCAGGCGTCGGCCGCGTCGATCTGCTCCTGCAGCGTGCCCATCTCGGCGAGCAGGGTGTCGAAGTCGGCGTCCGGGTCGGCGAGGAGGCCGGAGATCTCGTTGAAGCGGTCGACCTTGCCCTTGATCTCGCCGACGCCCTCCTGCACGTTCTCGAGGACCGTCTTGCTCTCGTCGAGCACCGGCTCCTGCATGAGGATGCCTACCGTATAACCCGGAGACAGCTTGGCCTCGCCGTTGGACGGGGTGTCGAGGCCGGCCATGATCTTCAGGATGGTCGACTTACCGGCACCGTTCGGGCCGACGACGCCGATCTTGGCTCCAGGGAGGAACGCCATCGTGACGTCGTCCAGGATCACCTTGTCGCCGACCGCCTTGCGCGCCCTGACCATCGAGTAAATGTATTCGGCCACTCTTATTCCTAAACTTCTTGTTCTGGACTCGCGCAGACCGCTCGAGCACGGCGGCTCGACCGCCGGGCTCGCATGCCCTGTACGAGGATACCGGCAACTACCAGTCGATAGTCCTGGTCTGGCCGATCAGGCAGCCGCCGGTCGCGAGCGTGGCGGAGGTTGTGCTCTCGTAGCCGCCCGCATCGGCGCCGTATTGCCCGATGAGGCAGGTGTCGCCGAGCTTGACGGAGAATTGGATCGAGTTCGCCTTCAGCCCGATGGTCGTCGTGTCGGCCGTCACCTGCATGTCGCTCTTCGAGAACCCGGCCGCGACGAGCGCGTCGATGAAGTCGCGGCCCTTCGCGCCCGCGTTGGCCGCGATGGTCGCCTGGTTGACCTTGTCGAAGAACGGGAGGTTCTGGGTGGCCTTGCCGCCCGGCACCAGGACCGGGGCGGGCGCGGCCGAGGAGGTCGGTATGGGCGTCGAGCTGTCGACCGAAGCCGAACTCGTCGACGTCGGCGCGACCGGCGATGTCGGAGTGCACCCGCTGAGCACCACGGCAAGGACGAGGGCCGGGCCGGCGAGGGAGGCCGCCGCCGGTGCCCTCCACCGGTGACGTGCGGCGGTCGGACGGGCCTTCGCTTTCATGGTGACCACCCTAGGGCTCCGCACCTGTGCGAACTCCGCGAACGTCGTCGTGCGCCACCAGCGGCGCATCGGCCACACAGCGGGTGAACACGCTGAGCCCCCAGGCGAGGTCGTGGCCGATGGCGTGCGCCTCGATCTCGGCCGTGACGCCCTCCAGTTCACCCTCCCAGTCGCGCACCCGTAGCCGCCCCGAGACCAGCAGGGGGTCGCCTCGGGCCACGCAGGCGGCGGCGCTCAGAGCCAGCTGGTGCGTGGCGGTCACTGTGTACCAGTTGCGCGGGCCGTCGGTCGTCTCGTCCGACCTCGCACCGGTCGCCAGGCTCGGACCGGTCACCAGCCGGAAGGTCGTGATCGGCGCCCCGGCCTCCGGGATCACATGCCTCGGTCTGGTCGCCACGACCCCGCGCACCGCCACCGGATCAGCCATCGTCTCCCCCGTCTCCGACCTCCCGATGAGGTCGAGACCACTCTGGCCGACGGCGCCTCCGCTTCGTGGACGGACCAGGAGATCGGTGGAGAACCCGGCCGCACCGCGAGCTGTGGAGGAGGCGGGAGACGGTCAGGCCGCGATCACGTACGGCGCGTAGGAAGCCCGGATCTTGTTGACCTTCGGGAGGGCGACGGCCAGGCAGTAGCCCTGACCCGGGTTCTTCGCGAAGAAGTCCTGGTGGTACTCCTCCGCCCGGTAGAACGGGCCGAGCGGCTCGATCGTCGTCACGATGCCGCCCTCCCAGTACTCGGACGCCCGGGTGCGCGCCGCCTCGAACATCTGCCGTTGCGCATCGCCGTCGGAGAACATCGCCGAGCGGTACTGCGTGCCGACATCGGCACCCTGGCGGTTCAGCTGCCGCGGGTCGTGCAACGTGAAGAACACGTCGAGGATCACGTCGGCGGGAACGACCTCCGGATCGAAGGTCACTGCGACGGCCTCGGCATGCCCGGTCGTGCCGGTGCACACCTCCTCATAGGTCGGGTCGACGGTCGTGCCGCCCGTATAGCCGGACATCACATCCTGCACACCCCGCAGAACCCGGTACACCGCGTCCAGGCACCAGAAGCAGCCGCCGGCGACGACGAAAGTCTCCATCGCTCCATCCCTTCGATCGTTGTCAACCTCATTCTCCTACGCGGGATGCGCGACACAGCGCCCGCGCTGCGCGGCCCAGAGGGAGTCCGCCGTTACCATCGCGGCATGCAGTGGTGGAATGACTTCGTCGACTGGCTCAACTCGTCGGCCGCCCAGCCCGCGGTCTTCAATGCGGTGGTCCTCGCGATCGCCGTCATCGTCTCCGGATGGCTCGCCGCGTGGATCGCGCGCGGCGCTCTCCGCGGACTCCTCAAGCGCACCGACCGTCAGCAGAGGGCCAGCGCGATCGCCGCGCTCGTCGACGCGGCGACCGAGGCGTCCGTCTGGAACTCGCTGACGCCCGCCGAGCAGCTGCTCTCCGACCGTGCCGTCGGGCAGGCCGACATCCTGGTGCGGCTGTTGCCCATCAAGGGCGCAGGCATCGCCGCCAACTGGGCGGGGCACCAGCTCGCCGAGATGAAGCGCGCGTCGGCGACGTTCGGCTACCAGCTCGACCCGGCGGTCGCCGAGTACCGCGACCGCCTGATCGAATGGCAGAACAACCCGCGTCGCGCGCGCCGCATCTTCCAGGGCGACCTCGAGCGCTGGCGGTTCGAGTCCACGGACACCGACCGCACACTGCTGGCCCAGCAGGACGCCTGGGTCGCACAGCAGCACCACGAGCAGCATGCGCAGCCTGCTGCTCCTGCCGCGCTGCAGCGCCCGAGCGAGCCGTCCGCCCCCGCGACGACGCGGTTCGCCACGAACCCCGGCACACCGGACCAGCAGACACCGCGTCCGGTCTCTGCCTTCGGCGCCTCCGGCGACGACAACGACACGTCCCCGAGCCCGCGCTTCGGCCAGCCCGTCGGCTGACCAGCGCTCCCAGCTACCAGAACCGCTCCGGGTTCAGCCACCACGGAACGAAGGGGCGCCGACCACCCGGTCGGCGCCCCTTCGTCGTCGCGTTCACCGTCGCGGCGAACGGCCTCCGCTCAGCGCGTGTAGTCGCCGCGCTCGGTCCACCAGTCGTCGAACGGGCTCGCAGGCACCCTCCGCTTGTGCTCGGTCGCCAGGTAGCGGGTCTCGATCGCCGCCGCGACCTCGTCAGGCACCTCCTTGCCCTCGAGGAAGTCGTCGATGTCGCCGTACCGGATGCCCAGGTTCGCTTCGTCGGTCTGGCCGGGGTCGAGATCGAGGAGGTCGGCCGTCGGCGCCTTCTCGTACAGTCGCGCCGGCGCGTCCAGGTGTTCGAGCAGGACTCGGCCCTGGCGCTTAGTGAGCCCTGTCAGCGGAAGGATGTCTGTGCCGCCGTCGCCGTACTTGGTGAAGAACCCCGTCACCGCCTCCGCCGCGTGGTCCGTGCCGACCACGAGCAGCCGGCGCTGCCCCGCGAGCGCGTACTGCGCGACCATCCGCAGTCGCGCTTTGACGTTGCCCTTGTTGAAGTCGGTCAGCGACTCGCCCAGCGCGTCGGCGAACTCGGCCTGCACGCCGTCGACCCCGCGCTGGATGTTGAACGCGACCGTCTGCTGCGGCCGGATGAACGACAGCGCCAGCTGCGCGTCGTCCTCGTCGTGCTGCACCCCGTACGGAAGCCGCACCGCAAAGAACTCCGCCTCGACGCCGTCCTGCCCGAGACGCTCGACCGCGAGCTGGCACAGCCGGCCGGCGAGCGAGGAGTCCTGCCCGCCGCTGATGCCGAGCACGAATCCCGACGCTCCGGTCGCCTTCAGATACCGGACCAGGAAGTCCACCCTGCGCTCGACCTCGACCGCTGGGTCGATAGCCGGCGAGACGTTCAACTCGTCGATGATTCTGGCTTGGAGATCACGCATGACGACACCCTAGCTCGCGCGGATTTCGCGCGTATGAACTCCCCGGCGATGTGCGGCCTCTAGCATCGGCGTCATGGATGCGAAGGTCGCCACCATCGTCCTTGTCCCCCTGCTCGCGGTCGTCGCCGCCCTGCTCGCCTCGTTGGTCGGGCGCGTCGCGAAGATACCGCTCGTCGTCTTCGAGATCGTGCTCGGCATCGTGGTTGGGCCGAGCGTGCTGGGCTGGGTGCCCGCGTCCGGCGCCCTGCACGCGGTTGGGCAGTTCGGCCTCGCGTTCCTCTTCTTCATGGCGGGGAACGAGATCGACTTCCACGCCATCCGCGGGCGGCCGCTGCGTCGCGCCTCCCTCGGCTGGTCGATCTCCCTCGCCGCCGGTGTGCTGATCGGCGTGCTGCTCGCGCCCGACCCGATCGCGGGCGTCTACGTCGGCATCGCGCTGTGCTCGACGGCGCTGGGCACGCTCATGCCGATGCTGCGCGACGCCGGCGAGCTGCGCACTCCGTTCGGGCTCGCCGTCACCGCCGTCGGCGCCGTCGGCGAGTTCGGGCCGCTTCTCGCGATCTCGCTGTTCCTGAGCGGTCGCAGGCCGCTCTCGGCGGCACTGGTGCTCATCGCGTTCGCGGTGATCGCCGCCGCGGTCGTCTGGTTCGCCGCGCGTGGCGGCCACGAGCGCTTCCACGCCCTGGTGCGCGCCACGCTGCACACGAGCGGGCAGTTCGCGATCCGGTTCGTCGTGCTGGTGGTGGCCGCGCTCGTCGGGCTGAGCCTCGCGCTGGGGCTCGACATGCTGCTGGGCGCCTTCGCCGCCGGCGTGATCTGCCGCGTGCTGCTCAGCGGGGCGAAGGAGCGCGACGCTCGGCTGATCGAGACCAAGCTGGAGGCCGTCGCCTTCGGCGTGCTGGTTCCGGTGTTCTTCATCGAGACCGGGATCACGTTCGACCTCCACACGCTCCTGACGGACCCGCACGCGCTCCTGCTGCTGCCCATCCTCCTGGTCCTGCTGCTCGTCGTACGCGGCCTGCCCGGCTCGATCGCCGCGCCGGCCGGCTCCACGTTCGCCGACCGCGCCTCCCTGACGCTGTTCAGCGCCACCGGACTGCCGATCATCGTCGCCGTCACCAGCATCGGCGTCGCCGACCACGACCTGACCTCGGGCACCGCGACCGCGCTGGTCGGCGCCGGGATGCTGTCCGTGCTGATCTTCCCGGTCGTCGCGCTGACGCTGCGACGCCGCTCCGCAGACGGCGGCCTTCGCCCTCCCGACCCGGACCGGGTGCCTGCGGAGGGATGAGACCGGCGGCGTGGAGCCGCGCGGGTCAGGGCACCCGCGTGACAGCCCTGGCCAGGATCGCGGTGGTGAGCGCCTCCACCGGCTCCCGGGCCGCCGACGGGTTCGAGAGCAGCGTGAAGTCGACATGGCCGAGCTCTGGCAGCCCGAACCTGTTCGTCACCTTGATCAGGTCGGTGGGGATGAGCGATCGAGGGAAGACGGCGACCCCGAGCCCGGCGCGCACCGCCGCCAGCATGCCGTTGACCTCCCTGGTGTTGCAGGTGATCCGCCACGTGCGCCCGGCCTGCTCCAGCGCCTCGATCGTGATCTGGCGGCTGAGGCTGGGGCCCTGGTAGGCGATCAGCGGCACCGGAGCGTCCGGATCGAGCGCGGTCTTCTCCTGCCCGATCCAGACCAGCTCGTCGGTGGCGACCACGGCGCCTTCGGTCGTGCCCGGGTTCTGCTTGATGAAGATCAGGTCGAGGTGGCCCGCCTGCAGGCGGCGATGCAGCGGCCCCGACTGGTCGACCGTGAGTTCGAGGTTGACCTGCGGGTTCTGCTGCCGAAAGTGCCGCAGGATGCGCGGAAGAGTCGTGATCGCCAGGTCGTCCGCCGCACCGAAACGCAGCCGGCCGCGCATCGCCGACCCGCTGAAGTAACTGTCGGCCTCCGCGTGGGCCGCGAGGATCGTGCGCGCGAAGCCGGCCATGGCGTCGCCGTTGTCGGTGAGACGCACCTCCCGCGTGTCGCGGGCCACCAACTGCCGCTTCGCCGCCTGCTCGAGCCGCCGCACGTGCTGGCTCACGGTCGGCTGGCTGATGCCCAGGCGTTGCGACGCACGCGTGAACGAACGCGTGTCGGCGACCGCGAGGAAGGTGCGGAGCAGGACCGGATCGAACATGCGCCCTCCATCGTCAGAGTCTTTCGGATCCCAGTCATTCGGAAATCCAATGGGAGTTATAGGGTCGATTGGCTGAAAGAATAGCGGGGATTGCGTAGCGTTGACGGAAGCAGATCGAGCATACGAAACCAGGAACGCAGGAAATCCCCGTGGCGAACCCCGCAGCAGCCGTCCCCGCACCCACCGCCCCGCCAACCGGCCCGATGCCGGCGCTCTCCGCCCGGCCGCCGTGGCGCGAGACCTTCATCTCGCTGCGGGTGACCAACTACCGCCGCTTCGCCGCCAGCAACCTGGTCGCCAACACGGCGGTCTGGATGCAACGCATCGCGATGGACTGGCTCGTCCTCCAGCTCTCGGGAAGCGTCGCCGCCGTCGGCATCACCGTCTTCATGCAGTTCGCGCCGATGCTGATCTTCGGCCTCTGGGGCGGCGTCATCGCCGACCGCTACTCGAAGCAGCGCCTGCTCGTCTGCACGCAGTCGGCGGCGGCGGCGCTCGCCGCACTGCTCGCGATCCTGACGCTCTCCGGCGCCGTGGAGGTGTGGCACGTCTACGCGATCTCCTTCGCCCTCGGCCTGGTCACGGTGGTCGACAACCCCGCGCGCCAGGTCTTCGTCAACGAGCTCGTCGGCCCCGCCTACCTCCGCAACGCGATCAGCCTCAACTCCTCGATCTTCCAGCTCGGCGGCCTGATCGGCCCGGCGATCGGCGGCATCCTCATCACGGCGGTCGGCGGAGGCTGGTCGTTCGCGATCAACTCCGTCGCCTGCCTGGCGGTCGTCGGGTCGCTCCTCAGCCTCCGCCGTAGCGAGCTTCACCAGTCCCCCGCGGCTCCGCGCGGAAAGGGCCAGCTGACCGAGGGGATGCGCTACGTGCGCCGCAAGCCTGTCATCTTCTGGACCGTGGTGATGGTCGCGGTGCTCGCGGTATTCGCGTTCAACATGCCGGTGTTCCTGGCCGCCTACGCCAACGATGTCTACGACGTGGGCGCCCAGGGTTACGGGATGTTCAACGCGCTCGTCGCGGCCGGCGCGCTCGCCGGGGCGTTGGCCTCCACCCGCCGTACCTCGATCCGGCTCTCGATGGTCGTCGGAACAGCCGCCGCCCTCGGCATCGTGCAGGCCCTCGCGGGCTTCGCACCCGGCGAGATCGCGTTCAGCGTGCTGCTCGTCTGCATCGGTGTCGGCAACCTGCTGTTCATCACCGCAGCCAATTCGCTGGTACAAATGTCGTCGAACGTGCAGATCCGCGGGCGAGTGATCTCGCTGTACATCCTCGTGCTCCTCGGCGGGCAGGCGCTCGGCGGGCCTCTCATGGGCTGGATCGTGGAGGCGCTCGGCCCGCACGTCGCGATGGCGGTCTCCGGTCTCGTCCCAGCCGCCGCCGCGGTGGTCGTTGCCCTGATGATCGCCCGCCACGCGAGCCTCCGGCTCCGCTTCGGTCTCCGCGGCCGCCGGCCGGTGATCGCGATCGTCAACCGCGCGGGCAAGGCGGGCGCGACGCTGTAGTCCCGGCGCATCCCAACCGCTAATGCCCGCTACGGTATCGTGGAGGCCGCGCCCCCGTAGCTCAGCGGATAGAGCAGGAGCCTTCTAATCTCTTGGTCGCAGGTTCGATTCCTGCCGGGGGCACGACTACGCACCGGAGCAGCCCTCGCGGTGCTTCTCATCTCTTGGTCGCAGGTTCGATTCCTGCCGGGGGCACGACTACGCACCGGAGCAGCCCTCGCGGTGCTTCTAATCTCTTGGTCGCAGGTTCGATTCCTGCCGGGGGCACCCAGTGAGGCCGGCGAGCGCCGCTTCGCGTGAGACTCAGAGCGCGCGGGCGGCCGCTACCAGCACCTGGTTGAGTGTGGGCACACCCTCCGCGCGGAACACCTCCGAGCCGTCCTCGCCGATCACGATCACCGTCGGCGTCGAGTGGATGCGGTCGCGCTCTGCGCGCTCGGGTTCGCGCGCGACGTCCCGCTCCGTCACCGACAGCACAGGGACCAGCCGCTTCGCCTCCGCTAGGACCGCCCTGGTCTGCATGCACGGCTCGCAGAACGCCGACGAATATAGGGTCAGCGCGACCTCCCGGGTGACGGGACGGTCAACAGCGGGTGTCGCATCCACGACCACCAGTGTACGTCCGGCGAATTTCCGGCGACGATTCCGCGACCTCCCGTGCTGCTCGCCAACCTGTTCGACCCGCAGTTCGCCTTCGTGCTCAACGTCTGGGGCGTGCGGAATTCCGCCACCCGCCGATGTGGGGCGCGGACCGCGTGCACCTCAGCACGCGCGGCCACCGACTCCTCGCCACGCACGCGGCCCATGCGCTCGGCGTGCCGTACGCGCAGGCTACGGTGGCCGAGGCGTCGGACGCCACGAGGAGCCTGCGTCGTTCGCCGAGACGCCGGGCCACCTGCCATGTCGAACCTGGCTACGCGTCCACGCCACCCCCTGGGCGGCACGACGTCTCGGCGGATCTCCTCCGGCGACGGGCTCAGCCCCCCGCTTCCTCAGGCGCAGCCCGTGGGCACGCACGCCTTGCGCACCCAGCCTCGGACCGTCGGAGGCCCGCACTAGACTGGCGAGCATGGCTGCCTCTACGGATCGACTGGTCTGGATCGACTGCGAAATGACCGGGCTCGACGTGGAGGTCGACGAACTCGTCGAGATCGCCGTAGTGATCACCGACTTCGAGCTGAACGTGCTCGACCCCGGCCTCAGCATCGTCATCAAGCCCGACGCGTCGGCCCTGGCCAACATGAACGACTTCGTGCGCGACATGCACACGACGTCCGGTCTCATCGAAGAGATCCCGCACGGCACGAGCGTCGCCGAAGCCGAGTACGAGGTGCTGGAGTACGTGCTCAAGTTCGCGCCGACGGCGCGCACGGCCCCACTCGCCGGCAACACGATCGGCACCGACCGGATGTTCCTGGCCAAGTACATGCCGCGCCTCGACAACCACCTCCACTACCGCAACGTCGACGTGTCCTCCATCAAGGAGCTCGCCCGCCGCTGGTACCCCCGCATCTACTTCAACGCCCCCGAGAAGAACGGCGGCCACCGCGCGCTCGCCGACATCCTCGAGTCCATCCGAGAGCTCGACTACTACCGCGCAGCGGCGTTCGTGGGCGAGCCCGGGCCCACCACCGAGCAGACCCAGGAGGCCGCAGCGGGCGTGGTGGAAAAATGGGCCGCTCGGATGTATTAGAATCGATGAGTTGCCTCGAACGGAACGACATCGCAGATGACCGCTCCGCCCGACGGACATGGTGGGTATAGCTCAGCTGGTAGAGCGCCTGGTTGTGGTCCAGGAGGTCGCGGGTTCAAGCCCCGTTACTCACCCCAATATTCGATAGAGTGGGAATGCTATCCCCGGCGCCTTCGGGGCCTCTAACGCCCACGACCCCATCGGTTGTGGAGACCGTCTTGGACAACCTCCTGTGGATCGCGATCGGCGCGATCCTGACCCTGCTTATCGAGTGGCTGATTCGCGGCGGCATCCGCCTGCTCGGGGCCCGATTTCGAAGATGGTGGGATGGCCCCGCGGCAGGACCCTTCGACGACGTCCTCGTACTCATCCGTCCTAGAGAGGGCGGATCACATTTTTACTTCATGAACGCGGGCAGCCGGGTCTACCGCAACATGATTCTGAGAGCGACCTATAACGACCACTCCAAGTTCTTCGGATACTCCCCGTACGCCGACGGGGTTACGACCATCGAACAGCTAAAGATACTTCGGCCGGGCGCCTCGATACCTATCGCTCGCTTGTATCTCAAAGAGGGCGAACTCAGCATGTCGTGGCACGCCACGTACGACGCCGACTCATTTGCACGTCGTTTAGTGGATCAAATCCGGCGGCGGAAGCGTGAGACGTTTGGGATACTCGAATTGGCGCGGGCGGTAGGTCCAAGTGAGCCTTTGCAGCAATACATCCTGCAAGATGTTCGAGGCCTTTTCGGATTGGCACCAGGGTACCCGAATGAACCCGCCCCCGAAATCGAGGCGGCGATCCTTGCTATAAGTGACGAGGAAGCAAGGAAAGTCCTTCGCTCGAAGCGAACGTACGACAATCCGGCCCCAGGGGTCGCGATCCCTGTTCGATAGGGCCTTAAGAGACACGCTCTCTTCGCCTGCGCTTAGCGACTCCGTCCCCACCGGCGTCGGCTTCTACCGACTGGCCGGTGAAGGACCTCTACTGGTCACGAACGTGCGCCTCGCCGACATCCGCGTCGGCGACACCGGCACCGGCGTGGTGAGCGCCAGGGCGGCGGGCTCCGCCGGTTCCAGAAACGTTAACGCGCGGAACGTTGGGGCGTTCGGCGTGAACAACTGCGGATCGTTCCACTTCACGCCGTCTGGCTCGGAGTTCTCGCTCGCCGACCTCGGCGGCAACGACGGTCGTGGCACAACGGGGCCGTGCCTGACGTCGTGGGAGCTGCCCAACACGATCACCTACAACGACCGCCCGCCAGTGATGGCGCCGCCCGCACGGTCGCCCTGGTCGTGACGGACTCCTCCACCGGCGCGCAGCTGCGTCAGGCACCCGCGCGCCCGCCGGAGGCTCAGTCGGCCGAGCGGTGCAGGAGGAAGATGCCGCCGTGCGCCGGAAGGTGACTGCGCTCCTCCTCGGTCTCGACGTACTCGTCGATGACGGCGACGATCCGCCGGTCGAGCTCGGCGACGTCCTCGGGCGACAGGTGCAGTGAGAACCGCGCATACGTCGCGATGGAGGCCGGCCCGGCCTCCGCGAGCTCCTGCTGGAACGCGTCGACCGGCGCGAAGCCCTCGCCGGAGGCGACGTCGTCCACCGGCACCGACAGCCACCAGCTTTTCCGTGTCGAACGGTACGGCTTCTCCAGCGCGCCGCTCTCCCCCGAGCGCACCGCCGCCGGCTCCAGGAATCCCGCCGCCACGAGCTGACGCACGTGGTAGTAGACGGTTCCGGCGTCCTCCCCCAGCCGATCGGCCAGCTGCTTGTTGGTCAGCTCGCGGTCGCCGCACAGCCGCAGGATGCGCACGCGCAACG
This sequence comes from Leifsonia sp. McL0607, assembly GCF_049993355.1. Classification (GTDB taxonomy): domain Bacteria; phylum Actinomycetota; class Actinomycetes; order Actinomycetales; family Microbacteriaceae; genus Leifsonia. The sequence goes on along the minus strand of NZ_CP188253.1, from coordinate 3,034,658 downwards.
GGTGCGACATCGCCTTGATCTCTGTGACGGTCGCGGGGCGCCGCTTGGCGTCCGGGTCGTCCGACGGGCCGGGAACGGCCGGCTGCTGCTGCTGGGACATGCAGCAATGCTATCCATTGATTGAGTTTCCTCACACCGATTGAGTTTTCTCAATCACTGTGGGATCGTGAGAATCGTGACAGCGAAACGTCTCGGATCCCGCTACTGGAAGCTCTGGACCTCCTCCGCGCTCTCCAACCTCGCCGACGGTGTCATGAAGGTCGCGCTTCCCCTGGTCGCCATCCGCTACACCGACTCCCCCGCGCTGATCGCCGGCCTCACCTTCGCCTTCACGCTCCCCTGGCTCGTCTTCGCCCTCCTGGCCGGCGCGCTCGCCGACCGGTTCGACCGCCGCCGTCTCATGCTCGTCGCGAACACGGCGCGCGCCGTTTGCCTGGCCTGCCTCACCGTCGCGACGGTCGCGGGCGCGGGATCGATCTGGCTGCTCTACGCCGCCGCCATCTGCATCGGCGTCGCCGAGACCGTCTACGACACCTCGTCGCAGTCGATCCTCCCCCAGCTCGTCGGCAAAGACGCCTTGTCGCATGCAAACGGGCGCCTGTACGCCGCCGAGCTCACCACCAACCAGTTCATCGGGCCGCCCTTGGGAGGCCTCCTCGTCGCCCTGGGCGTCGGCCTCGCGTTCGGCGCACCCGTGCTGCTCTGGGTGGCCGCCATCGGCATCCTGCTGCTCGTGCGCGGGCGCTTCACCACCGACCACCCGCGCACCACGACAATCCGAGCGGACATCGCCGAAGGGCTGCGGTACCTCCGCGGCAACACCCTGCTGCGCACGCTCGCCGTGATGGTCGGCGGCCTCAACTTCGCCAGCAGCGCCGTGTTCACCGTTCTCGTGCTCTACGCGGTCGGCCCCAGTTCGGCGATGAAGCTCACCGACCCGGGCTACGGCGTGCTGCTCACCGCCTCCGCGCTCGGAAGCGTGCTCGGAACGTTCCTGGCCGAGCCTGCCGAGCGGTGGCTCGGGAGGTCGCGCTCGCTGACCCTGACCGTGCTCGGCTCCCTCATCACCGTCGCCACACCCGCGTTCACGACGAACCCCGTGATCATCGGCGCGGGCTTCTTCGTCGGCGGCGTCACCGTCTCGATCTGGAACGTGATCACCGTCTCTCTGCGCCAGCGCGTGACCCCGCAGCGCCTGCTGGGCCGGCTGAACTCCGCGTACCGTCTGCTGGCGTGGGGCACGATGCCACTGGGAGCCGCGGCGGCCGGGCTCATCGCGCAGCTCTTCGGAATCCCTGCGGTCTTCCTCACGATGGGTGTCGTCGTCCTCTGCCTTGTAATCGGCATGATCTGGGTGACGGATGCGCGCATGGACGCCGCGGAAGCGGAGGCGGAACGCCTCGACGATGCGGCGCACGCAGCCGCCGGTGGAAACTGACACGTACACGGTTTTGCCAGCGATTGTGCCTGACTCGTCCAGAGTAGGCCTCTAGCGTGATTTCCCGACGGCATCGATCGCCGTCAGTGCTGCGCCGAGCGTCCCGCCCCACCCAACCCCGCGGACGCTTCCCCCTAAACCCTGGCGCGGCACACCCGCGTCGAACGCACCGCTCAGGGCCACAGGCCTACGGGCGCTCCCGTGCGTCCCGGCACGGTTCCAGCCCGCCGCTTCGACCGCTCGCACCCCCCGAGCGGTTCCGCTGCGCGCGTAGCCGAGTGGTTCGCGTGCGGCCTGGCGGGGAAACCCGACCCAGGAAATCATGCTCAGTACTCTTCGTTCCACCCTTCGTTCCTCCAACCTCTCCTTCGGCCGTGTCCTCTCCGGCGCCGCGGCGATCATCATGTCGGCGAGCCTCGTCACCCCGATGATCGCGCAGCAGCACGAGAGCGAGCACGCCACCCGCGAACTCTCGGAGTCGACCGGGATCCACCACGACCAGCTCGGCGTCTACGACACGCTCTGGCGCGACCGCCTCGAAGGCGTCGCCCAGCAGAGCCTCGCCACGGCACAGGCCACGGTGCAGGCCAACGCCGCGAAGGCCGACGCGTCGGCCGCGAAGACCGCGATCGCGGGGCTGGACGACTACAAGAAGCTCGACGACTCCCAGCTCCGCAGGAGCATCGACACCACCGACGCTGCGACTGCTGCGCTCGCCGCAGCAGGCGTCGCAGCCGACCAGCGCGCAGCGGCAGCGGCAGCCGCAGCCGCAGCGGCGGCAGCAGCCGCGGAGGCCGCCGCCAACACCCCCGACGGTGCGCGCTCGGTGGCCGCGAGCCTGGCCTCCAGCACCTACGGCTGGGGCGGTGACCAGTTCCAGTGCCTCAGCAACCTCTGGCAGAGGGAGTCCGGCTGGAACTACCGGGCCTCCAATGGTGGCAGCGGCGCCACCGGCATCCCCCAGGCCCTCCCCGGCAGCAAGATGGCGGCGTTCGGCTCCGACTGGGCCACGAACGCGACCACCCAGATCAAGTGGGGTCTCGACTACATCAAGCGCTCGTACGGATCGCCGTGCAACGCGTGGGGCCACTCCCAGTCCGTCAACTGGTACTGAGCCTGAGCCCGGGACGGTGGCCGCGCCGGTAGACTCGCCTAGGTGAGCACCGGCCCGGCCCCCGTCCCGACGTCTTCTTCCGTCATCCGCGGAGCACACCTCGTGGGCAGCATCGACCTCCCCGACACCGCCGTGCTTCGGACAGCGAGCGATCACCTCGGCGACCGGCTGCCCCGGATCCCAGACGGCGAATTCGGCGAGCGGTCCTGCCTGCACGCAGCCGTCTCCGAAGCCTGACCACGACCGTGGACCTCGACGCCGACGCTTTCGAGAGCCTCGTCACCGACGAGCTCGATCAGCTGCCCGACGAGATGATCGACGGGTTGGACAACGTGGTATTCGTCTCGGAGGACCGCCCGGAGGACGGCTCGCTCGATCTCCTCGGCCTGTACGACGGCGTCGCCATCACCGAGCGCGACACATACGGCTTCGGCGAGATGCCCGACCGCATCATCCTCTACCGCGATCCTCTGCTTGCGATCTGCGAGAACGAGGACGAGCTCCGCGACGAGATCCACGTGACCCTCGTCCACGAGATCGCACACTACTACGGCATCGACGACGACCGCCTACACGAACTCGGCTGGGCCTGACACCGGCTCTGGATCGCCGACATTCGCGGTGGCCCGCTTTTCGCCACCCCGGGTTCGTGCTAATGCACGGGTGATTCCAAGCGCATCCTGAGCCTCGCAACCCTGTTCCACCGAGAGGAAAATGCCCGCATTTGCTGCGGTCCAGGGGGTATTCGGCTCCATCGTCACGGCGCTCTCCCCTCTCGCCCGGTTGTTATAACCCTTCATACGACCGCCCGAAGACCGTTCCCGGTCCCGGCCCGAGGTATGAGGTGCGCATGTCTCTTTCAGCCGCTGCGACGAAGAAGAACGGACGGGCAGCAGTCGCGTTCGGCACTGCCCTCGCTCTGATCATCGCGATGCTTGCCCTCGTCTGGTCGGGAGGGAGTTCGCCCGCACGAGCAGCCGGAGGACTGTTGTGCAACGGGTCCACGATCTACGGGGTGGTTCCCGACAATCCGACGGTGTTCGACACCAACACCAGCCTCATTCGCGTCGACGGCGCGAGCGTCGGTGGAGCGCAGCTGAGCGGAGCGCTCGTGTCACGGAGCCCCATCGACCATGTGAACCAGAACGCGCTGGGAATCACGGTCGACGGTCTCACCGCCTACAGCTCCGCCGACCAAGGCACGACGATCCGACGGTACGACGTCCTGACCGACACCTGGACGTCCTTTCCTGGCCGCCCGCTGACCGACCCGGGCGACACCGCCTTGGCCGGAGCCGTCGACCCTGCTACCGGGATCTACTATTTCGGCGACCTCGGACTGCCGAGCAATCTGAACTTCGGACATCTCTGGGGCTTCGACACCGCGACCAACACCTTGATCAGCACGACACCTCTGGTCACTTTCCCGGCGAACGTCGGCCAGAACAACGGCGACGTGGCCTTCGACGCCTCGGGCAACCTCTACATCGTCACCTCGGGCACAAGCGGCACCCTGGAGGTCCTCCCCGGCCCTCTTCCGCAAACAGCTGCCCAAGCGGGACAGTTCCAGCCGACCATATTGAGCACCTTCACCCAGCCGGTGGGAAGCACAGCGGTGAACGGCATCGCATTCGATTCGTCGGGAACCCTCTACCTGAGCACCTCCGGCCCGACGGGCGGGGTCTTCTCCATCGATCCCGGAACCGGCTCGACGCAAGGTGCATTGACTCCCCTGTCGCCGGCTCTGATCGGCCCGACCCAGGCTGGACTCATCGACCTCGGCAGCTGCGCGTTCCCGCCGAGCCTGAGCGTGCAGAAGAACGTGGTGGCGCGCGTCAACCCGACCGATCAGTTCACGCTGGAGGCCACAGGACCGACGATCAGTCTGCCCGCGACGGCGACGACCGTCGGCACTGCGACCGGCCTCCAGACGACCGCTGGAGGACAGACTCTCCAGGCCGGCCCGGCACTCGCCCGGGCGAATGACACCTACACCGCAACGGAGACGGCGGCCGGGACGACGGATCTGTCCCAGTACAACACGATCTACAGCTGTGTCGACACAGTGAACCCCACCAACCCACAATTCCCGATCACCGGGAGCGGGACGTCCGTCTCGTTCACCCTCGCACCGACCGCCGCCGAGTCTCCGTCCGTGGTGTGCACCTTCACGAACGAGCCCACTACCTCCTCGCTCGAATTGACGAAGTCGGCTAATCCGACCACGGTGACAGCCGCTGGGCAGGGCGTGGTCTACACGTTCGACGTCACCAACACGGGGACCACGACTCTGACCGGGATCGGGATCGACGAGACCGCGTTCTCCGGCACCGGCGCTCTCTCGCCGATCACGTGCGCCGTCACCACTCTCGCCCCTGCAGCCAGCACTCAGTGCACCGCGAACTACTCCGTGACCGCGGCCGACGTCGCCGCGGGCACGCTCACCAACACCGCCGTCGCCACTGGACAGGATCCCTCGGCCAGCACAGTCACCAGCCCGCCCGCGACGGCGGTCGTGACCGTCACACCCGCGGTCGCCGCTCTGACGTTGACGAAGACAGCGAACCCGACCAGTGTGTCCGCGGCCGGTGACACCATCACCTACACCTTCCACGTCACCAACACCGGCAACGTCCCGATCAACAACATCGCCATCCAGGAAGGCACCTTCTCCGGCACCGGCAGCCTCTCACCGATCACCTGCACCATCACCGTGATCGCTCCCGCGGGCACCACCGACTGCACCGCCACCTACCAAGCCACCCAAGCCGACATCGACTCCGGACAGATCACCAACGACGCCACCGTCACCGGCGACGACCCCACAGGCGACCCCGTCACCAGCACCCCCGCCAACTCCATCGTCACCACCCCCTCCACACCAGCCCTCACACTGACCAAGACCGTCAGCCCCACCACAGCCACCACCGCCGGCCAGACCGTCACCTACTCCTTCCTGATCGAGAACACCGGCAACACCACCATCACCAACCCCACCGCCACCGAAGTCACCTTCACCGGCACAGGACCCAGCCCCGTCATCGACTGCCCCACCGGCGTCATCCTCGCCCCCGGTGACAGCACCATCTGCACCGCCCCCTACACCCTCACCCAAGCCGACATCGACACCGGACACATCGACAACACCGCCGTCGCCACCGGAACCGACACCGGCAACAACACCGTCACCAGCAACGACTCCGAGGTCACCCTCACCACCCCGTCCACACCCGCACTCACCCTCACCAAGACCGCCAACCCCACCACGGTGACCGCGGCAGGCCAGAACGTGGTCTACACCTTCCATGTCTCGAACACCGGCAACACCACGGTGACCGCCATCGCGATCACGGAGACCGCATTCACCGGCACCGGCACCCTCCCCGCCCCGACCTGCGACGCGACCACGCTCGCGCCCGGTGAGAGCACCCAGTGCACCACCACCTACACCACGACCGCCGCCGACCTCGGCGCAACCAGAATCGACAACACCGCAGCCGCCACTGGGCAGGACCCCTCAGCAGCAACCGTCACCAGCCCCGACGCCTCCGCTGACGTCACCGTGACCCAACCGGCTCCTGCCCTGGAGCTGACGAAGACGGCGAACCCGACCACCGTGAGCGCGGTCGGTGACACCATCACCTACACCTTCCACGTCACCAACACCGGAAACGTCACCCTGACCGACGTGACCGTCGCCGAGCAGAGCTTCTCCGGAACGGGCAGCCCGCTGTCCCTCTCGTGCCCCGCCGACACGACCCTCGACGCCGGCCAGTCGCTGACCTGCACCGCGGACTACCAGACGACCGCCGCCGACATCGCAGCGGGCTCCATCGTCAACACCGCTGACGCCACCGGCGTCGATCCGGCAGGTGACACAGTCACGGCATCCCAGTCCCGCGCCGTCGTCCAGGTCGCCAGCGCCGGAGCCCCGACGCCGCCCTCGAGCGGTGAGCAGCCGCTGGCCAAGACCGGCGGCTCGTCCATCCCCACCTGGCTCGCACCCCTGGCCGGACTCCTCGCGATCGCCGGAATCGGACTGTCCGTCATCGTGACCACCAGCACCCGCAACAGGAAGAACGCCCGCTGATCGACCAGGGTTCGGCCTCCCACCCGGGAGGCCGAACCCTGCGTCACGACGAAGACCACAAGGTAACGATGCCCTCCCACACCAAACCCCCGAAGCACTGACCTTCATCCAGCCTGCGGACTCCGGCCGGCTCGCCGACGTCATCTCGGGGATTCTCGCGTCGTCCCAGCGCCCGATCACCTTCTTCCACCTCCCGGTGCCGATCGAGCGCGACGACCTCGACTACTTCGCGCCGCTCGCCGGGGTGGAGCTGCCGCAGGAGACGAGCTGTACCTCGGCCTCCCGCACCACGAAGACGGAGTGCAGGGCGCGCGCCGCCGTGCCGCTGCCGCCGCCACAGCACCGCCGCGGTTCGGGGTCGCGACGGAGTGCGGGTTCGGCCGCGGACCGTCCGAGCGCACCGTCGCCGTGCTCGACCTGCACGCAGCTGTCTCCGAAGCCTGGTGACCTCGTCCGTGCACCTCGACCCCGACGCTTTCGAGAGCCTCGTCACCGACGAGCTCGATCAGCTGCCCGACGAGATGATCGACGGACTGGACAACGTGGTGTTCGTCGTGGAGGACCGCCCGGAGGACGGCTCGCTCGATCTCCTCGGCCTGTATGACGGAGTCGCTCTGACCGAGCGCGACACATACGGCTTCGGGCGAGATGCCCGACCGCATCATCCTCTACCGGGAGCCTCTGCTTGCGATCTGCGAGAACGAGGACGAGCTCCGCGACGAGATCCACGTGACCCTTGTGCACGAGATCGCGCACTACTACGGCATCGACGATGACCGGCTGCACGAGCTCGGCTGGGCCTGACACCGGAATCCCGCGCAGTCCCCACTCGCGTTATTGCGCGGTGTCGTGGGTATAGCGCGGGTGAAAACTCGGTCATGAGCGGTCGGAGTGCCTGCGGGAATACTTGCGATTCGCCATGAGACTGCCGGGTTTCTACGGGTCCCGTGAGCCCGCGACGCCGGTTCCGGCGCACGGAACGTTGCTATAACCCTCTCATTGCACATCGCGTCGACCACTGCCGGTCGTTGTCGCAAATGAGAGGTGCCTGTGTCTCTTTCCACCATCGCCCCGAGGAAGGCAGGACGCGGCGCGGTCGCGTTCGGCACCGTGCTCGCTCTGATCGTCGCGATGCTGGCCGTCGCCTGGTCGGGCGGTTCGCAGGCCGCACACGCAGCAGGTGCGCTGTTGTGCAACTCGACCATGATCTACGGCGTGGTCCCGGACAATCCGTCAACGCCGAACACGGCCACGAGCCTCGTGCAGGTCAACGGCACCTCTGTCGGCTCCGCCCAGCTGAGCGGCTCCCTCGTGTCGCACAGCCCCGTGGACAACGGGTCCCAGAACGCGCTGGCCATCAGAGCCGACGGCAACGCCGCATACTCCGCCGCAGACCGCGGCGCGACCATCCGTCGCTGGGACGGGACCACCGACGTCTGGACTTCGTACCCGGGCCGTCCCCTGCTGGACCCGAACGACTTCGTCGTCGGCGGCGCGATCGACCCGACGACCGGGATCTACTACTTCGGCGACGTCGGAGGCACGGTCAGCAACCCGACCGTCGGACAGCTCTTCGGTTTCGACACGAACACCAACACGCTGATCAGCGCCACGCCGCTGCTCACGTTCCCGATCATCGCCGGCGAGAACAACGGTGACATCGCCTTCGACGGCGCCGGGAACCTCTACTTCGTCACTTCGTCGCCCACCCACGGCGATCTGCTGGCCGTCCCCGGCCCTCTGCCGCAGACCGCGGCGCAGGCCCGACTGGCCACGCCCGCCTTGCTCAGCAGCTTCGCCGTGCCAGGCATCTCCGTCAACGGCATCGCGTTCGACGCCAACGGCACGCTCTACCTCAGCCTGGCCGGGGCGGCGGGCGGCATATTCTCGATCGACCCGGGCACAGGAGCACCGCAGTCGCCGCTGACTCCACTGTCCGCCGCGCTCATCGGTCCGAGCGGCACCGGCTTCGTCGACCTGGCGAGCTGCGCATTCCCGCCGAGCGTCAGCGTGCAGAAGAACATCGTCTCCCGCGTGAACCCGACCGACCAGTTCACCCTCAGCGCGACGGGACCGACGATCAGCCTTCCCGCGACAGCGACCACGGTCGGCACGGCGAACGGGCTGCAGACGACCGCGGGAGGCCAGACCCTCCAGGCCGGCCCGGGGCTGGCCCGCTTCGGCGACACCTACACCGCGACCGAGACCGCGGCCGGGACGACAGACCTGGCCCAGTACCTGTCGAGCTACAGCTGCATCGACGCAGCGAACGCGACCAACCCGCAATTCCCGATCACCGGCACAGGTACGAGCGTCTCGTTCACACTGGCTCCGACATCCGGTGAAACGCCCTCGGTCGTCTGCACGTTCACGAACGCTCCCGCCGCGCCCGCACTCGCACTCACCAAGACAGCGAACCCCACCACGGTGAGCGCCGCGGGCGAAGGCGTGACCTACACCTTCCAGGTCACCAACACCGGCAACACCCCCCTGACCGGGATCGGCGTGAACGAGACCGCGTTCTCGGGCACGGGCAGCCTCCCCACTCCGACCTGCGCCGCAACCGCGTTGAACCCCGGTGAGAGCACTCAGTGCACCACGACCTACTCCGTGACCGCGGCCGACGTCGCGGCGGGCACGGTCACCAACACCGCCGTGGCCGAGGGGCAGGATCCCGGCGTCGGGACCGTCACCAGCCCGCCCGCGACGGCGGTCGTGACCGTCACACCCGCGGTCGCCGCTCTGACGTTGACGAAGACAGCGAACCCGACCAGTGTGTCCGCGGCCGGTGACACCATCACCTACACCTTCCACGTCACCAACACCGGCAACGTCCCGATCAACAACATCGCCATCCAGGAAGGCACCTTCTCCGGCACCGGCAGCCTCTCACCGATCACCTGCACCATCACCGTGATCGCTCCCGCCGGCACCACCGACTGCACCGCCACCTACCAAGCCACCCAAGCCGACATCGACTCCGGACAGATCACCAACGACGCCACCGTCACCGGCGACGACCCCACAGGCGACCCCGTCACCAGCACCCCCGCCAACTCCATCGTCACCACCCCCTCCACACCAGCCCTCACACTGACCAAGACGGCCAACCCCACCACGGTGACCGCGGCAGGTCAGAACGTGGTCTACACGTTCCAGGTGTCCAACACCGGCAACACCACCATCACCTCGATCGGGATCACGGAGACTGCGTTCACCGGCACCGGCACCCTGCCCGCCCCGACCTGCGTCGTCACCACGCTGGCCCCCCGGTGAGAGCACCCAGTGCACCACCACCTACACCACGACCGCCGCAGACCTGGGCGCCGCCACCATCGACAACACCGCCGTCGCCACCGGGCAGGACCCCTCGGCCAGCACGGTCACCAGCCCCGACGCCTCCGCCGTCGTGACCGTCACACCCGCGGTCGCCGCTCTGACGTTGACGAAGACAGCGAACCCGACCAGTGTGTCCGCGGCCGGTGACACCATCACCTACACCTTCCACGTCACCAACACCGGCAACGTCCCGATCAACAACATCGCCATCCAGGAAGGCACCTTCTCCGGCACCGGCAGCCTCTCACCGATCACCTGCACCATCACCGTGATCGCTCCCGCCGGCACCACCGACTGCACCGCCACCTACCAAGCCACCCAAGCCGACATCGACTCCGGACAGATCACCAACGACGCCACCGTCACCGGCGACGACCCCACAGGCGACCCCGTCACCAGCACCCCCGCCAACTCCATCGTCACCACCCCCTCCACACCAGCCCTCACACTGACCAAGACGGCCAACCCCACCACGGTGACCGCGGCAGGTCAGAACGTGGTCTACACGTTCCAGGTGTCCAACACCGGCAACACCACCATCACCTCGATCGGGATCACGGAGACTGCGTTCACCGGCACCGGCACCCTGCCCGCCCCGACCTGCGTCGTCACCACGCTGGCCCCCGGTGAGAGCACCCAGTGCACCACCACCTACACCACGACCGCCGCAGACCTGGGCGCCGCCACCATCGACAACACCGCCGTCGCCACCGGGCAGGACCCCTCGGCCAGCACGGTCACCAGCCCCGACGCCTCCGCCGTCGTGACCGTCACACCCGCGGTCGCCGCTCTGACGTTGACGAAGACAGCGAACCCGACCAGTGTGTCCGCGGCCGGTGACACCATCACCTACACCTTCCACGTCACCAACACCGGCAACGTCCCGATCAACAACATCGCCATCCAGGAAGGCACCTTCTCCGGCACCGGCAGCCTCTCACCGATCACCTGCACCATCACCGTGATCGCTCCCGCCGGCACCACCGACTGCACCGCCACCTACCAAGCCACCCAAGCCGACATCGACTCCGGACAGATCACCAACGACGCCACCGTCACCGGCGACGACCCCACAGGCGACCCCGTCACCAGCACCCCCGCCAACTCCATCGTCACCACCCCCTCCACACCAGCCCTCACACTGACCAAGACCGTCAGCCCCACCACAGCCACCACCGCCGGCCAGACCGTCACCTACTCCTTCCTGATCGAGAACACCGGCAACACCACCATCACCAACCCCACCGCCACCGAAGTCACCTTCACCGGCACAGGACCCAGCCCCGTCATCGACTGCCCCACCGGCGTCATCCTCGCCCCCGGTGACAGCACCATCTGCACCGCCCCCTACACCCTCACCCAAGCCGACATCGACACCGGACACATCGACAACACCGCCGTCGCCACCGGAACCGACACCGGCAACAACACCGTCACCAGCAACGACTCCGAGGTCACCCTCACCACCCCGTCCACACCCGCACTCACCCTCACCAAGACCGCCAACCCCACCACGGTGACCGCGGCAGGCCAGAACGTGGTCTACACCTTCCATGTCTCGAACACCGGCAACACCACGGTGACCGCCATCGCGATCACGGAGACCGCATTCACCGGCACCGGCACCCTCCCCGCCCCGACCTGCGACGCGACCACGCTCGCGCCCGGTGAGAGCACCCAGTGCACCACCACCTACACCACGACCGCCGCCGACCTCGGCGCAACCAGAATCGACAACACCGCAGCCGCCACCGGGCAGGACCCCTCAGCAGCAACCGTCACCAGCCCCGACGCCTCCGCTGACGTCACCGTGACCCAACCGGCTCCTGCCCTGGAGCTGACGAAGACGGCGAACCCGACCACCGTGAGCGCGGTCGGTGACACCATCACCTACACCTTCCACGTCACCAACACCGGAAACGTCACCCTGACCGACGTGACCGTCGCCGAGCAGAGCTTCTCGGGAACGGGCAGCCCGCTGTCCCTCTCGTGCCCCGCCAACACGACCCTCGACGCCGGCCAGTCGCTGACCTGCACCGCGGACTACCAGACGACCGCCGCCGACATCGCAGCGGGCTCCATCGTCAACACCGCTGACGCCACCGGCGTCGATCCGGCAGGTGACACAGTCACGGCATCCCAGTCCCGCGCCGTCGTCCAGGTCGCCAGCGCCGGAGCCCCGACGCCGCCCTCGAGCGGTGACCAGCCGCTGGCCAAGACCGGCGGCTCGTCCATCCCCACCTGGCTCGCACCCCTGGCCGGACTCCTCGCGATCGCCGGAATCGGACTGTCCGTCATCGTGACCACCCGCACCCGCAACAGGAAGAACGCCCGCTGATCGACCAGGGTTCGGCCTCCCACCCGGGAGGCCGAACCCTGCGTCACGACGAAGACCACAAGGTAACGATGCCCTCCCACACCAAACCCCCGAAGCACGGAGCCCGTCCCTGGCTTGCACTGACCTTCGCCGCGACGCTCCTGGCGACGCTGGCTTCGACGGCCTGGCCTGTGGCGACCCCGTCGGCCCAGGCCGCCGGCGTCCTGACCTGCAGTGGGACGGCGGTCTACGGCGAAGTCCCCGGCGACGCGGCCGGGCCCAGCGCCTCCGAGGTCCTCGCCATCGACGGCACGTCCGTCGGCGGCGCGCAGCTGAGTGCGGCAGTCGAGTCGACCAGCACGACCCTCGGCCTGAACCCGAACGGGCTCGGCATCACCGCCGACGGCCGCGCGGCCTACAACGCCTCCGACCTCGGTGCGACCATCATGAGATACGACGCCGTGAACGGAACCTGGGCGAGCTACCCGGGAAACACTGCAGGGGTGTCCATCACCACCGGCGCGGTGGACCCCGTCTCCGGTATCTACTACTTCGGGGACGTCCAGACTTCCGGAGGCACGGAAGGGCACATCTGGGGCTTCGACACCCGGACGAACCAGCTCATCAGCAATGCCCCGCTGATCACGTTCACCGCGCCGGCGGGCCAGAACAACGGCGACATCGCATTCGACGGGGCGGGAAACCTGTACTTGGTCGCGTCGAATGCCACCAGCGGAACGTTGATGGTCATGCCGGCACCGCTGCCGCAGACCGCGGCGCAGGCGACGACCCTCGTCCCCACCGAGCTCAGCACCTTCACGGTGCCGGGGGGCGTCGCCGTCAACGGAATCGCTTTCGACGGCACCGGGACGCTCTACCTCAGTCAGGGCGGGACCAACGGCGTGTTCACGATCGACCCCGGGACGGGAACTCCCCGGGGCGCGTTGACTTCCCTCCCCGCGTCCCTGGCCGGGCCGACCGGGAGAGGCCTGATCGACCTCGCGAGCTGCGCCTTCCCGCCCACCGTCAGCGTCCAGAAGAACGTCGTCTCTCGCGTCAACCCGACCGACCAGTTCACCCTGACGGCCACGGGGCCGACCATCAGCCTCCCGGCCACTGCGACCACGGTGGGCACCGCCACCGGGCCGCAGCTGACGGCCGGCGGACAGGTGCTCCAGGCCGGCCCGGCGCTCGCGCGCTTCAATGACGCCTACACGGCCACGGAGACAGCGGCCGGCACCACCGACCTCTCCCGCTATCTCACGACCTACAGCTGCGTCGACACCGTCAACGCGACGAACCCCGAGTTCCCGATCACCGGGTCCGGAACGACCGCGACCTTCACACTCGATCCGTTCGCGGGCGAGTCGCCGTCGGTGGTCTGCACCTTCACGAACGAGGCGCGATCTCCGTCCCTTGCGCTCACGAAGTCGGCGACTCCCACCACCTTCACGCAGGCCGGCGACACCGTGGACTACGCGTACTCGGTGACGAACGACGGGAACACGAGCATCTCGGCGATCGACATCGCAGAGACGAACTTCACAGGCACGGGCACGCCCCCTGCACCGACGTGCGCGACCACCACGCTGGCCCCTGCGGCCAGCACCCAGTGCACCGCGAGCTATGTCGTGACGGCAGCGGACGTGGCGACCGGCTCCGTCTCGAACACGGCCGTGGCCTCGGGCCAGGACGCCGTGACCGGAGCCGTCACCAGCCCTGACGCCACGGCGGTCGTCGCCGTCGCCCCGGCGCCGGCCCTGACCCTCACCAAGTCGGTCGACCACGGCACCGCGAGCGGCCCTGGCGAGGTCGTCACCTACTCGTACGTGATTGAGAACACGGGCAACGTCCCCGTCACGGGTGTCGGCGTGACCGAGAGCAGCTTCACCGGCAGCGGACCGGTTCCGGTCGTCAGCTGTCCGGCCTCTGCCGCGTCGCTCGCGCCGGGAGCCTCCGTCACCTGCACCGCCCCGTACGAGCTGACCCAGCACGATGCGGACGCCGGGCACGTCGACAACACCGCCGTCGCCACCGGAGTCGATCCGGCGGGCGGCGCCGTCACCTCGACGGACTCGAGCGCGACCACCACGATCCCGGCGACGCCGAGCCTCACACTCGACAAGACAGCCAGCCCGACCACCATCACTGCGCGGGGTCAGAGCGTCGGCTACTCCTTCCGCGTCACCAACACCGGAAACGTCACCCTCAGCGATGTGTCGGTCACCGAGCAGGCCTTCTCGGGCACAGGGGGCCCGCTCATGGTCGTCTGCCCGACTCAGAACAGCATCGCAGCGGGCGCGTCGTTGACCTGCACAGCCGACTACCCGGTGACCGACGCGGACATCGCCTCGGGTCGGATCACCAACCGCGCGACGGCAGACGCCGCCGATCCGGCGGGGACGAGCCTCCACTCGGAGGAGTCCGAAGCCGTGGTCGACATCGCCGTACCCGCAGCGCCGGTCGTCGTCGATCACGCTGCTCTGCCTCACACGGGCAGCACCGTCCCGATGTGGCTCGCGCCCCTGGCCGGCCTACTCGCGCTGGCAGGAGGCGGTATCGCGATCATGATCATCGCCCGCCGCCGGTCGCAGAGTCAGGAGAACTGACCTCGTCAGAGTGCGCAGTGCAACGCCCCGGGGAGTCGCCCGCCTCCGGGGCGTTGCGCTGCCGACTCCGGCTAGAGCGACTCCTCGTCTTTGTCGGCCTCGACGGGGTCGCTGTCCGGCGCGTCGAAATGGTACGCGACATGGCGTTCGCCGTTCACGACCCGCTCCTGGCCCGCGACGTACCAGAACACGGACTCGAGCCCTTCGACCGCGGCGACGGCACCGATGCGCTCGTCCACGACGCCGCCGACCAGGAATCGCCGCTCGGCCGTCCCGGCAAGCGGGCCGTCCGCGTACTCGACGATGTATTCGGGGTTCGAGTGGGGTGTCTCGCTCATGGCACCACCGTAGACCCGGTCGCGTGCCGGGGTGCAGATGCGAGCGGCCAGTCGGTCACGTCGAGGACCAGGTCGGCGTTGGCGCGCGGGTCCTCCCTGTCCAGATAGCGCTCGAATACGGCCTGCCACTGATCCCAGTGCGACGCGAAGGTCTCACCGTCGCGGTCGAGGGCACGCTCCTTGCGCAGCTCGTCGTCCGCGTCGAGCCAGAGCGCGAGATGAGCCCAGCGCACGTTCGCTCCGGCGAGCGTGCCGCAGCCCTCGACCAGCACGGGCGCCCGCCCGGTCAGCTCGTGCCATTCGGCGGGACGTTCCCGGGTCCAGTCCCAGCGTCGCCACCGACCGATCCCGGAGGTCGCGAGCGGCTCGAGCAGCTCAGCGTGCAGCGAGCAGCTGGCGGCGTCGAGTCCGTCCCAACCCGGATAGAGGTCGTCCATCCGGACGATCCGCGGTGGCACGTCGCCGGGCCAGCGCGACAGGAGCAGATCGGCGAAGGAGCTCTTGCCCGCGCCGCTCGGCCCGTCGATCAGCACGACGGGCGCGGCGGCGCCCGCGGAAGCGGCGGCGGCGGCGACCGCAGCGAGCACCGTCTCCAGGCGGCGCTCAGCGTCAGGACCCCAGGACATTCCAGCTCCCCACTGCGATCGCAACGGCCGAGGCCGTCCCCGCCACGGCCAGGGCGACGACCAGCGCAGCCCAGTCCCGAGCGCGGAACACCGACGGTCGCGCCCAGGTCCGCTCAGTGGACGCCCCGAACCCGCGGGCCTCCATCGCGGTCGCCAGTTTCGAGCCGCGCCGGATGGACAGGACGAAGAGCGCGAACGACTGGCCGAGGAACCGGCGGAATGCTCCCGACTCCGCCACACCGCGTGCCCGCCTGGCCAACGACAGCGCGCGCCAGTCGTCGACGAACAGACCGACCAGCCGGAGGCCCGCGAGCGCGCCGACCACGAATCGCGCCGGCAGCTTCAGCAGCTGCGCCAGACCGTCCGCCAGATCCGTCGGGTCGATGGTGATGAAGAGCAGAACGGCGGGCAGCCCGATCGCCAGGACGCGCAGCAGGGTCGCGAGACCCAGCTGCAGCGATCCGGTGCTGACCTCGATCGCCCACCAGTGCAGATACACGGTGCCGCTCGTGCGACCGTAGAGCACCGTCGTCAGTGCCGCGAGCGGGGCCGCGATCAGGACCGGAGCGGTCCGGGCGAGCAGCACGACAGCCGGTATGCCGACGAAGCACAGCAGCACCCCCTCCAGCGCGAGTGCCACACCCGCCGACACCGGATCGATCGAAACGAGCAGCACGGCCGTCACGATGAGAGCCGCACCGAGCTTCGAGACCGGATTGAGGGTGGCGAGCGGGCCGCTGCGCACGGGTTCAGCGATGGTCATGCGACAGCCTCCTGGTGAGCGCCGACCCGGAGCTCGCTCGCACCCACAGCGGACGCGAACTGCGCATCGTGGGTGGCGGCGACGATCGCGTGGCCATCGGCCCGCAACGACGCGATCAGCTCGACGAGGCCACGCCACGTGGTCGCGTCCTGTCCGAAGGTGGGCTCGTCGAGCACGAGCATCCGCGGCCGCGTCGCGAGCGCCGTCCCCACGGACAGCCGGCGCTTCTGGCCTCCGGAGAGCGTATACGGGTTCGCCTCGGCCAGCGCGGCGAGGCCGAGCGCCTCCAGCAGCTCGGTCACGCGCCGATCGGTCTCGTCCGTGCTCAGGCGCAACGCGCGCGGCCCCGCGGCGAGCTCGTCGCGGACGGTGGAGGCGAGGAACTGGTGCTCCGGGTTCTGGAAGACACTTCCGATGCGGGTCAGCAGCTCCCGGGATCGCCAGGCACCCGGATCGGGGCCCGCGCCGTCCGCGAGAGCGGATGACGCGCTGAGTGTTCCGCCTAGTCGCGGCAGCAGCCCGCCGAGCGTGAGCGCGAGGGTCGACTTGCCGGCGCCGCTGCGCCCGGTCACCGCCAGAGCAGAGCCCTCCGCCACCGTGACGTCGGTGAGGAACGGAAGCGCGTGCTCGCCGAGCGCGGCATCGGGTCGACGCTGCCGGCCCTTCCCTCCGACCCCGCGACGGCGGCCGGAGAACAGAGGCGCACGGCCGACGGCGAGGTCGCGGGCCTCCAGCAATGGGGCTCCGACCGCGACCGTCGGCGGCTCGGGCACGGGCTCGTCCGGCAGCCACACGCCCGCACTCCGCAGGTCGCCCGCACCATCGGCGAGCACATCGTCCGGCACTCCGTCGGCGAGGACGCCGCCGGCGGCGTCGAGCACCACGACACGGTCGACCAGGTCGCGCCAGACCGCCACCCGGTGCTCGACGACGATCAGCGTGGCACCGGAGGCGGCGAGGACACCGGCGACCGCGTCCCGGACCTCCCGCGCACCCTCCGGGTCCAGATTCGCGGTCGGCTCGTCGAGCAGCAGCAGCCCGGGACGCATCGCGAGCAGGCCCGCGAGCGCGAGCCGTTGCTTCTGCCCTCCCGAGAGTTGCGCAGTCGAGCGGTCGAGCGGCAGGTCGAGACCGACCGCGCCAAGCGACGCGTGGACACGTGCCCACAGCTCGTCCCTGGGCACGCCGAGGTTCTCGCACGCGAACGCGACGTCGTCGCCCACACGCGCGAGGATCACCTGCGCGTCGGGGTCCTGCAGCAGCAGGCCGGAGCGGCCGCGCGCCTCCGCCGGAGCCCGGCCGTCGATGCGCAGCGACCCTTCGGTCTCGCCGTCGTCGTCACCGCCGAGCACCCCGGCGAGGCCGGCGAGCACCGTCGACTTTCCCGCGCCGGAGGCGCCGAGCAGGAGCACGCGTTCCCCCGGCTCCACCGACAGCGACAGCCCACGGACGGCCCAGGCGCTGCGCCCGGCGTAGCGCCAACCCCAGTCGCCGACCCGAACGGCGACCGGGGCAGGCGGCCTCGGAGACAATGAGTCCGACATCGGGTAACGTCCCGTCCCGCGGCCTAGACGCGTCCCGTCGCCTCGCGGCCCGCCGCGAACCGGCTGAGCGCGCCGGTGCGCGCGAGCGCCTTCACCAGCAGCCAGGAGCCCAGTCCGGCGACGACGACGCCCGAGATCGTCGTCGTGATCGTGTAGACGATGGCGAATTCCGGCTTGGCGCCCGGGTAGGAGTAGAGCAGGTCCAGGATCGACTCCGCGATCCCGGTGCCCGCGCCCGCGAGGAGGGCGGT
Source organism: Leifsonia sp. McL0607 (assembly GCF_049993355.1). GTDB lineage: Bacteria > Actinomycetota > Actinomycetes > Actinomycetales > Microbacteriaceae > Leifsonia. Next base: position 3,016,229 of record NZ_CP188253.1, on the reverse strand, counting down.
GCCGAGCGTCCAGCGCGCGTAGAGGAACAGCGCGAAGACGATTTCGGCGCCGAGACCCTGCACGACCCCGGAGAGCAGCGTCGCGAAGCCCCACTGCGTGCCGATGAGCATCGAGACCACAGCAGCGACGACCTCACCGTAAAGCGCTGCGCCCGGCTTGCGGACGATCAGGGCGGTGAGCACCCCGGCGAACAGCCAGGGGCCGTTCAGGATGCCCTGGAACCCCGGGAGAACGGCGGTCACCGGACCGGAGATCGGGTTGTAGGCCTGACCCCAGACCCAGAAGACGACGCCGGATGCGACGGCGACCACACTGGCGACGACGATGTCGACGACTCGCCAGCGGAAGACGCGCTTGGCCGGTGCGGAGACGGACGAAATGGTTGCGTGCACTGGTCGTGCCCCTTCTCTTCAGAAATGAGGGCACGGGATGTGAGATGCCTCCCTGCGCTGGCATGACCCAGATCAGGTTCGACGGTCGAAACTTGGAGAAGTTTCCTCTCAGCCCGGCTCACCGGACTCCCGTGTTCAGGAGTCAGTGTATCCCTCCGGCGAGGAGGCGGAGCGAAGCAGTCCCGATCGTTCGGAGAGTCAGCGCACCGAGTGTCAGCGCTTGAGCGCTTTGATGACGCGCGTCCAGGCGTGACCGGCCACCCACACGAACGGGATGCCGACCGCGAGCAGCGTGATGATGTTCGGCCGGAAGCGCACGCCGGTCTCGTCGCTCACGTACGCGCCGAACGGGATGGCCGCACCGCCGCCTCCCGCGCCGCCCGGGGCGTCCTCGTCGCCGGTGCCGCCGCCTTCGCCGGCCCCGAAGCCGAACTGCACGGCGGCGACGGGGACGATTGTCGTGCCGTTGACGACGATCGGCTCGCCGTAGACGGACTTGATTCCGGAGGAGCTCATCGTCTCCGCGAGTTTGAGCGAGTTGTTCGTCATGGACTCACCGTACCCGTCGCCTCCCAGCCTGACCAGGGCGGTTCGCACCGCGCACACAGGGTTCGCGGCGGGTTCTCCCCGGCGGGACCGGAATAATCGGGCGAGTGCCCCGCTCCCGTCCTCGCCGCCCCCGCGGCCTGCTGACCGGGTTCGTCGCACTGGCTGTCGGCGCGGTCCTGCTCTGGCACGGGCTGCTCCCGGACACCGCGGGCGCGGCTTCGATGCTCGAGAGCTTCCTGCCGTGGCTCGGCGTGGCGCTCGTCGCGCTCGGGGTCGCGGCTCTCGTGCGGCTCTCGCTTTTCGCCGGTCTCGCCGTCGCGGCGGCCATGGCCGTCTGGTGGTCGGCGTTCGGGGTGGCCCTGCTCCCGTCGATGAGCGCGGGCTCGCCGCGCTTCACCGTGGTGAGCGAGAACCTCCATGCGCAGAACGTCGCTTCCGCCGACATCGCCAGGTCGCTCGCCGCCCGCTCCCCTGACGTCATCGCCCTGCAGGAGTTGGACGCCGACAACCTCCACGCGGTCGAGGAGGTGCTGGACGCGCCCTATCCGCACCACTACGTCGTCGGCACCGTCGGAATCTGGAGCACGCACGAGCTCATCGGCGGCAGCACAGTCGACCTCGCCCCCGGCTGGAGTCGTGGCCTCAGCGTCGACGTGGACACTCCCGGCGCGCCCACGCGCGTGTACGTCGTCCACCTGGCCTCCGCGCGTCCTCTCGCGACCGGGTCGCGCGACAGCATGCTCGAGACGCTGACGGAGACCGTCGCCCGCGACCACGCCGAGCGTCTTCTCGTCGTGGGCGACCTCAACACGGCCAGCACCGATCGCACGCTCGCCCCGCTGCAGAGCGAGCTGACGGAGGCCACGTCCAGCAGCGTCGGACTGGGCTTCACTTGGCCGGCTTCGTTCCCGGCCGTCCGGCTCGATCACGCGTTCGTGCGAGGGCTCACGACGGTCGGCAGCTCCGTGCTGGACGCGAACGGCTCCGACCATCGCGGCATCGAGGTGGGGCTGCGCTGACGTCCGGCTGCGCTGGTGTCCGGCCGCGCCGATTGCCGGCGGGCACCGCCCTCTCAGTCGCTCAGCCAGCGCGGGTTGCGGCCGTCGCGCTCGGCCTGCTCGGCATCGAGCGACCGGCGCACGAGAGAGGCCGGGCCGATCGCGCCGCGGCCGAAACGCGCGCTGACGGCGTCGAGCGTCCGCTCCGCCTCCCGCCACTCCTCGTCAGGGTCCCACAGCGCCGGCGTGTCGCCTCCCGCGTCCAGTAGCTGCTCCGCACGAACGCCGATCAGGCGGATCGGAGTGGAACGCGGGTCGATGCCCACGCTCTCGAAGATGTCCCAGGCCTCCTCGAACAGCCGCCGGCCGACGTTGGTCGGCTCGGCGAGCGTGCGCGATCGGGAGATCGTGCGGAAGTCGGAGTACCGGATCTTCAGGGCGATGGTCCGGCCGACCATGCCGTGCTTGCGCAGCCGTTCGCCGACCCGCCCCGACAGCCGCAGCAGTTCGCGGCGCAGCGTGTCGGCATCGTCGACGTCGACCGAGAAGGTGTTCTCGTGCCCGATGCTCTTCTCACGGGAGGCCGTGATCACCCGCCGCGGGTCGCGGCCGTGCGCCAGCTCGTGCAGCCGGTGCGCCGTCGCGTCGCCGACGGCACGCTGCAACACGGCGAACGGCGCATCCGCGAGATCGGCCACTGTGCGCATCCCCATGCGCTCGAGAGAGGCCTGAGTGCTGGCGCCGACGCCCCAGAGCGCGCCGACCGGCAGCGGCCGGAGGTACGCGACCGCCTCCGCAGGCGGGATCACGAGCATCCCGTCGGGCTTGGCGTGACCCGAAGCGAGCTTGGCCATGAACTTGGTGCCGGCGACGCCCACCGAGCAGGTCAGCCCGGTCTCGTCCCGCACCCGCGCCCTGATCAGCTCGGCGATCCGACGCGGCGAGCCGAGGAGGCGCCGGGCTCCGGCGACGTCGAGGAACGCCTCGTCGATGCTGAGCGGCTCGACCAGCGGGGTGACCTCGTGGAAGATCTGCATGACCTTGCCGGAGTACTCGGTGTACTTCTCGTAGTGCGGCGGAAGGATGATCGCGGTCGGGCAGAGCCGGAGCGCCTGCGACACCGGCATCGCACTGCGGACGCCGAATCGGCGCGCCTCGTAGGTGGCGCTGGTGACCACACCGCGGCCTCCCGCATGCCCCACGATCGCCGGCTTGCCGCGCGCGTCTGGCCGGTCGAGCAACTCGACCGAAGCGAAGAAGGCGTCCATGTCGACGTGCAGGATCGTGGCGTCGGAGTCGTCGACGGCGGCGGTCGTCACCCGCCGATCGCTGCCGTCCGTCTTACCCACGGAAGAATTGTCCCACCCAATACCGCATCCCACCCTCGAAGGCCGTCGAAGGGCACGCTTACGCCCCTAAAACGTTCGTTTAGGGGCGTTAAGGTGCCCATCGGCGGGAGGTCTGACCGCGCGGCGTCAGACCAGCGCGGCGACGAGCGGGCGGAACCAGTCGCGGAAGGCTCGCGAGTCCTCGCGCAACGAGGTGCTGACCACCACCGTGTGCGGCCCGACGATCCAGGCGCCGCTCTCGGCGAGCGGCAGCACGTCGAGGTCCAACCGGAAGTAGCCGGTCTGACGACGGAGGTCGTGCTCGCGCTCGTGCACGACGTCCACGATGTCCGCCGCGCGCTGCGCGTGCTGCTCCGCGCTCGTCCGCGCGTACTCCGCGTGACGGTCGCGCGCCCAGCGGGCCGCCGCATCGTGGTGGGCCAGCACGAAGTCCTGCAACTCCAGCGCCCGGTCGAGCGCAGCGAAGTGCGGAGGCTGCAGCAGCGGGGTCAGCGGCCGGTGCTCCCGATCGGCGGCCGCCTCGAAGAGCGCGTCCCACTGCCCCGTCAAGGCACTCCGTGCCGCCGGGCTCACCGCTCGGCCGCCTCCCGTTGCGCCGCCCTGCAGCACGGGCACGACCGTGGGCGTCACCCGAGGCAGCGCGTGCGTGCCAGCGCCTTCGAGACCGGCGAGGTCACGCAGGGCGAGCGCGACCAACAGGTCCCACGGACAGTCCTCTGTGACCTGCCATCGAAGCGTGCCCTCGACGAACATGCCGACATTGTAAGAGCAGGCGGTGACACCGAGCAGGGAGTTTCTCCGGCGTCAACCGCGCCGGTCGAGTTCCGCGAGCAGCCGCAGCACGGTGCGCTGATTGCGGGCCGTCGCGACCTGCCCGACCTGGCGCCAGAACGCCGGCGGGACGACCGATTTCGAGACGCCCAGCGGGCTCCACTGGTAGATCGCACGCACCCCGAGCCGCACCCGCTCGGGAGCCAGTTCGTCGTCCGCCGGCGCGACCACGTTAGCCGGGAGGTCGTGGTCGAGGAAGGTGACGACCAGCCGCGAGTCGTCGTCCGAGACCTCCAGGAGAGGGTTCGCGGCGGCGAGCTCACGGAAGACGCGATCCTCCAGGAGGACGGCTCCCGCCTCCACACCCGACGACTTCTTCAGCGCGGCCGCGATGATCGCCGTGTGCCGCGCGGTCGGCGCCGCCGCAGACCGGAACACGACGTTGCCGCTCTGCAGGAGCGTCACGACGTCGTCGAAGCCTGCCGCGACGAACGCCGCGGCGAGGTCGGCCTTGGCTACGCGCGCGTTGCCTCCGACGTTGATCCCGCGGATGAGCCCGACGCCCAGCATCGCTCAGCCCTCGCCGACAGGGTCTGCGGCGACGAGCAGCGCCGACAGGATGACGGCCGTCTCGAACGGGCCGCTCCCGTCGCGCCGCGACTGCGGCTCGCTGAACGCCACGACCCACGTGGTGTAGCCGTCGGTGGGCAGCGACACCTGCCTCAGACCGCGATCGCCGGGCGCGATGATCACACCGGTCGGTTCGTCTGGCCAGTCGGTGTCGACGGCGGGCTCGTGCTCGAGAACGTAGACCTGTACGCCCACGCCGAGCCCGGGGACGGCGGCTCGCGGGTCGCGGGGAGGTCGGGGGCGATCACGCTTCCACATGGTTCAAGCATCCCATCCCGATTGCGTCGATCCATCTCGCCGTCTCTGAGCGGGGCGGCACGGCGGCGCCCTTCGACGACGAAGCCGGCCTTCTCGCAGCCGCGCTGCGCCCGCGGGTCGACGGCGTCGACCTCCAGCTCGGCTTCAGTGCGATGGCGATGGCGCCGGCCTCCCTCGTTCCGGGTCGAGCAGGCGACGAAGCGTCGGGCGCTCGACGATGGTCCATGCTGTCGAGGTCAGAATGTACACGGCCGCCGCGAGCGGCACGAACGCGGCGAACACCACCGTGACGTACGGGAGGAACGAGAGCGCACGAAGGGCACCCGTCGGCGCCGGGCTCGCCTTGGGCGGGGGAACGGCGAGCACGCGCCGTGACACGGTCGTGAGCGCAGCGATGAGGACCAGAACGGCCGCGAACACCCAGAAGCCTGGCCAGACGGATGCCGAGGCCGTGAGGCCGACGAAGCTCGTGCCGAGAGGCGCGCCGAAGATGTGCGCGCCGAGAAGCGCGTTGGAGTATCCCGCGATCGTGGCGTGCGTGAAGATCGCGTAGACGAGGGAGATCACTGGAAGCTGCGCCAGCAGGGGCAGCGTCCCGGCGAACGGCGAGGTGCGCTCGGCCTGGTAGAGCTCCATGGTCTTGCGGGCGAGGAGCTCCCGGTCGGAGCCGTGCCGGCGCTGGAGGTCGGCGAGAGCGGGCGCGAGGCGCCGCCGGGTGTACTCGGCGCGCACCTGGCTGACACCGACGGGGATGAAAAGGGCCCGTACGAGCACCGTCAGGACGACGATGGCGACGAGGGCCGCAGCCGAGCCGGCCACGGGTTCGACGGATGCGGAGAGTGCGGTGACGAAGCCGTAGGCGGCGTCGAGAACGGCCGCGATCGGCGGCCACGAGAAGAAGTCCATCTGGGGTCATCCCTGCTGTCGGAACGGACGATGACGTCGTCTGGCCGCGCAGGAGCCGAAGCAAGAGGCTCTGGGGCGAAGTGACGCCCCGCTACGCGACCGGCAGAGGGATGCCGGGAGCCCGCGGCCGGGGATGCCCGTCGGCGTCCGGATCGGCCTGGCTCTCGAGCAGCCAGCCGGCGGTCGGCTGCGACGGATTCGACCACGCCGCACGCACGCGCAGGGAGGCTGCCAGCGCCGCCACGGAGCGCACCGCGGCGGCTGCGATCACCGCGACCAGCCCGATCGCTCCGGCGAGACCAGCGATGGCCACCAGGCCCGATGCGCTCGACGGCCCGAACCCGATCGAGGACGCCGCCGCGCTCACAGACAGGGCCGCACTCGAGGACACGGCCGCCACCAGTCGCGCGACGAGTTCCAGCAGTACGGCCATGCTCCTGACCGTAGCGCACCCCGCCCCGGAGCTCAGGAACGTTCGCCGTGAGCGGACCACCGGCGCAATCAGGGGCAAGATGGAGGCATGTCTCGAGTCGCGATCGTCGGAGCCCACGGAAAAGTCGCCCAGCAACTCATGCGGGTGCTCTACGACGACGGGGACGACTTCGTCGGCCTCGTCCGCGCCGACGAGCACGCCGACGACGTCTACCGGCTCGGCGGGGAGGGCATCGTGCTCGACATCGAGCAGTCGGACTCCGACGCGATCGCCCAGGCGATCGCCGGCTGCGACGCGGTCGTGTTCACGGCCGGCGCCGGGCCGGGCTCCGGCGTCGCGCGCAAGCGGACGGTCGACTACGCGGGGTCGGTGAAGTCGGCGCAGGCCGCCGCGCGCGCCGGCATCCGCCGCTTCGTCCAGCTGAGCGCATGGGGCGTAGACTCCCCCGTCGCTGCCGACGCCGATCCGCAGTGGCGCGCCTACGTGGAGGCGAAGCGCGACGCGGACTCGGAGCTTCGGTCGTCCGGTCTCGACTGGACCATCCTGCGCCCCGGGCGCCTCACCGTCGACGACGGAACCGGCGATGTCTTACTCGGGGAGAGCGTTCCGCTCGGCGAGATCGCCCGCGAGGACGTGGCGCGCCTGATCGCCGCCTGCCTCGCGGATCCCGCCACCGTCGGACGCACCTGGGAGGTCGTCTCCGGAGCTACGCCGATCGAGGAGGCCGTGCGCTCTCTGACGCAGGCCTCATAGCGGCGCTCGCCCCCGTAGAATCTGACAACGTGAGCATCTACACCGATCGCCCCTGGGTCGCCGGCTACGCGCCGGACGTGCCCGCCGACATCGACCTCCCGGACGGATCCCTCGCGCATCTCATCGACGCCTCCGTCGCGACGTACCGCAAGCACGTCGCCCTGGAGTTCTTCGGTGCGACGACGACCTATGCCGAGCTCGGCGATCAGATCGCCCGCGCGGCCGAGGGGCTGCGCGAGCGCGGAGTGCGCAAGGGCGACCGCGTGGCGCTGGTACTGCCGAACTGTCCCCAGCATGTGGTGGCCTTCTACGCGGCGCTCCGGCTGGGCGCCGTCGTCGTCGAGCACAACCCGCTGTACACGCCTCGCGAGCTGCGGCACCAGTTCGAGGATCACGGCGCGACTGTCGCGATCGTTTGGGACAAGGTCGCTCGCACCGTGCAGGAGCTCCCGGCCGATCTCGGGGTGACCACGATCATCTCGGTCGACATCACCCGCGGAATGCCCGCGAGCAAGCGGTTCGCGCTGCGCCTCCCTGTGCCCGCCGCACGCAAGGCGCGCGAGCAGCTCACTGCGAAGGTCTCCGGCACGATCACCTGGGAGTCCCTGGTCTCGTCGCGCCGGCTGAAGGCCTCTGTGCCGCGACCGGAGCGCGACGACCTCGCCCTCATCCAGTACACGAGCGGGACCACCGGGCAGCCGAAGGGCGTCATGCTCAGCCATCTGAACCTCGCCGTGAACGCGGCCCAGGCCCGGGCCTGGGTGCCGACCATCGAGCGCGGCACGTCTGTCGTGTATGCCGTGCTCCCGCTCTTCCACGCCTACGGGCTCACCCTCTGCCTGACCTTCGCGATGAGCATGGGCTCACGGCTCGTCCTCTTCCCCAAGTTCGACCCGGACCTGGTGCTCGACGTCGTCAAGAAGCACCCGCCGACGTTCCTGCCCGCCGTCCCTCCCATCTACGAGCGACTCGTGCAGGCCGCCGAGAAGCGCACGGTCTCCCTGTCGGGTATCGACATCGCGATCTCGGGAGCGATGAGTCTGCCGTCATCGATCGTCGACCTCTGGGAGTCGAAGACCGGCGGTTACCTCGTGGAGGGCTACGGACTGTCGGAGTGCTCGCCGGTCCTTATTGCGAACCCGGTCGGCGCGACCAGGAAGGCCGGCGCCGTCGGCCTCGCGCTCCCCGGCACAGATCTGCGCGTGGTCGATCCGGACGACCTGGACACCGATCGCGCCTTCGGCGAGGAGGGCGAGCTGCTCGCCCGCGGACCCCAGGTCTTCTCGGGCTACTGGCGCAAGACGGACGAGACGGCGAAGGTCTTCACGAAGGACGGCTGGTTCCGCACCGGCGACATCGTCACGATGGATCCTGACGGCTTCGTGCGCATCGTCGACCGCATCAAGGACCTCATCGTCACGGGCGGCTTCAATGTCTCGCCGACCGAGGTGGAGGACGCCCTGCGCGGCTTCGAGGGCGTCGCGGACGTCGCCGCGGTCGGACTCCCGCACCGCCACGGCGGGGAGGACGTGGTCGCTGCGGTCGTGATGGAGCCGGGGGCGTCGTTCGACGAGGACGCCATCCGCGCCTTCGGCCGCGATTGCCTGACCGCCTACAAGGTCCCCAAGCGCGTCGTGCAGGTGGACGAGCTGCCGCGCAGCATCGTCGGCAAGGTGATCCGCCGCAAGGTGCGCGACCAGCTGCTCGCGGCGAAGCAGGACTGACGCGCGCTCAACCGATAGGACAGCGCGGCCGATGGCCAGCTCAGCCGATCGGGCAGCTCAGCCGATGGGGAAAACGAGCAGCGACCCCGTGGCCGTCGCGACCGTCTTGCCCGTCCCGTCCGTGACGACTCCGTCGGCGAACGCGACGCGGTTGCCCGGTTTCGTCACCGTCGCACTGCACGTCAGCGGGCCGCTGCTCGCGAACACCGGCCGCAGGTAGTTGACCTTGATCTCGATCGACGTGTAACCCTGGCCGACCGCCAGCGTCGTCTGCACCGCACAGCCGAGCGCTGAGTCGAGCAGCGTGCACATGAGTCCGCCGTGCACCGTGCCGATCGGATTGTAGTGCGACTCGTCGGGCTCGCAGACGAAGACCGCGCGCCCAGGCTCCGCCTCCGTCAGCGTCATGCCCATCAGGCTCGCGATCGGAGGGGGCGGCAGCTCGCCCGCGATCATCTTGTGCAGGTACTCCAGGCCGCTCACCGTCGGCATCACCGCGACGCCCGGCGCCGGATCCTCCCAGTGGACGGTTCGGCTGCGTTCGCTCACTCGCTCTCCTTCCGCGGAAGGTCGGGATCGGCCGGCGGGACGTCCGCAGGCTCGTCGACGACCTCGAGCGTATCCGCATTGACGGGGGTCTCTCCCTCGGGGAGGTTGGAGAAGTCGGGCGCGATGACGGTCGCGGGCAGGCGCGTGGCCACACCTCCGAACACGGAGTCCGCACCCACGGGCTCCGGAGCGAGCACGATGTCGTCGCTCCGCCGGGGAAGAGTACGGCCCTTGAAGTAATCAGGACGGATCAGACGCCACACGATCATGAGCACGACGCCGATCAGGATGCCGCCGATGCCGACGACGGCCTCTGCGCCGATCCCGAAGATCGTGACATTCTTGCCGTTCTCGTCCGTCAGCCAGTCGGGAGCGGCGAACTGCACCACGCCGTAGACGAACACGGCCACCAGCATCAGGCCGCCGAGCAGGGGGAACAGTCCGCGCATGATCGCGTGCCGGAAGCTTGAGAACAGTGTGCGGCGGTAGTACCAGACACAGGCGAATCCGGTGAGGCCGTAATAGAACGCGATCATGAGGCCGAGAGACCCGATCAATGCCGTCAACAGGGTGACGCTGATGGCTGTGAAGAGAAGATAGAACGCCGCCGAAGCGATCCCCATCCCGATCGTCGACCAGGTGGGCGTGAGGAACTTCGGGTGGATGCGCGCGAACTTCTCCGGGATCGCCTTGTACACGGCCATCGACAGGGTCGTGCGCGCCGTCGGCAGGATCGTGGTCTGGGTCGAAGCCGACGCGGAGGTCAGGATGGAGAAGCCGAGCAACGTCAAGAGGATGGAGCCGACCGGTCCGCTGCCGAACAGCGTCGGCCCGATCGCCGAGAACACATCGGACGAGTTCGCCGGGTTGGCCAGGCCGATGCCCTTGTCGCCGACGCCGGCGAACGCGACGGTCGCGACGGTCACGATCGCGTAGGTGGCCAGCAGCAGCAGCGTGCTGATCACCGCAGCGCGTCCCGGGGTCTTCTCCGGGTTCTTGGTCTCCTCGTTGATCGAGACCGCGGTGTCCCAGCCCCAGTAGATGAAGATCGCGGTCAGCAGTGCCGGTGCGATGGTCTGGCCGAAGTCGAGCGTGAACGGGTTGAACCACGACCACTGCGGGATGAGCGAGTACGGCTCGGCGTTGCCGGTATAGACCTTCACGAGCGCGAACACCGCGAAGAAGATCAGGATGACGACCTCGAAGCCGAGCAGGACGTACTGCACGCGCGCTGACACCTCGATGCCGCGGTAGCAGATCCAGGTCATCACGGCGATCCAGATCAGGCCGGCAATCGTCACGGCGACGTTGTTGGTCGCGAGCGCGGCGACCCCGGGCAGGCCGAAGCCGCCGATGAACGTGAACGAGTAACTGCCTGCGATCTGCGCCAGGTTCGACATCACGATCACGTCGGCGATCACGATCCCCCAGCCGCCCATCCAGCCCGTGATCGGGCCGAAGGCGCGCGCCGCCCAGGTGAAGGTCGTGCCGCAGTCCGGCTCCGCCTTGTTGAGCTCCTGGTATGCGACGGCGATCAGGTACATCGGGATGAAGGCCAGGAGCACGATGCCCGGGGCCTTGACGCCTGCCGCGAGCGTCCCGCCGACGACGATGAAGCCGAGGCTCGCCGCCAGACTGTAGGCAGGCGCCGTGGAGGCCACGCCGACGACGACGCTCGACACCAGGCCGAGCGCACCGCCTTTCAGGCCCTTGTTCCCTGCTTCGTCCGTCGCGGATGGGCTGGTGGATGTCATGGCAACCTCCGGTGACTCGGGTCCGCTCACCGGTGAACGGGCCACCGGAGCAAAGCGTATCTCGACAGCGGCGTTTCGGGACTTCCCTTATCCTTCGGGAGGGCCCAGGCCTTCGCCAGGGCCCGGGCCGTCGAGTCGCGCCAGCCTGCGCCTGGCCGCCAGCTCTGCCTGGGTCTGCGGCCCCAGCAGCACCTGCGCTCCCCTGAGGACGAGGCTCGTCGCGCCATGGACCGGAAGCCTGTCGACCGTCGGCAGGCCGAGCAGCGCGCGGTGCCGCGGCTCGAGCGTGGACACCGCGGCGCGGAACAGCACCCGGAACGACGGGCGCAGCGTCCGCCGCAGCGGTGCGTTCCGGATGAAACGCACGATCTCCTCGACCTCCGGTCCTCCTCGCAGCTCCCCCGCGTCCGTCACCGCGTCGATGCGCGAGCGCAGGCCGGCCGCGGTCCGCGGCGGATCGTCGACGCCCATGAGCTCCGCGGCGGTCGCCCACTCGACCACGTAACCGTCCGCGCCGCCCGGGATCGGCGACCCCCAGCGTTCGTGCGCCGTGAGGAACGCGTCGGTGAACGCCAGGTGCACCCACGCCGCGAGCTCCGGGTCGTTCGCCGCGTACGGGCATGTCACGCCGCGCCCGTCCACGTAGCGTCCGCGCACGCGCTCGTGCAGCGACTTCACCAGCTGGGACCCGGCGATCGCCTGCCCGCGACTGCCGAAGGTGACGGTGTGGATCCACTGGATGGTGCCCGCCAACCGGCCGAGCGGGTCCTCCCGGTAGCGGGAGTGGTCGCGCACGCCGGCCAGCGCGCCGGGATGCAGCGCCTGCAGCAGGAGCGCACGCACGCCCGCGACGAGCGTCGGCATGCCGCCGTGCACCGTCCAGGCCGCCCCTCCCGCGGGGAAGAAGCCCTCGTCCTCGCCCTCCTCGAGACGCAGGACCCAGGCAGGAATCCGATCGGAGCGCCCCGACAGTGTCTCGATCAGGTGTGACCGCACCGGACCGAGGAGGCGCTCGACGGCGGCTGTGGTCATCGCGGAGTCAGCTCGTGCCCGAGTCCGTCGATCACCTGCGCCGAGGGGAGGTCGCCGAGCAGCCTCCCGGGAAGCAGGATCTTCGACCGCCGGACGCCCGAGCCGATGATCACAACGACCCCGTCGGCGACCACGCGGGAGTCCACCAGCAGCGGCCACTCCGCGGGCAGGCCGATGGCGGTGATCCCGCCGTACTCCATGCCGGTGAGCTCCACCGCGCGCTCCATCGGCAGGAACGAGGCCTTGCGGACGTCGAGCAGGCGCTTGACGGTGTTGTTCACGTCGGCGCGCGTGGTCGCGAGCACGACGCACGCCGCGATCCGCTCGACCCCCTCGCGCTTTCCGCCGACGACGACGCAGTTGGCGAGTGTGTCCGCCTCCAGGCCGAACCGCTCCTGTGTCGCAGCGGTGTCGGAGACGTCGGGGTCGATCTCCACGACACCGACGTCGTCGAGCCAGCCAAGCGCTGTGAGCGTCGCGAGCGTGGCCGGCGCGAGCAGATCGGTGCGGGAGGAGGCGCGAGCCGTGGTGAGCCCGCCGAGAGTGAAGACGCCCATGCGCCTACGCTAGCGCGCGTTCCTGCGGCTTACGAGCAGGCTCGATCCCTGCGCTGCGGCGTACGCCGCACGAGCGGCCATGAGCGCCCGAGTCGACCGTGTCGAACGGGACGGGCGCGAGCGCTGCCGCACTGGCGGCGGCGCTCGCGCCCGTCCCGTTGGACAACGATCGTCACTGGTCGATCCTCACTGGGAGGCGCGCTCCAGCACCAGCTCGCGCACGCGAGCGGCGTCGGCCTGACCCTTCATGGCCTTCATCACCGCGCCGATCACGGCGCCGGCCGCCTGGACCTTGCCGTCGCGGATCTTCTCCAGCACGTCGGGCTGGGCGCCCAACGCCTCGTCGATCGCCGCGATCAACGCGCCGTCGTCCGAGACGACCGCGAGCCCGCGGGCGTCCACGACCTCCTGCGGCGCACCTTCACCGGCGATGACACCCTCGAGCACCTGGCGGGCCAGGCGGTCGGTGAGGCTGCCCTCCTCGACCAGGGCGGCGAGTTCGGCGACATGCTGCGGGCTCACGAGAGTGCCCGCCGGCACGCCCTGCGCGTTCGCGAGACGGGCGATCTCGCCGGTCCACCACTTGCGGGCGGCCGCCGGGGTCGCACCGGCGGCGATGGTCGCCTCCAGCTCGTCGAGCAGCTCGGCGTTGTCGACGTCTTGGAACTCCAGTGCCGTGAAGCCCCACTCGGCGGTGAGACGCTTGCGGCGAGCAGCCGGGGCCTCCGGCAGCGTGCCGCGCAGCTCCTCCACCCAGTCACGACTCGGAGCGACCGGCACGAGGTCGGGCTCCGGGAAGTAGCGGTAGTCGTCGGCGTCGGACTTCGGGCGGCCGGCGGAGGTGGTCCCCGTGTCCTCGTGCCAGTGCCGGGTCTCCTGCACGATCGTGCCGCCCGCGTCGAGGATCGCGGCCTGCCGCTGGATCTCATAACGGACCGCACGCTCGACCGAGCGCAGGGAGTTGACGTTCTTCGTCTCGGTGCGCGTGCCCAGCTCGGACGAACCGCGGCGGCGGAGCGACACATTCGCGTCGCAGCGGACGTTGCCCTCCTCCATGCGTGCGTTCGAGACGCCGAGCGTCTTGACCAGGTCGCGGATGGCGCGCACATAGGTGCGGCCGACCTCCGGAGCATCGCCCTCCGCGCCTTCGATCATCTTGGTGACGATCTCGACGAGGGGAACACCGCCGCGGTTGAAGTCGACCAGTGAGTAGTCGGCCCCCTGGATGCGACCGGTCGCGCCGCCGATGTGGGTGAGCTTGCCCGCGTCCTCTTCCATGTGCGCGCGCTCGATCTCGATGCGCAGCTCCCGGCCGTTCTCGAGCTCGATGGTGACCGCGCCGTCGTGGGCGATCGGCTCGTCGTACTGGGAGGTCTGGAAGTTCTTCGCCAGGTCGGGGTAGAAGTAGTTCTTGCGCGCGAACCGGCTCGACTCCGCGATCTCGCAGCCGAGCGCCAGGCCGAGCCGGATGCTCGACTCGATCGCCTTCTCGTTGACCTGCGGGAGGCCGCCAGGCAGACCGAGACAGGTGGGGCAGGTGTTCGTGTTCGCGCCGGAGCCGAACTCGTTGGCGCAGCCGCAGAACATCTTGGTCGCGGTGTTCAGCTCGACGTGCACCTCGAAGCCGAGCACCGGCTCGAACAGTTCGAGCGCTTTGCCATAATCCATCAATTCAGCGTCCATCGACGGGGCCTTGGCCATCAGATCGCTCCCTCTTCGCTCGCGAACATCTCGGTGGCGCTCAGGTCGGGCGCCTGGCTCAGCAGCGGGCCGCCCCACTGCTGCTCCAGCAGCCGCTCGAGCGCGGCGCCGATCGTGTAGAGCCGCGCGTCGGCGCGGGCCGGCGCCATCAGCTGCATGCCGACGGGGAGGCCGTCCTCCGGCGCCAGCCCGATCGGCAGGCCCATGCCGGGCACGCCTGCGAGGTTGGCCGGGATCGTGGTGACGTCGTTGAGGTACATCGCCATCGGGTCCGCCAGCTTCTCGCCGAACCGGAAGGCGGTCGTGGGAGCGCTCGGGCTGACCAGCACGTCCACCTTCTCGAACGCGGCCGAGAAGTCGCGCTGGATGAGGGTGCGGACCTTCTGCGCCGATCCGTAGTAGGCGTCATAGTAGCCCGCGCTCAGCGCGTAGGTGCCGAGGATGATGCGGCGCTTGACCTCGGTGCCGAAGCCGGCGTCGCGGGTCGCGGCCATCACGCGCTCGACCGTGACCGGGCCCTCCTCGGGATTCACCCGCAGGCCGAACCGCACCGAGTCGAAGCGTGCCAGGTTGCTGGAGGCCTCGGCCGGGAGGATGAGGTAGTAGGCCGCGACGGCGTATTCGAAGCTCGGGGCCTCGACCTCGACGACCTCCGCGCCCGCCGCCTGCAGCAGCGCCAGCGCCTCGTCGAAACGCTGCTTGACACCGGCCTGGAAGCCTTCGCCGTTCAGCTCGCGGACGACGCCGACGCGGACGCCGCGCAGCGCGTCGTCACGCAGGCCCGCGCGGGCGGCGTCGGCCATCGACGGCCAGGAGTCGGCCAGCGACGTGGAGTCGAACGGGTCGTGGCCGGCGATCACGTCGTGGAGCAGGCCGGCGTCGAGCACGGAGCGCGACACCGGGCCGACCTGGTCGAGCGAGCTCGCCAGGGCGATCGCGCCGTAGCGGCTGACGCCGCCGTACGTCGGCTTGACGCCGACGGAACCGGTCACGGCCGCGGGCTGGCGGATCGATCCTCCGGTGTCGGAGCCCAGCGCGAACGGCGCCTCGAAAGCGGACACCGCCGCGGCCGAGCCACCGCCCGAGCCTCCCGGGATCCGCTCGAGGTCCCACGGGTTGCGGGTCGGGCCGTAGGCCGAGTGCTCGGTGGAGGAGCCCATCGCGAACTCGTCCATGTTGGTCTTGCCCAGCGGCACGAGGTCGGCCTCGCGCAGCCTGCGCACGACGGTGGCGTCGTACGGCGGGATCCAGCCCTCGAGGATGCGCGACCCGGAGGTCGAGGGCATGTCGTGGGTGGCGAGCACGTCCTTGATCGCGACGGGGACGCCCGCGAGCGCGCCGAGCGGGTCACCCGCCGCCCGGCGGCCGTCGATCTCGGCCGCGGTGCGGATCGCGTTCTCCCCTGCGACGTGCAGGAACGCGTGCACGTCGGCGTCCACCGACTCGATGCGGTCGAGGTGGGCGCGGGTGGCCTCCACGGATGAGACCTCGCCAGCGGTGAGCAGGTCGGCGAGCGCGGAGGCGGAGAGCCTGGTCAGGTCGGTCATTCCCCTACCCCCTCGAACGAACCCGGATCCTCGTCCAGGATGGTGGCGACCGTGAAGCGGTCGCCATCGCGCGCGGGGGCGCCGGAGAGCGCCTGGTCGACGGTCAGCGACGGACGCACCTCGTCGGAGCGGAACACATTGGTGAGCGGAAGCGGATGGCTCGTGGCGGGAACGTCGGGACCGGCGACCTCCTGCACCTTCGCGACCGCCTCGACGATCTGACCGAGTTCGCTGGTGAGGCTCTCGATCTCTTCCGGGCTGAGGTCGATCCTGGCGAGGTTCGCCAGGTGCGCGACCTGTTCTGCGCTGATTTCGGACATGCGTCTCCGTGCTGGTTTCTGGGTGGACGGAACCAATTCTATGGTCAGCCGTACAGACCGCGCCCCAGCCGGTCGACCGCGTCGTTCGCCTCCTTGTCGCTCGACGTCGGAAGTCGCGCTGGTCGCTCTGGTCCTGACCCATCGGCGCATTGTGGCGCGGCGACTGCGGCGTGCGCTCAGCGCGACGACGCGGCTTGCGTCGCCGCCGGCCCGCCGCCGAGGACGAGGTCGCCCCGGTCGATCCCGATCAGCGCGAGATTGCGCATGCACTCCGTGCCAGCGGTGAAGTACTCGTTATGGCCGCTGGACCCGGCGAGTGCGCGGTGCGTGATCGGGTCCACCGCGCCGCCGACCCCCATCCGCTTGGCCCCGTAGGAGGGCGATCCCGGGTCGCTGCCGAAGAACGCACTGTTCACGATCGGGTCCATCGCGGCCTCACCCACGAACACGTTGCCGCCGCGCACGCCCAACGCGTTCACCGATTGGGCGTCCGAGCCCGGCGACCCCATCAGCGCGAGCGCGTCGACCGTCACGGTGCCGCGCTCCAGGGCGAGCAGCGCGGCGGTCGACCCGTACGAGTGAGCGAGGACGCTCAGGTACGGCGGGTTCGACGCCCGCAACGACTGGATGCCGATGAGCGTGCGCTCCAAGCTGTCCGCACCCTGCTGAGCCAGGTCGCGGCCGCCGATGTTCGTCAGGACGGGGGTCTGATAGCCGATCCAGGCGACGACGGCCGCGCCCGGGGTGCGCTTGGTCGTCCCGGTGCCGCCGAGCCGCGTGAGGAAGCCGGTCTGCTGGTCGTACAGATTCTGCGCGACCTCCGACCAGCCCACGATCTGCTCGCCCGCGGCCATGTACATGCCCGGCACGAGAACGCTCACGTAGCGCGCCGTGCGGAGGTCCCCGACGACGATCGCCGCCTTGGCGTCGTCCGACGGGTCGAGCGCGACCAGGGTGCGGGAGACGCCGTCCTTCTTCGCGAGCGCCGTCTTCACGTTTCCGAGCATGGTGAGCTGCCGCTTGAGCACCACCCGGGCGGCCTTCCCCCGCCCGGTGCGCAGCCGAGCCTCGGCCGAGCTGATCGTCCGCTCCAAGTCGAGGCGGTTCGCCTTGCCGCGGATGCCGTAGGGCACACCCTCCAGGTTGCCGACGACGTGTGGCGCGACCTTCACGAGCTCCGATTGGCGGGCGGGGTCGAGCAGCTTCCAGAGCTGGCTGACGTCCGCGGCGGCTGGCGGGTCGACGAGCAGGCGGTCGAGGTCGGCCGTGTGGGCGCTGAGGAAGCCGGGCAGCGCAGCGGGGTCGACGGCCTGGATCGAGCTGAAGACGGCTGCCGCGCTCTCGCGCGGACCAGACGCTCCTCCCGGACCCGAGCTCGTGGGAGCGTCACCGATCGATGCGGAACCGATGGAGCGCTGCCCGATCGAGTCGTGCCCGATCGAGGATGGCGCAGCTGCGGGCGCGCCCGCGGCGTGAGCGCTCTCAGCGGGCATGATGAAGGCCCCGGCCAGTCCTGTGACGACCGAGGTGACGATGGAAGCCGCTGCAAAGCCGACCAGCACTCTGTCCGGGTCCCTCCGAGAGCGAGCGAGCTAAGCCCTTGCATGTGCACCGGGCGAGCGTACATCTCGACCCTAGCGGCACCGGGGCGGTGGAAGGATGATCGTTCTACCCCCGATTCAGACGATAACTTGTCGTATGTGCACAAACCGAACGGCTACTGCGGCAACGCCTCCGGTCCCTTCTCCACAAGGACCGCGAACTGCGCGGCATCGATGACCCGCACGCCGAGCTCCTCGGCCTTCGCCAGCTTCGATCCCGCCCCTGGCCCAGCGGCCACGAAGTCGGTCTTCTTGGAAACGCTCGACGCCGCCTTGCCACCCGCGGCGATGATCGCCTCCTGCGCCCCCTCGCGCGTGAAGCCCTCCAGAGAGCCGGTCGCGACGACGGTCAGGCCGGAGAGGACGCCGCCGGCATCGGTCTGCGCGCCAGGGCCGCCGTGCCCGGGAGTGGCGAACTGCACGCCGTCAGCGGCCCAGCGCTCGACGATCTCGCGGTGCCAGTCGACCTCGAACCACGCGAGCACGGCATCAGCGATGATGCCGCCGACGCCGTCGACCGCGGCGAGCTCGTCGCGGGTGGCGGAACGGATCGCGTCGAGCGAGCCGAAGTGATCCGCCAGCGCACGCGCCGCGACAGGGCCGACGTGCCGGATGTTCAGGGAGACCAGGATGCGCCAGAGCGGCTTGGTGCGCGCCGCGGCCAGGTTGGCGAGCAGTTCGAGCGCGTTCTTCGAGGGGACGAAGAGCTCGTCGCCGCCGAAGTCCGCCGCCTCCGGATCGAACGCACCGTCTTTCTTCTGCCGACGGCGACGGAACGGTGTGTCCACCTTCTCGTCGCCCGCGTCGGTGAGCTTGGGAAGTCCGGTCTCGGAATCGCGGACGACGACCTCGATCGGGAAGAGATCGCGCACGGTGAGGCCGAAGAGACCGGCCTCGGTCGGCAGCGGGGGCGCCGACGGGAAGCGCGGCTGCGTGAGAGCCGCGGCGGCGACCTCCCCCAGCGCCTCGATGTCGAGGGCGCCGCGCGAGCCGATGTGCTCGACACGACCGCGCACCTGAGCCGGGCAGAACTCGGCGTTCGGGCAGCGGAGGTCGATGTCGCCCTCCTTGGCCGGCGCCAGCCTGGTGCCGCACTCCGGGCAGTTCTCCGGCATCACGAACGGCCGCTCGGTGCCGTCGCGCAGTTCGACCACGGGACCGAGCACCTCCGGGATGACGTCGCCGGCCTTGCGGAGCACCACGGTGTCGCCGATGAGCACGCCCTTCGCCTTGACGACGTCCTGGTTGTGCAGCGTCGCCTGACGAACCTCCGAACCGGCCACCCGCACCTTCTCCATGACGGCGAACGGTGTGGCGCGGCCGGTGCGGCCGACGCTGACGACGATATCCAGCAGCTTGGTGTTGACCTGCTCGGGCGGGTACTTGTATGCGATCGCCCAGCGCGGTGCCCGCGAGGTCGCTCCGAGCTCGTCGTGCAGGGCGAGCTCGTCCACCTTGATCACGATGCCGTCGATCTCGTGCTCCACGCTGCCGCGGTGCTCGCCGAAGTGGCGGATGAACTCGTCCACCTCCGGCACGGTGCCGAGCACTCGGTAGTGGGTGGAGGTCGGCAGCCCCCACGACCGCAGCAGCTCGTAGATCTTCGACTGCGCGTCGACCGGGGGGTTGCTCCACGCGCCGATGCCGTGGACGAGCATGTGCAGGCGCCGCAGGCGGTCGCGCATCAACGCCAACTGAGCCGCGTTCTTGCCC
The DNA here is from genome assembly GCF_049993355.1 of Leifsonia sp. McL0607. Lineage (GTDB taxonomy): Bacteria > Actinomycetota > Actinomycetes > Actinomycetales > Microbacteriaceae > Leifsonia. Next base: position 2,996,691 of record NZ_CP188253.1, on the reverse strand, counting down.
TCGGACTTCTGACGGAGCGAGCCGCTGGCCGCGTTGCGCGCGTTCGCGAAGACGCGCTCCCCCGCCTCCTGCTGGTGGGCGTTGAGCTCGTCGAACTCGGCGACGGGGAAGAACACCTCGCCGCGGACCTCCACCACGGGCGGCAACGGCCCCTCGCCCGCGAGGCGCTGCGGGATCGCGGGGATCTGCCGGATGTTCTCGGTCACGTCTTCGCCCACGACGCCGTCGCCGCGAGTCGCCGCCGTGACCAGCACGCCGTTCGCGTAGCGCAGGTTGATCGCGAGGCCGTCGATCTTGAGTTCGCAGAGATAGTCGACCCGCCGGCCGGCGTCGCGCTCGACTTTCGCCGCCCAGGCTTCGAACTCCTCGAGCGAGAAGACGTTGTCGAGGCTGAGCATGCGTTCGGCATGCTGCACGGGGGCGAACAGCGTCGTCTGCGCGCGGCCGCCGACGGTCTGGGTCGGGCTGTCCTGGCTCTGCAGCTCGGGGAACAGCCGTTCGAGCTCCTCGAGCCGCCGCATCATGCGGTCGTACTCCTCGTCGCTCACGAGGACCGTGTCGCGCTCGTAGTACGCGTCGCGCAGCTCGAGGATGCGGGTCGTCAGCTCTTGGGCCTCCGCACGTGCCTGTACCGCGTCTCGTGCAAGGTCGTCATCGCTCGTCGTCTCGATCGCCACCCCGCAAGCATATTCACCGCCGCCGACGCCGGAGCGGCTAACTCCGGAGGCCGCGCCGGACACGCCGCGGCGACGTCCGTAACTCCGGACATCCGGCCGAGAACGTGGCCATTCTCCGGACGAGCGGACATCCGGCCGCGAACGTGACCATTCTCCGGACGAGCGGACATCCCCGGCGCGCGTGCGGGCAACTCCGGAGATCGAGACCCCGATCGAGGCGATCTCCGGGGTTACGGACGTCGCCGCGGCGTGTCGCGCGGGGCCTCCGGAATTGTCAGCCGTTCACGCCGGGACGGCGGAGACAGTGCGGTCGATCGTGGTCTGGCCGAGCACGCGAGTGCCGACGTAGACGACGGCGGTCTGGCCGGGGGCCACGCCGTTCAGCGGCTCGTCCGGCCGTACCACCAGCTCGCCGTCGCGGACCTGCGCCACGGCGGGGACCGGGTCGGCATGGGCTCGGATCTGCACCTCGCACGCGAACGGCGCCTCGAGCTCCGCAGGCGGGAGGCCGGCCCAGGTGAAGCGCGACCCGGCGATCTCGGCGATGTCGAGGGCCTCCTTGGGGCCCACGACGACCGTGTTGTCCTTCGGCCGCACCTCGAGCACGAACCGCGGGCGGCCGTCCGGCGACGGGTAGCCGATGTTGAGCCCCTTGCGCTGCCCCACGGTGTACGCGTGCGCGCCCTCGTGCGAGCCGAGGCGGTTGCCCTCGCGGTCGAGGATGACGCCCTCCGCGGCGCCCACGTGCTCGGCGAGCCAGCCCCGGGTGTCGCCGTCGGGGATGAAGCAGATGTCGTGGGAGTCCGGCTTGTTCGCCACACTCAAACCGCGTGCGGCCGCTTCGGCACGCACCTCGGCCTTCGAGGGCGTCGCGCCCAGCGGGAACATCGCATGCGCGAGCTGCTCGCTCGTGAGCACGCCGAGCACGTACGACTGGTCTTTCGCCCAGGCGCTCGCGCGGTGCAGCTCCCGGTTGCCGTCGGCGTCCGTGACGATGCTCGCGTAGTGGCCCGTGCAGACGGCGTCGAAGCCGAGGTCGAGCGCCTTCTCGAGCAGCGCGGCGAACTTGATGCGCTCGTTGCACCGCATGCACGGGTTGGGCGTGCGTCCCGCGGAGTACTCGGCGATGAAGTCGTCGACCACGTCGAGCTTGAACCGCTCGGAGAAGTCCCACACGTAGTACGGGATGCCGATGATGTCGGCCGCGCGCTGCGCGTCCATGGAGTCCTCGATGGTGCAGCAGCCGCGGCTGCCCGTGCGCAGGGTTCCGGGCATCCGGCTCAACGCAAGGTGCACGCCGACGACCTCGTGCCCGGCCTCGACGGCGCGCGCCGCCGCCACGGCGGAATCGACGCCACCGCTCATCGCTGCCAGAACTCGCACCAGGCGATTCTACGCCGAGGCGCCTGAGCGGCGGCCGGGCGCTCGCTCGGCCAGGCCTGCCCGCGAGGCCTGCGCGTAGGCGCCGGGCAACGCCCCGAGCAGCGCGTCCACATCGGCGTCGGTGGAGGTGCGCCCGAGCGTGAACCGCAGCGCGCCGCGGGCCTCCTGCTCGCTCCGCCCCATCGCGAGCAGCACGTGCGACGGCTCCGGGATGCCCGCCTGACACGCCGACCCGGTCGAGACCGAGACACCCGCGAGGTCGAGCAGGAACAGCAACGAGTCGCCCTGGGCGCCGGGGAAGACGAAGTGCGCGTTGGAGGCCACGCGCTCGTCGGCGGCGGGCCCGGTCGTGGGCTCCGGACCGCTCAGCACCGCCTCTGGAACCGCCTCCCGCACCCCGCGGATCAGCCGGTCGCGCAGAGCAGTGAGCCTGCGGACCTCCTCGACCCGCTCGGCCTCCGCGGCGAGCGCGGCCGCGGCGAACGCGACAGCAGCCGCGACGTCCTGCGTGCCGCTGCGCACCTGTCGCTGCTGGCCTCCCCCGTGGATGAGCGGCACGACGGCCGAGGCGCGGCCCAGCACCAGCGCGCCGATGCCGACCGGGCCGCCGATCTTGTGCGCCGACACGCTGAGGGCGTCCACCCCCAGAGCGGCGAAGTCGATCGGGAGGTGCCCATAGGCGGCGACGGCGTCGACGTGGACGGGGACGCCCTCCGCTCGGGCCGGCGCCGCGAGCTCGCCGACCGGCTGGATCGTCCCGACCTCGTTGTTGACCTGCAAGAACGTCAGCAGGGCGACGTCGTCCGGCACGACGAGAGCAGTCTCGACGGCATCCACACGGATTCGGCCCTCCGGGTCCAGCGGCAGCCACTCGGGCTGCGCACCCTCGGCGCGCTGCAGCCACTCGACCGCGTCGACGGTGGCGTGGTGCTCGCCTCCGGGCACCAGGATGCGCGAACGAGCACGGTCGCCGTTGCGTGCCCAGAACATCCCTTTGACGGCAAGGTTGATCGCCTCCGTGCCTCCGGAGGTGAACACGACCTCGATCGGGTCGCAGCCCAGAGTGGAGGCCACGGCCTCACGCGCCTCCTCCAGCATCCGCCTGGCCTGCTGACCCTGGCTGTGGATGCTCGACGGGTTGCCGACGAGCCCCAGAGCGTCGGTGAAGGCGGCGATCGCCTCAGGGCGCAGGGGCGTGGTGGCGGCGTGGTCGAGGTAGACGGGCACCGGGGCCTCCTCAGGGTGCGGCACGGTGTGTCACTACTCTAGAACGCATGACTTCCGTCGACCCTCTGCGCAACCTGGGCGTCCGCATCGGTCCGCACGGCGGGGAGTTGCGGGTCTACTCCGAGCACGCCGACGCGATGGAGTTCTGCCTGTTCGATCCCAAGGATCCGGACTGGCGCACCAAGACCGTCGAGATGCACCGGGATGCAGGCAACGTCTGGCTGGGTCGCTCGCGCAGCCTCCACGTCGGCAGCCTCTACGCCATCCGCGCGTCCGGTCCGGTGTCGCCGCAGAACATGTTCAATCCGGAGAGCCTCCTGCTCGACCCCTACGCGCGCGGCCTCACGCGCGTCGGCCCGGAGGAGTGGCGCTCGACCGTGGTCTCCGACGGCTTCGACTGGGGAGATTCGCGCAAACCCGGCATCCCTCTCGACCACACGGTCGTCTACGAGGCGCACGTGCGCGGCATCAGCCACCAGAACCCGGAGGTGCCGGAAGAGTTGCGCGGCACCTACGCCGGCCTCGCGCACGAGTCCACCATCGCCTACCTCCAGAACCTCGGCATCACCGCGGTCGAGCTCCTCCCCGTGCACGCGTTCACCACCGAGCAGCGGCTCATCCGGGAGGGCCTGACCAACTACTGGGGCTACAACACCCTGAACTTCTTCAGCCCCCACGCCCCGTACGCCACGCGCGCAGCGCAGGCGGAAGGGCCGGAGGCGGTGCTGCGCGAGTTCAAGGGCATGGTCAAGCTGCTGCACGAAGCGGGGATCGAGGTGATTCTCGACGTGGTCTTCAACCACACCTCCGAGGAGGGCATCGGGGGCCCACGCACGAGCCTGCGCGGCATCGACAACGCCACGTACTACCGCCAGGAGGCCGATGGCGTCTACATCGACGTGACCGGGTGCGGCAACACCGTCGACTTCGGCCACCCCGTTCCGCAGCGGCTCGTGCTCGACTCGCTGCGGTACTGGGCGCAGGAGGCGCAGATCGACGGTTTCCGGTTCGACCTCGCCGTCACGCTCGGCCGCGGGGAGGGCCTCGCCTACCACCGCGACCACCCTCTCCTCACCGCCATGCTCGACGACCCCGAGCTCGCCGGTGTGAAACTCATCGCCGAGCCGTGGGACCTCGGGATGGGCGGCTGGCAGACCGGGAACTTCCTCGACGGCTGGTCGGAGTGGAACGACCGTTACCGCGACCGCGTACGCAACTTCTGGCTGGCCGACATCGCAGAGGCCCGCCGCAACGGCCAAGCTCCGATCGGGATCGGCGGCTTCGCCACGCGCCTGGCAGGGTCGTCCAACACGTTCTCGCCCGAGCGCGGCCCGTTGGCCTCCATCAACTTCGTCACCGCCCACGACGGCTTCACGATGGCCGACCTGACGGCCTACAACGTCAAGCACAATCTCGGCAACGGCGAGGACAACCGCGACGGCACCGACAACAACCGCTCGTTCAACCACGGTGCGGAGGGTCCGACGCACGATGAGCGCGTCCTCCTCGACAGGCACAAGGCCATGCGCAACCTGATGGGAACGCTGCTGCTGTCCGCCGGGGTTCCCCAGATCACGGCGGGCGATGAGTTCGGCCGCAGCCAGCGCGGCAACAACAACGCCTACTGCCAGGACAGCGAGCTCACGTGGATGTCGTGGCTGCGCACCCGCGAGCAGCGCGAGATGCTCGACACCACCCGGCGTCTCCTCGAACTGCGACGCGAGAACCCCGCGCTTCGCCCCAGCAGATACGCCGTGTTCGGTCAGACGACGCCGAACGCCAGCCACATGGACTGGTACGACGCGACGGGCGCGCTCATGGACGACGAGGACTGGAACTCCCCGGAGAACCGCACCCTGCAGTACCTCGCGGCCTCCACTCCCGACAAGGAGGAGTTCAACCGCGTCCTGCTCATCGTGCACGGCGTGGAGGACGACGTGGAGGTATCCCTCCCGGTCGCCGCCGGCGTCACCTCGTACCAGATGCTGTGGGACAGCGCCACGGAGGTTCCGATCGCCGAAGACGGCGTCGAGCTCGAACCGGGCAGCATCCGCCTGGTCGGCGGCACGTCGATGCAGCTGTACCGGGCCAACGGGCCCCGGGTGGACGCACCGGCGGGAGCCTCCGTAGAGGCCGCCGCCTGATGGCGAAGCGACCCGCGGGCACCGGGACCCCGGCCTCCACCGCGCTCACTGTCGCGGGTATCCCGTTCACCCTGCACCCGTACGAGCACGACCCGTCCGCGCCCTCCTACGGCCTGGAGGCCGCGGAGGCGCTCGGCGTCGAACCGGAGCGCGTGTTCAAGACCCTGCTGGCCGCCACCGAGCTGAGCATCGTCGTCGGCGTCGTCCCGGTGACAGGGATGCTCGACCTCAAGGCGCTCGCCGCCGCCGTCGGAGCCAAGCGCGCCACGATGGCCGACCCGGCCGTGGCCGAGCGGCGCACGGGCTACGTGGTCGGCGGAATCTCGCCCATCGGGCAGAAGACCCACCACGTCACGGTCGTCGACGAGACCGCGCAGCTCTTCGAGACCGTCTTCGTCTCGGGAGGCCGCCGCGGCCTCGACCTCGAGCTCACCCCCGCCGACCTCCTGACCGCCACCGGCGCTGCCTACGCCCCTCTCGCGAAATAGCCGACGAACTGGCAGGACACGCCGTCGCGCCTGACGCGGAGACGGCGTGTCCTGCCAACTGGTTGATCGATCGACCGTCAGGCCGCGACGACCAGGCCGAGCTCGGCAGGCGAGAGCAGGAGGTCGTTGACGGGGATGATGCGGACCGTGTACCCGAACGATCCAGCCCAGGCGAGCGTCACGCCGCCGGAGAACTCAAGCGCGGCCGACGGATCGGCTCCCCGGATCGTGTGCTCGAGCTCCAAGCGCTCGTAGTGCACGCTGGTGAGGTCTTCCCCGTCGTAGCTGCGACCGTAGACGAGCTGCACCTCGACGTCCTCCGGGCGGAGCCCGTTCAGATGCACGAGCGCGCGCACGCGCAACTGGTCGCCGACCTGGGGCACGACGTCGAGGCCGCCGGCGTCGATGTGGGCCACGTTCACGCCGGGCCACGCGGAACGCACGCGGTCCTTCCATGCCGCGAAGTCGCGCGCGTCGCGGTAGTCGTCGGCGCTCAGCCGCTTCTCGTTGGCTGCGGCGGGCATGTAGAGCCGCTCGACGTACTCGCCCACCATCCGCTCTGCGCTCAGCGGGGCGGACAGCGTCGCGAGGGTGTGCCGGATCTGCGCGACCCAGGCACGGGGCACGTCATCGCTGTCGCGGTCGTAGAAGCGCGGGGCGATCTGGTGCTCGATCAAGTCGTACATCGCCTCCGCCTCCAGCGCGTCGCGCTCGGCGCCGTCGCCTGCGGCGTCGGCCGAGGGGATGGCCCAGCCGTTCTCGCCGTCGTAGAACTCGTTCCACCAGCCGTCGAGGATCGACAGGTTGAGCCCGCCGTTCAGCGCGGCCTTCATGCCGGAGGTGCCGCAGGCCTCCAGGGGCCGCAGGGGGTTGTTCAGCCAGACGTCGGTGCCCGGGTACAGCCGCTGGGCCATTCCGATGTCGTAGTCGGGCAGGAACACCATCCGCTGGCGGATCTCCGGCTCGCTCGCGAACTGCACGAGCTTCTGGATGAGGCGCTTGCCCTCGTCGTCCGCGGGGTGCGACTTGCCCGCGATCACGAACTGCACGGGTCGCTCGGCGTGCAGGAGGATGTTCCGCAGCCGCTGCGGGTCGTGCAGCATGAGCGTGAGCCGCTTGTAGGTCGGCACACGCCGCGCGAAACCGATCGTCAGCACATCATGGTCGAGGAGGTCGCTCATCCAGACCGGTGCGAGGCCACCGGGGTTCTGCGCCTCCCACGCCGCAGCGAGCCGGCGACGCGCGTCGCGGACGAGCTGCTCGCGCATGCGCGTGCGCACGCGCCACAGGTCGAGGTCGCTGACGGCGCCGGAGTTCGCCCAGTCGGCGTGCGTGGTGTCGTCCGTGCCGAGGCGTTCGGCGGCCAGCGCACGCAGCATCGGGTCCGTCCAGGTCGGTGCGTGGACGCCGTTGGTGACCGAGTCGATCGGCACCTCCGTGTTGTCGAACCTGGGGAACAGCCCGCCGAACATCTGCCGGCTGACCTCCCCGTGCAGTCGGGAGACGCCGTTCGCGTGCTGGCCCAGCCGCAGCCCCATGACCGCCATGTTGAACACGGCGTCTGAGCCGCCCGGGTAGTCCTCCGCGCCGAGCGCGAGCACCTGCTCCACCTCGACGCCCGGCAGCAGCGACGTGGAGAAGTAGCGCTCCACCAGGGGGCGGTCGAACCGGTCGATGCCGGCAGGGACGGGCGTGTGGGTGGTGAAGACTGTTCCGGCCCGAACCACCTGCAGGGCCTCGTCGAACGTGAGCCCCTCGCCGATCAGGTCGGAGATGCGCTCCAGACCGAGGAAGCCGGCGTGGCCTTCGTTGGTGTGGAACACCTCTGCAGCGGGCGCGCCGGTGAGCTCGGCCCAGGCCTTGACGGCGCGCACACCGCCGATGCCGAGCAGCAGCTCCTGCAGCAGGCGGTGCTCGCCGCCCCCGCCGTACAGCCGGTCGGTGACCGAGCGCAGGCTCTCGCCGTTCTCGGGGATGTCGGTGTCGAGCAGCAGCAGCCGCACGCGACCGACCGCCGCCTGCCACACCCGGGCGTGCAGCTCCCCGGCGGGAAGCGCGAGCGTGATCTGCACGGGCGAGCCGTCGGGTTCGCGCAGCACGCGCAGCGGGAGGCCGTCCGGGTCGAGCGCCGGGTAGCTCTCCAGCTGCCAGCCGTCGGGCGTGATCGCCTGCGAGAAGTAGCCGGAGCGATAGAAGAGCCCGACGCCGACCAGCGGCACGCCCAGATCGCTCGCGGCCTTCAGATGGTCACCGGCGAGGATGCCGAGACCGCCCGAGTACTGCGGAAGGGTCGCCGCGATCCCGAACTCGGGAGAGAAATAGGCGATAAAGGCCGGCGCCGAGTCGCCGAGCGACTGGTACCAGCGTGGATCGTGGATGTAGGCGCGCAACTCATCCCTGACGTGGTTCGCCCAGTCGACGTAACCGGGGTCCGCCGCCAGCTCGGCGAGCCGCGATGGATCCACTGAGCCCAGCAGGGCGATGGGGTCGTGCCCGACCTCCTGCCACAGCTCCGGCGAGATGCGGGCGAACAGCTCCTTGGTCGGCTCGTGCCACGACCAGCGGAGGTTGCCGGCGATCTCCTCCAGCGCGGACAGTGTGCCGGGGAGGACGGCGCGGACAGTGAATCTACGGATGGCCTTCACTCGCACGAGCATAAAGGAGCCTCGAGACGGCACGGTCGATCAGGCTCCTGGCGAGTGGACGAATGAGTGTACGGTCGGCATGTGGGAAAGAGCGCAGCGACCAGACCTTCAGCCGCCGCAGCACCAGAGGCGCCGGCACCCGTCGAGACGGCAGCCACCGAGACGGCATCCACCGAGTACGAGCCACTGCTCCCTCGCATTCCCATCCTCGATCTGTCCCCGCAGGTCGACGAAGGCCATTGGGCGGCGTCGGCGTTCAGCGGGGAGGTCGTGCCCTTCCGGGCCACGGCGTTCCGGGAGGGCCACGATCGCATCGGCGTGGATCTGCTCCTGCTCAACCCCTCCGGCACGCAGACCGAGCACCACATGCGTGCGATCGCGCCGGGCACAGATCGGTGGGAGGTCGAGGTCCAGCTGGAGCAGGAGGGCCTCTGGCGGTACCGCGTGCAGGCCTATGCCGACGAGTACGCGACCTGGAGGCACAACGCCGAGGTCAAAGTGCCGGCGGCCATCGATGTCGAGCTCATGCTGACGATCGCGCACGACCTCCTCGCGAAGGCAGCGAGCGACAAGCGCCGCAGCACCGCCGAGCGCAGGCACCTCTCCGAGGCGGCCCGCGTGGTGGCGGACGCCGAACGCGGCGACGACGAGCGCTTCCAGGCGGCGGTCGACGACCGTATCAAGCGCATCCTCACCGAGCGTCCCGTAGTCGCCCTCCCCTCGCTGTCGGCGACGCGCGCGGTGCTGGTCGAGCGCACGCGCGCCGGCGTCGGCAGCTGGTACGAGTTCTTCCCGCGGTCGGAGGGCGCCAAGCGCCTCCCGGACGGCGCCTGGCAGTCCGGCACTTTCCGCACCGCGGCCAAGCGCCTCCCGGAGGTCGCGGCGATGGGCTTCGACGTCGTGTACCTGCCGCCGATCCACCCCATCGGGCGAACGTTCCGCAAGGGTCCGAACAACACGCTGGAGGCCGGCGAGAACGACCCGGGATCGCCCTGGGCGATCGGCGGCCCCGACGGCGGCCACGACGCCATCCACCCCGATCTCGGCACCGAGAAGGACTTCGTCTTCTTCCTCGGCAAGGCCAAGCAGGCCGGGCTCGAGATCGCCCTCGATCTCGCCCTGCAGGCCTCCCCCGACCACCCGTGGGTCACACAGCACCAGGAATGGTTCACCACCCTCCCCGACGGCACCATCGCCTACGCCGAGAACCCGCCGAAGAAGTACCAGGACATCTACCCGATCAATTTCGACAACGACTACGACGGGCTGCGCACCGAGGTCCTGCGGATCGTGCGTTACTGGATGTCGCTCGGCGTGCGGATCTTCCGCGTCGACAACCCGCACACCAAGCCGCTGCACTTCTGGGAGTGGCTCATCCACACGGTGAACGAGACTGACCCCGACGTGGTGTTCCTCGCCGAGGCGTTCACGCGGCCTGCGTTGCTGCACACTCTCGCCAAGGCCGGCTTCCAGCAGTCGTACACCTACTTCACCTGGCGGAACACGAAGGAGGAGCTCGAAGAGTTCCTCACCGGTCTGGCCGAGGACACCCCGGACTTCCTGTGGCCCAACCTGTTCGTGAACACGCCCGACATCCTCACCGAGTACCTGCAGTTCGGCGGTCCGGCGGCCTTCAAGATCCGCGCGGCGATCGCGGCGACGGGAGCGCCGACCTGGGGCGTGTACTCCGGATTCGAACTCTACGAGAACGTCGCTCGCCCCGGCGCCGAGGAGTACATCGACAACGAGAAGTACGAATACCGCCCCCGCGACTACGCACGCGCCGCCGCGCTGGGCCGCTCGCTCGCGCCTTACCTCACGATGCTCAACCGCGCGCGCAGCGAGCACCCCGCACTGCGCCAGCTGCGCAACCTGCACGTGCACGGGAGCGAGGACGACGCCGTGCTCGTGTACTCCAAGTTCCTCGCCGGCGAGTTCACGCGAAGCGGCAAGCCCGACGCCGTACTCGTCATCGCGAACGTCGACCCGCACTCGGTGCGCGAGACGATGGTGCACCTCGACGTCACCGCGTTCGGCATCGAACCGGGGGCGCAGTTCGAGGTGCGCGACCTGGTCACCGGCCAACGCTGGACCTGGGGCGCCGACAACTACGTGCGCCTCGACGCCTTCACCGAACCGGTGCACATCCTGACCGTCAAACCCTTGGAGGCCGCACGATGACCCCGATCCCCGAAGGCGCCGCCGCTGTCGACCTGCCCGCCCTCGACGACGGGCTCCTGCAGGCCGTCGCCACCGGCAGCTACCACGACCCGCACGCCGTACTCGGCCAGCACCAGGTCGCCGCGAGCGGCGTGGCCGATCCGATCACCGTGATCCGTGTGCTGCGGCCGCTCGCCGAGGCGGTCTTCGCGATCCTGCCGACGGGTGCGCACCTCGAGCTCGCCCACCTCGCGCACGGGATCTGGCAGGGCGTCGACATCGTCGGTCCCGGCGCCTACGAGATCGAGGCCCGCTACTCCGGAGGGGCCACCTGGACCACCGACGACCCCTACCGCTTCGTGCCGACCATCGGCGAGCTCGACCTCCACCTGATCCGCGAGGGCAGGCACGAGCAGCTCTGGACGGCCCTCGGCGCCCACGTGCGCGACCTGGGCGGCGTCGTCGGCACCGCGTTCACCGTCTGGGCGCCGCACGCGCGCTCCGTGCGCGTGGTGGGCGACTTCAACGGCTGGGACGGCACCCTGCACGCGATGCGCAACATGGGGGCCTCCGGCGTCTGGGAGCTGTTCGTCCCCGGTCTCAGCGAAGGCTCCATCTACAAGTTCGACCTGCTCGCGGCGAACGGCGGGTGGGTGCGCAAGGTCGACCCGATGGCCCAGGCCGCCGAGACCCCGCCCAACACGGCCTCCGTCGTCACGGCGAGCCGCCACGAGTGGCAGGACGGCGAGTGGATGCGCCGCCGCGCCGCCTCCGACCCGCACGCCGGTCCGATGAGCGTCTACGAGCTCCACTTCGGCAGCTGGCGCCCCGGCCTCGGCTATCGGGAGGCCGCCGACCAGCTCATCGACTACGTCGGCGCGCTCGGGTACACGCACGTGGAGTTCCTCCCGCTCGCCGAGCACCCGTTCGGCGGCTCCTGGGGCTACCAGGTGACCGGCTACTACGCGCCGACCAGCCGCTTCGGCTCCCCCGACGACCTCAAGTACCTCATCGACCGGCTGCACCAGGCCGGTATCGGCGTCATCCTCGACTGGGTGCCGGGACATTTCCCGAAGGACGACTGGGCGCTCGCCCGGTTCGACGGCCAGGCGCTGTACGAGCACCCCGATCCCCGTCGCGGCGAGCACAAAGACTGGGGCACTTACATCTTCGACTACGGCAATTCGCAGGTGCGCAACTTCCTCGTCGCCAACGCCCTGTACTGGCTGGAGGAGTTCCACATCGACGGACTCCGCGTCGACGCCGTGGCCTCCATGCTCTACCTCGACTACTCGCGCGACGACGGCGAGTGGGAGCCCAACGTCCACGGCGGCCGCGAGAACCTGGAGGCCATCGGCTTCCTGCAGGAGGTCACCGCGACCTCCTACAAGCGCAACCCCGGCACCGTGATGATCGCGGAGGAGTCGACCAGCTACGCCGGTGTCACCGCGCCCACCACCTCCGGCGGTCTGGGCTTCGGACTCAAGTGGAACATGGGTTGGATGCACGACGCGCTCCAGTACATCCAGGAGAACCCGATGTGGCGCAGCTACCACCACAGCGAGGTCACGTTCTCGTTCGTGTACGCGTGGAGCGAGAACTTCCTGCTGCCGATCAGCCACGACGAGGTGGTGCACGGCAAGGGCTCCCTCATCGGCAAGATGCCGGGCGACCACTGGCAGCAGCTGGCGAACGTGCGCGCGTTCCTGTCGTTCATGTGGGCGCACCCGGGCAAACAGCTGCTCTTCATGGGCCAGGAGTTCGGGCAGTACTCCGAGTGGAGCGAGGAGCGCGGCCTCGACTGGTGGATGCTCGACCAGCCGAGTCACCGCGGGCTGTGGAACCTCGTCGCGCAGCTCAACGCCGTCTACCGGTCGAACCCGCAGCTCTGGGCCCTCGACAACGACCCGGCCGGCTTCGAGTGGCTCGACGGGTCGGACGCAGCGGGCAATGTGCTGGCCTTCCTGCGCAAGGACCGCGACGGCTCGCCGATCGCGGTGCTGCTCAACTTCTCGGGCAACCCGCACGAGGGCTACCGCGTCGGCCTGCCGTTGGCGGGCGAGTGGGAGGAGCTGCTCAACACCGACGCCGGCGACTTCGGCGGGTCGGGAGTGGGCAACTTCGGCGGCGTGACGGCGCACGACGAACCGTGGATGGGTCGGCCGGCCTCCGCCGTGCTGACGCTGCCTCCGCTCGGCGCGCTGTACCTCCGGCCGCGGCGGTGAAGGTGAGTCCCTCCGTCGGTCGCGAGGGGTGAGTCAGACGGCCGCTTCGTTCAGCCACGCCGCGTAGCCGAGTCCGTCGACCGCGTGCTCTGGCGCGAGGTTCCGTCCGGAGCGCCACGCCGAGCCCAGCGGGCCGCCGAGTCGCACCGGGAGGATCGGGCGGCGCGTGCCGCTGGCCTGCTTCCACTGCCGGGCGAGGGAACGGGCGGACTCGACGTGCGGGCCGCCGACGATGCGGATCGAGTCCGGGTCGCCCGCTCCCTCGACCGCGTCGACGAGCACGCGTGCCACGTCGGACACCGCGATGGGCTGGAACCGGGTCGCGGCTGGTAGCGCCAGAACCCCGAACCGACGGCCGCGCTCGAAGATCGCGGTCACGAAATCGTGGAACTGGGTCGAACGCACGATCCGGGTCTCCAGCGGGGAGTCCAGGTAGGTGCGCTCCTGGACCAGCTTCGCCCGGTAGTAGGGGTAGCGTGCACCGTCGATGCCTGCGACCGAGAGGAGCACTGCCTGGCCGACCCCGAATCGCGCTGCCGTGTGCAGCACGTTGCGAGAACCGTGTGCGAAGACGTGCGATGCGCGGCGTCCGGTCGCGTTGCTCGCGTCGACCAGCACGTCGACGCCGTCGACCGCCTCCTCCAGCCCGTCGCCGGACACGATGTCGACGGTCACGTAGTCGGCGCCGACGACGTAGCTCTCGGAGTCGTCATCCGGGATGCGCCTGGCCGCGACCACGAGCTGATGGCCGCGCTCCACGGCCTCAGCAGCGATGGCGCGACCGGCCAGACCGGTGCCGCCGACAACGAGCACACGAGACATGCGCGAGCCTTCCGGGCGAGAGGGGTGTCAGCCGCCCGCGAGCGCGTCGGTTTCTCCGGAAAGCAGAGGCCCCGCGTCAGTAGAGCAGCGAGGCCAGCCTAGCCCTCGCCTTGCCGACGCGCGGGTCGTCCACACCGACGATCTCGAAATACTCCAGGATGCGCGCCCGCACCGCCTCTTTGCCTGCCGCGTCGAGAGTCGGGAACAATGTCAGCAGCCGGTCGAACGCGTCGTCGACATGCCCTCCGGACAGGTCGAGGTCGGCCACCGCGAGCTGGGCGTCCCTGTCGGAGGGGTCGGCAGCCGCGGCGCCACGGATCTCGTCGAGGGTGCGCCCGGCGAGGCGGTCGAGGAGGCTTACCTGCGCGAGCCCCGCGATCGCCATCGTGTCGCGCGGATCCTGCGCGATCGCGGTCTTGTAGGCGGCGATGGCCGCCGGGTAGTCGCCGCGGTCGATCGCTTCGTACGCCTCCGCGTGCAGCGGTGGCAGCGGTTCGGGCTCCGGCTCTGCGGCCTCGCCCTCCGGCGTCTCTTCTGCCGCCGCGTCGACCTTCGCGGTTCCCGTGACGCCGTTCTGCGCGGCCAACTCGAGCAGCTGGTCTACGACGTCACGCACTTGGTCCTCCGGAAGCGCGCCGGCGAACAGCTGAACGGGACGGCCCGCGACGATGCCCGCGACCGCAGGGACGGACTGCGCCTGGAACGCCTGCGCGAGCTGCGGGTTGGCGTCGACGTCGACCTGCACCAGCACGATCCGCCCCGCGAGGTCGGAGGTGACGCGGTCGAGGACGGCCGCCAACTTCCGGTCGGGGTCGGCCCAGGAGGCCGACAGCGCGACGACCACCGGCACGCGCATCGACAGGTCGATGAAGTCGTTGAAGTTCGCATCCGTGCCCTGGAAGAACAGGCTGGGGAGCTCGATCGCCTCCCCTGCCTCCGCTTCGCCCGCAGCGCCCTCGTCGGCGGCCCCCTGGGGCCGATTGACGAGGCTGCTCAGGTCGACAGCGCCGCGGAAGTTGGTCGGGGTGGGCGGGATCTGGCTCATGCGGTTCTCCTGAAGCTGGCGGTTCGTGGACTACGCGTCCGAACGAGTTAACAGGATACGGCGCTGCGGGTCACTGCACCTCGCGAGCAGACACGAGCCCCTGCGAGAAGCCCAGCAGACGCACCTTCTCCGACGAACCCGCCGGAGGAACGTAGAACGCGAGCTGGTAGCCGTACACCGACTCGATTCCGGTGTTGGACTGGGCGATGCCGCTCAGCGCGGCCGTCGTCGCGCCCGCGATCACCTGCGCGCCGGCCTCCTGGACCTTGTGCAGCTGCACCTCCTCGGGGTTCACCCACACGATGGCTCCCGAGTCGTTGGTCGCCATCGAGATCACCGGTCCGGTGCCGGGCCGGCTCGTGAAGGTCAGCGACGAGGTGTTGCCGAATTGCTGGGCCAGGCGCGCCTGCTCCTGCTGCTTCCACGACGCGCCGACCTGCGCGACGAGCTTGTCGTCGGTCAGGTCGAAGCTCGACAGCCATTTGCTCTGGTCGCCGTTCAGGAGGATGTCGCCGTACGCAGCGGCGATCTCGTTCGGCTGGATTTTGAGCAGCTTGGAGTCCGGCGGCACGACCGCCGCACCGATGCTGGCGGGCGCGAGGTTAGGCACCTTGACGTTCGGCTCGAGCGCGATCGCGTACTCCACCATGTAGTTGTCGCGCGGCGTCTGCTGGACGAGCGCGAGCGCGAGAGGTGCCTGCGCCTTGCCAGCCGCGTCGTTCGGCATCTTCAGCACGGCGGTGACCGTGCGCGGCCAGCTGTCGGTGGCCTGCGGCAGCGACAGCTCCGGGGGGTCGGCAGGGATCGCGGGCAGC
Source organism: Leifsonia sp. McL0607 (assembly GCF_049993355.1). Classification (GTDB taxonomy): domain Bacteria; phylum Actinomycetota; class Actinomycetes; order Actinomycetales; family Microbacteriaceae; genus Leifsonia. The sequence continues at coordinate 2,981,060 of NZ_CP188253.1, read as the reverse complement.
GCGGGCTGGTCGGCCTTCTTGGCACGGATGGCGTAGTTGGCGTCGCGCAGCTGGAGGGCCGGGCCGGTGAAACGGAGCTTGGCGAGCGCCGGATCGCCCTTGGAGTCGGCATCGGCCGCCGCCACCGAGATGCGCTTGACGATGCGCGCGAGCTGCGCGACGGTCACCGCGGGCGGAGGCTGGTTGTCGCCCTTCGGGGCGGTCGTCGTCGTGGGCGTCGGCGTGCCGGTCGGACCGTCGGCGAGGGCCGCACCCGCTCCGACACCCGTTAGCGCAAGGACGCCGGCGAGCACCGCCGGCACCATGACACGCGTGCGGCGGCTGGCACGACGACCGCGCGGGGTCGCTTCGATGGAGGTCGTCGGCTTGTACTTCGGGGCTTTGGGGAGTTGGGGCATCTTGGGTCCGCTCGTGCGTCGGGGGCCGCGGGACTTGCGGTGGGTGTACAGGCCCCACAGGTACAGGGCGATACCGATCACCAGGAGCACGAGGCCGCCGATGATGAGCGGGAACGCCCACGGCGTGCTGGTGTCGACCGGCCAGGTCAGCAGGATCTTGTTCGGCGCCGGCTTGGTCCCGTCGCTGGCGATGATGACGCTCACGCCGGTCGGTACGTTCATCTTGATGGTCTGAGCGTCCTGGCCGTCGTACTCCGCCAGCCAGAGATCGGAGCCAGCCGGATCGGGACCGGGAGCAGTCGCCGCCGAACCGGAGCCGGCCGGAGGTGCAGCGGTCGGCTCCGCCGTGGGAGCCGGGGTGGAGCCGTCCGAGGAGCCGGTGTCCGCGGCCTTCGGCGTCACCGTCTTCACGGCGAGCTCGCCGGTTCCCGCGCGGTAGCTGACGGCAGCGTACTTCTGGTCGCCGAGCCACGCCTTCACATCCGCGGTGCGACCGTACGCGACCATCTGCGTTGTGGCGTCGGTGGCCCCCGCGATCGACAACGTCTGCTGTCCGGGATGGGCGTTGAGCACCACGCTGTCGATCACGATGTAGCGTGCGTCGCCGCCGACGGTGGCCGAGACCGCGAGCTGCGAGGGAGGTGCGAAGATCGTGCGCTGGGCGATGCCGGCCACGATCATGACGGCAGCGACCACGAACGCCACGATGGCCAGTACGAAACGCAAACAAAACTCCTCATGTGCCGGGAGGGGGCGGGCACAGTCACACAACGATAGTCGAGCACCCTGAGAGGCATCTAACCGTTGTCTGCGTGCTCACGCAGTCCCCCATGCGGGTACGCGCCTCGAAATGTAAGATCGATGCGGCGCGCGTGCGGCTCGCTCACCCGGAATCCCCATCAGGAGTAACACAGTGGCCACCGACGAATCGAACTTCACCCAGGTCTTCCGCGGCTACGACAAGGACGAGGTGGACAAGGCTGTCCAGGACCTCCGGCGTGAGCTGATCAAGTCCAACACCCAGTCCGCCGACCAGACCAAAGAGATCAAACGTCTCCAGGTGCGGATCGACGAGCTCAACGCCGAAATCGAAGAGGTCGGCAGCCCCACCTACTCCGGGCTCGGCACGAAGCTTGAGAATACCCTCCGGGTCGCCGAGGAGCAGTCCACCCGGCTGATCGCCCAGGCCGACATCGACGCGGAGAAGCTGCGCTCCGGCGTCACCGCCGAGGTGGAGAAGATCAAGAAGACCGCGGCGCAGCAGGCCGAGCGCGTGCTGGCGGATGCTCAGGCGCGTGCCACGACCGCGCTCGAGGACGCTCAGATCGAGTCGGCCGAACTGCTCGCCCGCACCCGCGCCGACAAGGAGACGCTCCTCACCGACGCGATGCGCGAGGCCGCCGCGATCCGAGGTGCCGTGGCCACCGAGGCCGCCGAGCTGCGCGCGACGAGCAAGCGCGAGGCCGCCGCGGTGCGCGCGGAGGCCGATCGCGAGGCCGCGGAGCTCAAGGTCGTGGCGCTGCGCGAGGCGGAGGCGGCACGGGCCGAGACCGCGGAGCTGGACCGCACCATCGCCGCCCGCCGCAGCGAGCTCGAGAACGCCCTCGCCGCCGACCGGGCCGCGTTCGAGCGCGAGTCCGCCCAGACCCGACTGGAGCTCGACCGGAAGGTCGGCGAGACCGCGGACCGACTGGCGGCGGAGCAGACCAGCGCACGCGACGCCCTCGCCGCCGAGATGGCGCAGGCGCGAGCGGAGCTCGCCGACGAGGTGGAGCGGCAGCGGGCCGCCCTCGCCGCCGAGGCCGCGCAGACACGGGCCGACCTCCACCACGAGGACGCCACGGTGCGACAGGCCCTGGCCGACGACGTCGAGCAGACCACGGCCTCCCTCGCCGCCGAAGTCGAGCAGACCAAGAGCGCGCTGGCGACGGAAGTCGAGCAGACCAAGGCACGCCTGGCCGACGAGGTGACGTCGACGAAGTCGGCGCTGGCCGACGAGGTCGCGCGCACCACGTCCGCCCTCGCCGACGAGGTGACACGCACCAAGTCCGCCCTCGCCGACGAGGTCACCACGACCAGGTCGCAGCTGGAGGCCGACGTGACGGCCGCGCGCTCGCAGCTGGAGACCGATGTCACGACGACGCGCTCCGCCCTGGCTGACGACGTGGAGCGCACCAGGAAGGAACTCGCCGACGAGGTCCTCCAGACCCGCACGACGCTCGAGCGCGAGTCGACTGAGACCCGCGCGGCGCTCGAGGCCGACCGCATCTCGACCGCTGCCACGCTCGCCGCCGACCGCGAGCGCACCGCCGCCGAGCTCGCGACCCAGGTCGAGACCACCCGCGCCCAACTCGCCGCAGACCGCGAGCGCACAGCCGCCGAGCTCGCCGATACGGTCGAGAGTACGCGTGCCGATCTCGCGGCGGAGGTCGAGAGCACCCAGGCCGCCCTCGCGGCGGACGTCAAGCGGACCCAGGCTTCGCTCGCGAAGACGGTCGAGAAGACCCGCAGCGATCTCGAAGCGGAGGTCGAGGCCACCAAGGCCGCGCTCGCCGCCGAGGTCGAGACCACCCAGGCGGCGCTCGCCGCCGAGGTCGAGACCACCCGCTCCGAGCTCGCCGCCGAGGCCGACGCGCAGCGCAAGGAGCTCGACACCGAGGCCAAGCGCGTCCGCGTCCAGCTTGCGGCCGAGGTCGGCGCCGCGCGCACCGAGCTGGCCGAAGAGCTTGCGACCGAGCGCAGCGCCCTCGCCGCGGAGGTCGCCACCACGCGCGCCCAGCTGGCCGCCGACGTCGACCAGACCGCTGCGCGCCTCGCCGCCGAGAAGGAGCAGACCCTGTCCGCCCTCGAGACCGAGGTCGTCACCACCAAGATGGCGCTGGCGGCGGAGGTCGAGCAGACCAAGTCGGCTCTCGCCGCGGAGGTCGAGCAGACCAAGTCGGCTCTCGAGACCGAGGTCACGACCACGAAGTCCGCCCTCGCCGCGGAGGTCGAGCAGACCACGTCCGCTCTCGAGACCGAGGTCACGACCACGAAGTCCGCCCTCGCCGCGGAGGTCGAGCAGACCACGTCCGCCCTCGCCGCCGAAGCGGAGGAGACCCGTTCGCGTCTCGCCGACGACCGGGAGCAGACACGCAGCACGCTCGCCGCCCAGGTGAAGCGCACGACGGCCGAGCTCGCCGACCAGCGGGCGACCACTGAGCAGGAGCTGAAGAACGACCGCGAGCAGCAGCGCCTCGCACTCGAGCGCGAGGCGGAGCAGACCCGCGTCACCCTTGCCGAGGAGACCGAGCGCGCCCGGGTTGCGCTCGACGCCGAGACGGCGAAGGCCCGTTCCGAGATCGCCCGCGAGGCCGCGGAGGCGCGCACGGCGCTCGACGCCGAGCTGGCCGAGCAGCAGGCCACCTTCGACCAGGAGGACGCCACGGCGCGTGCGGCCCTCGATGCCGAGCTCACGGCCCTGCGCACCGCGACGATGGCCGAGCTCGACAAGCGGACGCGCGAGATCGAGCAGGCGAGAATCGACCTCGACGTCGAACTGCGCGCGCGGCGCGACGAGGCCGAGAAGGAGTACCTCGGCCGTCACCAGGAGGCCGTGGCCCAGACCCAGAAGTACCTCGACGAGGCCAACATGCAGCTCGCGGACGCGGTCAAGCGCACCGCTCAGGCTCGCACCGAGGCCGAGACGTTCGACACCGAAGCCCGCGAGACGGTGAAGGCCGCTCGCAAGGAGGCCGAGAAGGTCGCCGCCGGCATCGTCCGAGACGCCCAGGAGCGCGCGGACGCCCTCATCGACGAGGCAGAGGAGCGCACGCAACGCCTGGTCGCCGACGCCGAGGCGCGCCTGTCCCAGATTAGGATTGAGCGCGAGGCCGTGGCCGGGTACTTCGAGAACCTGCGGGGTATGCTCCAGCAGGCCGACAACGCGTCAGCCGACGACTGACCTCCGGCCGGCCGGAGGCGCCGGCTGCGGAGGGGAACTCAGTGAAGATCCAGAACGCGTTCCGCGCGGGGCTGATAGGCACGCTCGGGGTGGGCCTCGGCCTCCTCATCCTCACGTCGATCACCAGCCTTGCCACGATCATCACGTACATCGGCGCCGCACTCTTTCTGGCGCTCGGCATCGAGCCGTCGATCTCGTTTCTGGAGCGGCGGAAGTTCCCTCGTTGGCTGGCGCTCGTGCTGACGCTGGTCGTCATCCTCGGCTTGTTCGTAGCCCTGATCTGGGCGATCGTCCCCGTCGCTGTGGGCCAGGCCTCCCAGCTGGTCAGCAACACCGTCAACTGGGTCAACAACGGCGACGCAGAGAAGTGGTTCCTCAGCCTCCAGCACCAGTTCCCGACGATCGTCAACCAGCAGAACATCGACGCCGTCACCCAGTGGCTGCAGAAGAACCTCCCGGACATCACCTCGAAGGTGCTGCAGACGGGCATCGGGATCGTGCAGGGCGCCTTCGGCGTGATCGTCGTCGTCATCCTCACGATCTACTTCACTGCCTCGCTGCCCAACATCAAACGCGCCGCCTATCAGCTCGTGCCGGCCTCCCGCCGGTCGCGCTTCGCCGACCTCGGCGACCAGATCACGGACTCCGTCGGCAAGTACGTGATGGGCCAGGTGTCCCTGGCGCTGGTGAACGGCGTGCTCAGCGCGATCTTCCTGACGATCATCGGAGCGCGGTTCCCCATCCTGCTCGCCTCGATCGCGTTCTTCTTCTCGCTCATTCCGCTGGTCGGAACGATCACGGGCTCGGTGATCATCGTCGCCGTCTGCTTCCTCTCCGGAACGCCGACCGCGATCGCCGCCGCCATCTACTACATCGTCTACATGCAGGTAGAGGCATACGTGCTCAGCCCGCGCATCATGAACCGCGCCGTGTCCGTCCCCGGCGCACTCGTCGTAGTCGCCGCACTCGCCGGCGGCACGCTGCTCGGCATCCTCGGGGCCCTCGTCGCCATTCCGTTCGCTGCGGCGATCCTGCTCATCATCAAGCAGGTGGTCATCCCCCGCCAGAACGAGCTCTGACCCCGCGCAGTCGCTCAGGCCGACGGCTGCATCGGCGGCCATTGTGTCGGCAGCGGCAGCGCGGCGGCCGGATTCAACCGCTCGACAATCTCGTCGAGCACCCGACGGGTCTGGTTCTCGCCCACCCAGAGATGCTTGCCGCCCTCCACATCGACCAGCTCGATCTGCGGCAGCGGCCGGAAGCGCTCCGCGGCCTCCGCGGGCTGGAGGTAGTCGTCGTGCTCGGGGATGAGCGCGACGATCGGGCGTTCGTCGCCCGCCCAGGCGGCGAGGTGCTCCGGCTTGGCGCGGTGCAGCGGAGGCGAAAGCAGGATGATGCCGTCGACCGGGCACTCCCTGCCGTACATCAGCGCGAGCTCGGTGCCGAACGACCAGCCGAGCAGCCAGGGGTGCGGGAGGCCGCGCTCGGCGACGAAGGCCATCGCCGCCTCCACGTCGTAACGCTCGTCGATGCCGTGGTCGAACTCGCCCTGGCTGCGTCCGCGCGGGGACGCGGTGCCGCGCGTGTTGAAGCGCAGCACCGCGATGTCGGCCAACGCCGGCAGTCGCCCAGCGGCCTTGCGCAGAATGTGGGAATCCATGAAGCCGCCGCCGGTCGGCAACGGATGCAGCGTGACCAGAGTCGCGACCGGCTCGTGATCCAGCGGGCTCGCGAGTTCGCCGACGAGCGTGAGACCGTCCCGGGTGCGCAACTCGATGTCCTCGCGTCGCGCGGGCAGCTCGATGCCGCCGTGGATCTCCGTCGGTGCGTCCGTCACTTCGGTGGTCTCCTTCGTCCGCTCACGCCATCTTCCAGCACGTCGTGTGCCAGTGCCGCCGGGCGGCGAGGTCCGCCGAGTCGCCGAGCACACCGTCGGCACGCCACGTGACCAGGTGAGCGACTCCGGAAGCGATCTCGCGGCCGCAGCCCGGGCACACGTAGCTCTTCTGCGCCTGGAGAGCGGACACGGGCTGCACGTTCCATTCGACGCCGCGACGCACCTCCACGCGCTTCCAGCCCGCGAGCAGACGGTCGAAGCCGTCCTGCTCCTCCTCACTCTGCTCGCCATGACGGCGGCGGGGGCGGTTGCTGCGGGGCACTCCCCCAGTCTATGCAGGACGCGGGTGTCGCCTCTCGTCCCACGCGCAGTAGCATCGCCGCATGGGCGACGACGCTCGCAACACCGACGCCATCGCGGCGCAGCTGCTCGCCCCCGAGCACTGGAGCCTCCTCGCGTCGCGCAGCACCACCCAAAACGAGGTCCTCACGCGGATCAGCATGCTGCTGACGCTCATGTCCGCCGCGCTGGTCAGCATCGCGCTCGTCGGGCAGGCCACGAAGTTCACGGGTATCTTCCCCGCGTTCGCGGATGCTCTGCTCGGCCTCGTGGTGATCGTCGGCATCCTCACGCAGATCCGCGTCACGAACGTGTCGATGGAGGACCTCATGTATGTGCTGGCGATGAACCGCCTGCGCGCGCAGTATGAACCGTCCCAGGTTTGGTGCCGTTTCCTTTCGAGTTGAAAGGATGGCGTCATGCCGAAGAAGATCGATCCCGAGGTTCGCGAGCGAGCTGTGAGGCTGGTGCTTGAGCATCGGGCGGAGTACCCGTCGACGGCGAAGGCGATTGCCGCCGTCGCCCGCCAGGAGTGTGTTGGGTCGGAGTCCCTGCGCCGGTGGGTGCTTCAAGCCGAGATCGACGCGGGCCGCCGTGACGGTCAGACCAGCGAGGAACATGCTGAGATCCGCCGGTTGAAGGCGGAGAACAAGCGGCTGCGTGAGGACGTCGCGATCCTGAAAGCAGCGGCAACTTTCTTCGCGGGGGAACTCGACCCCCGCAACCGCTGATGATGGTCTTCATCGACCAGATGAGGGCCGAGGGGCATGCGGTCGAGTCGATCATCCGCGTCCTGCGGGAGCAGGGCGTGCAGATCGCCGCGCGCACCTACCGGGCTTGGCGGCGGGGCCGCGTCTCGGCCCGGACGATCACCGACGCGATGGTCGAAGGCGCGGTCCGTGATGCTGCCTGGCGCATCGAGGTGCTGCCCGATGGGACCACGCGGCGCTGGATGTCACCGGAGGGGCTGTATGGGCGGAAGAAGATGACCGCGCTGATCCGACGCACCGCGATCAGCGATGCGTCCCGCGGTGCGGTGGACCGGGCGATGCGGGTCCTCGGGCTGTCGGGCATCACCCGCGCGAAGGCGATCCGCACCACGATCCAGGCCAAGGATGGGGTCCGTGCCGGGGATCTGCTGAACCGGGACTTCACCGCGCCGCGGCCGGATCACACCTGGGTTACCGACTTCACCTACGTGCGCACCTGGGCGGGCTGGGTGTACGTCGCGTTCATCCTCGACGTGTTCTCGCAACGCATCGTGGCCTGGCACGCGCAGACCAGCAAGCACGTGGATCTCGTGATGATCCCGCTGCGGATGGCGTTGTGGGAACGCGACCGCCAGGGACGCCCGGTCACGCCCGACCAGCTGATCCATCACAGCGATGCGGGGTCCCAGTACACATCGATTGTGCTGACCGATCACCTCGCGCTCGAGCAGATCGCGCCCTCGATCGGGACGGTCGGCGACGCCTACGATAACGCGCTGATGGAGACGATCAACGGACTCTACAAAGCCGAGTGCGTGCGCACCACGATCTTCCACGACAGCCCGCACAAGACGATCGCGGACGTCGAGTTCGCGACCGCCGGCTGGGTCGACTGGTACAACCACCGCAGGCTCCACGGTAGCCTCGGAATGGTCAGCCCCGACGAGTTCGAGGCTGCCTACTACGCGGCACTCAGACCAGAGCCGCTCCCCACATAGAAGCGGCGGAGAACCTGGGACGGTTCAGTACGTGCGATTGGCGCCGGAGGTCGCCTAGGGCTTGTACTCCTCCCCGAACGACGATCGGGAGGGCGTGAGCCGCACGTACTACTTCCTGGGTCGCCGCAACCAGAGCCAGGTCATGGGCAGCAGCATGATGTTCACGTTCGTGGTGAACGGCGCTCTGTTCGGGCTGTTCCTCGGCGTCGTGCTCGCGACGAACGGCGTCGAGCTCTCCGCATCGTGGATCGCCGGCCTCGTGTGCGCGATCGGCTACATCGCCGTGTCGATCTGGCTGGGAGCCCGGATCTACTTCCGGTTCTGGCGCGACTACACGCCGCAGAATCCCGGCACGACCCCGGACGGGACCGACTGACGCCGACTCAGTACCAGCCGGCCGACTGGGAGTGGCCCCAGGCGCCGCACGGGTTGGTGTAACGGCCTGCGATGTAGCCGAGACCCCAGGAGATCTGCACGGAGGCGTCCGTCTGCCATCCCGGCCCCATCTTGCTGCCCGGAAGAGCCTGCGGGATACCGTAGGCGCCACTAGGGTTGGAGGCGTTCACGCGCCAGCCGGATTCCTTGTTCCACAGCGCGACCAGGCAGCTGTACTGGTCGTCGCCCCAGCCGCGCGCCTGCACCATCTGGTACGCGATCGCCTTAGCGGTTCCCGGGTCGGGAACCGGCGCCGACGGGGCGCTGGAGCTGCTGCCGCTGCTCGATGACGACTTGGTCGCGGTGGGAGTGGGCGTCGGGGTTGGGGTGGGTTTCGGTTTCACGCCGAGCGCGTCGCGCGTGACCGTCGTCGCGGAGGCGTCGGGAGCCGTCAGGCTCTGGACCGGCGCGTCGCCGTAGCGGGACGTCTGGTCGATGTTCTGAAGGGCGTCGGCGTACGCCGGAGTGGCCGCACTGCCCGAGTACGGGTCGACCACGTTGACCAGCGCGAATCCGACTGCGGCAGTGAAGGCGAACCCCCAGATCGCCGCTCGCGACCGGATGTGAGGGCGCCGCGAACGCCGGAATGCGACTCCGACCGGGTTGGCAGGGGTCAGCGGAGCGATTTCGGCTGCTTCTCGTCTACCCACGATCACAGAACCATAACGGACAATTCACGAGTTACCAAAGAGAGACACCCTTACTCAGGTAATGGCCAGGCTCAGCGGACCGCGAGCATCACGTCCGTGACGCTGTCCAGGAGGAGGTCGACTTGCGCCTCACGATACCCCCCACGCTGTTCGCGGAACGTCACCGTGCGCACCTCCTCGACGCTCATCGGCCGGCCGTCTTGGAAGTACTTCACCAGCCGGCCGGCGAAACGGTCGACGTCCTGACGGTTGTAGCCGAGGGTCAGGAAGCTGACCTTCTCGAACCGGTGGCCGACGGGCCGTTCCAGGCGGTCCAGAATCACCTGCGCCGTCGTACGCGCCTGCTCGAACCAGGCCGCGTCGCTAGCGCCACCGTGTGCGGCCTCGCGCTCGCGAGCGGCGAAGGCGTCTTCCAGTCGCTCCAGCGCGGCATCCACGTGCGAGGTCGAGTAGCCGCCTTTGGCCATCGAGAACGCGGTGTGGCGGATGTCTGCAGCTGTCAGGGAGGTGCTCGACGAGGGGTCGGCGTCGTAGGCGAGGCGGGCGCTCACGAGGAAGTCGTCGACCTGGTCGACGTCGTATCCGAGCTTCGACTTGGGGCTCCGGGGAAAGGTGCTCACGAGGTCATTCTGTCAGGAGAAGATGACGAACAGCACGTAGGTGGCCGCCGCCGACGGCAGGATCGAGTCGAGCCTGTCGAGGAAACCGCCGTGCCCCGGGAGCCAGGAGCTCATGTCTTTGATCCCGAGATCGCGCTTGATCAGCGACTCGGCCAGATCGCCCGCCGTAGCTGTCAACAGCGCCACAAAGCCGAACACGATGCCGAACCACCACGATTCACCGATCATGAACAGGGACACCAGGACGCCGGCGACGACCGCGGCGACGGCCGCGCCCGCGAAGCCCTCCCAGGTCTTCTTCGGGCTGATCGTCGGCGCCATCGGATGGCGGCCCCAGGACAGCCCGCTCGCGTACGCACCCGTGTCGACGGCGACGACCACGATCAGGAAGGCGAGCACCCACCACTCGCCGCCATCCTCGGCGAGGAGGAGGATCGCGAACGACCCCAGGAGCGTCACATACATCTGCACGAGGACGCTCCAGGCGAGGTCACGCGTCAGTGCCACTCCCCCTGCACGTTTGCCGGGAAGCGCCGCCTCCTCCACGAGCCGCCACACGACGACCAGCAGGATGCCCGCCGCCAGGGCGACCAGCTGGCCGCCCGCGTGGAACAAGAACGTGGCGGGCACGATCGCCAGCGACGCGATCAGGGTCGGGATGCGCGGGACACGCCTCCCGGCGCCGCGAAACGCCTGGGTGAGCTCGAAGGCGGCGAACCCGATCATCGCCGCGCCGAACAGCAGGAACAGCTCCTTGATGAAGATCAGGCTGAGGATGAGGAGCGCGCCGGCCCCCAGGCCGATCAGAATCGCCAGGATGAGGTTGCGACCGGTCCGCGCGGCGATCCGCTCGTTCGTCGCGTCGAGCTGCGCCTTCCTGGCCAGCATCTGACGCTCGAAATCGGCGCGAGTCGCCTGCACCTGCGCACGCAGCTCTGCTCGTGCCGCAGACTTCCCCCGTCTGCCCGACTCCGGCGTGCGGGGCGCGCCGGGGCTGCTCCCCTCGCTCATTCAGACCTCGAGAAGCTCTGCTTCCTTGCGCTTCAGAGCCTCGTCGACGGCGTCGACGTGCGAACGGGTGAGAGTCTCGAGCTCCTTCTCGCCACGAGCCACTTCGTCATCCCCGATCTCGCCCTTGAGAGCGTCCAGCTCGTCCTTCGCCTTGCGGCGGATGTTGCGGATGGCCACCTTGGCGTCCTCGCCCTTGCCGCGGACGATCTTCACGAACTCCTTGCGGCGGTCCTCCGTGAGCTCGGGCAGCGTCACGCGCACGATCTCGCCGTCGTTGCCCACGTTCGCCGCGAGGTTCGGCATCGCGACGATCGCCTTCTCGATGTCCTTGAGGGCGGACTTGTCGTACGGCGTCACGAGCAGGACGCGCGCCTCCGGGTTCTGGAGGCCGGCGAGCTGCGCGAGCGGCGTCGGCGAGCCGTAGTAGTCGACGAGCACCTTCTGGAAGAGTGTGGGGTTCGCGCGCCCCGCGCTCACCGTGCCGAAGTCGTCCCTCGCCGCGTCCACGGTCTTGCTCATGCGCTGGCGGGCGTCGGAAATCACATCGGCGATCACGGTTTCTCCTTCAGATCGGTGAGTCGGTGTCTAGTCTAGGGCCAGGGCGCCTGACGGCCCGTGCACGGCCCGGGGCCGGCCGGGTCGGCTGAGGCCGTTCGAGCCCGGCTCAGCCGAGCAGCGTGCCGATCTCGGCGCCGAGCAGCGCGGCCGTCACGTTGCCAGCGGGCTCGATGCCGAAGATGCGCATCGGCATCCCGTTGTCCATGCAGAGGCTGAGCGCGGTGGAGTCCACGGCCTTGAGCCCCTGCTGCAGGGCGTCCTGGTGGCTGATCTGCTCGATCTTGCGCGCGTCCGGGTTGGTGCGCGGGTCGGAGTCGTACATGCCGTCGACGCCGTTCTTGGCGACCAGCACGACGTCGGCGCTGATCTCCAGCGCGCGCTGCGCGGCGACCGTGTCGGTCGAGAAGTACGGCAGTCCGGCGCCGGCACCGAAGATGACGACGCGGCCCTTCTCGAGGTGCCGCTCGGCGCGGCGCGGGATATAGGGCTCCGCGACCTGGGTCATCGCGATGGCGGACTGGACGCGCGTCTCGGCGCCGGCCTGCTCCAGGAAGTCCTGCAGGGCCAGCGAGTTCATGACGGTGCCCAGCATGCCCATGTAGTCGGCGCGCCCGCGGTCCATGCCGCGCTGCGAGAGCTCGGCGCCACGGAAGAAGTTGCCTCCGCCGACGACGATCGCGATCTCGACGTCCGTGGCGGCCTGAGCGATCTCCCGGGCGATGCTGCTGACGATGTCGGGGTTCACCCCGAGCTGCCCGCCTCCGAACGCCTCGCCGGAGAGTTTGAGGAGGACCCTGCGTCTCTGAGTGGATGCCGACATACGTGTATGAGTCCTTCCGTGTGTTTTGCTAACGCTAGTGCGTGCGTGCGGCGCGTGAACAGTTCGCGTGCGCACAGAAAAGGAGTCCGGATCGTGATTCACGATCCGGACTCCTTCATGCCTGTGTCAGGCGCCGACCTTGAAACGGGCGAAGCCCGAGACGGTCAGACCCGAGTCCTTCAGGACCTGGGCGATGGTCAGCTTGTTGTCGCGGGCGTACTCCTGCTCGAGCAGGGCGACCTGCTTGAAGTAGGCGCCGAGGCGGCCCTCGATGATCTTCGGGAGCGCGGCCTCCGGCTTGCCCTCGTTGCGCGAGATCTCCTCGACGATGCGACGCTCGTTCTCGACCTCGTCGGCCGGGACGTCCTCGCGGGCGAGGTAGGTCGGGTTGGCGAACGAGATGTGCTGCGCGATGCTACGGGCGGTCTCCGCGTCGGCGCCGGCGTAGCCGACGACCACGCCGACCTGCGGCGGCAGGTCTTTGGAGGTCTTGTGCAGGTAGACCGCGAAGCTCTCGCCGGAGACGACCGCGATGCGGCGAAGCTCCACCTTCTCGCCGAGGATCGCCGCCTCGTCGCCGATGAACGCGGCGACGGTCTGCGAACCAGCGGGGGCGGCCAGCGCCTCCTCGACGGTGGTGGCGCCGGCGGCGGCTGCTGCGTCGAGCACCTTGTCGGCCAGGGCGATGAACTTCTCGCCCTTGGCGACGAAGTCGGTCTCGCACGCGAGCTCGATCATCGTCGCGGTGCCGTTGCCGTTCTCCTTCGCGGCCACGAGGCCCTCGGAGGTGGAGCGGTCGGCGCGCTTGGCGTTGCCCTTCGCACCCTTCAGGCGCAGGATCTCGGTGGCCTTCTCGATGTCGCCACCGGCCTCCTCGAGGGCCTTCTTGGTGTCGACCATGCCGGTGCCGAGCTGCTCGCGCAGGGCCTTGATGTCAGCGATGCTGATGTTTGCCATGTTCTGACTGGAACCTTCTGACTCGAAGTTGTGAAGTTGGTTACTTGGCCTCGGCGTCGGCTTCGCCCTCGGCGACGACCTCGGCGGAGTCGGCCGTGGCCTCGGCGTCGGCATCGCCCTCGGCGGAGTCGGCCGTGGCCTCGGCGTCGGCATCGCCCTCGGCGGAGCCGGCCGTGGCCTCGGCGACGACCTCGGCGGAGTCCGCCTTGGCCTCGGCGAGGTCGGCGTCGGCCGCCTTCTCGTTCTCGGCGGAGGCCTGGACCTCGTCGCTGGACTGAGCGAGGAGCTCCTGCTCCCACTCAGCGAGCGGCTCGGTCGGCTCAGCGCCCTCCTCGGGCTTCTGGTGACGCTGGATGAGGCCCTCAGCCGCGGCGTCGGCGACGATACGGGTGAGGAGCGTGACCGAGCGGATGGCGTCGTCGTTGCCCGGGATCGGGTACTGCACCTCGTCCGGGTCGCAGTTCGTGTCGAGGATGGCGATGACCGGGATGCCCAGCTTCTTCGCCTCGTCGATCGCGAGGTGCTCCTTCTTGGTGTCGACGACCCAGATGGCGCTCGGGGTCTTCGACAGGTTGCGGATGCCGCCGAGCGACTTGTGCAGCTTGTCGAGCTCGCGCTTCTTGATCAGCAGCTCCTTCTTGGTGAAGCCGCTCGTGGTGCCCTCGAAGTCGAGCTCCTCGAGCTCCTTCATGCGCGCGAGGCGCTTGGAGACGGTCGAGAAGTTGGTCAGCAGACCGCCCAGCCAGCGCTGGTTCACGTAGGGCTGGCCCACGCGGGTCGCCTGCTCGGCGATCGCCTGCTGCGCCTGCTTCTTGGTGCCGACGAAGAGGATGGTGCCGCCGTGCGCGACGGTCTCGCGCACGAACTCGTAGGTCTTGTCGATGTACGCGAGCGACTGCTGCAGATCGATGATGTAGCTGCCGGAGCGCTCGGTGAGGATGAAGCGCTTCATCTTCGGGTTCCAGCGGCGGGTCTGGTGTCCGAAGTGGACGCCGCTGTCGAGCAGCTGGCGCATGGTGACGACGGCCATTGCCGTTCTCCTTGTCTTGCGCGCCCGGCCCTGAGGCGGGATCGCGACTCTCGGTTGTCCCGCGACGATCGGTCGATCGCCGCGCCTGGTGCCCTGCGCTTCTCCGCACCCAAGCACCCGCACAGCGAACCGTTGGGATGATCAGGAGACCGGTGGAGACGCGCCCGCCCTGCACAGAGGGCGTTGGGGGCACGCGTAGTCACTCCGGCGTGCGGAGCGCAGGGGCCATCCTATCAGGATCCCGGCCTCCCAGGATCGCGGCGCCACCACGCGCGGGCTCAGGCGCGTGGGACCGAGTCCCCCGACGACCTCACCTGCGGCCCGCGGCTGCGGCCGGCATTGGCGAACAGCGTCTCGGCGTGCTCAAGTGCCATCCCATTCGTCTCCGGCACTTTGAAGAAGACGAAGAAGAACGAAAGCGCCGCGAACAGCGCGTACATACCGTAGGTGAACGGCAGTGAGAAGTCCGACATCGGCGGGAACGACACCGTCACCAGGAAGTTCGCGATCCACTGGGCCGAGGCGGCGACGCCCAGCGCCGCACCGCGGATGCACGGCGGAAAGATCTCCCCCAGCAGCACCCACACCAGCGGCCCCCAGGAGGCGCCGAAGAAGATCACGAACAGGTTCGCGGCGACCAGGGCGATCGGACCCCACGGACTCGGCAGCGACACGACGCCTCCGGACGTGGAGGCGAAGCTGAATGACAGCGCCATCACGCCCAGCGACAGCGCCATGCCGACCGATCCGGTGAGGAGGATCGGGCGACGGCCGACGCGGTCCACCAGCAGGATGGCCACGATGGTCACGACCACGTTGGTCACAGAGGTGATGACAGTGATCAGCAGGGAGTTTCTCTCGGTGAAGCCGACCGCCTTCCAAAGGGTCTCGAGCAGTAGAAGATCACGTTGATGCCGACGAACTGCTGGAAGACCGACAGGATGATGCCGATCCAGACGATCGGTTTCAACCCGAACCGGTTGCCGCGCAAGGTCCCCTTCGCCGCGTCCTGGTCCTGCTCGATCGCCTGCTCGATATCGCGCACCTGACGGTCGACGTCCTCCTCGGGGACGAGCGTGGAGAAGATCGCCCGCGCTTCATCGTGATGGCCGGTGGACAGCAGGTAGCGCGGCGACTCGGGTAGGAGGAGCGCCAGGACGCCGTAGACGACGGACGGGATGGCGCCGACGAGGAACATCCACCGCCAGGCCTCGAGTCCGAGCCAGAGCTGGTTGACGGCGGCGCCCGCGGCGCCGACGAGGAGGGCGTCGGAAAGAAGCGCGACGAAGATACCGATCGTGATGGCGAGCTGCTGCAGCGACGCGAGTCCGCCGCGCCGCTGCTTCGGTGCGATCTCAGCGATGTACGCCGGCGCGACGACCGACGCGATGCCGATGCCGAGACCTCCGACGATGCGCCCAGAGGCCGAGGTCCCAGGCCGAGAAGGAAAGACCGGCCCCGATCGAACTCGCCAGGAACAGCACGGCGCCGATGAGCATCACCCGGATCCGGCCCCACCGGTCGGCGAGTCGGCCCGCGAAGTAGGCACCCACCGCGCAGCCGAGCAGGGCGATCGCGACGATGAACCCGGTCACAAACGCGTTGAGCGCGAAGTGGTGCTGGATCGAGTCGACAGCGCCGTTGATGACCGACGAGTCGAATCCGAACAGGAACCCGCCGACCGCTGCGGCGGTCGCGAGGCCGACGACCTTTCGTTTCATCGCCGCCGTGGGCTGGGGGACCCGGTCTCCCCCATCGAACGTGGTGCTGCGTTGACCAGACATGACATCCCGCTTCGGTTGTGGCGCGCGAGCGAAAAAGCCGCGGCGCTGCACACGTACGCCGCGTTCCACATGGGCAAAAGAGTCCTCCACAGCACCCGGCGGCGAGCATTTCTGCACCGATAGCTCGGCGGCGCACGTGCGGCCCTTCGTGGCCGAGCACAGTAGACAAGGAGGTTCGACGAACGGATGAACGGAGGCGACGAATGAGATTCGGACGGGCATTGGTCGGCAGCGCGGCCGCGGTGGCTGCGGTCGGTGGGGTGCTGTCGTCATCGGGGGCGAGCGCGGTGGTCGAGGCTCGGAGCGCGGCGACGACCGAAGTTCGGATCACCGCTGCGGTTGAGGATCGGAGCACGACGGTGGGCAAGGCACAGCGCTCGGGGCCTGGCGAGCGAAACGCAGCCGATGCGGCTCCGCGATGGCAGTGGCCGGTGGCTCCGCCCCGGATGGTCCAGGCGTATGCAGCCCCACCGTCACCCTATGCAGCAGGTCATCGGGGCATCGACCTCGCTAGCGCGGCGGGAACCATCGTGGCTGCACCGTCGGATGCGACGGTGCACTTCGTGGGCGTCGTCGTCGACCGGCCGGTCCTCACGCTCGATCACGGCTCCGGGGTCCTGTCATCGTACGAGCCGCTGGTCGCGGACGGGCTGCGTGCGGGCGACTCCGTGGCGCGCGGATCCCCGCTCGGCGTCGTCGGCACCAGGGCGCACTGCTCGAACGCGTGCCTGCACGTAGGGGTTCGGATCGACGGCACCTATGTCTCACCGCTGCTGTTCTTCGACCGTGTGCCGCGCTCAGTCCTGCTGCCGCTGCACGGGAGCCCGGCGGTCGCGATCAGGCGCGGGGATGAGCGATCCGGTAAGTCTCCTTGAGCCGTTCCGTGGAGACGTGCGTGTAGATCTGGGTGGTGCCGAGGCTGGCGTGCCCGAGGATCTCCTGAACCGCACGCAGGTCGGCTCCCCCGTCGAGAAGGTGGGTCGCGGTGGTGTGACGCAGCGTGTGTGGTCCGGCGGGACCGCCGCCGGGCAGGTCAGCGAGAAGCGACGCCACCAGCTGATAGACGGCTCGCGTGCCCAGACGGCCGCCGCGTGCGCCGAGCAGCAACGCAGGACCTGAGCGCTCGGTGGCGAGGATGGGCCGAGCCGTCGTGAGGTAGTGCTTTACGGCGCGAAGCGCGGGAACTCCGAACGGCACCACCCGTTCCTTGCTCCCCTTTCCGATGACGCGCAGCGTGAGGCGCTCGAGATCGACGTCATCGACGTCGAGCCCGGTGAGCTCGCTCACCCGGATCCCCGCCGCGTAGAGCAGCTCGATGACGACCGCATCGCGTATGGCCGACGGCTCGCCGTCTTCCGCGCGTTCGCCGAGCGTCGAGAGGAGGCCGTCGATCTGCTCGCGTGTGATGACACGGG
The DNA here is from genome assembly GCF_049993355.1 of Leifsonia sp. McL0607. Classification (GTDB taxonomy): domain Bacteria; phylum Actinomycetota; class Actinomycetes; order Actinomycetales; family Microbacteriaceae; genus Leifsonia. The sequence continues at coordinate 2,963,555 of NZ_CP188253.1, read as the reverse complement.
GCAAGTGCTTGTCCGCTTTCGGTGCCCGCAGGCGCGCGGCGGCATCCCGCACGGCGGCATCCCGCAGGGCTGCATCCCGCACGGCGGCATCCGGCGCCGCGGAATCCGGCGCTGCGTTGGGCGGTTGCGCACGATCCGGATCGGCTGGTGCCCCGGCCCCGCTACCCCCGCTGGTGTGCTGACCGGCGCCGACGGCGGGGCCGGCGCCCATGTCGTAGCCGGCGCCGACGGCGGGGCCGGCGCCCATGTCGTAGCCGGCGCTATCGCGCGCGGTCCACGCGCTGAAACCACGCGCCGCAGCGGATCGACGGGCGAGCGTCGCTTTGGCCAGGTGTCTCTGGGCGCCCTCCCAGAGCCAGTCCCGGTAGAGGTCGAGCGTCAGCTGTTCGGTCGTCGTCACTTCTCGCCCGTGGGCGAACTTCGTGAACTGCGCGAGGTCGGACCGGTACGCACGGACTGTCTGCGGCGAGTACCTACGCTCGATCGCGAGATGGCGCAGGTAGCCATCGACCGCGAACTGGAGCTCCACTCCCCCAGCTTCCGCCATCGGCGGCAGCGCCGATGGCGCGGCGCACCGAACCAGGGCGGATTGCGGCAACCGATCTCTGCCGGCAGCCCCGGCCGCGGCCGCGCCGCTCTCGACGATGGGTGGGGGCATCGTTCCATGATCGGCGACGCAGCCGTTGACGTGGGCGTCGATGGAAGAGCAAGAGCTGCTCCCACCGGCCTGAACCAGAATCGACACGCCCGCGACTGCCAACGCGTGATGCTGAACAGCAGGAACGTCACCCAGACGGCCGGCAAAGGCCACGTCTCAGCGGCACAGTTCGTGACCGCCACTCACGACTGAAGCCGCGAACCCCAACCCGTCGACGTCGATCATCGCCCACCGAAATCGATCATGCGCGTCGCCACCCGTCGTGCGCTTCCTCGACGGCGGAGAGCGCACTCAGGCGCCCGAGCGCCGCTATCACGGCATCGGCGCCGAGGCTGGTCCGCTCGGCGAGGTCCGGGACTCTCCTGCCGCGCGAGGCCGAGAGCTCCGCACGGACCCGTTCGTCCGGTGCACCCTCCGGGGCACGCGCGCGGCTGTCGTCACTGAGCCGCGAATTCGCGGAGGAACCGAGCAGGCGCGGGTCGCGCATCGCGCCGAACGGGTCGGCGAGCTCGGCCATCTCGTCCGGAGTCGTCACGCAGGTCGCCGCGTACTCACGGATCAACCGATGGCAGCCCTCCGAGGCCTTGGACGTGATCGGACCCGGCACGGCGCCCAGAGGGCGCCCCAGCTGGGCGGCGTGACCCGCCGTGTTCAGCGATCCGGACCGCGCGCCCGCCTCGACGACGATCGTCGCGCTGCTCGCCGCCGCGATCAGTCGGTTGCGCATCAAGAAGCGCCAGCGTGTCGGGGTCGAGCCCGGCGGCAGTTCGGCAAGGAGCAGACCATCCCGCGCGACGCGCTTGAGCAGCAGGTCGTTGCCCGCCGGATAGAGACGATCGACGCCGCCGGCGAGGAACGCGGCGGTCACCTGGTCGCTCGACAGCGCCGCGCGATGCGCCGCGGCGTCGACCCCGTAAGCGCCGCCCGAGACGATCGCGAAGCCGCGATCGCTGAGCCCGGCCGCGCTCTCGAGCGCCACGTGCTCGCCGTAGCCGCTGGCGGCCCGCGCACCGACCAGCGCGACCGAGCGTGAGAGGAGCGGCAGTCGACGCGGGTCGCCACGAATCCACAGTGCCAGCGGCGCTCCGTGATCCAGGTCGTCCACCGTCTCGGGCCAGAGCGAGTGCTCCGGCGTCACAAGACGCGCACCGACGTGCGCGGCACGTTCGAGAGGGGCCCAGACCGGTCCGCGCGGGAGCCGCCCCCGCCACCGCGCCAGAGCATCCCGCAGGCGGCCGACCGTGGGGATAGTCGGCGCCTCCGATGCCTCGAGTGCACTCAGGACACGCTCGGGCGTCGCCTCGCCCGTAACCGCGTTCAGCACGCTCGGAGCACCGAGCGCCGCGACGAGCGACACAGCGTCGGTGTCTCCGGGTTCGGAGGCGGCGGACAGCGCAACGCGCGCGACAGCCGCTATGGCCGACCTTTCGTCCGGGTACGGCTCACCCGGCGACACTGCCCCGACGAGCGAAGCGAGTTCGCGGGCGGCGAGCCCCGGGATCCGGTCCCGCGCTTTCATCACGCCCCTGCCCCGCGTCGCAGGTACAGTGCACGGCCGATGTGGTCGGCTGTCGGGCTGGGGGCGCCGTCGAGGTCGGCGAGCGTCCACGCGACGCGGAGGGTGCGGTCGTAGCCGCGCATGGTGACACCACCGCGCTCCAAGGCTCGGTCGAGAGCGGCGCGCGCGGCAGGCGCCACCCGGCGCTGCGCGGAACGCAGCCAGGGCCCGGCCACTTCTGCGTTGGTGCTCCAGCCGGTGCCGGCGAGGCGTTCGCGTGCGCCCGCCCGTGCCTGCTCGACGCGCGAGCGAAGTTCCGCGCTCGTGCGGCACTGCGTGCCGCCGTCCGTCGCCGTGCGCAGCGCCCCGAGGCCGAGGCGGCGCACGGTGAGCCGAAGGTCGATGCGGTCGAGCAGCGGGCCGGACAGTCGGGCGGCGTAGCGACGGCGCGCGATGGGTGTGCAACTGCACTCCTCGTCAGCGGAGCCGTAGCGCCCGCACGGACAGGGATTCGAGGCGAGCACCAGTTGGAAGCGCGCGGGAAAGGCCGCCGTGCCGTTCGCCCGGTGGATCGTGATGCCTCCCGACTCCAGCGGCTGCCGGAGTGCGTCCAGCACGCTGGCCGGGAACTCGGCGGCTTCGTCGAGGAACAGGACGCCGTTCGTGGCGCGGACGATCGCCCCGGGAACGAGCCGCGTGCCTCCGCCGCCGACCAGGGCGACGGCCGACGCTGTGTGGTGCGGAGCCTCGAACGGAGGCCGATGCACCAGAGCGCCGCCCACTCCCCTGCCCGCGAGCGAGCGGATCGAGGTCGACTCGAGAGCTTGCTCGACGGTCAGATCGGGCAGGAGCGACGGCAGCCGGCGCGCGAGCATGGTCTTGCCCGCCCCGGGCGGCCCTACCATCGACACGTTGTGGCCTCCGGCCGCAGCAACGACGAAAGCGTCGACTGCTTCGTCGTTGCCCGACACGTCGCTCATGTCGGGCTCGGGCGCTGAGACGGGGACGTCGTCTGTCAGCAGAACCGGTTCGTCGTCCACCGGTTCGAGCTCGGCGCCGTGGAGGATCGCCGCGGCGCGGAGTCCCCCGACGGGCACCACGTCGATGCCCTCGACAAGCCTGGCCTCGTCGGCGTTGGCGGTCGGAACCAGCACCCGCCGGAAGCCGGCGTCGCGCGCTGCGAGCACCGATGGCAGGATGCCGGGAATCGGGCGCAGCCGTCCATCGAGTCCCAGCTCTCCGAGATGCACGGCTCCGGCCGCGGCCTCCGCGGGGATCTCCCCCGATGCCGCCAGCGCGGCGACGGCGATAGCCAGATCGAACCCCGACCCCTGCTTGCGCAAGGAGGCGGGTGACAAGTTGATGGTGAGCTTGCGCTGGGTGAGAGCGCAGCCCGCGTTCGTCGCTGCCGAAGAGACGCGCTTGCGCGACTCGCCGAGAGCGGCATCCGGCAGACCGATCAGCACGAACGCGGGCAGGCCGGCCGAGATGTCGGCCTCGACCTCGACGATGTCGCCGCGCACGCCGGTCAGGGCGACGGCGAAGGTGTGCGCGACCGCCATCAGGCCACCCCGGCCAGGTGCTCGATCGACGGCTCCGCGCCGCGGGCGTCGAGCACGGCGATCGCGTCGATCCGCGTCTCACCCGGCACCGGGCCGTGCGCTCGGCACCACTCGGCGGCGAGCCGTCGCAGCCGCGCCGCCTTGGTGGCGGTGATCGCCTCGAACGGATGCCCGTACGCAGTCGAACTGCGCGTCTTCACCTCGACGAAGACGGTCGTCCGTCCTTGCCGAACGATCAGGTCGAGTTCTCCCGCCGCGCAGCGCCAGTTGCGTTGCAGCACCGCGTAGCCGCGCTCTTTCAGCCAGCGTGCCGCCAGCGCCTCCCCATCACGACCCAGTCGGTCCTTCTCTGCCATGTGTCCTCCCACGACCAGACTGGCCGGGGAAGATCGGGCGCAAAGCGGTGACCAGGAATCTGTGGAGAAGTCGACGACTCAGGGCATTGTGGAGGACACGAGCGCGGAACTCATGCGTCGAGACGACCGCTCACTCGTCGAGCGCGAGCTCCTTCGGGAGCTCGAACTCCTTGCTCGAGAGCTCCTCGATGTTGACGTCCTTGAACGTCAGCACTCGAACCGACTTGACGAACCGGTCTGCACGGTAGACGTCCCACACCCAGACATCGTTCATCGTGAGCTCGAAATAGAAGTCGTGCTCCGTGTCGCGGCGCACGAACTCCACCTCGTTCGCGAGGTAGAAGCGGCGCTCGGTCTCGATCACGTATTTGAACTGCGAGACGACGTCCCGGTATTCGCGATACAAAGCCAGCTCGACCTCGCGGTCGTAGTCGTCGAACTCGTCCTCATCCATCGTTCGTCAAGTCTAAGCCGCCCGCGACCCTAAATCGGCATGTCGAGTGTCGCGAGGTCTTTCAGCCAGGTCAGGCGGTGCAGGGCGCTGGGGCCGAGTTCGGCGATCGCGGCGAAGTGCTCCGGCGTCGAGTAGCCTTTGTTGCTCACCCATCCGTAGCCCGGGTACTGCACGTCGTGCTGGATCATCAGCCGGTCGCGATGCACCTTCGCGATGACGGAGGCGGCGGCGACCGATGCGCAGTCGCGGTCGGCCTTGATCCGCGTGACCACGCGGGCCGGGCGCATCAGCGCCGGGTTCAGGTAGTCATAGTTGCCGTCCAGGATGAGGGTGCTCTCGCGCACCTCGGCGCCCTGCTCCTCCAGACTCGCCAGGGCGCGGGCGCCGGCGAGGCCCAGGCAGCGCATGATGCCGAGAGAGTCGACCTCCGCAGCAGATGCCAAGCCCACAGCGTGGAAGAGCGACCACCGCCGGCAGGCGGGCTCGAGGGCCTCGCGCACCGGCTCCGGGAGCAGCTTGGAGTCGCGAAGTCCGGGCGGGATGCGCTTGACAGCCGTGTCGATGACAACCATTCCGACGGCGACCGGTCCGGCGAGGGCGCCGCGCCCCACCTCATCGACCGCGACGATCGACGTGACGCCATCGCGGTAGAGCGCCTTCTCGAAGCGCAGCGACGGGCTGACCGGGGTCATCATTGCTGGTTCTCCTCCACTCCGCGGAAGGCTTCAGGATAGTCGTCCAGCCAGGTCCATCTGCTGACCGGCCAGCTGATCACCACAGCTCGGCCAACGACGTGGTCGAGCGGCACGAAACCGTGGCCGGGCAGCGCCTGATTGCGGGAGGAGTCCTGCGAGTTGTACCGATTGTCGCCCATCACCCAGAGACGACCCTTCGGCACCGTGACGTCGAACGCGAGCGTTGCCGCGTTCGTCTGGCCGGGCGGGATCTGGATGTACGGCTCGACCAGCGGGGCGCCGTCTACCGTGATGCGTCCGGCCGTGTCGCAGCACACGACGTGGTCGCCTGGCAACCCGATGATCCGTTTGACCAGATGGTCGTCGCTGTCGGAGGCCGACAGCCCGACGAACGTGAGGGCGGTGTCCGCCGCCTGGGCCAGCGGGTTGCGGACGGCCGGCGGCGAAGGAGTCAGCCAGCCTCCCGGATCGCGGAAGACCACGACGTCGCCGCGGCTGAGGCCGAAGACCGACGGCTGGAGCTCGTTGACGAGGATCTTGTCATTGATCTGGAGGGTGTTCTCCATCGATCCCGATGGGATGTAGAACGAACGCACGACGAAGGTCTTGATCAGGAAGGCGACCAGCAAGGCGATCACGACGACGACGAGCACGTCGCGGAGGAACAGCAGGAGGCTCCGGCGACTGCGCTCCCGCCCGGCCGATCGGCTCGGTAGCGTCTCATCCGTCATTCGCTCGCTTTACGTCTCGTTCCCGGCCGCTCAAACGACTGAGCTCCCGGTCCAGTGTAGGACCGGGAACTCAGTGGAAGACGTGCGCGAAAACGCTCAGTTCTCGCGCTTCTCCTTGATCTTCGCCTTCTTGCCGCGCAGCTCGCGGAGGTAGTACAGCTTGGCGCGGCGGACGTCACCGCGGGTGACGACCTCGATGCGGTCGATGACCGGGGAGTGCACCGGGAAGGTACGCTCGACGCCGACCTGGAAGCTGACCTTGCGGACCGTGAAGGTCTCACGGACGCCCTCGCCCGAGCGGCGGATCACGACGCCCTGGAAGACCTGGATACGAGAGCGGCTGCCCTCGATGATGTTGACGTGCACCTTGACGGTGTCGCCGGCGCGGAACGCGGGGATGTCCTGCTTGAGGGAAGCGGCGTCCACCTGATCGAGGATGTGCATTGCTGTTCGCTCTCTGTACCCGCCGGCAGGTCGGGGACGGACTCGGGGCCGTGCGCTGCATGACAGACGGAGCGGCCAGGATTCGATTGGGGTGTGCGCTCGAGATGCTGGCTCCCCTGCGGCAGAGCCGGGCGGCGGCACGAAGAACTATTCTGCCATGCGCGCGGCCCTATTGCCAATGCGCCAGATGCAGCCCTGTCGGGGAGCGTTCGCGGTCGCCGCGACAACACCGCCGTTGACGAGCGCGCCCGGCTGACGCAGATGGGCAAAGTACATCTTGCGGGCGATTGATGTCAAGCCTGGCGTCTGACATCATGAATTCTACTGAGAACCGTAATCATCCCAGTTTGGAGAGCTCGCACGAATGAACACCATCCTGGAAACGGACAACATCACACGATCATTCAGCGGAGACCGCCGCACAGAGCCCACCCACGTGCTGAAGGGAATCTCGCTGAAAGTCCGAAAAGGCGAGATGCTGACCATCGTGGGGCCGAGCGGATCGGGCAAGTCCACTCTCCTGCAGTGCATGTCCGGCCTTGATGCCGTCACGTCGGGCTCCGTGACCATTGCAGGCACGGCGATCGGTGAGCTGAACCTCGATCAGACCGCAGCGTTCCGACGGAACAATATCGCCTTCGTCTTCCAGGCATACAACCTGCTTCCGGCGTTCACCGCATTCGATAATGTCGCGCTCGCGATGCGGATGTCCCGCGGCAGCGTCGACCGCGCCGCCGTGAGGTCGGCGCTGCAGTCGGTCGACCTGGCAGATGTCTCGGATCGGCGCCCTGGACAGCTCTCTGGCGGCCAGCAGCAGCGTGTCGCCATCGCCCGAGCGCTGGCGACATCCCCGCACCTCCTGTTCGCGGACGAGCCGACGGGTGCTCTCGACACGGAGGCCGGGAGTCGGGTGCTCAAGCTGCTGCGCGACTACACCGTCGACGGCAAAAGCGTGGTGATGGTAACGCACGATCTCGAAGCGGCTGCGCTTGGAGACCGGGTACTGGTCCTACGCGATGGGCAGATCCATGGTGAGCTGATCAGCCCGTCGGTGAGCCAGGTCCTCGACGCCGTCGAGCACGCGCGGAGGTCCTGATGATCCTCAAACTCGTCACCACCGAACTGCTCGTCGCCTGGCGGCTCTGGAGCGGGGCCTTCGTCCTCGCTGTTTTCGCGGCGCTCATCGCCTGCGTCTGCGCAGGCGACTTCTCGACCGCGCGCGCAATGTGGGGAGACCAACCGGAAGCTGCGGCCGGCTTGATCAATCACGCGTTCATCTACATGGGCTTCAACGTGCCCGTCGTCATCGGTGCGCTCAACATCCTGCTGACGTATGTCGTCGACCTTCAACGCCCCCGGTACGCCCTGTGGCAACTCGCCGGAGTCGGCCCGCGCACGATTCGATCAGTCATCTTCCTCCAGGCCTTGTTTCTCGGGCTCGTCGCATTCGCCATCGCGCTGATCCTCGCCGCACCGACCCTGAACCTGTTCCTCAACACGCTCTCCGCGCCGTTGCGCACAGAGGCCGACCCCATTAGAGAAGTGACCCTCGGGGTGTTCGAATTCTCGATCGCGTTCTTGGTTTTCATGGCCGTCGTCCTTCTCAGCGCGCTCGGCGCGGCCCGGAAAGCCCGCCGCACCCCCATCCTGGCCGCCATCCGCACGCCGGAGGTCGTCAACGCCCCGCTCTCCACCACTCGCATCGTCCTCGCGATTGTCTGCGCGATCATCGCCATCGTGTCGACGGTGCTCCTTTGTTTCACCCCAGTGGGATACTTTGTCCTCGGGCAGATGATGATTCTGGTCGCATTCCTCTTCGCCGCTCCCTGGGTATCCGAGCGTGTGATGCGCCTCTGGGTCGCGCTCCTGCCCGGGCGAAAGGCCAGCTGGTATGTTGCGCGCGAATCGGCGAAGTACAACGTCACGCGCAGCCACGCCGGAATCAGCCTCATGGTTATCGCCTGCGGGCTTGGCATGGTGACGGGCGTTGCTGGGCTGTGGAGCGAGCCCAGGACTGCAGGCCTCGCGATCGCCGTTTTCGGGACACCGCTCGTTCTCGTCCTCTACGCCGGCGCGGCGACGATCATCATGACCTCCGGACACCGACGGCGAGATACGACACTTCTGACGATCTCCGGCGCGACCCGGACGACCGCCCTGGCTTCGGCAGCGTTCGAAGCCCTCATCTTCACGCTCACCGCCGGGATCATCTCCCTGGTCGTGGCGCTCCCCTTCGTCTTCACTCCGGCGCCGGCTCCAAACGCAACTGGGGAGGTCAAAGTCGCGACCTTCCTCCCCCTCGTTCCGATCCCATTCGTCCTGGCACTGGGAATCGTCCTGATGTTCGTCGCCATCGCGCGGCCCGTGATCCAGGCAGGCCGCAACAGTCCTGCTGCCGAGATGCGACGGTCCGGCATCTGATGGCACCGGCCCTGCGAACGCCGCGCCGACCCGCTCGTGTCACGTCGAGCCACGTTGACGGCTTCATGGCGAGACGAACTGCCGCTTGCCTCAGTCTTCCCGACGCTCTTCGATAATGATGACGTCCGCGTCATCGTCCAGCGGTGCGGTCTCGGGGCGGTTCACCTGCTCCGGGCTCGCGGCGCGCTGGTAGGCCGCGTACGACACCTGCACGCGGGCGCGCGTCTCGGACACGAGCTCCCACAGCCCCACCCAGAAGATCCCGAGGAACAACAGGACGCCGAGGACGGCGAGCCAGCCGGTCACGCCCGGCGGGAAGAAGCCGAACGCGATGATCGAGGCGCTCCAGCCTGCGAGGAGTCCGGTGTCATACCACGACACGGCGCGCGCATCCCGCACGCTCTTGCGGGCCATCATGATGCCGCCCACGGCGATCAGCGCGACGAAGAGGATCGGGCACAACACGAGGAGGCCGAGGAACGTCCAGCCGCTCCCCTGGTGAAAGGCCGCCCAGCCGATCAATAGCCATACGGGCAGCACGACGGCGGACGGAAACAGCCACCAGTAGAACGCCTTGCGGATGATCACGCGTTCAGCGTAGCGTCGCGCGGCTGTGCGGTGGCTGCGGGTTCGCCGTGGGCGGACCGTAGCGCCGCATGAGGGTCCCGATCGAGGGCGGCGCCAGCGGCGGCATGGAAGACTGGAGGCCGAGAGCGCGAGAGAGGACACACGTGATCGAGCTGAGGACCCCCGCCGAGATCGAGCAGATGCGGCCGGCGGGACGATTCGTCGCCGATGTGCTCGCTGAGACTGCTGAAGCGGCACGCGTCGGCGTCAACCTCCTGGAGCTCGACGCCCTCGCCCACAAGTTGATCCGCTCGCGCGGCGCGGAGTCCTGCTACATCGACTATCATCCTTCCTTCGGCGCGAGCCCCTTCGGCAAGGTGATCTGCACCTCCGTCAACGACGCCGTGCTGCACGGGCTCCCCCATGACTACCGCCTGCGCGACGGAGACCTCCTGAGCCTCGACTTCGCCGCCAGCGTCGACGGCTGGGTGGCCGACTCGGCCGTCAGCCTGGTGGTCGGCTCCGCGCGCGACGAAGACCTGCGGCTCATCGAGACGACCCGGCGCGCGCTGACCGCCGGAATCGCTGCGGCGCAGCCCGGCGGCCGCGTCGGCGACATCTCGGCGGCGATCGCGGCCGTCGCGCACTCCGAGGGCTACTCGGTCAATACGCAGTTCGGCGGCCACGGCGTCGGGCGCACGATGCACGGCGATCCGCACATCCCGAACGACGGCCGCGCCGGCCGCGGCTTCCCGCTCCGCCCCGGGCTGGTCATCGCGATCGAGCCGTGGTTCCTGGAGACCACGGACGAGATCTTCACCGACCCCGATGGCTGGACGCTGCGCTCCGCCGACGGCTCCCGTGGCGCGCACTCCGAGCACACCGTCGCGATCACCGACGACGGCCCCCTCATCCTCAGCGCCCCTTAGACCACCTCCCCGCTACGGGAGGAGATCGGGGCGCACGCGCGCGGTGCGGGTGAGCGACTGCTCGCGGCGCCAGGTCTCGATCGCACCGTGGTTGCCGGAGAGCAGCACTGGCGGGACGTCGTGGCCCCGCCACTGAGCGGGCTTGGTGTACGAGGGGTACTCGAGCAGACCGTCCTCGTGCGACTCCTGCACGAGGCTCTCGGGGTTGCCGACGACGCCAGAAATGAGTCGGCCGATCGCCTCGATCATCGCCATCGTGGCGACCTCCCCGCCGTTGAGCACGTAGTCGCCGACGCTGACGAGGCGCACGCGGGCACGCCCGGCGTACTCGTCGAAGACCCGCTGGTCGATGCCCTCGTAGCGCCCGCAGCCGAAGACCAGGTGCGACTCGGTGGAGAGCTCCCGCGCCATCGCCTGCGTGAAGACCTCCCCCGCGGGCGACGGGAAGATCAGCAGCGGGTCGTCGGAGCCGTCCAGGATCCCGTCGAGCGCCTCGCCCCACGGCTCCGGCTTCATGACCATTCCGGCCCCGCCGCCGTAGGGCGTGTCGTCGACGGTGCGGTGCCGGTCGTGGGTGTTGTCGCGGAGGTCGTGCACGCCGAGGCGGATGATCCCCGACTGCCGAGCCTTGCCCAGAAGCGAGATGTCGAGCACATCGAAGAAGGTCGGGAAGATCGTGACGATGTCGATGCGCATGCAGGGAAGTCTATTCGGGGACGACGGCGAGTTCCCGGTCACGCGGCACGAGCGGGGCGGCGATCGCGGGGCAGACGGCCACTGCGGCGAAGGCGAGCGGGAAGCCGACCCAGCCGATGAGCGCCCCGACCGCCGGACCCACGACTGACGCTGCGAGGAACTGGCCGGTGTTCTGCGTCCCGAGGGCACGCCCCGACCAGAACGGCCCCGCGATCTCGGCCACCGATGTGTACGCGAGGCCGTTGTCGGCCACGGTGACGACGGCCGCCGCGATGAGGATCACGGCGGCGGCGACCGAGCCCAGGGCCGACGCCGCACCCAACAGGATCATGACGGCCACGGCGGCGACCGACACCCAGCGCAGTGGCACCAGATGGCTGCCGACCCTGTCGCTCAGGACGCCGACCCCGATCCGGCCGACAGCCCCGACGAGCTGGCTGACGCCGATCACGATCCCCGCGGCGAGGGAGGTGAAGTGCAGTTCGGTGACGAGCCAGACCAGGCCGAAGGTCGACACGGTGAACTGGGGCACCACGAGCAGCATCGAAACGACGTGGATGCGCCAGAGCAGCGAGGTCTCGCGGTAGGGGCGCCGCGCGGCCTGCGGGTGCGCGGCCGCGCCATCGGCTGTCGTCCGGGGAGGGCGCGGCGGGTCGACGATGGCGATCGCGCACAGAACGGCCGACGCTCCGCACAGCACGGCGGGCACTGCCAGGGCGGCCGCGATCCCACCGGAGGCCGCCAAGAGCGGAACACTGATGGCCGCAATGGCGACGCCCAACGGCTGGCACATCTGCCGGATCCCCATCGCCAGCCCGCGCCGTTCCCTCGCGAACCAGCCGATGACGACCCGCCCGCTCGCCGCGTTGGGGCTGGCCGCCGCCATGCCTCCCACGAGGAAGAGCGCGCCCAGCGCGACGTACGATGACACGAACATCGCCGCGACGGCCGCAGCAGCCGTGAGGGCCAGCCGCGCGGCGATCACCCAGCGCTCACCGATCCGGTCGCTCAATGCGCCCCAGACGACGAGGGAGAGCACCAGACCGAGCGTAGGCGTCGACGCGAGGAGGCCGGCCTGGGCGAGGCTGAGCCCGCGCTCCGTGTGCAGCAGCGGGATGAGGAACGCCGGAGTGGACACGAAGACCGTCGAGCTGGCCTGCCCGGCGACGCCGAAGGCGAGCATCAGCCACGGTCGGGGTGTTCGGGCCTTCCGGGTGCCTGTTCGCGTCGGATCGCCCATGCGGTATACCCTAGCGGTATACCGACTTGGTATACCAAAGGAGCCCAATGGCAGAGCAGCCCCACGTGTACGAGCGACTCCGCTCCGCGATCCTCGACCTGGAGCGAGTCCCCGGCTCCCGCATCCCCGAGCGCGGCCTCGAAGCCGAGTTCGGCGCTTCCCGTACGCCGTTGCGTGCGGCGCTCATGCGACTCGAAGCGGAAGGCCTCGTGCAGCGCGACGGGCGCGCCTGGGAGGTCTCCCCCATCGACCTCGGGGAGATCGCCCGGCTCAGCGAGCTGCGGGACGCCGTCGAGTGCGCAGGAGTGCGGCTCAGTGCGGCGCGGGCCTCCGACGACGCCCTCGCCGCGCTCCGGGACGCGCTCGGCGCTTACGACCCGGAGCGCCCCAACGCGGACGCGGTCGGAGCGGGCGCCGACTTCCACGTGAAGTTGGCCGAGCTCAGCGGCAACCACTTCTTCGCGGACACCGTCGCGTCGGCGATGACCCGGCTCGCGCGGACCCGCTGGCTCGAGGTGCGCACGCCCGAGGCCCGGCGCACCGCCTGGGAGGAGCACCGCACGATCGTCGATCAGCTCGCAGCACGGGATGCGGACGCCGCGGCGGACAGCATCCACCGCCACATCGTGGGCACCCACGAGCGGCTCCAATCTGCTCTCGGCGCCGACGCGCGCCTCCTCCGCGCCCGCGGGGTCGCGATCGTGGGCACGGGCGGCCGGTGAAGCCATTCCCCGACCCACAGGAGCGCGCGTGACAGGTGTGGCGAATCCGCGCGACTTAGCCTCGATCCACCGATGGGCCTTGGGTGGTTGGGGGTGGCGTGATCGGTGTCTGTTGGGGTGTTGAGTGCAGGTGTGGGCTTCGGGCGTCGCATCCCGGTCGTCCACTGGTTCTTGGTCGTGCCGCGGTTGCGGCGGTGGTCAGTTGGCGGCGGCCGGTGGTGGTGCGTGGGTGGCCGTGAAGAGCCGGTCGAAGGCGTTCTGCCAGGGCCAGGCCTCGGGTAGGTGCAGGGTGATGCGGCGCGCGGAGCGCGCCAGCCGTGCTGGGATGTGGATCAGGGTGCGGCGGATCGTCGCGGTCGTCGCTTTCGCGAGCCGGCCCGCTTGATCAGCGATCAGGCCAGCGGTGCGGGTGAGGTTGAACGCGATCACGGCGAGGACGAGCCAGGCGCTGTTTGCGGTGAACACCCCGGAGGGTAGGTGGGCGAGCGGGCCGTTCTTGAGGTCGGCGTGGATTTGCTCGATGATCGCGTGGCCGCGATGGGTCTTGTCCGCGATGACCGTGTCCATCACGTCCTTGTCGGTGGTGGTGAAGAATGCGTGGTGCCGGTAGGTGTCGAACAGTGTCGGCTGTTCAACGTTGTTCGGGTTCAGGTCAGGGATGCGGCGGACCACCAGGCGCCCTTCGACGCGCTCGGCGTTCTTCCTTGAGCGGAACGCGGTGAACGGGACCTCGGCGACCTCGGCTTTGGAGACCAACTGCCCGGTGATCTCGTCACGGATCGCGTCGGTGTACTCGATCATCTCCCACGCATCCTCGGCAATGGTCGCGATCGCTGCTTTCACCGCAGGGCGTTGATGGCGGTGCCGATGGTGGCGTGTCCGTAGAACGCGGAGTCCGCCCGCAGCAACGGCCGCGACGTGCCGGCGGGGTTCATGCGGCGCAGGGTCGCGAGGGCGTCGCCGACGATCCGTGCCGCGCCTTTCGGGGACCCAGTCTTGCCCTGCCGCAGCCGTTGACCGAGGATCACCGGAGCCGACGAGGTCGTCGATGCGGTCGCGAGCAGCGCGTTCAAGCCGCGGACGCCGGAGTACCCGAACCCGGCGCCCTGCTTCTTGTATCCGTGAACCTCGAGAGCGTGTCAAATGGTGTGTGTAAGGGGTGGGTCTCCTTGCGAAAGGAAGCACACTGTTGGCTATCGATAGGGCGTCGCGTGAAGAGCGGCGTAAGGTTCAGGCGGAGGGCGCGCAGCGTCTGATCGCGTCTGGGATGTTGGATGATCTGTTGGCGAAGATCGACGCGGGCGAGGTCCAGCTTGATGGGGATGGCGGGTTCATTCAGCAGCTGATCAAGACGGGTTTGGAGCGCGGATTGCAGGCTGAGCTGACGGAGCATGTCGGGTATGAGAAGGGTGATCCTGAGGCTGCGTTGCACGCGAACTCGCGGAACGGGGTGTTCTCTAAGACGGTCGGAACCACCGCTGGAGAGGTCGAGTTGCGTATCCCGCGGGACCGGAACGGGACGTTCACGCCTCGGCTGGTCCCGACCGGAAGCCGGCGGCTCTCGCAGTTGGATGAGATGATCGTCTCGCTCTACGCCGGCGGGATGACCGTCCGCGATATCGAGCATCATCTCGTCTCCACGCTCGGTGTTGACCTCAGCCACGAGACGATCTCGAACATCACCGAGGAGATCGCCGACGAGGTCCTGGCGTGGCAGTCGCGGCCGCTGGAGGCGTTCTACCCAGTGATCTACCTGGACGCACTCGTGATCAAAGTCCGCGATGGCGGGCACGTCAGGAACAAGGCCGCGCATATCGCCGTCGGCGTCGGTGTGGACGGTATCAAGCACGTTCTGGGCATCTGGGTCCAGCAGACGGAGGGCGCGAAGTTCTGGGCGTCCGTCTGCGCCGAGCTTGCCAACCGCGGCGTCCGCGACGTGCTCATCGTCTGCGTCGACGGACTCACCGGGTTCCCCGAAGCGATCGAGGCGACCTGGCCAGAATCGATGGTCCAGACCTGCGTGGTGCACCTGATCCGCAACGCGATGCGGTTCGTCGCCTACGGGCAGCGGAAGGCCGTCGCCGCGGCGCTCAAGCCGATCTACCAGGCGCCGACCGCCGACGCTGCGCAGGCGGCGCTGGACGCGTTCAGCGCGTCGCCGCTGGGGCAGGCGAACCCCAGGTCAGCGCAGGTGTTCGAGGCCGCGTGGGAGCGGTTCACGCCGTTCCTCGCGTTCCCTCCGGAGCTGCGGCGGGTGATCTACACGACCAACGCGATCGAGTCGTTAAACTTCCAGCTACGGAAGATCATCAAGAACCGCGGGCACTTCCCGAACGACCAAGCAGCGGTCAAGCTGCTCTGGCACGCGATCTGCAACATCGAGGACAAACGGGCACGCGACCGGGCGAGCGAGCGCGGTCTCGCCCGCGGCGCGAAACGCAAAGCCGAGGCACGCCTGGTCGAAGGACAGACCGTCACAAACTGGATGAAAGCCCTCGAGCAACTCTCACTCGTCTATCCCGAGCGCATCAACCACTACCTCTAACCCGAGGCACCGCCCACTTACACACACAACTTGACAAGCTCAACCTCGATGATCGTGTCGTCCAAATCGACCATCACCCGTTCGTCGCCGCGCGTGCGCAGCAGCGGCATGTGGCCGGCAAGATCCGCGAGGACACGGCAAGAGACCGCGTCGAGCTGACGGACATGCCCGAACCGGAACTCCCGCAGAAACGACCCCAGCGTCGACGGCGCATATACCCGGTCGAACAGCCGCCCCATCCCGCCGTGGCGGAGCAGGTTCATGTCCTCGATCGAGTCCGCCCCGGCAAGCATCCCCGCCACCAGCGCCATCACCTTCGCACCGGCGTTGGCGCCCTTGTCCGTCGGGACACTCAACCAGGACTGCGCCAGCCGTTCAACTCCCGCAGCCCGCGCCAGCCGCAGCATCGGGACCAGCCCAGCGAACGACACGAGATTCGGATCATCGAACACCGCAGACACCGCGGCAGGAGCATGCTTGAATTGCATCTACGAAATGCCTCTCGGACCAGACGAACAGAACCCTAAGCAAGCTCTATTCTCCCCGGTCAGAGGGGCATTTCTCTGTCACGACGCCCACTCACCACCCGACCGCCTCGGTGGATCGAGGCTTAGCTCAACGCAGCTATGTGGTGACTTCTCAGTGCTCTGCCAACGATGACACAGCTGGTGATTGCCCAAATCAAAGATGCGGGCAGCACGTAGCCCGACGATGGGAGGACGCTCACCAACGCCAGGGGACTTGCGCTGATCCCGGCAACCAATGCGGCAGTCCACCAATCTCGTCGTGGATCGCGTGCTCGCTTCATTGCCCAACGTACAAGCGGGTACTGAAGACAAACCGCGAGAGCCGCGATTGGAGCGACGATAATCGCTAAGAGGATCGGACTCCAGATAAAAGAAGAGGCGGTCGCGGACGCGGAGATAGTCATTACACTCCAGACGAGCCACGCAATGGCGGCGCCGCCAAATGAAGACCTGACGCTTGCCCTGAATGCGTTCCAACCGACGCGACCGACGCGGGGTCTAACCTCCATATCGGATCACGGCCTCTCGAGATCTCAACATTCCTCTCGGTCGCATCGCCAATGAGTTCACCCTTACAAGATCTCGGTCGGCGCAAATGGTTGGCGGCTTCCTTCCCGCGCCGAGAACGTAGTCACTTTTCGGCGAGTAGCGATCACCGTCAGCCCTCCGCCGGCACAGCCTGCCAGAACCGTCGCCCAGATCGGCGCACCAGGCAGCCAGACGAGGTTCCACAGCAGTGTGTAACCGGTCGCCGAGAGTGTGGCGTTTGCCGCAACTGTCGTAGCCACGAGCCGGCCGCTGATCCTTCCAGCGTTCGAGGTGTCCCGTGCGATCAACTCGACGATTGCGGCGTCTGCGAACCCCACGATCACTCCCGCAGGCACAACAAAGAGGACAAGCTGCATGAGCATTGCGAACGCGCCAAGTAACGATTGGAACAGGTAAGGAGCGATCGCGATTATGTGCGCGGCGGCGCTGAAGACAACGTTTCCAAGGACGAGCAGCTTGACCCAACCGATGCGCGGCAATCTCGACTCGCGCGGGTGCCTTACTCCCATGAATTGTATGCATCCAGCTCTTCGTGCGCGTCTGGCCTCCTCCCGCGTCGCACGAGTCGCCATGGAGCGAATAGGGCGCTCGGAACAGCGCCTGGAGCAATTCGGTCGATCGCCAGGTATGCCTGAAACAGGCCTGCCACGAAGACAGCGACACCCAACGGCACCAGTTGGATAGTTCGCGTTTCCATGTCGAAATCGAGAGCGGTCGCTCGTGTCTTCTCTCCTGCCGAATACAGCCAGAACTCACCTCCCTCGGAAACGACTCGCCCTTCTCTCCACGGGCCAGCACCCCCGAATAGCTGAAAGTTCGCGGCCAACAGCGCAAGAACCACTCCGATGATGCCAAGGATTATGAGGATATTGCGCGATCTGCGTTCAACAGGTGCCGCTGGCCTTCCTCCCCATCTCGCCAGCGCTCGACAGATGGCGAAAGTGACTATCTGGGCTACAGCCCCCGCGAGAGCCCACGCTCCGATCAGGGCTATCCCGTGGTGGTGGACGACCCCGCGGATCACAAGGACGATGACGGCGACGCCCGCGGCGGTAATCACCGTCGTCATCGCAAGAAAGGCGATGTAGACCATATTGAGAGCGCCTCTCCTAAACTTCACCAAACTACGCTAGCTCCTTCGCCCTCGGGCCAGCTGAAGCCAAACTCTGGATACCAACCAGCAATTCGCACCCATGTGAACCGTCCCAGGTTTGGTGCCGTTTCCTTTCGAGTTGAAAGGATGGCGTCATGCCGAAGAAGATCGATCCCGAGGTTCGCGAGCGGGCTGTGAGGCTGGTGCTTGAGCATCGGGCGGAGTACCCGTCGACGGCGAAGGCGATTGCCGCCGTCGCCCGCCAGGAGTGTGTTGGGTCGGAGTCCCTGCGCCGGTGGGTGCTTCAAGCCGAGATCGACGCGGGCCGCCGTGACGGTCAGACCAGCGAGGAACATGCTGAGATCCGCCGGTTGAAGGCGGAGAACAAGCGGCTGCGTGAGGACGTCGCGATCCTGAAAGCAGCGGCAACTTTCTTCGCGGGGGAACTCGACCCCCGCAACCGCTGATGATGGTCTTCATCGACCAGATGAGGGCCGAGGGGCATGCGGTCGAGTCGATCATCCGCGTCCTGCGGGAGCAGGGCGTGCAGATCGCCGCGCGCACCTACCGGGCTTGGCGGCGGGGCCGCGTCTCGGCCCGGACGATCACCGACGCGATGGTCGAAGGCGCGGTCCGTGATGCTGCCTGGCGCATCGAGGTGCTGCCCGATGGGACCACGCGGCGCTGGATGTCACCGGAGGGGCTGTATGGGCGGAAGAAGATGACCGCGCTGATCCGACGCACCGCGATCAGCGATGCGTCCCGCGGTGCGGTGGACCGGGCGATGCGGGTCCTCGGGCTGTCGGGCATCACCCGCGCGAAGGCGATCCGCACCACGATCCAGGCCAAGGATGGGGTCCGTGCCGGGGATCTGCTGAACCGGGACTTCACCGCGCCGCGGCCGGATCACACCTGGGTTACCGACTTCACCTACGTGCGCACCTGGGCGGGCTGGGTGTACGTCGCGTTCATCCTCGACGTGTTCTCGCAACGCATCGTGGCCTGGCACGCGCAGACCAGCAAGCACGTGGATCTCGTGATGATCCCGCTGCGGATGGCGTTGTGGGAACGCGACCGCCAGGGACGCCCGGTCACGCCCGACCAGCTGATCCATCACAGCGATGCGGGGTCCCAGTACACATCGATTGTGCTGACCGATCACCTCGCGCTCGAGCAGATCGCGCCCTCGATCGGGACGGTCGGCGACGCCTACGATAACGCGCTGATGGAGACGATCAACGGACTCTACAAAGCCGAGTGCGTGCGCACCACGATCTTCCACGACAGCCCGCACAAGACGATCGCGGACGTCGAGTTCGCGACCGCCGGCTGGGTCGACTGGTACAACCACCGCAGGCTCCACGGTAGCCTCGGAATGGTCAGCCCCGACGAGTTCGAGGCTGCCTACTACGCGGCCCTCAGACCAGAGCCGCTCCCCACATAGAAGCGGCGGAGAACCTGGGACGGTTCAGACACTACCCTCCGTCCGCGCCGAAAACGCGGCAAACTAACCACACACAACTGTTCAGATCTCAAAGAGCGAAACTGACCAGTTCCTCACGAGCGCCGACAACATGTAGCGGTCTCCTAAAAGGAGCCAGCGATTGGAGTATGGAGTCGATCCGACAAAATAGGCTGCCATACCCGCATCCTTTGCAGCTCGAGAAAGCCTCCTGCCGATTAGCGCTGGCATGACAATAAGCGCATAGAGCACGATGCCGGGCGCGAGCAGAAGAAATACAGGTACTCCTGCCTTGACTCCGACTGGAACGTCTGCCTCCGATAGAAAGACCGCGGCGAGCAGCGCGGCAACGGCGGCAAGAGTAACGATCACATAAGCCGTTGCTACAACCGCGCGCTGACGGGCTATTAGCGGTCTCGCCTGAGAGCTCAGGTCATGACGCACGCCCGTGGACCTCGACATCTGAAAAGAGGCATCAGAATGCTGGCAGGCGGCGCTATCGATCGATATCAACTCCGCGAGGGGTAAGCGCATTGACCGCGTCAACATGTCTGCCCAAGGCGACAAGACCCACCGGTCGACACGCTCCCGCCAACGTTTGCACCGACTTTTCCAGACAGGACGACGACCCGCACATGCTTACCACTGGGAGCGACCCCCCAACCATATGTGACGGACCCACCCCACTGGATACGTGCACTCGAGTTCGGCGTTCCAAGTGAGCGCGCCGATCTCTTCCATCGTCCTCGCATTGGTATAGCCAGCTCCGATTCCGGCGGAGCCGCCAGCCTTGAGCCCAGTGCCAACTGACACCGTACCTGAAGCAACCAGTGCGGCGTCACCTTCAATTCGGATGCTACATAGGCTTCCACCCGCACCTGTGATGACGCTGCCTACGCTCGCCGCAAGACACGTCACCAATCCAACGTAGGTCGACCGGCTCCAAGCAAACGATGTCCCACCAGCTCAAGAACGTCTGCCACTGCGTTCAAGTACTCGATTCGATCGTCCACCCTGTCAGGATCAGTTCTGAGGACGTCGACTAAGTGAGCGACCTCTCGGCGAGAGTATCCTGTGGGCTCGTCGAGTACCTGATACATCTGGGCTAAGTCGATAGTCCAGTAGGTACTAACAGAGAACGAAATCATTTCGCAGTTTTCTATCGCAGACTCAACAACACGGCGGCCGACATCGACTATGTCTTTGAACGATAGGTTGAGTTCGAGCGGCGGGCACGGCATCTCCGACGTGACTGCACCTCCAGCAATCCCATGAAGGATATCGGCAGCCCAAACGGCGTGGTAGCTGATTACTGTTTCGCCGGCCACCGCATCAGACAAGAACGATGACGAGTCGGTGAGCTGCCCAATAGTGAGGTTGGTTGGAGTCGCAGCCGTGTCATACCGTTCTTCGACGGGTATAGACCAGAAATAGTCTTCAACTGCGTATAGGGGAGCGCTAACCTCACTCGGCGACTGGTCTCGAAGTCGGGTGAGGACGGCAACTAACCTTCTTGCGTCAATCTCTATCATGGTGCACCGCCAATTCGCCCTCCGCCCAAACCGCCTGCACCGCGCTCACGAGGGGAAGCGGGAGATCGAAGCCTGGCGGCTTCGTAGAGATCGGCAATGTTCTTCTCCGCTGCTCTAATCTCGTTGTTCAGATGGCGAACCCGACCGTTGATGATCGAATTCCTCCGCGCTGCGTCATCGCCGGCCGCTTTCAGTACGCCCTTGTTGTCGTGCGCATCCGGATTTGCCTTGTAATCAGCAAGCTTCTCGATGTGCTGTTGCCTGTGCCTTATAAGGGATTGCAACGACTCAAGCTGGCTCTTCGAGAAGATCCGGGCCTCAAGGGAGGCTGAAGTCCCGACCATGATGATAGCGCCAGCGCTAAGTGCGTCTAGCAAGACGGGATCCGTCAACGACGCCGCTCCGTCGATCATTGATGTGAATTCGCCACCGCACAGCCCAGGCTGCTCATCGACACACGTGATTTTCCAAGCATTGAGCTCGACATTGCGTAAGAGGTCGCGCCGGTAGGTGATGGTGTGGCGTTGCGTTGAGGTGGGCACGAGGCCTGTTAACCACGGTTGTGTGAATAACTCGTTGGTTTCCAGGACGCCTCGTGCCCGCTGTTCCATCTTCGATCATTGACCCGATCTGGCACCAGTTCGAAGCGCTCATCCCGCCCGTGGTGGATGAGCATCCGCTTGGGTGTCACCGGCCACGTGTTCCGGACCGGGTCGTGTTCGACAAGCTGGTGCAGGTGCTCGTGCTCGGCGCCGCGTACGCAAAGATCGCCGACAGCGCCTGCTCGGCGACCACGATCCGTCGACGGCGGGATGAATGGATCGTCGCGGGGATCTTCACCATGCTGGAGCAGATCTGTCTGGACTCCTACGACAAGATGATCGGACTGCAACTGGGTGACTTGTCCGTGGACGGGTGCATCGTGAAAGCCCCCTGCGGTGGCGAAGCTGCCGGCCGTTCCCCGGTAGACCGTGGGAAACAGGGCACGAAACGCTCCCTCCTGGTCGATGGGCGAGGGATTCCACTCGGATGCGTTGTCGCCGGCGCGAACCGTCCAGACTCCCCGCTGCTTGGTCCGACCCTGGAGAAACTGAGCCGGTTCGGCTTCAACCTTCCCGAGCGAATCACGGTGCACCTGGACGCAGGCTACGACAACACCAAAACCCGCGACCTACTCGACGTCCTCGGGTGCGACTACGTCATCAGCAAGAAGGGCGAACCGCTACAAGCCGGCGCTCGGTGGGTCGTGGAGAGAACGAACTCCTGGCACAACCGCGGATTCCGGAAACTCCAGATCTGCACCGAGGTCCGCACCCGCGTGATCGACGCGTTCATCGCCCTCGCCGCCGCGATCATCACCACCCGCAGCCTCATCCGCGAAGCCTGGACCCGCTACCGCTGGAACACCAGACCCAACCGACAACCATGACCTACCGGCGCGACCTCTAAGGAGATGTCCAGCCCGTATCGTTCGACGGTTTGCTCAAATGCTCTCCTCATACGGTCGCCTATCGACGCCGAAGTATCTGCAACCGCGACAGTAGGGGAGATCCTTCTATAGCCCGGGTCCCCGTTCGCTGGACGTGGCCCGGGCCCACCCTTTCCGCTGGATGATGCCGGCTGAGGGGCGGAGATGTTCACCCCGCCAGCGGGTACTCCACTATTGATGCACTGGGGAAGAAAGTCAGCTCGCCCCGTGCCGCAGAGCCCGCTGGGGTCCGACTCCGTGATCGGGTTGTTGTGCGAGTACGTGTATCCGTTGTTCTGTTGTGGGTTCTCTGGTGCGAGTACCGGGTCGACGGAGATGAACTTCCCTAGGACGGGGTCGTAGGCGCGTGCCCCCAACTGGGTGAGCCCGGTTGTCGCTGACACCGGCTTGTTCAGGTACCCGTGCTCGCTTCCCCACACCGGTGTTGTCCCGCGTGGGTTGCCGTACGGGTCCGCGAAGCGGCGGGTGATCTTGCCCGTCACCACATCCACCGCCACATCCCGGGTGTGGTTGAGGTCACCGGAGACCCAGGTGACCACCGACCCGGACACCCCCGCCTTCGTGGAACGCTCCGCGACCGGGACATCCCCCAGCGAGTAGGTGCGCACCGCGGAAGCTTTGCTCGCCCCCGGCGCCATCGTCACCTCGGTCTCACCCAAATACAGGGTCGTCCCGGTGTTCGGATCGGTCTGCAGCAACACGTTCCCGTCCGCGTCATACACCCGCGACTGGATCCCCCCATCCACGCTGACCGTCGACAGCTTCCCGGACTCGTCCCACGACAGGCCCTGCCCCGGCCGGGTCACCGTGTTCCCGGACGCGTCATACGAGTACTCAGCACTATTGACCGTGGTCACCGCGTGCGGGCGCGCCTGCCCCGCAGCCGGGTACGCATACGCCGTCGTGATCTCCCCGGTGGCCGTATGGTTGGTGGTGGCGGTACGGTTCCCGGTGCCGGCATCCACCGTGTAGGAGGTCCAGTACGGTGCCGCACCCCCCAACGACCCGGCTGTCGGGGCCGCCTGGCAATCCCCCGACGCCGGAGTCCACGCCTCACTCAGCGCATGGAACACCCCATAGGAGAAGCACTGATCATCAGCCCCGGCGGAGCCGGTGGTTTTGATGCTGGTCACATCACCGGCAGCATTGCGAGTGTACTTACGGTTAGCGACCTCACTGGAGGACGCACCAACAAACGCGGTATCGATGACCTGAGTGGTCTCCCCTGTTCCCGGATCGAACCCGTAGGTGGTCCACAACAACGACTGGTTCACCCCGCGAGCGATCACCGACAACTGCCCGATCGGGGAATAGGTGGCCTCCCCATACAAACTCGTGCCGGAGATCGAGTCCACATTGCCGACCCCGTCATACAGGGTCCGCAACCGCTCCAAAGCCAACCCACCGATCGCCGGCAGACTGCGCTGCTGCAACAAGCCCGCCTCGTTATATGTCATCGACACCTTGTACGTCGTACCCCCGAACGCTGCAGCACCCTGGGGAATCGACACCGACGTCGAGGTCGCGTTATACAACTCGTCATAACCATCAACCGAACTGACATACGCCAACCCCGGCTTACCCGGCACCGACCCCACATAACTGGTCGCCTTCGACAACTGCCCCTTCGCCGCCGCGTCATACGTCCACGACGCCAACACCGCACCCGCGGTGGAGCCCGAGTACTTCCCGGTCTTCCGGTTCAACTCGTCATAGCCGTAGGCGAGGGTCTGCCCGCGGGCATCGGTCGTGGAGGTCAGGTTGCCGACCAGATCATACGTGCTGGTCGTCGTGCCGGAGTCCGGGTCGCTGGCGACCGTCTGGTTGCCTGCCAGGTCGTACGACCAGGACCAGCTGTTACCGGCGGCGTCGGTCATCGCCGACATTTTCCCGGCGGCTGTGAACGCGTAGGTCGTGGTGTGACCGGCACCGGCCGGCTTCACCCCGGTGTACTGGGTCAACGCCGTCTTCTGGCCCAGCGAGTTCGTGATCGTGGACGTCGGGGTGCCCCCGGTCGGTGGTGTCACATCGACCCGGTCGGCGCCCGGGTAGGCGGTGCTGGTGCGTTTGGATTCATCCCCGTACGTGTACAGGATCGATGCCACGGCACGGCCGACCGGGTCGTACTTGGTATCCGTGCGGGACGGGATTTGCGCCATGCTGGTGGGCACGAACAGCCGGTCCGACGGTGTGGTCGACGCCCAATACGGGCTGGTGGTGGACACCGTCCTGCCCTGACTGTCATACACCGTGTCAGCGATCACCGCACCACTGCGCACCGCAGCCGTCTGCGTCTGCACACTACGGCCCAGACCATCCACCAACTCGAACGTCTTCTTGACCCCCAACGGAAGGACACTCTCCGTCGTCACACTCGACGGCCCCGACTGCGACACCGTATACGTGAACGCCGTCGACGGGCTGGAGGCGTTCTCCGCCTTCGGCCGGTTCGGCAACCACACCCCGGTCCGGCGGCCGAGCGCGTCATAGGCAGCCGTGGTGACCTTACCGTTCTCATCGGTTGCTGCCGTGATAGCACCCCACGCCGGATCCAACTCGGTGCTGCTGCTCCACCCCACCGGGTTGGTCGAGGTCACCTTCGTGATCGGCCCGCCCGTGCCGGCCGGCGTGTAGGCGGTCTTGGACACCCGCCCGGCCACATCCGCCGCCTCGATCGCGCGCCCCAACGCGTCGTACTTCACCGTCGCGGTCGTCGCCCATCTCTTAGCCGCGCCGTCGAACCCGGTGACCGTCTCGGTCTTCGTCAGGTTCCCCTTCACCGGTACCGCACCGACCGCGGCCCCGTCATAGGAGTTGCGGACGTGACTGATCAGCCGGTCCGCACCAGCAGAGGCAGCCTGCTCACACGTCCCGGTAGTGGCCAACACCTCCGCGACCCGGCCGAAGATATGAGCGGCCACATTCGCGGTCGCGTACCTCGTCGTCACACACGAGACCGGCGCATCCGAGGGTGCGCTCAACACGGCCACCGGCAAACCGATCGCCGAGTCATACGCGGTCGTTGTCGTCACCGTCCGGTTACCGCCGGTGGAGACCGGCTCGGTCACCACCACCTGGCCATCCCCGGTATACCACGCCGAATGAGTGCCCGCCGAGACCGTCAACGCCGACCACGGCACCGACGCCGTGTGCGAGATCACCGCACCACCGACACCGTTCGTGACCACCTGCTCCCGCACCCGACCCGCGAACTGGCGCGCATCGACCACCCCACCGACCTGCACCGACTTCACCCCACCAGCAGCAGCCGCCCGATCACCATCCAGACCACGGAAGAAGGTGTACTTCGTCACATTCTGCTCAGCCGGCTTGTTGAAATCCCCCACCCGCACCTCCGCCGTCGCGAATCCGGCGAAAATCGACCAGGTGCGCTTGTCCGCCGGCGTCAACGGGGAATCGTTATACCGCCACCCCGGGCCCGTATACGAATAATGCTTCTGGATCGGTGGCGCCCCCGCCCCACCGGTTGTCGGGTTGTCCATCACGCTGGTCACCACGTACTTGTGGAACAGGTCCTGCTGCGGCGGCATCGGCGGGTTATCCGACGGTGACCACCACTGCGGGTAACACCGCTTCGTGTTCGACTGCGGTGCGGCGAAGATTCCCGCACGATCCCCCGGGGTGCACTCCTGACCCGAGTAGTTCACCGACACCACCGCACCCAGTTCGGTCTTGATCGAACTGATCCGCCACTTATCCAACGGGGCCAGACCGTCCACCGCCCACACCCGGTTCTGCATCGTCGTGCCCGCGAACGTGACCGCCGGCTCCGTGATCGGGGAGGCACCGGCATGCCCGGTATGGGTGACACTATTCAGCCACAACGCCGCCGACGTGCCATCACCCGGATCCGGGAAACTGTGCTTCAACACCCACGAGTCCACCTGAACCGTCCCAGGTTCTCCGCCGCTTCTATGTGGGGAGCGGCTCTGGTCTGAGGGCCGCGTAGTAGGCAGCCTCGAACTCGTCGGGGCTGACCATTCCGAGGCTACCGTGGAGCCTGCGGTGGTTGTACCAGTCGACCCAGCCGGCGGTCGCGAACTCGACGTCCGCGATCGTCTTGTGCGGGCTGTCGTGGAAGATCGTGGTGCGCACGCACTCGGCTTTGTAGAGTCCGTTGATCGTCTCCATCAGCGCGTTATCGTAGGCGTCGCCGACCGTCCCGATCGAGGGCGCGATCTGCTCGAGCGCGAGGTGATCGGTCAGCACAATCGATGTGTACTGGGACCCCGCATCGCTGTGATGGATCAGCTGGTCGGGCGTGACCGGGCGTCCCTGGCGGTCGCGTTCCCACAACGCCATCCGCAGCGGGATCATCACGAGATCCACGTGCTTGCTGGTCTGCGCGTGCCAGGCCACGATGCGTTGCGAGAACACGTCGAGGATGAACGCGACGTACACCCAGCCCGCCCAGGTGCGCACGTAGGTGAAGTCGGTAACCCAGGTGTGATCCGGCCGCGGCGCGGTGAAGTCCCGGTTCAGCAGATCCCCGGCACGGACCCCATCCTTGGCCTGGATCGTGGTGCGGATCGCCTTCGCGCGGGTGATGCCCGACAGCCCGAGGACCCGCATCGCCCGGTCCACCGCACCGCGGGACGCATCGCTGATCGCGGTGCGTCGGATCAGCGCGGTCATCTTCTTCCGCCCATACAGCCCCTCCGGTGACATCCAGCGCCGCGTGGTCCCATCGGGCAGCACCTCGATGCGCCAGGCAGCATCACGGACCGCGCCTTCGACCATCGCGTCGGTGATCGTCCGGGCCGAGACGCGGCCCCGCCGCCAAGCCCGGTAGGTGCGCGCGGCGATCTGCACGCCCTGCTCCCGCAGGACGCGGATGATCGACTCGACCGCATGCCCCTCGGCCCTCATCTGGTCGATGAAGACCATCATCAGCGGTTGCGGGGGTCGAGTTCCCCCGCGAAGAAAGTTGCCGCTGCTTTCAGGATCGCGACGTCCTCACGCAGCCGCTTGTTCTCCGCCTTCAACCGGCGGATCTCAGCATGTTCCTCGCTGGTCTGACCGTCACGGCCGCCCGCGTCGATCTCGGCTTGAAGCACCCACCGGCGCAGGGACTCCGACCCAACACACTCCTGGCGGGCGACGGCGGCAATCGCCTTCGCCGTCGACGGGTACTCCGCCCGATGCTCAAGCACCAGCCTCACAGCCCGCTCGCGAACCTCGGGATCGATCTTCTTCGGCATGACGCCATCCTTTCAACTCGAAAGGAAACGGCACCAAACCTGGGACGGTTCAACCTGCTTATACGACCCACCGCTCAACACCTGCGTCGTGATGGTGGCCAGCTTCGCCGTCGTCCAGAACGTCGGCGAGATCAACCCCGCACAGGTGCCGGAAACACACAACTGATCGAACGGGACATCCGGATACGCCGCCGGCTGCGCCGCCGCGGCCGCATCCCCCGACACCGGCTGCCCGGTGCACCGGCCACCCCCGTCATCCGAACACCGCCCGTTCTTGTCATACCCGAACAGCGCCTTCCCGGAGGCACCGTTGCCCGCATACGCGTTCGAGCCGGCCAGACCATACTCGACCCGATCCAACTCACCACCACGAATGTAGGAGGTGACAGTGCTGCCGTTCTTGGCGTACTTGTTCGTCTGCGCGTTGTAATAGAACGCCTCCGCGTTGCCGTGCACGTCGATCACCCAGTCCAGGTTCCACCGCCACCCCAGGTTGCACGAGGAGGCCGCGAACGTGGCCGCATGACACGGCTCCCCCGCATCATTACCGAACACCGGCACCGTCCACGCCGAATTCGTGACCGGCTTACCACCGTCCCACCCCGGCAGACGGTTCAACCCGAAGTAATACTGGGTACCATCCGTGGTCACCATCTGCCAACACGCCGTATCCGACGTCCCGTTCGCCGCACACGGGGCACCCTTCAACTCGGTGAACCGGGTACCGTCATCATTCGCCAACCGGTACTGATTCGACCCCGCAACCGGAACCAACTCACCGGAATGCCCCGCGAACGACACCGACGCGTTCGCGTTCTTCCAACACAGATCCCCCGACGTCTTCACCGCCCCCGACGCACCATCATCCACCGCACACCCCACATAGGAACGCTCGATGAACCCGGCACCCGACAACGACCACCCCTCACCGATCGCCGACGGCTGATTATTCGTCGACCCCGTCAACCCATCCACCGACTGCGAGTCATACGACAACGACAACTCCGGCACCGGCCCCGCCGCCGCCGGCGGCACCCGCAACGGATACCCCCAACTGAACGTCCCCGTCTGCGCCGACACATCCCACGACGCCGACGGCTTCAACGACGTCGCCGTGAAATCCCCCGTCCCCGCCCCACCAACACTCGCCGGCATCGCCATCAACATCATCGGCGCCGCAGCCACCAACGGCGCAACCACAATGTCCGCACCATCCGCCGACACCTCCGACGCCACCGGAACCGCCTTACCCTGCACATCCTTCGCCGAGGCCGGCGCCTTCCCCGCCTCCACCTGCACCCACCGGGCACGCGAGGCGTAATCCGCCCCGAACACACCCTCCAACAACTTCTTCGGCACCCGCACACCCACCGCAGACGCCCCCGACTTACCGTCCGCCCGCTTCAACTCCAACACCGGACCGGCCAGACCCAGCTTCCTCGCCCGATCCTTCTCCACGAACTTCGCCGACACCCGCCCAGCCCGCGACTTCGCCTTCGCCTTCGCCGTGCCCTTCTTCGACGCCTTCAACTGCGACTTCGCATCCGCCACCGACACCGGATCACCACCCGACGCGACCCTCACACCCGTCCAACCCAGCTCACGCCACGCCCCATCCACCACCGTCGCCCTCGACCCATCCGCACTCGAAACCGACACCGAATCCGACTGCGCCGACCCATCCGTCGACACCGTGAACTCACCCGACGGCACATCAGCAGACACGATCTCCGCACTCACCGGAGGCTTACCACCCCTCGCCGAAACATCCGACGCCCGCGAACCCGGCACCGCCTTCGCCCACGCAGGCGGAGCCGGCGCATCCGCCGCCAACGCCGGAGATGAAGCCCCGTCGATCAGTGTGAAGGCCAAGAGACCCGAAATGAGAAACGCCAGCACAGGACGCCCACGGCGGGCAGGACGGAACGACAACGAAGATCCCCCAGGTGATACGTGAGGCGATCGGTAGACCGCCTCGATCACCCTAGGTGATATGTCGCGTTTTTACAAAGAAATACCAGCCCTGGGCGGTGGCAACAGGTCGGGGCGCGCTAGGAACGCAAGAGGTCGGCGCCGGTGCGCAGCGCGACGGGTGCGCCGGAGTACCTCTCTGGGAGGTCGGTCACGAGCGCGTCGCCGTGGAGAAGGGCCAGTGCAACGTACTCGGCGGCGAAGGTGTCCGGCCATCCGAGCTCGCCGGCGAGACGCCACGCCGTCTTACGAAGCACGCGGTCGCCCAGAAGTCGCACCGGCAGTCGGTCGACGGCGGCGATCAGTGCGCGCGCCGCCCGCTCGTCACGTGCGCCGGAGGCGACATCGCGGTGCAGGGCCGCCAGCACCTCCGAGCGCAGCAGGGTCGGCGCGAAGAGCGCGTCCCCCGCCGCCGGGACGTAACCGGCCTCCGCGAGCTCGATGGCCGCGGAGGCGTCGATCACGTAGGCGGTCACGGTCAGCCTTTGCCGTTCTCCGGTTCGGACGCGGAGTCGGCCGGCTCGTCAGGCTCCGCGACGACCGGAGCCTCGACAGCGCCAGGAGCGAGCTCGTCGTCGTCCGGGATCTCCTCGAAGAGCCCAGCGGGCGGCGTGAGCGTGACGGTCCCCGCCGCCAGGTCGACCTCCGGCACGATCGCCGAGACGAACGGCACCAGCACCTCGCCGTCAGAGGTGCGCACCACCAGCAGATCCTGGGCGGGAAGGTGGTCGACGCGCGCGATCGTGCCCACTTCGACGCCGTCGCGGCGCGCACTGAGCCCGACCAGCTGGTGGTCGTACCAGGCGTCCTCCTCCTCGGGGAGCTGACGGACGTCCTGGCTCACCCACAGGATGGCCTTGACGAGCGTCTCCGCCTCGTCGCGGTCGTCCACACCGGCGAAGAAGGCGACGGGATGGCCGTTGTACCAGCGCAGCTCGCTGAGCTCGATCGTCCTGCCGTGCCACTTGGAGGCTGTGGGGACTTGGAGGGTGAACACCGCTCCAGGCACGAACCGTCGCTCCGGCTCGTCCGTGTAGAGCTCGACCTTGATCGCGCCTTTGAGGCCGTGCGCCTTGGTCAACCGGCCGACACGCAGCTCGGTCTGATCCGGCCGCGGAGCGACCTCCTTGCGGGGCAGCTTGTGGTCGGCCACCTCAGTCGTCGACGACGTCGACGCGGACGCGCCGGCCGTCGGCCAGCGCGTCCACGAGCGTGCGGAGCGCCTTGGCCGTTCGGCCGGAACGACCGATGACCCGGCCGAGGTCCTCGGGGTTCACACGAACCTCGAGGACCTCGCCACGCGGGGAGCCCTTGGCCACCACGTGCACGTCGTCCGGGTGGTCGACGATGCCTTTGACCAGGTGCGTGAGCGCGGGTGCGAGCAAGGTGTTACGCCTTCTCGCCGTCGGCCTCAGCGGCCTCTTCAGTAATCTCTTCTGCCTCGGCGACGACCTCGGCCTCTTCGGCCTCCTCCGCCTCGACCTCGGCCTCGACGACGGCCTCCGCCTTGGCGACGGTCTCGGCCTTCTTGGGCTTGAGAACCGGCTTCTTCTTCTCGTCGGCGACGAACGAGACCTTCTCGTCAGCGGTCTTCACGGTCGAGACAGCGTTCTTGTCACCCTTGAACGTGCCCCAGTCGCCGGTGAGCTTGAGGAGCACGAGCACCTGCTCGGACGGCTGGGCGCCGACGCTCAGCCAGTACTGGGCGCGGTCGGAGTCGACCTCGATGCGCGAGGGCTCCTCGGTCGGGTGGTACAGACCGATCTCCTCGATGACGCGACCGTCGCGCTTGGTGCGCGAGTCGGCCACGACGATGCGATAGTACGGAGCGCGGATCTTGCCGAGGCGCTTCAGACGGATTTTGACAGCCACAATTCTCCTGTGTTGACGCCCGGAACCCCTGGGGGCCCGGTGGATTCGTTGTCGAACTGACTGCCGTGGGCGTGGGGGCACACGCGGCAGGAGGTCTATTGTTCGTGCGAAGTGCCGGATAGAGGGTCGGGCACGTCGAACTCAACTAGCTATTCTGTCAGAAAAGCGCCCGCAAGTAACAATCGGCACAGTGACCTATCGGACGGATGGACCACCGGATGCAGATCCAATTCGCAGAGTCCGAGCGCTCGACCGTCGGGATCGAGTGGGAGCTGGCGCTCGTCGACGCTTCCAGCGGCGACCTGGTGCAGATCGCCGACGACGTCCTGCGCGAACTCGGGACCCCCGACGGCCGGGAGCACCCGCAGATCACGCACGAGCTTCTCCTCAACACCGTCGAGCTGGTCAGCCGCGTGCATCGCACAGTGCCGGCGGCGATCGCCGACCTCCAGGAGCTCATGGGGCTCACCAGGGAGGTCACCGACCCTCTGGGAGTCGAGTTGATGTGTGCCGGGACCCATCCCTTCGCCCAGTGGTTCGACCAGAAGATCACACCCAACGAGCGCTACGACCGGCTTCTCGACCGCACGCAGTGGTGGGGTAGGCAGATGATGATCTGGGGCATCCACGTGCACGTCGGCATCGACGAGCGCGACAAAGCGCTGCCGATCGTGAACGGCCTCTTGACCTACTACCCGCATCTGCAGGCGCTGAGCGCGTCGAGCCCGTTCTGGGCGGGAGCCCGCACAGGCTACGCGTCCAACCGCGCCTTGATGTTCCAGCAGCTTCCCACGGCAGGCCTCCCGTGGCAGTTCGGAACCTGGGCGAACTACGAGGAGTACGTGCACGACCTGGTCACGACCGGCGTCGTCGAGGACCACAGCGAGGTGCGCTGGGACATCCGGCCCTCGCCGAGATGGGGAACCGTCGAGATGCGCGCGTGCGACGGTCTCTCGACCGCCGACGAGGTGGGCGCGGTAGGCGCGCTCGTCCACTGCCTCACCGACCGGATGTCGGGAGAGCTCGACGAGGGCGTGGAGCCCGTGACCCTGCAGCCGTGGTTCGTGCGCGAGAACAAATGGCGCGCCGCGCGCTACGGTCTGGACGCGGAGATCATCGTCGCGCCGGACGGCTCGGAGCGACTCGTGAGCGACTGCCTGCTCGAGCTGGTCGACGAGCTCGGCGAGACGGCGGAGCGGCTCGGCTGCACCGCCGAGCTCGCGACCGTGACCGACGTGCTCGCCACCGGCGCGAGCTACCAGCGGCAGCTCGCCGTCGCCGACGCCAACGGCGGGAGCCTGCAGGCCGTGGTCAGCTCGCTCACGCACGAGTTGCGCACCGGACTCGACCGGCCGCGGACCACGAGCTCCGACGCCACGGAGGCTCCGCGTAGCCCGGGCGCCTCGCGAGGCCGCAGAGGGTATCCATAGACTCATCGCCTAGTCTGGAAGGCATGCTGCACCGCCGGCCCCTCACCACCGTCGCCACCGCCCTCGCGGCTTTGCTGCTCGGGACGGTCGCCCTCAGCGGATGTGCGGCGTCGTCCAGTCTCGCACTGGCCCCCGGCGCCGCAGTCAATGGCGACAGGCATCCCGTCGTCGCGATCGTCGGCGACTCGATCGAGTCGGGGATGGGCCTGGAGCCGTTCGAGGCCTGGCCGGCGCTGGTCGCGATCGACCGGCGCTGGGGCCTCCAGAACTTCAGCGAGCCGGGTGCCGGGTTCGTCGCGGTGGGTTCGAGCAACCAGGACTTCGAAGGGCAGATCGACCAGGCCATCGCCGCGAAGGCGGATGTGGTCGTGATCGGCGCCTCCGACAACGACCTCGGGCAGGACACCGCCACGGTCGCCGAGGCGATGGCTGCGGCCGTCGAACGGCTGAGCGACACCCTGCCGAAAGCCCATCTCGTCGGGTACAACGCGCTCACGGGCGAGGCCAGCGACAGCGATCTCGCTCCCCTGAACGACGCCCTCCGCACCGCGATCACGGCGGCCGGCGGCAAATGGATCGATCTCGGGCAGCCGTACCGCGGCCAAGCGGGTCTGGTGCAGGACGACGGCGAGCATCCGACGCTCGAAGGACAACAGGCGATCGCCTCGGTGTTCCTCTCGCGAATCGACGGGCTCGTCTGATGATCGCTACTGCACGGCGCGGCGGCCGGATCCGACTCGTCGCAGCCGCACTCGTCGCTGCGACGGCCCTCGTGCTGAGCGGATGCTCGGCCACCTCGACGGACTTCCCGACGGGCTCGACGGACTCCCCGTCGGGCTCGACGCCCACCGGGCCGGCGTCCTCCCGGCCCCACACGCCCACGACAGGGATGCCGACGGCCGTCGTGATCGGCGACTCCATCGCGATCGGCTGGGACGTCCCCGCTGAAGACGCCTGGCCGCTCATCGCTTCGGAAAGGCTCGGCTGGAATCTGACCGACCTCGGGGAAGGAGGCGCCGGGTTCACCAGGCCCGGGGTCAACACTCACGACTTCCACGATCAAGTGAGCGCGGCGATACGGCTGCGTCCGCAGGTCGTCATCATCGCGGCCACCCGCAACGATGTCGCCACCGCCACCACGGCTCCCGCGACCGTGAAGACCGCGACGCAGGCCGCGATCGATCGATTGTCGGGCGCGCTGCCGGACACGACGATCATCGGCATGGGCGCGGTATGGGGAGCGACGGCTGCTCCTCCGGTGGCGAGCGTGATGGACGACGCCCTCAAGAACGCCGTCATCGGGGCGGGTGGTCACTGGCTCGCCATCGGCCAGCCGTTCCTCGGACGCGCCGATCTCATGCAGACGGACGGCGTCCACCCGAACACCGCAGGACAGTCCCTCCTGGGGAAGACGGTCGCAGACGCGATCGCCAAGGCCGGGATCGAGCCGGGGCCCGCCTCCGAGTGACGCGCGGCGGCGGTCTGCGACGCCCGGAAGGAACACACAGCGAGCTATCAGTCTCGACGGTCTACCCTCACTGCGTGCCCACCCGTTCCCGCCTGATCGTGGTCGCCGCGGTCGCCGCCGCAGCCATCGCTCTGGCCGGCTGCTCCGCTGTCGCTCCCACGCGCCCCGTCGCTGCGGAGGGCACGCCCGCCGCGGCCCCCACGAACCACGCGAAGCCGCAGGTGATCTCCATCGGCGACTCGATCGCCTTCGGCAAGGGAGTCCGCCCCGACGAGGCGTGGCCGGCACTCATCGCCGCGCAGCACGGCTGGACGCTGACGAACCTGGCTGTCTCGGGGTCGGGCTTCGTCAAGCCGGGCTGGAACGGCGACACCTATCGTCAGCAGGTCGATACGGCCCTCGGTCTGCACCCCGACTACATCCTGGTCGTCGCGACCCGGAACGACCGCGACCAGAATCCCGCGCTCGTCACTTCGTCAGCCGATGAGCTGCTCGGCGAACTCCGCAACGCCTTCCCGCGGGCGCGCATCATCGGCATCACGACGGTCTGGGGCGCCGACCAGCCGCCGGCGACGGTGGCGACCGTCAACGGAATCGTGGAGAAGGCCGTGACCGACATCGGAGGGACGTTCCTCGATATCGGCTACCCACTCGCGGGGCACCCCGAACTGGTGCAGGCCGACGGCATCCACCCGAACGCGGCAGGCGAGCGCCTCGTGGCGAAGACCATCGAGGACCGCCTCGCACCGCTCGGCGTGACCTCGTAGTCTCCGAGACCGCTCGCGGGGCGGTGCGCAAACGCGGTCCGATCCGAAACCAGCGTGGCTAGCGCCCCATGAACCGCTGAAGCGCGGCCAGCTCCTCCTCGGACGGTCCGCCCGGAGCGCCCTTCCCGCCGGCGACACCGAAACCGCTGCCCGCGGGAGCACTGGTCGCGTCCGGCTTGACGCCGGCGGCGAGGGCCGCGTTCTCGGCCGCGCGCTTAGCCGGGTTGCCCGAGCGCGATCCCTTCTTCTTGGGCTGCTGCTTGCCACGGCCCGCGTAGCCGGCGCCAGGGATCGGCCCCATGCCCGGGACGTTGGGCACGCCGCCCTTGGCGACGGTCTTCATCATCTTGGCCGCCTGCTCGAAACGGTTGACGAGCTGGTTCACCTCAGTGACCGTGGATCCGGAGCCCTTCGCGATGCGCAGTCGGCGCGAGCCGTTGAGCAGCTTCGGCGTGGTGCGCTCCGCCGTGGTCATCGACTGGATGATGGCCTCCGTGCGCACGATCTCGCGCTCGTCGAAGTTGTCGAGCTGCTGCTTCATCTGGCCGGCGCCGGGAAGCATGCCCATCATCTTCTTGATGGAGCCCATGTTGCGCAGCTGCTGCATCTGCTTGAGGAAGTCGTCGAGCGTGAAGCTGTCGGTCGCGAACTTCTCGGCGACCTTGCGCGCCTCGTCTTCGTCGAACGCCTCCTGCGCCTGCTCGATCAAGGTGAGGATGTCACCGAGGTCCAGGATGCGGGAGGCCATGCGGTCGGGGTGGAACGGCTCGAAGTCGTCCAGTCCCTCACCGGTGGAGGCGAAGATGATCGGGCGGCCGGTGATCGATGCGACGGAGAGTGCAGCGCCACCGCGGGCGTCGCCGTCGAGCTTGGAGAGGACCACGCCGGTGAAGTCGACGCCGTCTTGGAACGCCTTGGCGGTCGCGACCGCGTCTTGACCGATCATGGCGTCGATCACGAACAGCACTTCGTCTGGCTCGGTGGCCTTGCGGATGTCGGACGCCTGCTTCATGAGCTCGGCGTCGACGCCGAGACGACCCGCCGTGTCGATGACGACGGTGTCGTACTGCTTGGTCTCGGCGAACTTCAGGGCGTCTTTGGCCACTTTGACGGGGTTGCCGACGCCGTTGCCCGGCTCGGGGGCATAGACGGGCACGCCGGCCTGCTCTCCGACGATCTGCAGCTGGGTGACCGCGTTCGGGCGCTGGAGGTCGGCAGCGACGAGGAGCGGCGTGTGGCCGTCTTTCGCCAGCCACTTTCCGAGCTTGCCCGCAAGCGTGGTCTTGCCCGCTCCCTGGAGGCCCGCGAGCATGATGACCGTCGGAGGCTTCTTGGCGAACTGCAGCCGGCGCTGCTGGCCGCCGAGGATGCCGACGAGCTCCTCGTTGACGATCTGCACGACCTGCTGGGCCGGGTTGAGCGCCTTGTTGACCTCGTCCGACAGCGCGCGCTCGCGCACCTTTGCTGTGAAGTCCTTGACGACGTCGAGCGCGACATCCGCGTCGAGCAGCGCGCGGCGGATCTCGCGCACGGTGCCGTCCACGTCGGACGGCGTGAGCTTGCCCTTGGTGCGGAGGTTCTTGAAGGTGTCCGTAAGACGGTCGGACAGCGAGCCGAAAGTAGCCATGATCGGACAAGTCTACCGGGCCGGTCCGGCCGGTCGCCCAGTCACCGCGGTGAGCTCTGCGCTCCCGTCAGTTCTGGGTGTCGACGGCGACCACGTCGCCGCGGACATCGAACGACACCGTCAGGAGGGCATCCGTCTCGTCGGGGCTGATGGAGAAGTCGAACGTCGCGAAGACCTCGTCCTCCCCCGCCTGGTCGGCCTGGACCGTCACGGAGAGCAGTTGCAGCGATCGCAGCACGTCGATCGCGATGTCGCCGGAGTTGTAGACCAGCAGGTCGAGGAGGGACTCCCCCAGCTTCTCCACGTGCTCGTCGATGTAGCTGGTCGTCGCCGACTGCCGCGAGCTCAGCTCCGCGATCAGCGCGTCGCGGGCACGGGCGTCGAAACCCTCGAGCGACTGCAGGAGCGCCGCCGCCGCGTCGAGCGCGTACTCGCCGACCGCCGACTCGTCGTCGGCGAGCAGGTCGACCGCCACGGCCTGATCGGCAAGCTCGACGGTGTCGCTCCAGGCGAGGCCGCCGGAGGCGGTCTCGTCGATGACGCCGAAGTAGTCGTGCTCGATGGCCATGCCGCCCCTATCCGACCAGCTGCTGCGCGAAGACGTGCGGGGTGAAGCCGGTCAGGTCGTTGATGCCCTCGCCCTGGCCGATCAGCTTGATCGGGAGACCAGTGCGCTCCTGCACTGCGAGGACGAAGCCGCCCTTGGCGGAACCGTCCAGCTTGGTCAGGACCAGTCCGGTCACGCCTGCGTGCTCCAGGAAGGCTTCCGCCTGGGCCAGGCCGTTCTGCCCCGTGGTCGCGTCGAGCACCAGGAGCACCTCGGCGATCGGCGCCTGCTTCTCGACGACGCGCTTGATCTTGGAGAGCTCGTCCATCAGCCCGCCCTTGGTCTGGAGGCGGCCGGCGGTATCGATGATGACGATCTCGATGCCGTCGCGCTTCGCCTTCTCGACCGTCTGGAACGCCACGGAAGCGGGGTCCTGGCCCTGCTGCTGCGGCCGGACGATCTCGGCTCCTGCGCGCTCGGCCCAGGTGGCGAGCTGCTCGACCGCCGCCGCGCGGAAGGTGTCGGCGGCGCCGACGACGACCGAGCGGTCGTAGGTGCGCAGGAATTTCGCGAACTTGCCGATGGTCGTCGTCTTGCCGACGCCGTTGACGCCGACGACGAGCACGATCGCGGGGCGCTCGCTGAGCTTCAGCGTGGTGTCGAGCTTCGAAAGTCGCTCCTCCATCGTCTCGCGGAGCATGCGCTGGAGGTCGGCAGGGTCGGTGGTGTGATACCGATCCACCTTGGCGCGCAGGTCGTCGACGACCGCCTCTGTGACGTCGGGGCCGAAGTCAGCCGTGATAAGCGCCGCCTCCAGATCGTCCCAGGTGGTCTCGTCGATGGTCTTCTTGGCGAACAGCCCGCGCAGGGCGCCCGACAAAGACCAGGGAGTGCGATCTGCCATGACACTCAGACTAGTTGCTACGGTGACGGCATGTTCTCCCTCGTCGCGGTGTCGGCCGAGCTCGCCGAGCAGCTCATGGCGATCGAGATCGACGGAGCGGACGCGGTGCACCAGGCGCGGACGCGGGTGCGGCGGCTCCGCAGCATCCTGCGGGTCTACCGCGCGGCGTTCGACGCAGACGCGCAGACGCGCATGCGCTCACGGTTGAAGCTGCTGGGCGACCGGCTCGGCGCCGTACGCGACCTCGAGGTGAAGGCGGATTCCCTGGAGGACCTCCTGGAGGCCGCCGACGAGATCGCGGTGGTCGACATCGTGTCCGCCGAGATCGCGACGACCCGGGAGGCGCAAGCGCGTGAATTGGCCTCGCTCATCGACCACCTGCACGGCCGGACAGCGCGGGTTCTGCTGGCCGACCTGCAGATGTTCGCCGCCGAGCCGCCGCTGAGCGCAAAGGGGCGCACCCATCCCGATCGGGTCACGTCCCGCGGGCTTCAGAAGGCCGTGCGCAAGGTACACCGGCCGCGCGGAGACAGTCTCGAAGACCGGCACGCGACCCGCAAGGCCGCACGCAAGGTCCGCTACGCGGCCGAAGCGGTCGCCGACGACCTCGGCCGCTCGGCCGTGCGGCTCGCTGCGGCGGCGAAGACCGTGCACGACGCGCTGGGCGCCAACCGCGACGACCTCCTGCTGGCGCACCAGCTCCGCGAGCAGGGCCACATCGGCCTCGCGATGCGCTGCGAGCGACGGGCAGCGGAAGCGCTCGACGGCCTGGACGAGAAGCTGGCGGCGATCCAGCTCTGAGCCGGTGGCGGCATAAAGTATGTCGTGTAGTTGCTGGGTCCAAGCGACATTTCGGAGACGCGCTGTCTCCAGCGGCGGCGCGCGCTACTGCGAGCAATACCGGAGGCCGCGGCCCACACGCCTGCGAATCTCCGCCGGAACCGTCCCAACACCGACGTGCCCCCACAAGGTTCCGGAGTAACGGACACTCCGCAGGCCGTGCAGGCAACTCCGGAGGTCACAGACGACACACCGCACAAGAATCCGTTCATCCGGATTCTCGTAACGAAGCCCGCCAAGACTCCGGAGAAACCGAGCCGGGGCACGCCCCCACCCGGACCCCGGAACCATCAGACCCACCCTAAGCCGACTCCTGCTCCTGGGCGACGCGCTGACCGACGACGGCCGAGACGCCGTCCTGCCGCATCGAGACGCCGTAGAGGGCGTCGGCGATCTCCATCGTGCGCTTCTGGTGCGTGATCACGATGAGCTGGCTGTTCTCGCGGAGGTCCTCGAAGATCGTCAGCAGACGGCCCAGGTTGGCGTCGTCGAGCGCGGCCTCCACCTCGTCCATGATGTAGAACGGGCTGGGCCGCGCCTTGAAGATGGCGATCAGCAGGGCCACGGCGGCGAGCGAACGCTCGCCACCCGACAGCAGCGAGAGCCGCTCGATCTTCTTGCCTGCCGGCTTGACCGAGACCTCGATGCCCGTGGTGAGGAGGTCGTCCGGGTTGGTCAGCGCGATGTGTCCGACGCCTCCGGGGAACAGGATCGGGAACACGCGCTCGAAGGCCGCCTCGGTGTCCGCGAACGCCGACTCGAAGATGGTCTGCATCTTCTCGTCGATCTCCTCGATGATCGTCACCAGGTCTTTGCGGGTGTTGGTGAGGTCGGTCAGCTGCTCGGTGAGGAACTTGTGCCGCTGCTCGAGGGCGGCGAACTCCTCCAGCGCCAGCGGGTTGACCCGGCCGAGCTGGGCGAGCTTGCGCTGCGCCGTGGCCAGGCGCTTCTGCTGCTGCTCACGGACGAACGGCACGCCCTGGGGCTCCTCACCACCGTCTGCGCTCTCGGGCCGGTCGGCCTCGGGGGTGCGCTCGACCGGGATCAGCACGTCAGGGCCGTACTCGGCGACCAGCACGTCCTCCACCAGCCCGAGCTCGCTGCCCGCGCGTTCGAGCAGGCTCGACAGGTGCAGCTTCTTCTCGTAGATCTGCAGCTCGAGACCGTGCACGGCCTCTGTGATCGTGTGCAGGCGCTCCCGGATCGCTGACTCCTCCCGCCGGACGGTCGCGAGCTCCTCGTTCTGGCTCGCCCGCTGCGCTTCGGCGGTCGCCAGTTCGACGCGCGCCTGCGCCACCGAGCGGTCGGCGGACGCGAGGACGGCCGGCAACGCGTCGACGACGCCCTGCGCGGCGTCGAGCTGCCTGCGCCGGATGACGGCCCGGCGGGCGGCCTCCTCGGCGGCGGCCCGCTCGGCCTCCAGCTGACGGGAGAGCGCCTCCCCGCGCGCCTGCTCTGCACGCACGCGCTCCTTGGCCGTCTCGACGCCCAGCCGGGACTCGACCTCGGTCTCGCGGGCGGCCTCCAGCTCGAGCGACAGCGCGTCGCGGGACGAGACGTCCAGGATCGGCCGCGGCCGCGAGCGGGCGACCTCCAGCTCGGACTTCGCGGACTCGGCCGCCGTCTCGGCGTCGGCGACCCGCTCGGCCGCCTGCTCGAGCGCACGGCTCAGGCGGTCGAACTCCGCCTCGGCGGCCTCCGACTGCACCCGCAACCGGTTGAGCTGCTCGGTCTGCGCCGCGAGCTTCGCGTCGAACTCGCGGAGGGCCGACAGCGCGGCCTGCGACTGCTCCTTGGCCACCTGCACGACCCCGCGCTGCTCGGCCAGCGCGAACCGCGCCCGGTCGATGAGGGAGGTCACCTCGTCCAACCGCTCCTGGGCGGCGTCCCGCTCGGCGAAGAGCTCGATGCGGCTCTGCTTTGCGCCGGAGCCGCCGCGCAGCACGAAGTCGGTCAGCACGTCGCCCGAGCGCGTGATGAGCGTGACCGGGCCGCCGAGGCCGCGGGTCCGGAACGCCTCGGCCGCGGCCCGCGCCGCCTCCAGGTCGTCGGCGATCGCGGTGAACGCGAGCAGGCCGAGCACGCCGGAGGGGGCGTCGACGACCGAGCTCGCCGGCACGACGCCGGACACGCCGCCAAGATCCGCCTCGGGGGCCTGAGCGTCGGCGACCACGACTTCGACGCGGCCGAGGTCGTCGGCGGCCGCGTGAGCGACCGCGTCGAACGCGCTGCCTCTGCTCTCGGCGAGCACGGCGTCCGCCAGCGTTCCGAGCGCGGCCGCGATCGCGGCTTCGAAGCCGGGGTGCACCCGGAGGTGCTCCGCGACGAGTCCGCGAACGCCCGCCAGCCGTGCGGCCACCAGGGCCGCCGAGCCGTCCTTCTGGTCGAGAGCGAGCGACAGCGCGGAGGTGCGGGCCGCGAGGGCGTCGCGCTCGCGCTCGAGCGCGTGCAGATCCTCGCGCAGCTGTTCGATGAGACCCTCGGCCTCGAACACGTCGGCCTGGGCGAGCTCGTACGCCTCGTCGAGACTTCCCTCGCCCTGATCGCCGAGCTGGGCCTCCGCCTCGCGCGCCGCGAACTCGGAGCGGGCCTTCTCTCGCCGCTCGGTCGCGGCGTCGAGCGCGTTCTGCTGCCGCAGCACTTCGCCGCGAACTGCAGCCAGGCGCTGTGCCGCGGCCTCCGCCTGGCCGTTCAGCTTGCTGACCTCCAGATCGTGTCTGGAGACCAGCGCGCTCTGCGCCGCGATCTCCTCGTCGACAGCGTCCAGCCGTGCACGAGCCGTGCGGGTGGCGGCCTGGGCGGCCTCCCACGCGGACTCGGCCTCGGTCACCGCGACCCGGAGCCGCTCGACCTCGTCGGCGGCGTCCTGCACCATCTGCGGGCTGACGCGAGGGCCGTCGTCGTTCGTCTCGGCCTGGCTCCCGAGCAGTGCCAGCCGCTGCGTCGCCAGGGTGTAGAGGCTCCGGAGCCGGTCCTGCGCCTGCTCGAGCGCGAAAGCCGTGCTGCGGGCGACGTCGACGGCGTCGCCGACCTGCGCCTGCTCCAGACGCGCGCGGCGCAGCTGTTTCTGCTCCAGCTGCTCCTGCAGCACGATCTGCTCACTGTGCCGCTCCGCCTCCGACCGGGAGTGGCCGTCGAGCGAACGTCGCAGCGCGACGACCTCGTCGGCCAGGAGGCGCGCTCTGGCGTCGCGGACGATCGCGGCGATGGACTGCGCCTCCCGCGCGATCTCGGCCTGGTGCCCGAGCGGCTTCAGCTGCCGGCGCACCTCCCCGGCGAGGTCGCTCAGGCGGGTCAGGTTGGTCTGCATGGCCTCCAGCTTGCGGAGGGTCTTCTCCTTGCGGCGGCGGTGCTTGAGGATGCCGGCGGCCTCCTCGATGAAGCCGCGGCGCTCCTCCGGGGTTGCGCGCAGAACGGCGTCCAGCTGCCCCTGCCCGACGATGACGTGCATCTCGCGGCCGAGGCCGGAGTCGCTCAGCAGCTCCTGCACGTCGAGCAGCCGGCAGGACTGGCCGTTGATGGCGTACTCGCTTCCGCCGTTGCGGAACAGGGTGCGCGAGATCGTGACCTCGGTGTACTCGATCGGAAGCGCGCCGTCGGAGTTGTCGATCGTCAGCTGCACCTCGGCACGGCCGAGCGGACCGCGGGTGGAGGTGCCGGCGAAGATGACGTCCTCCATCTTGCCGCCGCGCAGCGTCTTGGCGCCCTGCTCGCCCATCACCCAGGCGAGCGCGTCGACCACGTTCGATTTGCCGGACCCGTTGGGACCGACGACGCAGGTGACGCCCGGCTCGAAGGCGAAAGTCGTCGCCGTCGCGAACGACTTGAAGCCTTTGAGCGTCAGACTCTTCAAGTACACGCACAGAATCTACCCGACCCTGCACCGACCACCGCGCAGCCGAGGGGCACGTCGTCGTCACTCTCCGGCTCGAAAAGTGACGACGACACGCCTCTTAGCAGCAGCTGAGGGTCAGCCGACGCCCAGGTAGGCCTCCTTGATGGCAGGGTCGGCGAGCAGCTCGCGGCCGGTTCCCGAGCGCGTGATGCTCCCGGTCTCCAGCACGAACGCGCGGTTGGCGCGGGCGAGCGCCTGATTGGCGTTCTGCTCGACCAGCAATACCGTGGTTCCCTGTTTGTTGATCTCCGTGATGATCGAGAAGATCTGCCGGATGAACTGGGGCGCGAGACCCATGGAGGGCTCGTCGAGCAGCAGCAGGCGCGGGCTGGACATGAGCGCGCGGCCGATGGCGAGCATCTGCTGCTCGCCTCCGGACATCGTGCCTCCGGCCTGCGTCTTGCGTTCGGCCAGGCGCGGGAACAGCGAGAACACGCGGTCGAAGTCCGGACCCATGTTGGAGCGGTCCTTGCGTCCGAACGCCCCCATGTCGAGGTTCTCC
This sequence comes from Leifsonia sp. McL0607, assembly GCF_049993355.1. Taxonomy (GTDB): domain Bacteria; phylum Actinomycetota; class Actinomycetes; order Actinomycetales; family Microbacteriaceae; genus Leifsonia. The sequence goes on along the minus strand of NZ_CP188253.1, from coordinate 2,920,340 downwards.
AGCACCGTCATGCCCGGAAAGATCCCGCGGCCCTCCGGAGCCTGCGAGATCCCCCGGACGACCCGGATGTGCGCCTTCATCTTGGTGATGTCCTGGCCGTCGAACAGGATGGACCCCTTGGTCGGATTCAGGATGCCCGAGATGGTCTTCATCGTGGTCGACTTGCCCGCGCCGTTCGCGCCGATGAGGCTGACGATCTCGCCCTCGTCCACAGAGAACGACATGTCGTGGATCGCCTCGATGCGCCCGTAGGACACACTGATGTTCTTCAGTTCAAGCAACGTCATCTTCGGGCTCCCCGAGGTAGGCGGCGATCACGCGCGGGTCGTTCCGGATGGCCTCTGGCACGTCGTCGGCGAGCTTGCGCCCGAACTCGAGCACCACGATGCGGTCCGTCACACCCATGACCAGCTTCATGTCGTGTTCGATCAGGAGAACCGTGTAGCCGTCGGCGCGGATGGTCCTGATGAGGTCCATCAGGTCCTCCTTCTCCGCCGGGTTGAAGCCGGCGGCCGGCTCGTCCAGGCAGAGCACCTTGGGGTCGGTCGCGAGGGCGCGCGCGATCTCCAGACGGCGCTGGGACCCGTACGGCAGCGACCGGGAGAGGTCGGCGGCGTGTTCGGCGATGCCGACGAACTCCAGCAGAGCCATCCCGCGCTCGATGGCGGACTTCTCCTCCCTCGTGTGCCGGGGAAGCCGCAGCAACGCGCCGGGGACCGACGTGCGGTGCCGGGCGTCGAGCCCGACGACGACGTTCTCCAGCGCCGTCATCTCGCCGAACAGGCGGATGTTCTGGAACGTGCGCGCCAGGCCGAGCCGGGTGATCCGGTGCTGCTTCTGGCCCTTGATCGATTGGCCTTCGAGCAGCACGTCGCCGCTGGTCGGCTTGTAGACGCCGGTCATCGCGTTGAAGCAGGTCGTCTTGCCGGCGCCGTTCGGTCCGATCAGACCGAGGATCTCGCCGCGGCGGATGTCGAACGACACGTCGTCGAGTGCGAGGAGGCCGCCGAACTTCACGGTGAGGTTGCGCACCTCCACGATGTTCTCGCCGACCTCGACCGCGATCTCGCGGTCGGGGGCCGCGGCCTCCGCGACCTCCAGATCGATACCGGCGGCCGCCAGCTCCTCCTCGTCGGCGCCGAGTACCGGCTCCTCCTCCGGGACCGCGGTGGTGCTCTCGTCGCTCATCGTGCGCCTCCCTTCGCCGCCTGGGCCACTCTCTGATACGCATGCCTGCCGTACGCCAGCAGCTTCTGCCGCGCCGGGAAGAGACCCTGCGAGCGGAAGATCATGATTAGCACGAGCGCGATGCCGAAGATCAGGTACTTGTAGTCGGCGATCGCCGTGAACCGCAGCGGGATGTACGCCACGATGGCGCCACCGATCATCGCGCCGACCTTGTTGCCGGCGCCGCCGAGCACGACGGCCGCGAGGAACAGGATCGAGGTCTGCACGTCGAACTTCTGGTTGTTCACGAAGCCGACCTGACCGGCGAACAACGCGCCGGAGAGACCGCCGACGCCGGCGCCGATCGCGAACGCCCACACCTTGTACTTGAAGGTCGGCACGCCCATGATCTCGGCGGCGTCCTCGTCCTCGCGGATGGCGATCCAGGCGCGGCCCACGCGGCTGCGCTCCATGTTTCCGACCAGCAGCAGGATGACGATGATCACCGTGACCGTGAGCCAGTACCAGGGCACGCCGTTGGAGTTCGAGAAGATGGGGATCCCCTTGGCGGTCTCCCCCGGCGGGTGCCCGACGTTCTGGAAGCCGACCTGGCCCTTCATCGCGGGAATGATCGTGGCGAGGATGCGCACGATCTCACCGAAGCCGAGCGTGACGATCGCCAGGTAGTCGCCGCGGAGGCGGAGCGTCGGCACGCCGAGGATCACGCCGAAGGTCATCGTGATCGCCATGGCGACCGGGATCGTCCACAGGTACGGGATCTTGAGGAAGGGCGAGTCGGGGCTGGTCAGCATCGCCGCGGTGTACGAACCCACCGCGAAGAACGCGACGTAGCCGAGGTCGAGGAGGCCGGCGTAGCCGACCACAACGTTCAGGCCGACCGCGATGAGCCCGTAGGTCGCCATCGCGAAACACGCCAGCGGCCAGTCGTTGCCCGGCTCGGTGGTCAGCGGGAAGAAGTTCAGGTACGGCAGAGCGTACGCCAGGGCGACCACGATGAGCAGCCATGCCCACTGCACCGCCCGCGGGAGGGCGTTCCAGCGATCGCGGAGCGGCTGGAGGAAGCCGGTGCGCTTGCGGACGCGCGCGGCCTCCATCGCGTCGTCGACCTGCTCCCCCCGGCCGTCGGGGAGGACCTTGGGGCCTTCTGTCATGCTCATGCTCGGCTCCTTCCGAGGGAGGTGCCCAGGATGCCCGTCGGCTTGATCAGCAGCACCAGAACGAGGACGACGAAGGCGACGACGTCCGTCCACTGCGAGTCGCCCAGCAGGATCTGGCCGTAGTTGCCGATTACGCCCAGTAGGAGACCTCCAAGGAGCGCGCCGCGCACGTTGCCGATCCCACCGAGGACGGCAGCAGCGAACGCCTTGACGCCGAGCACGAAGCCGCCGTTGTAGATCACGCCCGATGGGACGAGCATCACGTAGAACAGCGCCGCGGCGCCCGCGAGGATGCCGCCGGTGATGAAGGTGATCTGGATGATCCGCTCTTTGTTCACGCCCATCAACGTGGCCGTGTCGGCGTCCTGCGCGACAGCGCGGATCCCGCGGCCGGTGCGGGTGCGACGGATGAACCAGTCCGTAGCGATCATCAGGATCACGGACGCGACCACGATGATGATCTGCTGGCTGTTCACGATCGTGCCGAACACGTCGAAGATCGGCTGCGGGATGAACATCGTCACCGCCGGCTCCGCGTTCGCGCCCCGGATCAGGAAGATCAGGTACTGGATCGTGAACGAGGCGCCGATCGCCGTGATGAGGAACACGAGGCGTGGCGCGTTCCGTCTTCGCAGCGGACGGTACGCCACGCGTTCGAGCACCCACGCGGTGAACGCGGACGCCGCCATACCGACGAGCAGCGCCAGGAGGAGGTCGCCGATGATCGCCGCAGGACTCAGGTTGGGGGCGCTCGGACCGAAGCCGAGCGAGGTGAGCGTGATGACGACGCCGTACGCACCGACGATGAACACCTCGGAGTGCGCGAAGTTGATCAGGTTGAGCACGCCGTAGACGAGGGTGTAGCCGACGGCGATCAGGCCGTAGATGGCGCCGAAGGTGAGGCCGTCGAAGGTGGCGCTCCAGAAGTTCTGGACGAGGGCGCCGACATCGAAGTTGATCCAGGAGTTGTCGAGGACGGGATGGACGAGCAGGAGGGTTTCGAGCATTCGAACTTCCAGGGTTCAGTGCCGGATCGTCGTTGGTCCGGCTCAGTTCTAGTGAGAGTCGAAACAAAGGTGCCGCGGGCCACGGTGGCCCGCGGCACCTTCGTGTGGCGCGTTATCCGATGGTTCCGATCGGAACGATCTTGCCGTTCTCGACCTTGTAGCCGTAGACGGTCGGCGCCTGGAGCTCACCGGTGGAGTCCCACTTGTAGTGCTTGCTCAGGCCGTCGGCGTCGTAGCTCTTGACCCAGTCGACCAGGTCGGCACGGGTCATCTTGCCCTTGTCGATGCCTGCGAGCAGGATGGTGGTGGCGTCGTAACCCTCGATCGAGTAGGTGCCGGGCTCGGCGTTCGCGAGCGACTTGTACGCCGACTCGAACGTCGGGATCAGCTCGCCCGGGATGCAGGGGCAGGTGAAGTACGCGTTGCTGGACGCGTCGCCGGCGAGCTTGATGAACTGGTCGTCCTTCACTCCGTCGGGGCCGACGAACGTGCCGGTGTAGCCCTTGTTGACCAGCTGCTGGTCGAACGGAGCGCCCTCCGCGTAGTAGCCCGAGTAGTACACCGCGTCCGGCTTGGCGTTGATGATCTTCGAGATCACGGCCGAGAAGTCCTTCTGGCCGGTGGTCACCTTGTCGGTGCCGACGAGCGCGTCGCCGAGCGCCTTCGAGGTGGTCGTGCCGAGGCCGATGCCGTAGTCGGAGTCATCCTGAACCAGGTAGACCTTCTTGGCCTTCAGCTTGTCGGTCAGGAACTTCGCCGCCGCCGGACCCTGGACCGCGTCGTTGCCCAGACCGCGGAAGAAGGTCTTCCAGCCGTTCTGGGTCAGTGCCGGGTTCGTGGCCGACGGGGTGATGTGCACGAGGCCCTGCTGCTCGAAGATGTTGCCGGTCGCCTTCGACTCGCCGGAGAACGGGAGGCCGACGACACCGACGATGTCGGCCTCGTTGACCGCCTGGGTGACCGGGCCGGTCGCCTTGTTCGGGTCACCCTCGGTGTCGAACTTCTTGAAGCCGACCTGGCAGCCCTTGTTGGCCTGGTTGTGCTGGTTGATGGCCAGCTGGATGCCGTTGTAGATGTTGATGCCGAGCTGGGCGTTGGGGCCGGTCTCGGCGCCGACATAGGCGATGGTCAGACCCGAGGGGCACGTCGCTTTTCCGTCGCCCGCGGGGAGGACCGCGTTTTTGGGGGTGCTCACGGAGGTGATGGCCGGGATGTTCACCTTCGCGTTGGAACTGGTGGAACCCCCCGTGGACGGCTGGTTGGCACATCCCACGAGGAGCAGTGCGACTGACGCTGCAACAGCCGCACCGATCGTGACTTTCTTTCCTAGCATCTTCTGCCTCTCGACGTGAATCCGTGTCGAACGCGGCGTGATTGCCTCGTCGCACCACGAATATGTGTGCTGAGACTACATGCGCCGCAAGCATTTGCACCCGCCATTTCCGACCAGATTTACACGATCGAAACCAAACCGGGCGCAGCTCTTCACAGCGATCTGAAACGGAGTTAGTGTTTATGGTTCGCCGCACATCCGAAAACGCCAATCGCGGACCGACACCGTCTTTCGGATCAGGACAGCGGGAGGTGGCGGTGCGCATCGAGCGGCTGACTCCCCCCGCGACACTCGGAACGCCTGACTCCTCCGCGTTCGAAGAGCTTGTCGGTGTGCTCAACGGGGTCAGCGTCGCACTCTGGGAGGCCGACGACTTCGTCGAGACGGCCGAGGAGGCGCTGGCATCGTTCCGCGCGCAGGAGTACCAGGAGAAGATCCTGCTCGTCGCGATCGAGGACGACGTGATCGTCGGACGTGTCCAAGCCGACTTCCCTCTCGACAAGAACGCCGAGACCGTCTCGCTGCTGATCGATGTCGCACCGGCGGCCCGCGGCCGCGGCATCGGCACCGCGCTGCTGGCGGCGGGCGAAGAGCTGGCCGCCGAGGGCGGGCGGCGTGTGGTGAGCGCGTACACCGAGCATCCGGTGCGCACTCTCGGCAACAGTGTGTCCGTCGTCCGAGCGCCCTCCGGCTCGGCGGGGCTGCCCTCGGAATCGCCCGACGTGCGTTTCGCGCTGCGGCACGGCTTTCGTCTCGGCCAGGTCGAACGGTCGAGCGAGCTGCTGCTCCCACTCTCGCCGGCACGGGAGGCCGGCCTGGCGAGCACGGCCGCCTCCGCTAGCGGCTACCGCGCCGTGTCGTGGCTGGGACACGCTCCCGACGAGCTCCTCGAACGGTTCGCGGCGCTCAAGGCGCGGATGACGATCGATGTGCCGCAGAGCGGCATCGCGCTCGACCGCGAAGTGTGGACGGGCGACCGGGTGCGTGCCCAGGAGCGCGAGCTCGCGGACCGCGGTGAGCCGCTGCTGGTGACCGCGGCGCAGCACGTCGCCTCCGCCGAACTCGCCGCCTACACCGAGATCGCGGTGCCGGCCGACGGCGACAAGGCGGAGCAGTACGACACACTGGTCGCCGTTCCGCATCGGGGACACCGGCTCGGCACGCTCGTCAAGCTGCAGAACATCCACGAGCTCGCAGTCCACGCCCCGCATATCGCGCGGCTGCTGACGTGGAACGCCGACGAGAACGTCCCGATGCTCGCCATCAACCGTGCCTTCGGCTTCCGGCTGCACTCACTCACCGGGCACTGGCAGAAGACGCTTAGGCGGCGCGACTGACTCCGGAGATTGCGGTTGTTCACGACCGCTTCTCCGGAGGAACCGACGGATCGCCGGCGTGGTGCACCGAACCTCCGGAATTGCAGCAATACCGGAGACTCCGGGCGACACGCCGGCCGGGATGCCGTAACTCCGGAGGCCGCCGGACTGCGACGGCCAGGGTTCCGGAGTTACGGGTTGAACGTCAGGCCGGTGTGCGGGGCGTGCGCAGCCGCTGGCAGTGCGGACAGAAGTGCGACGAGCGGTTCATGAAACGCTCGCGCACGATCGGCGTGCCGCAGCACGGGCAGGGCTTGCCGCTCTGCCCGTAGACGTTGAGGCTGTGCGCGAAGTAGCCCGATTACTCGCGAAACGTCACGTTGACGTCCTCCACGCTCACGGTCTTCACGAGATGGGAGAACGAGCTAGCTGAACCGCGGCCGCGTGGAAACACACTCGGCGTGGGCAAAGCAGACCCAGCTCGGTAGCGCCGCTAATGGATAGGTCCACCGCGATCTGTCTAGGTGCATGTGTCGATAGGCTCGAAGGCGGAATGTTCTGCCGTTGGAGGCGAGCACACAGTCTCTACAAGGAGAAGCTTCATGAGTGCTGGGGCAAAGTGGGTTCGAGCCGCCCTGCAGGTTGATCCGTTTTCTGATGAGGGCCGCAATGCTCCGAAGAACCATTTTCCTGACGAAGACGCATACAACGCCGCCGTGCTGGAGGAGTGCGAAGCTCTTGGCATCGCGCTTATCGGGGTCTGCTGCACGGATAGGTGACAGGTTGTAGTCATGCCGCCAGTGCGACGGGCGTGTTCATGATGACCTCGAATTCGACTGGGGTCAAACGGCCGAGCGCGGCCTGTCGTCGGCGGCGGTGGTGGGTCCGTTCGATCCAGGTCACGATCGCGATGCGCAGCTGCTCGCGGGTGGTCCAGGCGCGGCGGTTGAGGACGTTCTTTTGCAAGAGGCTGAAGAAGCTTTCCATTGCGGCGTTGTCGCCGCAGGAGGCGACTCTGCCCATTGATCCGACCATGCGGTGTCGGGTCAGGGCGCGCAGAAACTTCCGGCTTCGAAATTGCGACCCGCGGTCGCTGTGGATTACGCAGCCGGCAACGTCGTCGCGCATCGCGACGGCGTTGTTGAGTGCGTTGACGGCCAGGCTCGACTTCATTCTGGAGTCGATGGAGTAGCCGACGATCTTGTTGCCGAACACGTCCTTGATCGCGCAGAGGTAGAGCTTGCCCTCGCCGGTCTTGTGCTCCGTGATGTCGGTCAGCCAGAGCTGGTTCGGCCCGTCAGCGGTGAACTCGTGCCGGAGTCGCCCGTCCTCGTCCGTGACGGTGCAGAGATCATCGTGGACGGCTGGGCCGGGTTTCTTGCCGTTCTTGCCCCGCGAGCGTGTCAAGGGGACTGTGGATTTAGCGGTGTTTCCGGCCTGACGCGCTGCGTGTGATGTGTGGCGGGGAAGGTGCTGTGATGACGACGACACTGGATGTTGTGAGTCCGAAGAAACACCATGATGATGACCGTTCCGTGGAGGCCGCTGCGGCGGCCGAGCTGGTGCGGCTGGCCAAAGAGCAGGGTCTGGCTCTGACGGGCCCGGACGGGTTGCTGAAGCTGTTCACGAAGAACGTGCTCGAGACCGCGCTGAACGAGGAGCTGACCGAGCACCTCGGCCATGAGAAGAACCGGGCTGACCTCGACCGTGAGAGCGGAAACGTGCGCAACGGGACTCGGCCGAAGACCGTGCTGACCGAAGCGACCGGGCAGGTCACGATCGATGTGCCGCGGGATCGCGATGGGTCGTTCGAGCCGAAGATCGTGAAGAAGCGCCAACGTCGGTTGAACGGGGTCGAGGAAATCGTCCTGTCGTTGTATGCGAACGGGCTCACCACTGGTGAGATCTCGGCGCACTTCGCTCAGATCTATGGTGCCTCGGTCTCGAAGGAGACGATCTCCCGGATCACGGACAAGGTGATCGACGAGATGAACGAATGGTCCGCCAGGCCGCTCGAGGAGGTCTATGCGGCGATCTTCATCGATGCGATCGTGGTGAAGATCCGCGACGGGCAGGTCGCGAACCGGCCGATCTATGCCGCGATCGGAGTCACCCTCGCTGGCGAGAAGGACGTCCTCGGACTCTGGGCTGGGACCGGCGGTGAGGGTGCGAAGTTCTGGATGAGTGTCCTCACCGACATCAAGAATCGTGGGGTGCGTGACACGTTCTTCCTCGTCTGCGATGGTCTGAAGGGTTTGCCCGAGGTTGTCGGCAACGTCTGGCCACTCACGACGGTGCAGACGTGCATCATCCACCTGATCCGGAACACGTTCCGGTTGGCGTCGAAGAAGGACTGGGATGCGCTCAAACGCGATGTGAAGCCGATCTATACCGCTCCGAGCCCGAACGCCGCTCGGGCCGCGTTGGAAGAGCTCGACCAGAAGTGGGGCAAGAAATACGCGGCGATTATCCGGCTCTGGGAGTCCGCGTGGGAGGAGTTCATCCCCTTCCTGGACTACGACATCGAGATTCGCCGGGTGATCTGCTCGACGAACGCGATTGAGTCCCTCAACGCCCGATACCGGCGTGCGGTGCGCGCCAGAGGACACTTCCCGACAGAGCAGGCGGCGCTCAAGTGCCTGTATCTTGTCACCAGATCACTCGACCCGACCGGTGCGGGACGAGTCCGATGGACGATGCGATGGAAACCTGCTCTCAACGCGTTCGCCATCACCTTCGCAGACCGCTGGCCGGCCGCGGAGACCTACTAAATGAAAACCGCCGGAAACACCGTTACTGAGATAGTCCCGGCTGCGATGCGCAGGAGAGCGCCGCCGAGCGCGTCGAGCTCGCTCGGCCGGTCGGCGGCGAGGTCCTCCTGCAGCGACGTGCGCAGACCTCCCGGCACGCTGTGCAGCGCGCGCACCAGGTCGAGCGCCGAGATCGGGACGCCCTCCGCCACTGAGCACGCGACGATCTCCGATACGACCGCCTCGGTCAGCTCGGGGTCCTCGCTCAGCGCCGGCCCCGCTGACTGCCGCCAGTAGGAGGTCAGCAGCGCCAGCGCCGACAGGAGCCGGAACTTGGCCCACAGCACCTCGGCCTCCGTCCCGCCTGTCCGCACACGCGGCCCCGCCCCTGACAGGGCGCGCACGGCGGCGAACTCGCCCGCGACCTCCGGGACCTCGATGTTCAGGAACGGACTGCGGTGGTCGATCACCGTGGTGGAGGCGCGCAGGGCGGAGACCGTCACCGAGCCGCCGGCGACGGCGGCCTCCGGCAGCGCGGCACGCAGCGGCGCCATGTGCTCGACGCCGTTGAGGACGGACAGCACCTCGACCGGCTGTGCTGCCACGATGCCCGGCAGGACGTCGTCGAGCCCGTAGGCCTTCGTGGCGACGATCACGCTCGCCGCGCTGCGGCACCTCGGTCGAAGCGGAGACGCGCTCGACGGCGTCGCCGAACGTGGCGCTGCGCACCTCGATGCCGTTCGCGCGGAGGGCCTCCACCGTCGCCGGGCGACCGACCGCGACCACGTCGTGACCAGCCCGGCTCAGCAGCCACGCGAGCAGGCCGCCCACGGCCCCGGGGCCGACGACGGCGAAGACAGGTTCGGGAGCGCTCATGGCACGATCGTAGCCACCCCGCTCGCGGCCCTCAGACGTGAGTAATCGCGGGAATCCTCGGCGGGATTTGCGCGATTGCTCACGTCTCGCCGGTCAGGCGTCGAGGCGCATCATCCAGTTGTGGCGGTCGCGCTCGCGGCCGTACTGGATGTCGGTCAGCTCCTTGCGCAGCGACATCGTCAACTCCCCGGGGGGCGCCGTGATGTCGCCGACGGTGAACGTGTCGGACTTCAGCTCGCCGATCGGCGTGATGACCGCCGCGGTGCCGCACGCGAACGCCTCGACGATGTCGCCGGACTCCACGCCGTCGCGCCACTCGTCGATCGTCACGCGACGACGCTCCACGGTATGACCGCGGTCGCGCGCGAGCTGCAGCACCGAGTCGAGCGTGATGCCCTCAAGGATGCTGTCGGATTCGGGGGTGACCACTGTGCCGTCCTTGTAGACGAGAACGACGTTCATGCCGCCGAGCTCCTCGACGTACTTCCCTTCCATCGAGTCGAGGAACAGCACCTGCGCACAGCCGTGCTCGGCGGCCTCCGCCTGGGGAAGCAGGCTCGACGCGTAGTTTCCGCCGGTCTTGGCGGCTCCCGTGCCGCCCTTGCCGGCACGCGACCAGTGGTCCGACAGCCAGATCGACACCGGCGCCACGCCGCTCGAGAAATAGGCGCCCGCAGGGCTGGCGATCAGGTAGAAGGCCACCTTGTTGGCCGGCCGCACCCCGAGGAACGCCTCCTTGGCGAACATGAACGGCCGGAGGTAGAGGCTGGTCTCCTCGCGATCCGGCACCCAGTCGCCGTCGACCGCGACCAGCTGCTTGAGCGCGTCGAGGAAGTGCTCGACCGGCAGCTCGGGAAGCGCGAGCCGGTACGCCGAGCGCTGCATACGCGCCGCGTTGGCCTCCGGGCGGAAGCTCCAGATCGAGCCGTCCGCGTGCCGGTACGCCTTGAGCCCTTCGAAGACCTCCTGCGCGTAGTGCAGCACGGCCGCTGAGGGGTCGAGCTGGATCGGCCCGTACGGGGAGACCCGCGGTCGGTGCCAGCCTCCCTTGGCCGACCAGCACAGGTCGACCATGTGGTCGGTGAAGTGGTTGCCGAAGCCGGGGTTCGCCAGGATCTCGTCACGCTCGGCCGCGTTGCGTGCCGACTCGTTGCGGGTGACGTTCCAGAGGAGCCCGGCGGTCTCGGAGGGGCCGGAGGTGAGGTTGATACTGGTGGAGGTCATTGAGTGTCCTTTACTGCGATGCGTCAATTCTGCGCCACGCTGGCCGCGATCGCGTCGCCGATCTCGGAGGTCGTGCGCGCGGCGCCGCTGCGGGCGGCCAGGTCGGACGTCACCGCTTGCTCGACGCGCTCCGCGAGCTCCCGGGCGCCGAGGTGGCGCAGGAGGAGCGCGACGGAGAGGATCGCGGCGGTGGGGTCGGCCTTCTGCTGGCCGGCGATGTCGGGGGCCGATCCGTGAACCGGTTCGAACATGCTCGGGAATTCGCCTGCGGGGTTGATGTTGCCCGAGGCGGCCAGTCCGATGCCGCCGCTGATCGCGGCCGCGAGGTCGGTGAGGATGTCGCCGAAGAGGTTGTCCGTGACGATCACATCGAATCTAGCAGGATCCGTGACCAGGAAAATCGTCGCCGCGTCGACGTGCAGGTAGTCGACGGCCACCTCGGGGTGCTCGGAGGCGACCGCGTCGACGATCCGCTTCCAGAGGCCTCCCGCGAACGTCAGCACGTTGGTCTTGTGCACGAGGGTCAGCTTCTTGCGGCGGTGCTCGGCCTGCTCGAACGCGTAGCGCACCACGCGCTCCACACCGTAGGCCGTGTTGACGGAGACCTCGTTGGCGATCTCGTGCGGCGTGCCCCGCCGGATTGCGCCCCCGTTGCCGACATACGGCCCCTCAGTGCCTTCGCGGACCACTACGAAGTCGACGTCGCCCGGGCTCGCGAGCGGGCTCGTGATGCCGGGGAAGAGCGTGGTCGGGCGGAGGTTGACGTAGTGGTCGAGCGAGAAGCGCAGCTTCAGCAGCAGCCCGCGCTCGATGTTGGCGCCGGCGAGCCGCGGGTCACCCGGCTTGCCGCCGACGGCGCCGAGCAGGATGGCGTCGTGGCCGGCGATAGCCATCAGGTCGTCATCGGTGAGCACGTCGCCAGTGGCCAGGTAGCGGTCGGCGCCGAGCGAGAAGTGCGACTTCTCGAACGCGAGATCGCTCCCGGCGGTCACCGCGTCGAGCACCTTGACCGCCTCCGCGATCACCTCCGGACCGATTCCGTCCCCGGGGATGACGGCGAGTTGGACGGTTGTGCTCATGACGCTCCTGCACTGATCGGTGGGCCGACGGTTCACCTAACACTATCGCCGCCCGCTCGGCCCCCGCGCGGAGCGGGTGGCTCGGCGATGAGACGCGCACGAAGCGGTCGATTCTGCGCGTTCTCGCCCGATTCTGCGCGTTCTCGCCCGATTCGGGCGCATTGGGCGCCTTCTCGCCGGAGTCGCGCGCGGCGACTCGGGGCGAGGTCAGGCGCGCAGGTCGCGCTGGTCGAGCGTCTCTCGAAGCACGACTGAACGGCGACGGGCGACGACGACCCGTCACGCGCGTGACCCGTCGGCGCCCGGAGAGTCGAGCAGCCGCTGCAGGGACCGCCGGGTGCGGTCGTCGTCCGAGGCTGCGATGGCGCGGCGCAGCTCCGCGGCCGCCTCCGCATTCGCACCGGCGATCCGCAGCAGCTCCGCACGGGCGGCGTGCGCGCGTGCAGCCAGCGGACCGTCGAACAGTGCGGAGTCGGCGTCGAGCCCGGCCAGAGCGACCTCCGGACCGGCGTCGGGGCTGTGTCCCAGCGCGACCAGCCGACCGAGTCGGGCAACGGCGCTCGGCCACGCCCGCACCAGCCCGTCGTACAGACGGACGATCGCCGGCCAGTCGGTGGCCTCCCACGACGACGCGATCGCGTGCAGCCCCGCGATGCCCGCCTGCAGCGCGTAGCGGCCGTCGCCGCCTTCGCCCGCGCCGGTCAGCGCCTCCGTAGCGAGACGCTCGCCCTCGGCGATGAGCGCGACGTCCCAGCGGGAGCGGTCGGCCTCCCGGAGCGTCGCGAACTCGTCGTCGGGCGTCAACCGGGTGGCCTGACGGGCCTCGGTGAGCAGAAGGAGGGCCAGCAGCCCGGCGCTCTCCGGCTCGCGGGTCAGCCGATGCGCGTCGCGGGCGAGAGCGATGGCGTCGCCGCACAGCGAGTCGTTCGCGGCCGCATGGCCCGCCGTGTAGAGCAGGTAGATGGTCGTGAGCGCGTCCGGCATCCGCGCCGGGACCATCGCCGGGTTCTCCAGTGAGAAGCGGATGCCGGAGTCGTGGATGCGCTTCTTTGCGCGCGTGAGGCGGGCGGCCATCGTGGGCTCGGAGACCAGGAAGGCCTCGGCGATCCGGGCTGTCGGAACGCCGCAGACGTGCCGCAGCGCGAGGGCGACCCGCGCCTCCTGCGTGAGGTCGGGATGCGCGACCAGCAGGATCAGCTCGAGGCGCTCGTCTCCGGTGAACACCGACGCACCTTCCTCCACGGCGTCGTCGACGGCCGCCCGCTCGGCGAGGGCGACCTGCGCGGCGAGCATCGGGGCGACCCGCGACGACGTGCGGTCGCGCCGAACCGCATCGACGGCGACGCGGCGTGCCACTGTCGTGATCCAGGCGGCCGGGTTGGCCGGCTCGCGCCCGCCCGCAGCCTCCGCGAGCGCGCGGGCGAACGCCTCCTGCACCGCGTCCTCGGCGAGCAGGAGGTCGCCCGTCGTGCGCGCGACCGCCCCGAGGATCAGGGCGGCGTCCTCGCGGTATGCGCGTTCGATCCGGTCGGCCGCCGTCATCCCGCCCTAGCTGTAGTTCCCCGTGAGGTTGTGAACGCGGGCTGAGGGGACGAGGTCGAGCACCAGCACCGGGTACAGTTCGACCCAGCCTCCGGTCGGCACCAGCGCGGCCAGCTCCCTGGCCTCCTCGGGGCTCGACGCGGTGAAGCTGTAGAAGCCGGTGACGACTTCGCGGGTCTCGCTGAACGGCCCGTCGGTGATCAGCGGGTCGCCGTCGGCGCGCGGGGTGATCTTCGTGGCCTTGGCGATCGGCTGGAGGGCGCTCGTGGCGACGACGCGCTCGCCGGCCGCGGCGACAGCCTCTTGGAAGGCCTGGTGGCCGGACATGGCCTCCCGCCACTCGTCGGGCGTCATGGAGTCCGGATCCCAGTCGGGCTCGTGGATGAGCAGGACGTATTCGTCGGACATGGTGGTCTCCTCACTTCGATGGGAAGTCGATCCGGTAGGACATCGACACCCCTACGACGCAAGTCAACCGCCGGAATCGACAGCGCGCGACAGAAACATCTCGAGGGGCACGGAGGCGGGACTCAGGCCTCGGTGATGTCGATCTCCTGCAGGAGGTCGGCGTCGATGGCGACGCGCACCTTGTCGAGCAAGCCCTCGGGCACGCGCGAGTCGACGGTCAGGACGCTGAGCGCCTTGCCGCCGGCGGACGTCCGGGCGATCTGCATGCCCGCGATGTTGATCTTGGCCTCGCCGAACTCGTGGCCGTAGATCGCGACGATGCCGGGGCGGTCGTCGTAGACCATGACGATCAGGTGCTCGGCGACCGGCACCTCCACGTCGTAGCCGTTGATCTCGACGACCTTCTCGATCTGCTTGGTGCCGGTGAGCGTGCCCGACACCGATACCTGCGAGCCGTCGCTCAGAGCGCCGCGCAGCGTGATCAGGTTGCGGTACTCCTCGCTCACCGAGTCGGTGATGAGCCGCACCTCGATGCCGCGCTGCTCGGCGAGGAGCGGCGCGTTCACGTACGAGACGGTCTCGCTCACGATGTTGGTGAAGATGCCCTTGAGCGCCGCCAGCTTGAGAACGCTCACGTCGTAGTCGACGAGCTCGCCGCGCACCTCGACGTCGACGCTGGTGAGCGGGCTGTGCGCCAGGCCCGAGAACACCTGGCCGAGCTTCTCGACGAGCGGGATGCCGGGACGGACGTACGGATCGATGACGCCGCCTGCGACGTTGACGGCGTCGGGGACGAGCTCGCCCGAGAGCGCCAGGCGCACCGACCGGGCGACCGAGACACCGGCCTTCTCCTGGGCCTCGTCGGTCGACGCGCCGAGGTGCGGCGTGACCACGACGTTCTCCAGCCCGAGCAGCGGGGAGTCGGTCGGAGGCTCGGACACGAACACGTCGAGCCCCGCACCGGCGATGCTGTGGGTGCTGAGCGCCCGGTAGAGCGCATCCTCGTCGATCAGGCCGCCGCGGGCGACGTTGACGATGAAGGCCGTCGGCTTCATCTGCGCGAGCTGGTCGTCGGAGATCATCCCCGTCGTCTCGGGCGTCTTCGGCATGTGGATGGTGAGGAAGTCGGCGTCGGTGAGCAGCTCGTCGAGGCTCACCAGCTGCACGCCGAGCTGCTGTGCGCGGGCACTCGTGACGTAGGGGTCGTACGCGATCACCTTGGTTCCGAACGCCTGCAGTCGCGCCGTGATGAGAGCGCCGATGCGGCCGAGGCCGATGATGCCGACGGTCTTCTCGTACAGCTCGACCCCGGTGTACTTCGAGCGCTTCCACTGCCCCTGCGCGAGTGCGTTGTGGGCCGCGGGGATGTGGCGGGCGAGGCTCAGGATGTGGCCGACCGTGAGTTCGGCGGCCGAGATGATGTTGGAGGTCGGCGCGTTGACGACCATGACGCCGGCGTTCGTGGCGCTCTTGATGTCCACGTTGTCGAGCCCGACACCGGCACGCGCGATCACCCGCAGTTTCGCCGCAGCCGCGATGACCTCGGCATCGACCTTGGTCGCGGAGCGCACGAGGATGGCGTCCGCGTCGGCGACGGCGGAGAGCAGGGCCGACCGGTCGGTGCCGTCGACGTCGCGGATGTCGAAGTCCGGCCCGAGGGCGTCGACAGTAGCGGGCGAAAGTTCTTCGGCGATCAGCACGACCGGCTTTGTCACGTGGCAGTTCCTTACAGGGAGGCTGGCTTGGGAGAAGGCGCGCAGCAGTCGGCGGTGCGCGGGTTGCTTAACTCTAGCGGGAGGGCACGGGCCGCTTTCGCCGCGTACGCGATACTCAACTCATCGATATATGGTTCCCATCATGCGTATCACCCCGCTCAGGCAGCCGAGCTTCTACATCCTCGCTGCGCTGGCCCGCGATCGACTGCACGGCTACGCGATCATCAAGGACGCTGAGGCAGCGACGGAGGGGCGCGTCACGATCCAGGTCGGCACGCTGTACGCCGCCCTCGACCGCCTGGCGTCCGAAGGACTCGTTCGCGCGGACGGCGACGACGTCGTCGACGGGAGGCCGCGTCGCTACTTCGCCCTGACGGACGCAGGCCGGATCGCCCTCCGGGCGGAGGCCGAGAGGATGGCGGCGGGTGTCGCGCTCGTCCGCCGGCGACTCGACGGAGTCATCGCGTGAGCGCCCTCGAGCGACGCTATCGTCGAGTCCTGCGCGCGTATCCCTCCGGATGGCGATCCGTCAATGCGGAGGCCGTGCTCGGAACACTGCTCGAACGGGCGGAGGACGAGGGTCGCACGCGGCCCCGGGCCGGCGAGGTCGCCGATCTGCTGCTCAACGGCTGGCGGGCACGGATCCGCGCGATCGCCACGAGCGTCCCCGTCGAAGCCCGGGTCGCCGCCGGTTCGGCCGCGCTCGGGATCGCCGCCGCCTTCTCGGTGTTCGCGATCGTGACGGGCGAGCTCGGGCAGCTGACCAAGGTCCCGCCGGGCCCGTGGCCGGTCGGACCGCTCCGGACACCGGCCGCGGTCGTCTTCATGTTCTGGGTCTGCGCGTTCCTCCTGGAACTGCTCCGGCTGCGCACTGCCGCACGCTGGACGCTGTCGGCCGCGATCGCGACCGGAATCGTGGTCGTGCCGATCTTCGGAGCCGCCTTCTCGTGGCGCATCGACGGCATGGAGGACGCGATCTCCGTACTCCCGAGCTGGACGACGTTCGTCTTCCTGACGCTGCTCGGAGCCGCGGCCGCCATGCGCGGGAGCGGCAGGCCCCGGCGCGATCGCGGTGCGCACGGGCCGTTCTCGCGGCGCGCGGGCCTGCTCGGCGCACTCGTCGCGACCGTCGCGATCGGTTTCGTGGCGATCAGCGTGCGGGCGACCACCACGCTGACCGGCTTCGACGAGGCCACCCTGTGGCGCGACGACCTCGCCCTCGCCGTCATCCTCGCTGGACACTCGGAGCCGCAGGCTACCTGATCGCGACCGGCCGGGCTGGAGCCGGTTGGGCCGTGGCCCTGGCCGCTATGCCTCTGCTGGTCACCCTGCTGTGCGCGGTGTGGGTGTCGCACGGCCTGACGCTCTCGTTCGGCGGCCTCATCACCTGGGCCGTGACCGCGGGGGTCGTCGCTGCGGCCGGATGGGGCGCGGTCACCGCGTGGCGGCGACCGCCTCGCGCACTGTGACCGGGTCGGTGATGTCGTAGCGGGCGTCGCCGCCGCCCGGGCCGCTCGGCGCGCCGGAGACGGTGTGGCGAGCCGAGAGGTGCACGGCGTCGACTCCCGCGGCGGTCAGTGCGGGGATGTCCTGTACGTGCACTCCCCCGCCCGCCATCACCTGGAGGCGGCCCTCCACCTGCTGGGCCAGCGTGCGCAGCCGGTCGACACCGTCGATGCTGCGCTCTGCACCTCCGGAGGTCAGCACGCGAGCGACTCCGAGCGCGATGAGTGCCTCGGCCGCCGCGGCGGTGTCGGCGAGGGTGTCGAAGGCGCGATGGAAGGTGACGTCCAGGTCGCCTGCCGCCTCCACGAAGCGCTCGACCGCGTCCCGGTCGATGCGACCGGCCTCATCGAGAGCCCCGACGACGACGCCGCCCGCCCCGGCCCGCCGGGCGAAGCGGATGTCCGCGAGGGTCGTCTCGAGCTCGTCCGTGTCGTAGACGAAACCTCCACCGCGGGGGCGGACCAGGACGTGGACGAATCCGGTCCGTCCAGCCCCTGCCGCCTCCGCGATGGCTGCCTCGACCAGGCCGGCGGACGGCGTGAGGCCGCCGAGACCCAGCGCGACGCACAGCTCCACCCGGTCAGCGCCCTCCGCGAGTGCGACGCGCGCACCGACGACGTCCTGGACGGCGATCTCGACGGCGGCGCTGTGGAGGGGCATGCTGTCACGATAGCGGCATTCCCGGACGCGGGCGGCTGGCGTAGCGTCGGCGGTGAGGGACCACACCCGGTGAGGCCCGCGGAAGGAGGCCATCATGCAGGCGACGATCGGAGACCGGATCTGCATCCGGGGCGCCACGGTGGAGTCTGTCGACCGCCACGGCGAGGTGGTGGAGGTGCGCGGCACGGACGGCGCCCCGCCCTATCTCGTTCGGTTCGACGACGGCCACGAGACGCTCGTCTACCCCGGCACCGACACGGTCATCGAGCACAGTGCGGCGTGAACGACGGAGGGACCGCACCCGTTCGGTGCGGCCCCTCTCAGGATGCCGTGATGCGCATCTGACGGATCAGCGCGCGACCTCGCCGTCGACGTAGTCGTCATCGTCCGACGCGTTCCAGGCGAAGAGCTTGCGCAGCTCGCGGCCGGTGGCCTCGATGGGGTGCTGCTCGCCCTTGGCGCGGAGCGCCAGGAACTCGGGAGCGCCCGCGTCCTGGTCTGCGATGAAGCGCTTGGCGAACGTGCCGTCCTGGATGTCGGAGAGAACGGCCTTCATGTTCTCCTTGACGTGCGGGTCGATCACGCGCGGGCCGGACACGTAGTCGCCGTACTCGGCCGTGTCGGAGACGCTCCAGCGCTGCTTGGCGATGCCGCCCTCCCACATGAGGTCGACGATGAGCTTGAGCTCGTGGAGCACCTCGAAGTAGGCGACCTGCGGTTGGTAGCCGGCCTCGGTGAGGGTCTCGAAGCCGTACTGGACGAGCTGCGAGACGCCACCGCAGAGCACGGCCTGCTCGCCGAAGAGGTCGGTCTCGGTCTCCTCGGTGAACGTGGTCTTGATGCCGCCGGCGCGCAGTCCGCCGATGCCCTTGGCATAGCTGAGGACGAGCGGCCAGGCATTGCCCGTCGCGTCCTTCTCGACCGCCACGATCACGGGGACGCCGCGGCCGGCCTCGTACTCACGGCGTACCGTGTGGCCAGGGCCCTTGGGGGCGACCATGATGACGTCGACGCCCTCGGGGGCCTCGATGTAGCCGAAGCGGATGTTGAAGCCGTGGCCGAACACGAGCGCGTTGCCCTCTTCGAGGTTTGCCTGGATGTCGTCGGCGTAGAGGTTGCGCTGCACCTGGTCGGGCGCGAGGATGACGACCACGTCGGCCCACTTGGCCGCCTCGGCGGCGGAGAGGACGCGGAAGCCGGCCTCCTCGGCCTTGGGCTTGGACTTGGAGCCTTCCTTGAGGCCGACGACGACCTCGACGCCCGAGTCGCGGAGGTTCTGCGCGTGCGCGTGGCCTTGCGAGCCGTAGCCGATGACCGCGACCTTCTTGCCCTGGATGATCGAGAGGTCCGCGTCGTTGTCGTAGTAGATCTCAGCCACTTTGTGGGTTCTCCTTCTTGATGTGGTTCTGATGCCCGAGGGCGGGTTCAGTTCTTGAAGACTCGCTCGGTGATGGACTTGCCGCCGCGCCCGATCGCGAGGAGGCCCGACTGGGCCATCTCTTTGATCCCGTACGGCTCCAGCACCTTGAGGAGCGCCTGGGTCTTGCCGCTGTCGCCGGTGACCTCGATGACGAGGGCGTCGGTGGCCACGTCGACGACGCGGGCGCGGAAGAGGTTGACCGCCTCGAGCACCTGGGAGCGCGTCGAGTTATCGACGCGGACCTTGATGAGGAGGTGCTCGCGCTGCACCGACTGCGTCGGCTCGAGCTCGACGATCTTGATGACGTTGATCAGCTTGTTGAGCTGCTTGGTGACCTGCTCGAGCGGCAGCTCCTCCACGTCGACGACCACGGTGATGCGCGAGAGACCTTCGACCTCGCTGGTGCCCACCGCGAGCGAGTTGATGTTGAACCCGCGGCGCGCGAACAGGCCTGCGACCCGGGTCAGCAGACCGGGCTTGTCCTCGACGAGGAGGCTCAGAACGTGGCTGCTCATAGATTCACTCCTCTCCGAAGGCGGGGCTGTGGTCGCGGGCGTACTGCACGTAGCTGTTGCTGACGCCCTGCGGGACCATCGGCCACACCATGGCGTCGGCGCTGACGACGAAGTCGATCACGACCGGACGGTCGTTCGTCTCCAGCGCGAGCGTGATCGCGGCGTCGACCTCTTCTTCTTTCGTGACGCGGATGCCGAGTGCGCCGTACGCCTCGGCGAGCTTCACGAAGTCGGGCACCCGCACGGTGTCGTGGCCCGTGTTGAGGTCAGTGTTGGAATAGCGGCCGTCGTAGAACAGCGTCTGCCACTGCCGCACCATCCCGAGCGACGAGTTGTTGATGATCGCCACCTTGATCGGGATGTCGTTGATCGTGCAGGTGGCCAGCTCCTGATTCGTCATCTGGAAGCAACCGTCGCCGTCGATCGCCCACACGACCCGGTCGGGCTGGGCTACCTTGGCGCCCATCGCCGCGGGAACCGAGTAGCCCATCGTGCCAGCGCCGCCCGAGTTGAGCCAGGAGTTGGGGCGCTCGTACTTGATGAACTGCGCGGCCCACATCTGGTGCTGTCCGACGCCGGCGGTGTAGATGCCCTCCGGTCCGGTGAGCTCGCCGATGCGCTGGATGATGTGCTGCGGAGCGAGCAGGCCGTCGGTGGTCGAGGTGTACCCGAGCGGGAACTCTTCGCGGAGCCCGTTGAGGTAGGTCCACCATTCGACCAGACCGGCCTCTGCACCGCGGGTGGCCTCTTGGAAGGCCGCAGTCAGATCGACGATGACGTCTTTGGCATCGCCGACGATGGGAACATCGGCGGTGCGGATCTTCGAGATCTCGGCAGGGTCGACGTCGACGTGCACGATCTTCGCATTGGGCGCGAAGAGGGAGGTGTTGCCGGTGACCCGGTCGTCGAAGCGCGCTCCGAGCGACACGATGAGGTCGGCTTCTTGAAGGGCGAGCACCGCGGGGACCGTGCCGTGCATGCCGGGCATGCCGAGGTGCTGCTGGTGCGTGTCGGGAAACGCCCCGCGCGCCATCAGCGTGGTCACGACCGGCGCCCCGGTGGTCTCGGCCAGCTCGAGCAGCTCCTGCGAGGCCTGCGACCGGATCACACCGCCGCCGACATACAGGACCGGTTTCTTGGACTCCGCCAGGAGCTGCGCGGCGGCGAGGATCTGCTTGCCGTGCGCTTTGGTGATCGGCCGGTACCCCGGGAGGTCGATCTTGGGCGGCCACACGAACGGCACCGCGTTCTGCTGCGCGTCCTTGGTGATGTCGACGAGGACGGGCCCCGGGCGCCCGGTGCCGGCGATGTGATACGCCGCGGCGATGGTCGCGGGGATGTCCTCGGCCTTCTTGACCAGGAACGAGTGCTTCGTGATCGGCATCGTGATGCCGACGATGTCGGCCTCCTGGAACGCGTCTGTCCCCATCAGGGTGGAGAAGACCTGGCCCGTGATGAAGACCACGGGCACGGAGTCCATGTGCGCGTCCATGATCGCGGTGACGAGGTTCGTCGCGCCGGGGCCGGAGGTCGCCATCGCGACGCCGACCTTGTTGGAGGCCGACGCGTAGCCTTCGGCCGCGTGGCCGCCGCCCTGCTCGTGCCGGACGAGGATGTGACGGATCGTGGACGAGTCCATGATCGCGTCGTAGATGGGGAGGATCGCACCACCCGGCAGCCCGAAGACGTCGGTGACGCCGAGGAGCTCGAGGGTGCGGACGACCGACTTGGAGCCGGTCAGGATTTCGGGCGACGCTTTTCCGGGCGTCGCGGACGGCAACACTGTGCTGGGGGTTGCATCCGGCGTCATGCCTTATCGATCCCTTACGTGCGAGTGGTTGATGGAGCTGGGTCGAGGCGAAGGACTACCCCGTGACCGCGCCCTCCGCGGCGGAGCGCACGAGCTTGGAGTACTTCGCTAGAACGCCACGGGTATAGCGCGGAGGAAGAGGCGCCCAGCCTTCTCGGCGGGCGGTCAGCTCTGACTCGTCGACCAGTAGGTCGAGGGAGCGAGCCGCGATATCGACCCGTATCAGATCACCATCGCGCACGAATGCGATGGGACCTGCGTCCACCGCTTCGGGTGCTATGTGGCCGATGCACAGGCCGGTTGTGCCGCCTGAGAATCGTCCGTCGGTCAATAGTAGTACATCCTTGCCGAGCCCCGCGCCCTTGATGGCCGCGGTGATCGCAAGCATCTCACGCATGCCCGGGCCGCCCTTCGGGCCCTCGTAGCGGATGATGACGACGTCTCCCGCGGTGATGCGCCCCTCGGTCAGCGCGTCCATCGCCGCACGTTCGCGCTCGAAGACCCGGGCAGGACCCTCGAAGACGTCGGCGTCGAAACCGGCCGTCTTGACGACGGCGCCCTCCGGAGCCAGCGAGCCCTTGAGGATGGTCAGGCCGCCCGTGGGGTGGATGGGGTTGTCGAGTGAGCGCATGACGGTGCCGTCGGGCGCGGGCGGCTTGATCTCCGCGAGGTTCTCGGCGACCGTCTTGCCGGTGACCGTGAGGCAGTCGCCGTGCAGCAGGCCGGCGTCGAGCAGGGCCTTCATGACGACGGGGACACCGCCGTGGCGGTCGACGTCGTTCATGACGTACGTGCCGAACGGCTTGAGGTCGCCGATGTGCGGGACCTTCGAGCCGATGCGGTTGAAGTCGTCGATCGTGAGGTCGACGTCGGCCTCGTGCGCGATCGCGAGCAGGTGCAGCACCACGTTGGTGGAACCTCCGAACGCCATCGCGACCGCGATCGCGTTCTCGAACGCCTTCTTGGTGAGGATGTCGCGGGCGGTGATGCCCTGCCTGAGCAGGTTGACGACGGCCTCGCCGGAGCGGTGGGCGAAGTAGTCGCGACGCCGATCGGCCGAGGGCGGCGCCGCGGAGCCTGGAAGGCTCATGCCGAGGGCCTCGGCGACGCTGGCCATCGTGTTGGCGGTGTACATGCCGCCGCACGCGCCCTCGCCAGGAGCGATGGCGCACTCGATGCGCTTGAGGTCCACCTCGCTCATCTTGCCTGCCTTGCACGCGCCGACGGCCTCGAACGAGTCGATGATCGTGACGTCTTTCTCGGTGCCGTCGCTGAGCTTGACCCAGCCGGGGGCGATCGAACCCGCATAGAGGAAGACGGCCGCGAGGTCGAGCCGGGCCGCCGCCATGAGCATGCCGGGCAGCGACTTGTCGCAGCCGGCGAGCAGCACCGTTCCGTCGAGGCGCTCAGCCATCATCACCGTCTCGACCGAGTCGGCGATGACCTCGCGCGAGACGAGCGAGAAGTGCATGCCCTCGTGGCCCATGGAGATGCCGTCGGAGACCGAGATGGTGCCGAACTGCAGCGGATAGCCTCCGCCGGAGTGCACGCCCTCCTTCGCGCCCTGCGCCAGCCGGTCGAGCGAGAGGTTGCAGGGCGTGATCTCGTTCCACGAGCTCGCAATGCCGATCTGGGGCTTCTCCCAGTCGGCGTCGCCCATTCCCACGGCTCGCAGCATTCCGCGGCTGGTGGTGGCTTCGATCCCGTCCGTGACGACGCGCGAACGCGGCTTCCAATCGATCTCTGGCATGTGACAACTCTAGGACCGTTTGGATGTCCGCTCGTCCCCTGTGTCCGGGGCCGTGGAGAACCGACGCCGCCGTCAGGCTGTGGAGGACGACCGCGTCGCACCGCGCGCGTCGGCCAGCAGGGTCAGCAGGGTCGCGATCGCGCGCTCGTCGGCGACGCGGAACTGCGCCGCCGTCTCGCCCTCCCCCACCTTGACCCCGAGGTCGCCTGTGTCGGTGCGCAGCACGGCGAAGCCGTCCTCGTCGGTGACGTCGTCGCCCGCGAACAGCACGGCGGTCGCCCGCGTGTACTCCCGCAGCCGCTGGATGCCGTCGCCCTTGTTCGCACCGCGCACGGAGAACTCGATGATGTCTTTGCCGTCGCGGATCGTCAGGGCGTCGCCGACACCGGCCGCAGCCTGGTGGGCGCGCGCGACGACGTCGGCTCCGCCGTCCCCGTCCAGAAGCCGGTAGTGCACGCCGAAGCCGACCGGCTTCACTTCGAGCCGCGTGCCGGGGACGCTCTCGACGAGGGCGCCGAGCACACGCCCGAGCTGCTCGAGGGTCGCGCGTTCGTCGTCCGTCAGATCGAGGGATACGCCATCGCGGCCGAACCGGATCTCGACGCCGTGCGACCCGATGAGCAGCGCGTCCGCATCGGCCTCCGTCACGGTCTCGAGGCTCGAGAGCGGTCGGCCCGACACATAGGCCACCCAGGTGTCCGGGAGCGCCTCGAGCCGGTCGAGCGCGGCCTTGGCCTGCGGCAGCGCACGCGCCGACTTCGGGACGTCGACGAAGGGGGCGAGCGTGCCGTCGAAGTCGAGGGCGAGAAGGAGGCGCTCCGTTCGTGCGAGCTCCGCCACGGCGGTCGCGAGGGCGACGGCGGCCGACGGGGGCACGGCGTGCGAGGGGGTGGTGTCAGTCATGCGTTCTGGGGTCAGCGCCGGTTGACCAGCGGGTCCTGCAGGGGGTGGTCCCCGTGCGCGCTGCGGGTGAGCGCGTCGAGGAAGCCCGCCGACCAGCGGGCGACGTCGTTGGTCAGCACTTTCTTGCGAAGCGCTCGCATGCGCCGCACTCGATCGCGCTTCGGCATCGCGACGGCCTGGAGGATTGCGCCCTTCAGGCCCTCGATGTCGTGCGGGTTGATGAGAAGAGCCTGCCGCAGTTCATCGGAGGCGCCGGCGAACTCGCTCAGCACGAGGACGCCGTCCTCGTCGACGCGCGTGGCGACGTACTCTTTGGCGACGAGGTTCATGCCGTCGCGCAACGCCGTCACGAGCATCACGTCGGCCGCCAGGTACAGCGCGACCATCTCCTCCCGCGGATAGCCGTGATGGAGGTACGCCACGGCGCTGTGGCCGAGGGTCGCGTAATCTCCGTTGATGCGGCCGACGGTGAGCTCGATCTCGTCGCGCAGCTGACGGTACGTCTCGACGCGCTCCCGGCTCGGGCTGGCGACCTGCACCAGCGTGACCTTCTCGACGTCGAGCTCCTCGTCGCGGATCAGCTCTCCGTAGGCTTTGAGCCGGTGCCCGATGCCCTTGGTGTAGTCGAGACGGTCGACGCCCAGCATGACCGTCTCGGGGTTGCCGAGCTCCTCGCGGATCTCTTTGGCGCGCGCCTGGATGTCCGGGCGGCGAGCGAGCGACTGGTACTGCTCGGCGTCGATCGAGATCGGGAAGGCGCGCGCGAGCACCGTGCGCACGAGGCCGCCGTGCCGGTTGGTGGTCACGTGGCGGTGCGAGCCGGCCTCCGGGTCGTCGCTGTCGATCGGCACCTCGATGATCGACCCGCGCGTCTCGTACCCCTTCAGCCTGCGCACCGCACGCGAGAAGTTGCCCGCGTCGGCCACGCGCTGGAAGCCGATGACATCGGCGCCCAGAAGGCCGTCGATGATCTGACGCCGCCACGGCAGCTGCGAGTAGATGCCGTACGGCGGGAACGGGATGTGGTTGAAGAACCCGATGACGAGGTCGGGGCGGATCTGCCGCAGCATGGCGGGGACCAGCTGCAATTGGTAGTCGTGCACCCAGACGACCGCGCCGTGCGCCGCTGCCCCCGCTGCGGCCTCGGCGAACCGGCGGTTGACCCGCACGTAGCTCTCCCACCACTCGCGGTGATAGCTCGGCTGGGCGATGACGTCGTGGTAGAGCGGCCAGAGCGTGGCGTTCGAGAAGCCCTCGTAGTACTCCCGCAGCTCCTGCTCGCTCAGCGCGACGGGGAGGACGTTGATGCCGTCGGCCACGAAAGGCTCGACATCCTCGTCGGCGACACCGGCCCAGCCGACCCAGACGCCGTCCTCCGCCCGCATCACCGGCTGCAGCGCGGTCACGAGGCCGCCGGGCGAGGGTCGCCAGCTGGCCCGTCCACTCTCGTCGAGAACGCGGTCGACCGGGAGCCGATTGGACACGATCACCAGTTCGTACGTTTCGGTTCCTGCTGTTTCGGACGTCGTGCTGATGGTCGGTCAACTCCCCCATGGAGATCGGATGCTCGTATCCGCCACAGTACCAGCGCGTCTGGGAACGGCAGGGGCGTGCGTTACCCTCCGCGACACGGCTCGCGCGCCGAGACGACGCAATCGGTGCGGGCGCTCCGAGCGGGACACCACGACCGCGCCCGCTACTGCGCCCGGCCGAGCAGCCGCACCAGCGCGCTCGAGTACTGTCCGTAGCCCACTGCAGTCGGGTGGAAGGCGTCGATCCCGCCGACGTTGAGCCACGGCGACTTCGAACCGATGGCGTGGTGCGCGAAGTCGACTCCGACGTAGGTGATCGGCACACCGGAGGAGCGCTGGCTGGACACCACGTCCTGGATGGTCTGGTTCAGGCCGAGAGTCGCCGCGTTGATCGCGGTCGCCGTGCCGAAATCCGGCGACTTCGGGTTCGAGTTGTCGAAGATGAGGGCGTAGCCCGTGACGACGATGCGCGCGTTCGGCGCGGCGTCGTGGATCGAGCCGTACACGGCGGCCAGGCGCTGCGGGAGGACGTTGAGCAGCGATAGTGCCGACGACACCCCGTCGCGGCACGCTACCGCCTTGCCAGCAGAGCACTCGGCCGCGATGGCGGCGACGCCGAGGTCGTTGCCGCCGACGCTCACTGTCACGAGGTCGACGCGGTCGTCGAGTGCGATCAGCTGGTGTTTGAGTAGATCGGAGGTCGTCGCTCCCGCGCACGCCGCATTCACGACCAGGTCGATCCCGGAGGCCCGCGTGAAGTCGCTCGGGTAGCTGTTGGGGCTGAGCCGGCACTTGCCCGTCTCGTCTCCCCCGCCCATCCCCGCCGCGAACGAGTCGCCCAGGGCGACGTAGCGGGTGCGGGGGGTCAGTGGCTTGCGCGGGAACGGATCCGCTGTCGCCGTGGCGGTGGGCGCCGGCTGCGGCGTCGCGTCGTGAGTGGTCCCGGTCGCGCCGGGCGACGCGCAGGCGGCCACGGCGACGAGCACGGCCGCTGCGAGCGCGGCCGTGAGAGCGGAGGAGAGCACTCTGCGTCGCATCGAGCACACGTTACCCGCTGCTCCTCGCCGTTGGATCCGAGACCGCCGTGTGGGGGCTGCCGACCTGTCGCCGATCACACCCGTTCGGTGAGCGCGAGGAGGATGGCGGGGACCGACTCCGAGAGCCGTTCCGCGAACGTGCGCTCGTCTCCGGAGAGGAGGGCGCGCGCCTCGCCGTTGGCGCAGAGCTCCGCGATGACGCGCACCGCCTCCTCCGGGTCGATCGTGAAGCGGCGTCGCGCGCTCTCGAGAGCCGCGACGACGGTCTCGGTGAGCGCTTGGAAGAAGCTGTCCTGGTAGCGCAGGAAGTCGGCGGAGATCGCCGGGTCGCGCAGCGCCAGCAACAGGAACTCGGACTGCACGAGCCACCACCGCCGGTCGTCGGACTGCAGCTCGAGGATGCGAGTGACGGTGCGGATGACATCGGCGTCGTCGAGCTCCACGCCGTCTGTGCCGACGAGCGGCCGCAGGAACTGCTCGACGCCGGCGTCGAGCTGCTCGAGCCGCATGACTTTCTCGCGTTCCATCAGGGCGAAGAACAGCTCCTCCTTGCTGGAGAAGTTCGAATAGAACGCGCCGCGCGTGAAGCCCGCCGCCTCCGCGATCGTCTCGACGCTCGCGGCCTTCACACCCTGCTCGGCGAAGACGTCGAAGGCCGCGTCGAGGAGGCGCGTGCGGGTGCGCTGTCGGCGTGCGGACTCGACGGGGATGTCGTCTCTGAGAGCCGTGCTTTCCAAGCTGAAACCTTCCTGGATCGAGTTCCCGATACACGAGTGTATCCGATACAGTCGGGCGTCGGATACGAAGGTGTATCGAAACCCTTTCGACGGCGCCGTGATCCGGTTCCGTCGGTCCCTACTGCTGGAGAACGCGTGTCCTCGCTCCTGTATTCGATCGGCCGCTGGGCCTTCCGTGCCCGCAAGCTCGTGCTGTCGCTCTGGCTGTTGCTCCTCGTCCTCCTGGCCGGCGGCGCCATCGCCTTCAACCAGGGCACCGACAACACCTTCAGCATCCCCGGCACCGAGTCGCAGGAGGCGCTCGACACGCTGAGCAGGACCTTCCCGCAAGTCAGCGGCACCAGCGCGCAGATCGTCGTCGTCGCGCCAGGCGGCGAGACCGTCGATCAGTCGGCGATCCAGAAGCCCGTCGAGCAGACCGTCGCCGCCCTCGCGAAGACCGACGGCGTCGCCGGCACGACCTCCCCGTACAGCGCGACCGTCAAGAACCTGATCTCGGACGACCGGACAGCGGCCATCATCGCCGTGCAGCTGCACGGCCAGCAGACCACGGTGCCCGCCGCGACCAAGACGGCGATCTCGGACGCCGGTGCGAGCCTCCGGAAAGAGCTGCCCTCCGGATCTCAGGTCGCGGTCGGCGGTCAGCTGTTCTCGCAGAGCCTGCCGACGATCTCGCCGACCGAGGGCATCGGCCTCGTCATCGCGGTCGTCGTACTGATCATCACCTTCGGGTCCATCCTCGCGGCCGGGATGCCGCTGGCGACGGCCCTGCTCGGCGTGGGCCTCTCGATGGCGCTCATCTTCATCGCGACGCTCTTCGGACCGATCTCGTCCACCACGCCGCTTTTGGCTCTGATGCTGGGGCTCGCGGTCGGGATCGACTACTCGCTCTTCATCATCTCGCGGCATCAGAGCCAGCTGAAGGCGGGGGTCGATCCGGAGGAGTCCGCCGCGCGGGCGGTCGCGACCGCGGGCTCTGCCGTGCTTTTCGCGGGAATCACCGTGATCATCGCGCTGGCCGGCCTGGCCGTCGCGGGGATCCCCTTCCTGACGACCATGGGACTGGCCGCGTCCGTCGCCGTGGGCATCGCCGTTCTCGTGGCGCTCACGCTCACTCCGGCGTTCCTCGGCTTCGCCGGCGCCCGAATCACGCCAGGGCGCCGGGCCGCTAAGCGGGAGTCGCGGAAGGGGAAGGGCGGGGCACAGGCAGCGGCCCAGGAGGCCGGGGCGCAGGAGCCGGCCACCCGCGCCAACCCGTCGCTCGCGCACGCGGCGAAGGCCGAGATCCCGAAGGGTCCGTTCCGCACCTGGGTGCGCGCCGTCACGCGATTCCCGATCGTCACCGTGGTCGCGGTCGTGCTCGCGCTGGGCGTCGCGGCCCTCCCCGCCCTCCAGCTTCGGCTCGCGCTCCCCGACGCCGGCTCGCACCCCAAGAACGATCCCGCACGCATCGCGTACGACCTGGTCTCCGAGCATTTCGGGCCGGGCTACAATGGCCCGCTGATCGTCACTGGCTCGATCATCTCCAGCACCGATCCGCTCGGGCTCATGAAGAAGCTCGGGGCCGAGATCGCCGACCTCCCCGGCGTCGCGGCCGTACCGCTCTCGACCCCGAACCAGAGCGCCGACACCGGGATCGTGCAGGTCATCCCGACGACGGCGCCACACGATCCGCAGACCGCCCAGCTCGTCTCCGAGCTGCGGGCCAAACACCAGCACTTCGTCGACGAGTACGGCGTCGACCTCAAGGTCACCGGCACGACGGCGGCGCAGATCGACGTGTCCTCACGGCTCGCCGGCGCATTGCTGCCGTTCGGCATCCTGGTCGTCGGGCTCTCGCTCGTGCTGCTGACGATGGTGTTCCGGTCGATCGCCGTGCCCATCAAGGCCGCGCTCGGCTACCTGCTCTCGGTCGGCGTGGCCTTCGGCGCCGTCACCGCGGTGTTCGGGTGGGGGTGGTTCGCGGACGCCGTGCACCTCGACAAGACCGGACCGGTCATCAGTTTCATGCCGATCATCCTGATGGGCGTGCTGTTCGGGCTCGCGATGGACTACGAGGTCTTCCTGGTCAGCCGGATCCGCGAGGACTACGTGCACGGCGGCGACGCACGCCGAGCCGTGCAGAGCGGGTTCGTCGGCTCCGCCAAGGTCGTCACCGCTGCTGCCATCATCATGATCTCGGTTTTCGCGGCGTTCGTGCCGGAGGGCGACGCCTCCATCAAGCCGATCGCGCTCGGCCTCGCCGTCGGCGTCTTCGTGGACGCGTTCATCGTGCGGATGACGCTGGTGCCCGCCGTGCTGCAACTGCTCGGCGACAGAGCCTGGTGGATACCGCCCTGGCTCGACCGCATCCTCCCGTCGTTCGACGTGGAGGGCGACGGGCTGCAGAAGGAACTGGAGCTGGCCGACTGGCCGGAGCCAGGCCTTCGGTTCGTCGCGGCGGCCGACGGGCTCTCCGTGAGCGCGCGCCGCACGCCGATCCTCTGCGACGTGTCCTTCCGCCTGGGCGACGGCGAGGCCCTCGTCGTTCACGGCCCGGACCGCACCGCTGCCCTCGCCCTGCTGATGGCCGTGACCGGACGCACCAAAGTGGCAGGCGGCACGGTGAAGGTCGCTGGCTTCGTCCTGCCGACGCGCGGCTCGGCCGTGCGGTCGCGGACCTCCGTCGTCCGGCTCGATCGCTCGGAGACGCCGGTCGAGGACGTTCGCCGTGCGCTCGCGAGCAGCCCGGTGGTCCTCGGCCTCGATGCCGTGGACAGCCTCACCGATCCCGTCGAGCGGCGCCGCGTGCGCGTCGAGCTCAGCCGCGCCTTCGCGGACGCCCGTGCGGCCGAGCGCCCGTTCGCTCTGATCGTGAGCTGTGTGGATCCGTCGGGGCTGGACGACCTGCTGCCCGAGAGCGCCGAGCCCACGGCCGTTCAGCTCGCAGTCGATGCCGACGGGGCTGCCCACGGCACGACGCCCCTACCCGAACGCCCTGCGGACCAGGCGGAAGACACCCGTCCGAACGACCACACCGACCACCCCGCCGCCCACCTCGAGAAGGCGAACGCCCGATGACCAGCCCTGCTCCCCTGAGCCCTTCGTCACTGCGCCGTCCGGCACTGCGCCGTCCGCGCTCACTGTTCTCCCTGGAGCGCATGCGTTCCGACAAGCGGGTGACCTGGCTGACCATCGTCGGACTCGTGCTCGTGCCCCTCGTGATCGGCGGCCTGCTCGTCTGGGCCCTGTGGAACCCGACCGAGCGCCTCGGCGAGGTGAAGGCCGCGGTCGTGAACCTCGACAAGCCGGTCACCGTCAACGGCCAGGTGGTCCCACTCGGACGCCAGCTGGCCGCCGGCCTGCTCGGCGCGAAGAACGACAACTTCGCCTGGGTGCTCACCGACCAGAAGGACGCCGACGCCGGAGTCGCCGACGGCGGCTACGTGGCCGTCGTCACCATCCCGAAGGACTTCTCGAAGGCGGCGACGTCGACCGCGAGCACCGACGGCGCTGCGACCCAGGCCACCGTCGACGTCCGGACCAGCCGAAAGTCGAAGCTCGTCGACCCCGCGATCAGCCAAGTCGTCACCACGACAGCCACCGGGGTCCTCAACAAGCAGCTCACGACGACCTACCTCGAGAACGTCTACGTCGGCTTCAACACGCTGCACGACCAGCTCGCGAAGGCGGCGAGCGCAGCGGGCTCGCTTTCCAGCGGGGTGACGCAGCTCGCGTCGGGCACACACCAGCTCGCCGACGGGGCGAATCAGCTGACATCGGGCGCGACGTCGCTGTCGAACGGGCTCGGCCAGCTGTCGGACGGCGCCTCCGGGCTGTCCAGTGGGCTCGGCGCACTGTCGAGCGGCATGAATAGCTTCGCCGGTGGGATGAGCCAGCTGCAGCAGCAGACGTCGTCGCTCCCCTCCGGGACGCAGCAGCTCGCCACGGGTGCGGCCGGTGTCTCGTCGGGAGTGTCGCTCGCGGCGAACTCGGCGAAGACCGCGCTCGCCACGTGCGTCCACGATCACGGCCTCGCCGATCCGACCTGCCAGGCCATCGCGCAGACCTACGGCATCATGACGACTGCCCAGGGAGGCCGGCCGAGCCTCGTCGACGGGGCGGCGCAGCTCGCCACCGGCACGAAGGACCTCGCCGGCAACGCCTCTGCACTCGCGGCAGGAATCGCGCAGTCGGCCTCGGCAGCGCAACAGCTCGCCGGCGGCACCGCGCAGTCGGCCTCCGGCGCCCAGCAGCTCGCCTCGGGCGTGCAGCAGTCGGCCGACGGCGCGTCCCAGTACGCGGCCGGCGTGCAACAGTTCGCGGCCGGCATCCCGGTCCTCGCGACCGGCGCAGACCAGGCCGCAGCGGGCACGGCCGCCCTCGCCTCCGGCCTGGACTCTGCGGTATCGCGGCTGCCCAGCTACGACGCGGGCCAGCGCACCAATCTGGCGTCGGTCGCCTCGCAGCCGGTCGGCCAGACGCAGTCGGGCACCACGGCGTTCGGCGCCTCCAGCGTCCCGCTGTTCGCGTCGGTCGCCCTCTGGCTCGGCGCACTCGCCACCTTCCTGGTGCTGCAGGCGCTCTCGCGCCGCGCGCTTCTGACCTCCCGAGCCGCCGGCCTAATCGCCGCCGACGGCCTCGCACCTGCGGCCGCGATCGGGGTCGTGCAGGGCCTGCTGGTGGCCGGGATCATGCAGCCGGCCATGCACCTGAGCGTCGGCGCGTGGTTCGGATTCGCTTCGGTCTCCGTCACTGCGGCGGTGTGCTTCGCCGCCGTCAACCACGGGCTCGTCGCACTGCTGGGAGGCGTCGGCCGCTTCCTCGCCATGCTCGTGGTCGTGGTGACGCTCGCCTCCGGGATCGTGTCGACGGCACCAGGATTCTTCGACAGCGTGATGGCCTGGCTGCCCACCTCGCCGGCGATCACCGCGCTCCAGGGCGTCGTCGACGGCTCGACGGGCGTCTGGCGCGGCCTGGGCGGCCTCCTAATCTGGGCGGCGTTCGGCTTCGCCCTCGCCCTCGCCGCCGTCGCCAGGCGCCGCATCGTCACCGCCTCCCAGCTCCTCCCTGCCGAATAGGCGATCGGCTGCATCGAGTTGGCAGGACACGCCGTCTCAACGCGTGTCGAGACGGCGTGTCCTGCCAACTCGCGGGTCAGGCGGTCGACGCCTCGGGCAGCGTACGCTGACTCACGAACGAAAGGACGCCGATGCGCAAGTTCATCTTCAACGGCGCGATCATCAGCGCGATCATCGGGCTGTGGACGACGATTCAGTCGACCAAACACAACCCGCGGGACTGGAGGGTGCCCCTGATGTGGATTACAGCCGCTCTGAGCGTCGTGATCGCCGTCGGGACCGTGCTGCAGGAGTCCCGGGAGGCCGCCGAGCGCGAAATCGGGCGCTGACCACGCGATTTCCGCGGTCCGCACGGCGTGTCCGCGCGTTTTGAGGTCATCCCGCCCCGAAACTTGGTCTCGACGGAGAACCTGGAAGGGGTTGGGCCATGTTTGGTCGTAGGCGGCACGCCGCCGAGGTACAGGCGGCGCCGGTTCCTCAGCTCACGGATGCACAGATCCTCGAAGTGGTTCACGCCAAGGTCGCCGAGCTCATCGGCGAACGCGGCGAGTGGACGGTGTCCCGCCGTTCGTCCGACGACACCGACTCCATCTTCCACTCCGTCCTCTCGCAGTCCGTCTCCGTCGGCATCACCGCCGCTCTGGTCGAGGCGCGCCGTCGTCTGGAGGCCGGAGAAGCCGAGATCGTCACGGCCGCCGAGCCGCAGCACCGCGCCGTGGCCGAGCCCGCTGTCACCGTCGAGGCCGAGTTCCGCGACGACGAGCAGGGCGAGCCCACCGCGTTCGGCTGGGAGCCCGCACCCATCACCGTCTGGACCGACCTCCGTCGCCCCGTCACCGGCGAGATCCCCGCGATCGCACAGCGCCCCGCGGCCTGATTCGGCCGCGAAGCTGCGCGAAATAGGCCCGCATCGCGCGAGACGGCGCAGAGTCAGCCGCCTCGCGCGTCTTCGCCGAGGGGCTCAGCCGATGTGGTTCCAGGACGCGGGGCCGGGTGAGCCGGCCCGGTAGGTCTCCAGGGGGACCTGGTCCGTCTTCCACGCGGAGATCACGGGGGCCACGATGCGCCACATCTCGACGGCGGTGTCACCGCGTACGGACAGCGACGGATCTCCGTCGAGGATGCCCTCCAGCACTTCGCCGTAAGCAAGCAGCAGACCGGGGCCGAACTCCGCGCTCAGCGTCACCCGCTCTATTTCGTGCGGGTCGCCTGGCCCGTTGATGTTCAGCTCCAGCGACATGGCGTCCGGCCCGAGCATGATCCGCAGCATCGTCGGCTCGTCGTGGCCCCTCAGCCCGCGCGGGATGTGCCGGGCCGGCTTGAAGGTGACCAGGATCTCCCGACGACGCGACCCGAGGGCCTTGCCGGAGCGCAGGGTGAACGGCACGCCGGCCCAGCGCCAGTTGTCGATCTCGACCGTGAGCTCGGCGAGCGTCTCCGTGTCGCGCGAGGGATCGACACCGGGCTCGTTCGTGTACGCGACCAACTTGCGCCCGTCGACAGTGCCCGCGGTGTAGCGTGCGCGCCGACTCGATACGGTCGGATCGTCGTGCCAGATCCGCGTCGCCCGCAGAACGGTGGCTTTGGCGTCGCGCAGGTCGGTGGCGTCCAGCGCCGACGGCGGCTCCATCGCGAACACGGCGAGCACCTGCAGCAGGTGGCTCTGGATCATGTCCATGAGCGCGCCGGCGTTGTCGTAGTAGCGGGCGCGGCCCTCCAGGCCGAGAGACTCGTCGTAGACGATGTCGACGCTCTGCACGTGGTCGCCGTTCCACACCGGCTCGAAGATGCTGTTCGCGAAGCGCAGTCCGATGAGGTTCAGCACGGTCGAGTTGCCGAGGAAGTGGTCGACGCGGTGAATGCGCTCCTCGGACACCAGCGTCGCCAGCCGCTTGTTCAGGGCCATCGCGCTGCGCTTGTCGGTGCCGAACGGCTTCTCCAGTGCGAGCGTCAGCCCGTCGGGAAGAGCCAGCTTCGACAGCGCGTCGCACGCTTTCGCTGTGACGGCCGGCGGGAGGGCGAAGTACAGGGCGGGCGCGCCCTCGCTGACGTCGAAGATGCGCTGGAGGTCGTCGGGCTTCGCGACGTCGGCCGCCAGGTACCGGGTGCTCTTCAGCAGCTCGGCGACAGCCTCCCCGGCCGCCTTGACCGTCTTGAAGGAGGCGCGGACGGTGGAACGCCACTTCGCGTCCGACCACTCCTCCGCCCCGGCGCCGACCAGCTGGAAGCGCCGCTCGGGGTGGTTCGTGAGCAGCTGCCCGATGGCAGGCAGCAGGAGCCTGGACGACAGATCGCCGCTCGCTCCGAGAATCACCAGAGTGCCCACGGCCTGCGTCATGCCCATCACAGTACGGCCATACTGGGAATATGTCGCTCCCCATCGAGGATTACGCCGTGATCAGTGACTGCTTCACGGGAGCCCTCGTCGGACGGGACGGCAGCATCGACTGGCTGTGCCTTCCGCGGTACGATTCGCAGTCGACATTCGGCGCTCTGCTGGGCACGGAGGACCACGGCCGCTGGCTGCTCGCCCCCACGGACCCCGGCGCGAGCAGCACCCGGGCGTACGAGCGCGACACGATGATCCTGGTCACCCGATGGCGCACCTCCACGGGCGAGGTGGAGGTCGTCGACGCGATGCCGATGGGCGACCACCGGGCCGACGTCGTGCGCCGGGTGCGCGGCGTGAGCGGTCACGTCGAGCTGCACGAGGAACTGCGGATCCGCTTCGGTTACGCCACTGCGATCCCGTGGGTGCGCAAGATGACGAACGAGAAGCCGAGCGCGCTGGTGGCCGTGGCCGGGCCGGACGGATTGGTGTTCCGCGGCTCGTCGCTGCACGCGAGCGACCACGCGCACGAGGGAACGTTCACCGTGCACGCGGGGCAGACCGTCGACCTCACGATGACCTGGTTCCCCTCCCACCGCCCCGCACCGGAGCAGCTCGACGTGGAGGCGGCTCTTCAGAGCACGCGCGCCTGGTGGACGGAGTGGGCGTCCGGCTGCGACCACGACGGGCCTTACCGCGAGGAGGTCGTGCGCTCGCTGCTCATCCTGCGTGCGTTGACGCACCTGGAGACCGGCGGCATCGTCGCGGCGGCGACGACCTCCCTGCCCGAGAACTTCGGAGGTGAGCGCAACTGGGACTACCGCTACGTCTGGCTGCGCGACGCGTCCCTGACGATCGGCGTGCTGCTCGCGCACGGTTACGACGACTACGTCGACCACTGGCGCGACTGGCTGCTGCGCGCTATCGCCGGCGATCCCGGCGACGTGCAGATCATGTACGGCCTGGGCGGGGAGCGCAACTTGGACGAGCACGAGCTCGACAGTCTGCCCGGCTACCAGGGCGCCCAACCGGTGCGGGTCGGCAACGGGGCCTCCACGCAGTTCCAGGCGGACGTCATCGGGGAGGTCATGCTCGGCCTCGACCGCGGCCGGGCTGCGGGAGTCACGGAGACCCGGTTCTCGTGGGCTCTGCAGCGCGCGCTGATGGGCTTCCTGGAGGACAACTGGCGCAACCCCGACCACGGAATCTGGGAGATCCGGGGCGAGCCGAAGATGTTCACCCACTCGCGCGGGCTGGTGTGGGCCGCGTTCGACTGCGCGATCCGCGGAGTGGAGCAGTACGGGCTGGACGGCCCGGTCGAGCGCTGGCGTCACCTGCGCGACCAGATCCGCGCCGACGTGGAGGCCAACGGCTACGACGAGCACCGCGGCACCTATGTGCAGTACTTCGGAGGCACCGAGGTCGACGCCTCCCTGCTCCTTCTTGCCCAGGTGGGCTACTGCGATTTCGACGACCCGCGGATGCTGGGCACGGTGAAGGCGATCGAGGAGGACCTGCTGCGCGACGGGCTCGCGCTGCGCTACCTCACGGAGACGGGTGTCGACGGCCTGCCAACGGGCGAGCATCCCTTCCTGGCCTGCTCGTTCTGGCTGGTCGAGCAGTACGCACGCTCGAACCGGCTCGATGACGCGCGGCGCCTGATGGATCGCCTCGTCTCGTTCGCCAACGACGTGGGCATGCTCTCGGAGGAATACGACGTCGACGGGCGATCGCAGGCCGGCAATACACCGCAGGCGCTGACCCATCTGGCTCTGGTCCGGGCCGCCGACGCCATTGCGGAGGCGACAGCGCGGTGACAGCGACGCTGACGGAGCCCGCGACCCGGGAGGAGGTCGGCCTCGGCGAGAGGCTCGAGCTCGGCTCGCCCTGGGTGACCATCGTGTGGAACGACCCGGTGAACCTGATGTCGTACGTGACCTACGTCTTCCAGAGCTACTTCGGGTTCCCGAAGACGGAGGCGCAACGGCTGATGCTGCTCGTGCACAACGAGGGCCGCGCGGTCGTCGCGACCGGCACACGTGAGGAGATGGAGCGGCATGTGGAGGCGATGCACGAGTACGGCCTGTGGGCGACGCTGAGGAAGGCGGACGCATGAGGCCGTTCCGCGCCGACCGGCGCGGCGGCGGGGTGCGCGCGCGCTTCGAAGCCGCGGAGGTCGAGGTGCTGCGCCGGTTCGCCGCGGAGGCCGCCGACCGAGCGGATCGCGCTGCCGACGGCGCCGAAGCGAACATGATCGACGCGGACCCCGCGCTGGCCCGCCTTCTGCCGGACGCGTATCCGGACGACGCGGAGGCCTCGGCCGAGTTCCGCCGGTTCACGGCGGAGCGGATCGCGGAGCGCAAGGCGGACAACGCCCGTGCGGTGCTCGACTCGCTGGGCGACGCGTCGGGGCGGGCGGTGGAGGTGCACCTCGACGACTCGCAGGCGCAGGCGTGGCTGCGAACGCTCACCGACATCCGGCTGGTCCTCGCCGCGGGGCTGGGGATCGAGCACGACGGCGACGAGGGCGACGTGCGCGATCTCGAGTCGGCGACCCGCCGCGCCGTCTACGACTGGCTCGCCGCAGTGCAGGAGTTCCTCGTGCACGCCCTGACCCGGGCCTCCCGACGCTGACGGACGCCGAAGGGCGCGCAGATGCCCTTAAATCCGCGTTTTAGGGGCGTCAACGTGCCCTTCGACAGGTGTCAGACAGCAGGTGTCAGACAGGCAGGTGTCAGACAGGGAAACGGACGGCGGCGGCGGCGGCACCGCCGCCGGGGACGTCTTCTGCCCTCAGCGCGTACACCTTCGCCTTGGCGGCCAGCGAGCGACGGATGATCTCGTCGACCACACCGTAGTTGCCCGCGGTGTCGTCGTCGGCATAGGCGATCTTGCCGGTCTCGTCGTCCAGTGAGCCCGGCACCCGCCGGTCGATGTCGAACACCAGCGTCTCGACCGCGCCATAGGTCGCGGCCCGGGCGATGTCGCTCAGGTCGACCAGCGCCGTGCCTCCGGCGATGCGGGTCGAGAAGTCCTCCTTGAGCGCGTCGACCTTGCCCGCGTACAGTCGGTCGAGCACGCCGCGAGCGGCTGTCGCCAGTTCGTCCTCCGTCTTCTCCTCCGGGTTGCCGGCGATCACATCGTCCACCAGGCGCGGATAGTCCGTCGCCCCGCGGAAGATGCCCACGAGCGGCTCGGCGGCGGCGACGATCAGAGGCTCGGTGGAGGTCGCCAGCAGCGGGTGCAGCGCCCGCTCGATCGCCTGCACGTACTCCAGCATCCGCACCTTCTGGCCTTCGGAGCCCTGGACGCGACCGGATGCCGAGCGCCCGTTGACCGACGGCAGACCGACTGCCGCCGCGACGTCCTTGGGCATGCCGTCGACCTCCACCAACGTCGGAGGCGCCTCCGGGTCGACGCGGATCAGCCGGACGGAGTTCTGAGCGAGCGCCAGGATGAGCGCGGACTGCGGGAAGGTCACCGCGCGCAGCAGCGGCTTGACGTAGAACCGGTCGGCGACTTCGCACGCCGACGTCAGCCTGTTCGGCAGACGGAAGGTCTCGGCGACCTCCCCGTCGAGGAACACGGCGAGCGAGCGCGATTGGTACCGCCAGAAGTCGCGGTCTTCGAGGATGCCCTCGCCCTCGGTCTGGATGCGACCGACCCTCGCGCGGTCGATGCCCATCGCCTCCAGCGACTTCACCGCCAGGGCCAGATGGTTCTTGAGCTCGATCCGCGCCCTGTCCGCTTCCGGCGGCGTCGTGCCCGTCGGCAGGTAGATGCTCACGCAACCCGGCTCGCGGAGCGACGCGATCCTCTCGATGTCGGCCTTGGTGGGAATGTCTTTGTACTCCACGTTTCCTCCTCGGTCGTCCCGGGCCGGACATCAGCGGCCGGTCCGCCTAGTCTCGTCGCGGCTTCAGGCCGACACAAGCCCCGGGGAGGACGAGCGGGCGAGCCGTTATCGAGACGACGTCGCGCCGACCGCTTGACAGATGCAAAAAGCGCGCCTACGGTTCCTTAAACCGGTTTAGGCATGTTGGTTCTGGGGACATCCCCTCACGACACGGCACGGACTCCCCGTCACGAAGAAGAGACAGGACACCGCGATGAAGCGCAATCGACTCCTCGCCGCAGCGACAGGCGCACTGCTCGCCGCCGCCGCGGTCGTACCGGCGGGCGCCGCCACTGCGTCCGCGGCTCCGGCCGCCCCCACCCTGACGAACCTCGCCCACCTGGACTTCCTGTTGGACGACGTGCCGTTGCTTCCCGGGGTCGCGGGCCATTCCACCTACAACCAGAGCGCTGAGCCGACCGCGCGCGCGCCGTGGGTGTACGCGAACCGCAACGCCGACGGAAGCTTCACGCGCGTCGGCGGAGGCCCGATCACCAACGCCGCGAAAGGCTGGTACGCGCAGGGCACATTCGACGCCGACGACATCTCACGCGCCGCCGTCGTCTACCTGCGCGACTGGAAGCAGAACGGGACGACCTCCAGCCGCGCGTCAGCGTACGAGCTGCTGCGCGAGCTGACCTACCTGCAGGTCGACTCGGGTCCGAATGCCGGCAACGTCGTCCTGTGGCAGCAGCACGACGGCACATTGAACCCGTCGGCGATCCCGGCCGACCAGCCCGACCCGAGCGACTCGGCGGAGTCGTTCTGGTTGGCGCGCACGGTGTGGGCGCTCGGCGAGGGCTTCGCCGGCTTCCGTCAGTCCGACCCGGCATTCGCGTCCTTCCTGCAGCAGCGGATGTCGCTCGCGCTGCGGTCGCTGGAGCGGCAGTCGCTCGCGAAGTACGGCACGACCGAGCAGGCGAACGGCGTCACGGTCCCCGGCTGGCTCATCGTCAACAGCGCCAGCCCGACGGCGGAGGCCGTGCTCGGACTCAGCGCCTACATCGCCGCAGCGCCCGCGGACGCGCAGGCGCGCACCGACCTGCAGCGCTACGCGCAGGGCATCGCCGGCCTCTCCTCCGGAGGCGTCGGCCAGTGGCCGTTCGGCGCACTCCTGCCCGAGGCGAACTCCCCGACGTTCTGGCACGCGTGGGGCGGCATGCAGCCCGGCGCGCTGACCGCCGCGGCGACCCGACCCCACGACCCCGGCCTGCAGCAGGCCGCGAGCACAGACCTCGCCCAGTTCACGGCCCAGCTGCTCGCCAGCGGAGGCCCGGAC
This sequence comes from Leifsonia sp. McL0607, assembly GCF_049993355.1. Lineage (GTDB taxonomy): Bacteria > Actinomycetota > Actinomycetes > Actinomycetales > Microbacteriaceae > Leifsonia. The sequence goes on along the minus strand of NZ_CP188253.1, from coordinate 2,880,312 downwards.
AACGGCTGGACGCCGACCCCGGCCGACCGGACACAGATCGCATACGGCGTCGACTCCCGGGTGGAGGGCTTGGTGGCGGCGAGCGATGCGACGGGTGCGGCCGGTCTCGCGACCCTCGCGGGTGCCCAAGCGGCCTGGTACTTCGGCGCGAACCCGGCGGACACGCCGGTGTACGACCCGGCCACCGGCGTCTGCGTCGACGGCATCAACGGCGACGGCATCGTCAACCGCAACTGCGGAGCGGAGTCGACCATCCACACCGAGCTCAGCATGCTCGCGCTCGACGCCCACCCGGCGATCAAGCGGCTCGCCCTCTCGCTCACGCACACCGCGGCCACGGACGGCCTGCAGGTCGTGGAAGCCGAAAAGGGCACGCTCAGCGGCTCCACCACGATCGTCACTCCGCCCTCCGCGTGGACCGGCTCGGCCAACTGGTCGGGCGGCGCGTACGTCGCCGCCTCCACCGGGGCGACCGTCACGATGACGCTCCCCGCCGGGCACCCGGCCGCGCGCATCCTGCCGATCGCCGACCTCGGACCGGACGGCACCGCCTCCAGCGGTTCCGGCACGACCTCGTGGACGGCGAGCGTCGGCCACCGGACGGTGCAGCTCGGCAGCACGCCGAACGTGCGCCAGGGAGCGCAGGGCATCGCGCCCACGCCTGTTTTCCTGCTGCCGCAGACCCTTCCCGTCGCGGCGCCCGCCGGTGCGACCTCCGTCACGGCGACCGTGCACGGCACCGTCAGGCTCGACGCCATCCTCGTGCAGCCCGTGGTCTCGCACCTCGGCCTGACCGGCACGGGCCGCCTCGACGTGTACGTCAACGGCACCTCCGGCACGGTGCCGCAGCACCTGAACTCGACGGGCGGGGTGCTCGCCGTCCGCTACGACGGCAGCGGCCACCAGGTCGGCGCGCCCATCCCTCTGAACGGGCACGGGACCGTCACCGTTCTCCCGGGCGGCTTCACCACCGTGGTGCCCCGATGAGCGAGGTGACCCGGTGAGCCCCGTCGATGTCACGATCAATGACGTCGCCCGGGCGGCGGGCGTCAGCAAAGGCCTCGTCTCGCTCGCGCTGAACGGCAAGCCGGGCGTGGCTGTCGAGACCCGCGACCGCATTCTCGCTGTCGCGGACAGGCTCGGCTGGACGCCCAACCCGAGCGCGCGGGGGCTCACGACCCGCCGGGCCTACGCCCTCGGCCTCGTGCTCCGCCGCGCCGCCCGCACCATCGAGGTGGACCCGTTCTTCGCGGCCTTCATCGCAGGTGTCGAGACCGTGCTCTCCGAGCGCGGCCAGGTGCTCGTGCTGACGGTCGTTCCCGACCACGAGGCTGAGGCCCGCGCCTACGAGCGGCTGGCCGTCGACAAGCGCGTCGACGGTTTCCTCCTGACCGACCTCCTCGCCGACGACCGCCGGATCGCGCTCTTACAAGAGTATGGCTCGGCGGCGGTGTCGCTCGGTGAGCCCGTCGGCGGCAGCCCGTTCCCCGTCATCTCGCGCGACTACGACTCCGGCATCGACGCGCTCGTCGCTCACCTGCTCGAGCTCGGGCACCGCCGCATCGCGCACGTCTCCGGAGACGAGCGGATGCTGCACGGCCTGCGCCGCCGCGAGCGCTTCGAGCGCGCCGTGCGCGCCGCGGGCCTCGACGCGATCGTGGTCCCCACCGACTTCTCGCCCGAACAGGGCGCAGAGGCGACGAAGTCGCTCCTCGACTCCGCCGAGCCGCCGACCGCCATCGTCTACGGCAACGACACGATGGCGATCGCGGGCATGGGGGTCGCGCAGGAGCGCGGCCTCCGGCTCCCCCACGACCTGTCCGTCACCGGTCTCGACGGCTCCCAGATCGGGACGTACGTGTACCCGACCCTCACGACCTTGGACAACGACCCGGCCGGCTGGGGCATCGCCGCCGCCACCGCACTGCTGCGGCTGGTGGAGGACGGCGAGCCGGCCGATGTCGACCTGCCCCCTGCCCGACTGGTGGTCCGTGCCTCCACGGCCCGGCCGCCGCGTCACTGAAATCACGAAAGTAGAGCGAACCATCATGCGCAAACGCATCACCGGCTTCCGCAGACTCGCGGTCGCCCTCATCAGCGCCGGCGTCGTCGCCGGAACCCTGGCCGCCTGCGGCTCCAGCGGCGGTGGCGGTCAGACCGACGCCATGAAGGCGCACGGACCGATCACCATCTGGTACTCCAACAACGCGCAGGAGGTTCAGTGGGGCAAGGCCATGGTGGCCTCCTGGAACTCCGCGCACCCGAAGGAGCAGATCAAGGCCCAGGAGGTGCCGGCCGGCAAGACCACCGAGGAGGTCATCGGCGCGGCCATCACGGCCGGCACGACCCCCTGCCTCGTCTTCAACAACCTCCCGGCGGCCACCGGGCAGTGGCAGAAGCAGGGCGGCCTGGTCAACCTGTCGAAGTTCTCGGACGGCGCCTCCTACATCGAGGCCCGCAGCGGTAAGGCGGCCGACCAGTACAAGTCGTCCGACGGCAACTATTACCAGATGCCGTGGAAGCAGAACCCGGTGATGATCTTCTACAACAAGGCGATCTTCCAGAAGGCCGGGATCGACCCGAACAGCCCCGATCTGTCGACGTACGAAAAGTTCCTCGCCGCCGCCCAGAAGATCAAGTCGTCGGGCGCGGCGCCGTACGCCATCTACCCGGCCCCGACGAGCGAGTTCTTCCAGCCGAACTTCGACTACCTCCCGCTGCTGGCCGCGCAGACCGGTGGCAAGACGTTCATCGAGAACGGCAAGTCGATCGTCACCAGCCAGGACTCGCTCGACGTGGCGAACTTCTGGAAGACGATCTACGCCGATGGGCTCGCCGGCAAGGAGCAGTACCAGGGCGACGCCTTCGCCGACGGCAAGTCGGCCATGGCCATCGTGGGACCGTGGGCCATCGCGTACTACGGCGACAAGGTGCAGTGGGGCTCCGTGCCCGTGCCGACCAAGGACGGCAAGTCCGCCGACCAGACGTACACGTTCCCTGACGCGAAGAACATCGGCATGTACACCTCGTGCAAGAACCAGGGCACGGCCTGGGATGTCGTCAAGTTCGCGACCTCCAAGGACCAGGACGGCAAGCTGCTGAACGTCACCGGCCAGATGCCGATCCGTTCCAACGTCGCGAGCGTGTTCGCGAGCTACTTCGACGCGCACCCCGCCTACAAGGAGTTCGGCGCCCAGAGCGAGCGAACCGCGGACGACCCGACGGGCACGAACACGATCGCCCAGCTGCAGGCACTGCGTGACGCCTACTCCAAGGCCGTGATCAACGGGTCCGGCACGGTGGAGGACGCGTTCAAGACCGCCTCGCAGAAGATCGACCAGCTCCAGGCGCAGAAGTAGCCATGAGCACCTCCGCTCCCCCGGCGGCGGGCACCGCGCCCGCCGCCGGGACGGCCCCGCGGCGGCGCCATCCGACGCTGCAGCGCATCTTCGGTCGCAACCCGCTCGGCTGGCTGTTCGCCGCACCGTACCTGGTCTACGTCCTGGTGATCTTCGCGTACCCGCTCGTGTACGCGGTCTACATCTCGTTCTTCGACTATTTCTTCGCGGCCCCGGGCGCGCAGGTGACCCAGCCGTTCGTGGGCTTCCAGAACTACGTGCAGGTCTTCACCGACCCCGCGGTGCTGCAGTCGTTCGTCAACGTCGGGATCTTCCTGATCATCAATGTGCCGCTCACGGTCGTGCTGTCGCTGGTGCTGGCGAGCGGGCTCAACAGCATCACCCGGTTCCGGACGTTCCTGCGCGTGAGCTACTACGTGCCGTACGTCACGGCGAGCGTCGCGATCATCGGCGTCTGGCTGTTCCTGTTCAACAGCACGGGACTGGTCAACCAGATCCTCGGCCCGCTCGCACCGAACCCGTCGTGGTTCGTGAACCCGGTACTGGCCATGCCGACCATCGCGATCTACGTGACCTGGAAGCAGCTCGGCCTGTACATCCTGCTCTACCTGGCCGCTCTGCAGAACGTGCCGCGGGAGCTCTACGAGTCGGCGGCGACCGACGGCGCCGGACGCGTGCGGCAGTTCTTCTCCGTGACCGTCCCCGGCGTTCGGCCGGCGACGGTGCTCGTACTGCTGCTGGCCACGATCACCGGCGCCAACCTGTTCACCGAACCGTACCTCCTCACCGGAGGCGGCGGACCGAACGGCCACTCGACCTCGCCCGTGCTGCTCATCTACCAGCAGGGCATCCAGCAGGGGCACCCGGGCTACGCCTCCGCCATCGGCGTCGTTCTGGTGATCCTGGTGCTGATCATCGGCTGGCTGCAGAACCGATTCGCGGGAGGACGCGACTGATGACCACTCTCAAGACCGCGGGCGCGGACCACGCGCCGGGGAGTCCTCGGGCTCCGCGGAAGCGCCGCCGCGACCTCGCCGCCGCGACGCGCCTCAGCCGACCGCAGGCGATCCTGCAGGGCATCGTCCTGACGATCGGCGCCATCGCGTTCCTGTTCCCCTTCTACTACATGCTGATCGGGTCGCTGCAGGCGGCGCCCGACACGACCGTCGCGGGGGCGTTCCCGAACCCGGCGAACCTGACGCTGCACAACTACGCGGCGATCGACTCCCGTATCAACCTGTGGACCGGGCTCGCGAACTCCGGGATCTTCACCGGCGGTGTACTGCTGTTCACGGTCGTATTCGGCGTGCTCGCCGGGTACGCGCTCTCGGTCCTGCAGTGGCGCGGGCGCGGCGTGACCTTCGCTCTGGCTCTGCTCGTGCAGACCATCCCGTTCCAACTGCTGATGATCCCGCTCTACGTGCTCATCGCCCGCAACTACGGGCTGGCCGACAGCTATCTCGGGATGATCCTGCCGTTCGCCATCAACTCGGCGGCCGTACTCATCTTCCGGCAGTACTTCCTGCAACTGCCGCGCGAGCTGTTCGACGCGGCGCGCGTGGACGGCGCGGGCGAGTTCACGCTGCTGTGGCGGGTCGCGCTGCCCTTGGTCCGGCCGGCGCTGGTCACCGTGCTGCTGCTGACCTTCATCGGCCCCTGGAACGAATTCCTCTGGCCGTTCCTGATCACCAAGGAGGCGAGCCTGCAGCCGCTGGCCGTCTCGCTGGCGAACTACATCAGCACGGTCGCAGCCTCCACGACGAACCCGTACGGGTCCATCCTCGCCGGGGCCGTGGTGCTGGCCGCACCTGTCGTGGTGCTGTTCATCGTGTTCCAGCGCTACTTCATCTCCACCGACATCGGGTCGTCCGTCAAGGGCTGAGCCGCCGCACCGAACCACAAGGAGAACAGTGGACGCCGCTCTCACCGACGCGCTCCGCCTCAGCTACGAGGAGGCGCTGGCGCACTCCAACGCCCTCATCGACCACATCTCGACCGACCAGTTCTCGGCGCACTACGACGACCCTCCCGCCTGGGCCATCGGACCGTTCGTGCGCGACCCGTCGCTGACCTTCCGGCTGGAGGGCCAGTGGGACGACCCGACCGGGGTCGGCTGGACGAGCAGCGCGATCTTCAACCCGACGCTGATTGAGCGCGACGGGGAGATCCACCTCTTCTACCGCGCTTCGCCGCGGATGGAGTCGACGGCGAGCCGCATCGGGCACGCCGTGCGCCGCGACGGGATGTGGCTCGACGATCCGGCCAACCCCGTCGTCTATCCGACGCTCGACAACGAGACGCTCGGTTGCGAGGACCCGAAGGTCTACGAGGCCGACGGCCGCTACGTGCTTTTCTACAACGCGATTCGGCGTGCCGAGAATGGCGAGACCGCCGTCGACGTCATGGGCGCCGTCTCCGACGACCTGGTGTCGTGGGAGAAGGTCGGCCTGGTCGTCCCGCTCGACGTCTCGCTGGGGTGGGCGAAGGGCGCTGTCGTTCCCCGCGACGAGCGCGGCCGCGCGGTGCGGATCGGTGGCGAGTACCTGATGTTCCTCTCCGAGGGCTGCGGCGGCCGGCCGATGGTCGGGCACTCGGACGACCTCGTGTCGTGGACGTTCGCCGAGCAGCCCTACCTCGACCTGTCCTCGCTGCCCGGCACTCTGTTCGAGGTCGCCTGCGCCGTCGTGCGCGGCGACGAGCTGGTGCTCGACTTCTTCTACGCCGACGAGCACGGCGACTTCGCCGCCGCCCAGGCGCTCTACTCCGTCGATGCCCCCTTCACACAGCTCGGCCTCCACCGCGGCGGCTCCCTGGCATGGGGCGGCCTGCAGAAGCTCGACGGCCGCTGGTCGTTCGCCCAGGGGTGGGACGCGCCCCGCGGCGAGCGCGAACTCTACGTGTACAAGGAGGTCATCGCATGACTGGATCGTTCCCCGCTGTATCGTTCCCCTACGGTTTGACGCGCGCAGGTGTGGTGATGACGCCCGACCCGAGTGAGCCGCTGGAGGCCGAGGGCGTGCTGAACCCCGCCTCGGGTCGCGATGCCGACGGTTCGCTATACCTTCTGCCGAGGCTGGTGGCCTCGGGCAATGTCTCGCGGGTTGGACTCGCGCGGGTCGTGGTCGAGGACGGTGTCCCGGTCGGGGTGGAACGCGAGGGCGTCGTGCTGGCGCCCGATCGCGACTTCGAGCGCGGGAGGCGCAACTCGGGTGTGGAGGACCCGCGCACCACGTTCGTGCCGGCGCTCGGCCTCCACCTGATGACCTATGTCGCCTACGGGCCGCTCGGTCCGCGCACCGCTGTCGCGGTCTCGCACGATCTGCGAGAGTGGCAGCGCCTCGGGCCGGTGAGCTTCGAGTACGACGACGCGCTCGGGGTCGACCTGGCGCTGTTCCACAACAAGGACACGGTCTTCTTCCCGGAGCCGGTGACCGGGCCAGACGGGGTGCAGAGCCTGGCGGTGCTGCATCGCCCGGCGTGGGACCTCGGCGAGGTGCGCGCGGGCGAGGGCGCGCATCCGCCCTCCGTGCTCGACGAGAAGCGGCCCAGCATCTGGATCGCGTTCGTGCCTCTGGAGGCTGTGCGCGCCGATCCCGGCGAGCTGGTCCGGTGGCGTCACAACCGGTTCCTGGCCGGGCCGGAGTTCCCGTTCGAGGAGCTGAAGATCGGGGCCGGGCCGGCGCCGATCCGGGTGCCGGAGGGCTGGCTGCTCCTCCACCACGGCGTCACCGGACGGCTCGAGCCGGGCGTCGACCAGCAGAAGCACGTGAGCTACGCGGCCGGCGCGATGATCCTAGACGCGGACGAACCGTGGCGGGTGCTGCAGCGCACCGCCGAGCCGCTGCTGAGCGCCGAGACCGAGGAGGAGCGCAGCGGGATCGTGCCCAATGTCGTGTTCCCGACGGCGATCGAGAGCATCGACGGCGTCGACTGGGTCTTCTATGGCATGGCGGACTCCAAGATCGGCGTGGCGAGGCTCGAGCGGAGGGCGTGATCGCGGCCCCGTGGGTCGGCACATTCGCGGCGAGTGTCGCGTCTCGCCGCGTCATGGAGCACATTCGCGGCGAAAGTCGCGGCCACCGGTTTCGCACATTCGCGGCGAACGTTGCGTCTGGCAGGGGTGGAGGCCTCATTCGCGGCGAAGGTGCGCGGAGGTGCGATGCGCCATGATGTCGAGATGACGCCTCGGCGTTCGTGTAGACGGTGAGAGGAAGGAATCCCACCATGTCCCACTATCTGCTCAGCGTCTACCAGCCCGACGGGCCGATCCCTGAGCCGGAGGTGCTCGCCGCCATCGGCGAGGACCTCGACAGGCTCAACGACGAGATGCGCGCCGCCGGCGCCTGGGTGTTCTCGAACGGCCTGCTGCCTCCACCGTCGGCGACCGTGCTGCGGCCGGACGGCGACGAGGTGCTCGTCACCGACGGCCCCTTCGCGGAGGGCAAGGAGCACCTCGGCGGCCTCACCATCGTCGACGTGCCCGACCTGGACGCCGCCCTCGCCTGGGGCAAGCGCCTGGCGCTCGCGACGACACTCCCGATCGAGGTGCGTCCGTTCGCATGACCCGGGCCTCCGAGGGTGCCGAGGCGATCGCGGCCGTCTTCCGCGCGGAGTTCGGCCGCGCCGTCTCGGTGCTCTACCGGTATCTCGGCGACCTGGACCGCGCGGAGGACGCCGTGCAGGAGGCGTTCGCGGTCGCGGTCGCGCGCTGGCCGGTCGACGGCGTTCCCGCGTCCCCTGCCGGCTGGATCATCACGACCGCCCGCCGCCGCGCGATCGATCGGCTGCGGCGGGAGGCCGTCGGCCGCGAGCGGGAGGCCCAGGCCGGCGAGCTGCTCGCTCTCGCGGCCTCCCTCGACGGGCCGGACACCGGTGCGATCGAGGACGACCGGCTGCGACTGATCTTCACATGCTGCCACCCGGCGCTCGGCCCGGAGGCGCGGGTCGCGCTGACGCTCCGGCTTCTCGGCGGTCTCAGCACGGCGGAGATCGCCCGCGCATTCCTGGTGCCAGAGGCCACCCTCGCCCAGCGCGTCTCGCGTGCCAAGGTGAAGATCCGCCAGGCGCGGATCCCGTACCGGGTGCCCGGAGCCGCCGACCTCCCCGCGCGGCTGGCCTCGGTGCTCGCAGTGGTCTACCTGATCTTCAACGAGGGCTACACGGCGAGCGGCGGCGAGCGGCTGGTGCGCGAGGAGCTGTGCGCCGAGGCCATCCGGCTCGCCCGGCTCCTCAGCGGGCTGCTGCCCCAGGAGCCGGAGCCGGCAGGGCTGCTGGCCCTGCTCCTGCTGATCGACGCACGACGCCCGGCGCGCCTCGACTCCGCCGGCGGCATGATCGCACTCCCCGACCAGGACAGGACACTCTGGGACTCCGCGCTCATCGCCGAAGGACATGCCATCGTGCGCCGCTGTCTCGTGGAGGGACGGCCCGGGCCGTACCAGCTTCAGGCGGCGATCCAGGCCGTGCACGACGACGCGTCGCGGGCGGAGGACACCGACTGGGGGCAGATCGTGACGCTGTACGACCAGCTGCTGCGGGTGCAGCCATCGCCGGTCGTCGCGCTGAATCGGGCCGTCGCGGTGGCGGAGGCGGTAGGACCCGAAGCCGGGCTGGCCACGCTCGAGACGGTCCGCGACGAGCTCGCCGGGTTCTACCTCCTGCACGGTGTGCGGGCCGGGCTGCTCGCGCGAGTCGGGCGGGAGGCCGAGGCCGCCGACGAGTACGACACCGCACTGCGGCTGTGCGGCAACGATAGCGAGCGGGAGTTCCTGGTCCGGCGGCGGGCGTTGTTGCCGGAGGGGTGAGCGAACCGACCGCCCCCTTCCCCCGACCTCCCCACCGGTGGAGAGTGGCCGCATGGACATCGCATTCCTCGGGCTCGGCCGGATGGGCCGCGAGCTCGTCCCGCACCTGATCGACGCCGGGCACCGGGTGACCGTGTGGAACCGCTCGCCGGAGGCCGCCGAGACGATCGGCCGGCGCGGCGCGCGTGTCGCCGCCTCCGCTGCCGAGGCCGTCACACAGGCCGACGCCGTGGTGAGCGTGCTCTTCGGCCCGGAGGCCGTGCGCGAGACGATCACCGAGGCCGGGCTGCCGTGGCGGCCGGGGACGCTGTGGATCGACGTCACCACCGTCTCCCCCGCCGACGCGACCGAGTTCGCCGAGCGCGCGGCCGACGCCGGCATCCGTTATGTCGCCTCCCCGGTCGTCGGCTCGCTCGCGCCGGCCCGCGCCGGAGCGCTGGCCGTGCTGGTGGGCGGCGAGCATGACGCGGCGCGCGACGCGAAGCGGATCGTGACGCTGTGGGCCGACCAGGACAAGCTGCGCACGTTCGACTCACCCGCCGCGGCCTCCGGGGCCAAGCTGGTCGCGAACCTCGCTCTGGCGGTCTCGATGGAGACGCTGTCGGAGGCCCTGCGACTCGGCCGTGCGGCCGGGCTCAGCGACGACGACGTGCTCTCGACGCTGTCGCTGACCGCCATCGCACCACTGGCCGCCCAGAAGGGCGCGCTCGTCACGGCCGGCGAGTACGACGATGCGCAGTTCACCGCGGAGGCCCTCGCCAAGGACACCCGACTGATGCTCGCGACAGCCGACGTGCCCCTCCCGGCCGTCGCCCTCGTCGCCGCCGAGCTGCAGCGCGCCATCGATGCCGGGCAGGGCGACAAAGACTTCTCCGTCATCGCCCGCGACCGCTGACCGTCTCAGCCGAGCGGCGCCACCACCTCGCCCGTCGCCGCCGACCGACGCGCGGCGTCCACGACACGCAGCGTCCGCAGCCCGACGTGTCCGTCCGGCGTCGCCGGGCGTCCGCTGCGCACCGCGTCGACGAACTCGTCGAGCATGGCAGCGTCGAGGTCCGCGCCGAGCGGCACCCACACCGGGCCGTCCGCCGTCTGACCTCCGAGGTGCGGCGCGAACGGCGCGATCGTGACCGACCCCCGCGTGCCCGTCACCTGCAACGTCAGGCCGCCCCAGGTGGGCGCACTCTGCGGCACGCTCCAGGAGCAGTCGATCGTGGCCACCACCCCGCTCGGGTACACGGCCGTCACGAGGCCGCCCGTCTCCACCGGGGACTCCGGGTACAGGATCCGGTTCGCGACGGCGTGCACCGTCGTCGGCTGCTCGCCGAGCAGCTCATCGAGCAGATCGGCACAGTGCACGACATGGTCGACCAGCGCACCTCCTCCCGAGAGAGCGGGGTCGGTGAACCACGCGCGCTCGGCGGGAAGCTTGCCGTTGTTGGCGCCCTTGACCGCAAGCAGCGTGCCGAGCTGGCCTGCGCGCACGCGGTGCAGGAGGTCGGCGAACGATGGCGCGAACCGCACCGGGTACGCGGTCATCAGGGTGATGCCCGCGCGCTCGACGGCGGCGAGCATCGCCTCGGCGTCGTCGACGGTGGTGGCGAGCGGCTTCTCGCACAGGATGTGCGCACCGGCCGCCGCCGCAGCCTCCACCAGCTCGCGGTGCCGTGCGTTCTCGGCCGTGACGATCACCGCGTCGGGTCCCCAGGCGAGCGCCTCGTCGTATGTCTCCAGGTAGCGCACCCCGAGCGATGCGGCGAGGGCCGCGCCGCGCGGGGCGTCGTCGGGAGCCGTCGCGCCATCGGGATCGGCCACGACCAGGTCGATGTCGGCGCGGCCGGCGAGCGCGCGGCAGTAGCCGATCGCGTGCGTATGGGCGAAGGACAGCACGGCCACCTTGAGCGGCGGCGTGGTGGAAGCGGTCATGGTCTGCTCCTCGGTCTCGGTGCCGGTCATGCGCCCACCCCGGCTGGGACGGCTGCGGTCGGGAGCGCGGCGACCGACGACAGGTCGAGCTCGATCGGCCGGCCGGTGCGCAACGACTCCATCGCCGCCTCGGCCACGGCGACAGCGCGGAGGCCGTCCTCGGCCGTCACGCGGGCCTCCCGGTCCTCCGCGATCGCGGCGACGTAGTCGCGCAGCTGCGCGGTGTACGGGCTCTCGGTCAGGGTGGGCGGTGGCAGATAACCGTCCCCGACGTGTGCCGACGGGATGTCGACCCAGCTGGCCGTCGGCGCCGAGTCGAGCGAGAGTATCCCAGCGGATCCCGCGATGTCCGCGGAGGTGCGGAACGGCAGACCGCGCGCGCCCCACGTTCCCTGCAGGTGGCTCAGCGCACCGTTCGCGTGCGTCAGCACGACGTGCGCTGTCGCGGCGTCCGGAGCGTCCGTGTCCGCTGCGGGGGCGCTCTGGGTCGCGTACACACGGACGATGTCGCCCGCCATCCAGAGCGCCTGGTCGAGGTCGTGGATCATCTGGTCGCGCACGATCCCACCTCCGCGGCTCTCGTCGTGGAACCAGGTGCCCGTGCGGGGCGCCTCTCCCCCGCGCACGAAACGCAGGACCGCGGGCTCGCCGATCCGTCCTGCCTGCACCTGGTCGCGCAGCGCGGCGTAATCGGGGAAGTACCGGACGACGTGCGCGGGGAACAGTCTCACGCCGGCCTCCCGAGCCGTGTGGATCACCTCGCGCGCGTCGTCGACGGTGCCGGCGAGCGGCTTCTCGCAGATCACATGCCGTCCGGCGCGGATCGCGGCCAGCGCGAGCGGAGCGTGGCTCGTCGTCGAGGTGACGATGTCGACGAGGTCGACGCCGGCGAGGAGCGCGTCGAGGTCGGTGGCGACGGCGAAGCCGTACTCGGCCGCGAGCAGGCCGGCGCCCTCGTGCGAGTACACGGTGACCGCCGCGCCGAGGGCGCGCCAGCCGTCCGCGTGGACGCGGGAGATGCCGCCGGCCCCGATGAGGCCGACTCGAAGGGAGGTCACGTGGAAAGCCTTTCTGAGGTCGTCGTTGCAGCTGTGCCCGGTCACTTGAGGCCGGAGAAGGCGATGCCGTCGATGACGCGCCGCTGCATGAGGAGGAAGAGGATGAGCACGGGCGCCATCGCGAGCAGGCTCGCCGCCAGCAGCAGCGGGAAGTCCGGGATGGACCGCTGGCTGGTGAGCGTGGCGATGCCGGGCGCCAGGGGCATCTGGGTGGAGTCGGTCGCCACGATGAGCGGCCAGAGCAGGTCGTTCCACGAGGCGAGCACCGTGATGATCGCGAGCGCGGATAGCCCGGGCTTGGCCAGCGGCAGCATGACCCTCCAGAACACCTGGAAGTGGTTGGCGCCATCAAGGCGCGCCGCCTCCGCCAGCTCGTCCGGCAGGCCGAGGAAGAACTGCCGCATCATGAAGGTGCCGAAGGCGCTGAAGATGCCGGGCGCCGCGATCCCGGCGATCGTGTTGAGCCACCCGAGGCCCTGGACGATCTGGTACTGCGGCAGAAGATACACCTGCGGCGGCACCATCAGGATGGCGAGCACGAGAGCGAAGATCGTCCGGCGGAACGGGAACTCCATCCGCGCGAACGCGTACCCGGCCATCGAGCACAGCAGCAGCTGCCCGACCGTGCGGATCAGCGTCACGGCGACCGACACCCAGAGTTGGTTGAGGAACGGGAGGTGGTCGAACACGTGCGCGAAGTTCTCGACGTGCAGGGTCCCGGGCCAGACCGTCGGAGGCACCGACGTGACCTGGGCGTTCGTGGCCAACGACATGAGGATCTGCCAGACGAACGGGAAGATCATCAGCAGGGAGGCCACGATCAGCACCACGTGCGTCAGACCGTTGCGGCTGCGCGCGCGACCTGCGACCGGCCGGGAGGCGACCGAGCTAGACATAGTTGACCCACCTCTTCTGCATGCGAAACTGGAGCATCGTGAATGCGCCGACCAGGATCAGGATGGCGACGCCGACCGCCGCGGCGTAGCCGTTGTCACCGGTCTGCTGGTGCGCGAAGAACAGGTACACCAGCGACTGCGTCTGGTTGATCGCCGGGTTCTGCGTGCCCATCAGCGCGTAGAGCAGGTCGAACAGCTGGAACCCAGTGATCACGGTGATCACCGACACGAAGAAGATCGACGGGCTGAGCAGCGGCACGGTGATCGAGAAGAACTGCCGGGTGCGCGTCGCGCCGTCGATCGACGACGCCTCGTACATCTCCGGCGGGATGCTGCGCATGCCCGCCGAAAGCACGATCAGGTTGAAGCCCAGCGAGATCCACACGCCGACGACGCCCACCGCGAACAGCGCGAACCACTCCGTGCTCAGCCAGTTCGGCCCCGTGATGCCGACCAGGGACAGCGTGTAGTTGATCACGCCGAAGTCGCCGTTGAAGATGATCCGCCACACCATCGAGATCGCGGCGGGCATGGCGACGTACGGCAGGAAGAACGCCGTGCGGTACGCCGCGGCGAACCGCAGTCCCGGCCGGTTGATCAGCGCAGCGAACAGCACCGCGATCGGGATGCCGAGAAGCAGGATCCCGACGTAGATCAGGGTGTTGAGGATCGACCTCCAGAAGTCGGGGTCGGCCAGCATCTGCTGATAGTTCGAGATCCCCGACCAGGTGGCGCCGCCGAACACGCCCCACGTGGTGAAGCTGAAGTAGGCGTTGCGGAAGATCGGCCAGATGTAGAACACCAGCACGCCGAACAGCAGCGGGCCGACGAACAGCAGCGCCCACCACCCGTCCTTGCGGAGCCGGCCGCCCGTGCGGAACCGGCCACCCGTGGGGAACCCGCCACCCGCACGAGCCCGCGGAACGCGCCGGCCCGGGGTGGCGGGCGCCGCCTGCGCGGCGCCCGCTCCCTTCGTGATCGTCTGAGTCGACATGGTCACTCTTTGGCGAGGTCGGCGTTCATCTGCTTCGCGAGCTCCTTGGCGACCTCCTCGACCGGCTTCTTGCCGCTGAAGGCGTCGGGCAGGAGGTCGGTCTCCGCCTTGTTCCAGGCGGCCGTGTTCTTGGAGATCGGGTACGGGAAGGCGTAATCGGACGCGGCCTTCTCGAAGATGTTCAGGTCCCACGGGGCGGTGTCGACGAACGCCTGCTGAGTACCGTTGAAGGCGGGGTTGGCCGCGCCCATCTTGGCCTGCGTCTGCGCGGCCTCCTTACCGCCCAGGTAGTCCTGGAACGCGATCGCCGCGGACTTGTTCTTGGAGTCCTTGGCGACCACGTTGGCCAGACCGTGGATGACGGTCGCCTTGCGCTCGCCGGTGGGCAGGGGAGCCAGCGCGATGGTGCTCTTGATCGGCGACGCGAGCAGCTCGGAGTTGAGCCAGGTGCCCGACCAGATCATGGCCGACTTGGAGTTGATGAACCACTGGTCCTCCGGAGTGTCCGACAGCTGCGCCAGCGTCGGCGACGAGCCGTCGGCGATCAGGTCGCGCACGAACTGGAGGCCCGCGATCGATTTGGGGTCGTCATAGCCCGACTTCTTGCCGTCGCTGGAGATGATCGAGCCGCCGGCCTGCAGGATCGTGTTGTAGTACATCTCCTGTCCGCCCGAGAGACCGCTCGCGACACCGTAGACGCCCTCGCCCTTCAGCTTGTCGGAGATCTCCTTGGCCTTCTGGTGGAACTCGTCCCACGTCCAGTTCGCGGTCGGATAGGCGACACCGGCCTTGTCGAAGACGGCCTTGTTGTAGAAGACCCCGATCGTGTCGAAGTCCTTGGGCACTCCGTACTGCTTGCCGTCCCAGCTGTACAGGTCGTTCAGCGCCTTGGGGTAGTTGGCCGGCTTGATGCCGGAGCCGACCGGCTCGAGCATCCCGTTGGACGCGTAGAGCTGGAAGTTCGGCCCGTTCATCCAGAAGACGTCGGGCAGGGTCTTGGAGGATCCCTGAGTCTGCAGCTTGGTGAAGTAGTTCGCGTACGGAGTGATCTGAGTGGTGACCTTGATGTTCGGATACTCCTTGTTGAAGTCCTTGGTCAGGGCGTCCATCGCCGGCTTCTGATTCACGTCCCAGAACGCGTAGGAGATGCTGGCTGACAGATTATGATCGGCAGGGGCATCGGAACCGCTGCCAGTGTTGGACGAGCAGCCGGCGAGTACGACCGCGGAGGCGACTGCGGCCGCGGCCGCGAGCAGGGCTTTTCGCATTGGTTCTCCTTCGATGGGGGGGTGTCGGTGCCTTACCGGGTCGGCGACTCCACTCGCCGGCCCGGATCTTGGTCTTTCGTGTGCTCTGCGTTTCGCATGGGTGCGGAGCCGAGTCGCCGCTACAACCGGGCGGCGACTCCCGCGTCCACGGCGAGCACAGCGCGGGGCCGGGATCCGTCGCGGAGCGATTCGGTGGCCGCTACTGCGGTGGCCACCGCGTTGCGGGCGGCGACCGCGGACGTCGTCGTCGCGGTGCCCTCCCGCACGAAGCGCACGAACTCGGCTACGGTGAGCCGATCCGCGTCTCCGTGTCCACCCTCGTCGCCGAGCACGGTGTACTCGGCGTCTCCGGCGGGGTTGTATTCGGTCCGGCGGTTCCAGACGCGCACGATCGCGCCGTCCGAGTCGCCGAAGTTCTCCAGGCGCCCCTCCGTGCCGATCACGGTGTAGTTGCGCCAGTAGTCCGGGGTGTAGTGGCACTGCTGGTACGACGCGAAGACGCCGTTGTCCAGGTGCATGGTCACCATCGAGATGTCCTCGACGTCGATCACCGGGTTCAGCTCCCGCTGGGCCAGCGGCGGCCACGCGTCGAACGAGAACCAGTCGGGCATCGAGCGGTCGGAGTTGTCCCTGCGGTCCTCGATCCCTCCGTAGAGCGTGAGCCCGCCCATGCCGGTGACCAGCTCGGAGTAGCCTCCGGCGAGCCAGTGGATGATGTCGATGTCGTGGGCGCCCTTCTGCAGGAGCAGCCCGTTCGACTTGGCGCGTTCGGCGTGCCAGTCCTTGAAGTAGTAGTCGCCGCCGTTGCCGACGAAGTGCCGGCACCAGATCGCCTTGACCTCGCCGATCTCGCCGCGCCGGATGATGTCGCGCATCGTCTGCACGACGGCCAGGTGCCGCATGTTGTGCCCGACATAAAGCGGCGTGCCGGACTCTGCCGCGGCGGCGAGGACGGCGTCGGCGTCCGCGATGTCGATCGCGAGCGGCTTCTCCAGGTAGACCGCGATGCCCGCGTTCAGGAGGTCGATCGCGACCTCCGCGTGGGTGTGGTCGGGCGAGGTGACGAACGCGGCGTCGATATCGGAGGCGCTCGCGATCAGCTCGCGATGGCCCGGGAACAGCTGCGCAGCTGCGCCGAACTGCTCGGCGGCGCTCTCGCGCGCGGCAGCGCTCGGGTCGGCGACCGCGACGATCACGCCGTCGCCCGTCTCCACGGCGTGACCCGCGATCTCGGACCGGGCGCCGGCGCCGATCACGGCGAGCCGCAACGGCCGGGCCGCGGTGGCTGCCGTCTCCGTCCCCTGCTGCGTCGTCTGCTGCACTGTCAGCTCGCTCATCCGTCCGTTTCCTCCAGGATCTCCTGCGCTGCCCGAGCCCGTGCCCCGGCGACGTCGATGTCGGGCTCCGGCAGATCCGAAGCCAGGTACAGCCGTTCCATTGCCTGGCCGGAGGCCAGCGCGAGGGCGCCGAGCACGACCGACTCCGCGCCGAGCTCCGACTGGATGATCGACGGCCGCACGGGCACCCCGATCTCCGCCATGACCGCCGCGCGCAGCGGCCGGAGCAGCTCTTCGCCGGCGCGGGACAGTCCGCCGCCGACCACGACGACGTCCGGGTCGACGGCCATCGTGACCGTCGCGATTCCGGTGGCGACGCCGACGACGAACTCCTCGATCTCCGCCCGCGCGGCCTCGTCTCCGGACGCGGCCGCGCGGAACACCTCCTCGGCCGTCTCGGCGGTCTCCCAGCGCAGCTGGCCCGAGTCGTCGACGTGCATCGAGAAGACGCTGCCGCCGATCTCGCCGGCGGCGCCGTGGCGACCACGGCGCAGCTTGCCGTCGATGATCAGGCCCATCGAGATGCGGTGACCCGCGAAGAAGTAGGCGACGTCGTCGACGAGCCGGGCGGCTCCCATCCGGTGCTCGGCCAGCGCGGCCAGCCGCATGTCGTTCTCGATCGTGACGGGGCAGCCGTACTCGTCGCGGAGCTTGCCGGCGATGTCGACGCCTTCCCAGTCGGGGAAGTTGTGCGAGACGGTCAGCCGACCGTCTCGGCCGACCATGCCCGAGACGGCTACGGCCATCCCGGAGAGCGTGCCGAGCCGCCCGATGTCGATCCCTGCTCGGGTGAAGCAGGTGCGCACCGCGTCCTTGACGTTCTCGAGCCGGCCGGCGCCGACGAAACGCTGCTCGACGTCGCGCTGGTACCACCCGACGATCTGCCCGGTCAGGTCGGCGACCACGACCCGCATCCGGTGGATGCCGACGTCCACGCCGACGAGGAGGCCCGCGTCGGCGACGAACTCGAAGATGCGCGCCGGACGCCCGGCGCCGCGGCCGCCCGCGGTGTGCTCCTCGATCATGTCGACCAGACCGCGCTCCCGCAGCGACGGGACCGTCGCCTCGACTGTCGGACGCGAGAGGCCGGTGCGCTCCGCCAGCTGCGCGATGGTCGCGCGGCCGCCGTCGCGGAGGGCGACCGCGACGCGGGCGCCGCTCAGGTTCGCCTGGCGCGCATCGTGCGCGCCGTTCTCCACCGGAAGCATCGCAGGACCTCTCCGTCCACTTACAAAGAAAATGACTTTTGTAATTGCTTTCGGACAGTAGAGCATGCCCGGCCAACAGAGGTCAAGGATTCTTCTGTTACAAACAAATCACCTTGCGTATCCGCCAGCACCGACCCGCAGGCCGTCCCCGCCAGCGCGCCGGTCTTGTCCGTTGCGCCGACGCCCAATACGCTCGCCCTGACGCTCGACGAGCGAGCAGGAGGCATCATGCGTTTCATCCAGTCGCCGGAGCGCCGCTCTGCGACGCGCACAGCAGAGACCTCCAGCGCCCCGCCTCTGCTCAAGCGCAGCCCCCTCCTGTTCGGCTTCGTCGTCACCTTGGGAGCGCTGGGCGCGATCGCGACCGGCTTCATGCTCTACGGCCTCCGGTCCATCATCTTCTCGGTGTTCCTCGCCGCGTTCGCCACCGTCGGCCTCGACCCGTTGATCCGCTGGTTCCAGGGGCACGGGATGAAGCGAGCGTGGGCCATCGTCACGGTGATCCTCCTGATCGTCGGCGTACTCGTCGCGATCGTCTGGGTGGTCGTCCCGCTGATCGTGACGCAGATCTCCAACCTCGCCACGGCTATCCCCGCGGAGGTCGAGAAGCTGCGGGCCGAGGGCTGGTTCGACTCCACGAATGAGGCGAGCAACGGCGTCCTCGGCCAGGCGCTCACCTGGATCTCGGATCAGGTGAGAAACCCGCACACCTGGGCGAACGTCGGAACCGGCTTGCTCGGCTTCGGGCTCTCGGTGCTCAACGCCTTCACGACCGGCTTCTTCGTCGCCATCCTCACGATCTACTTCATCGCCTCCTACGACACCACGAAGCAGTCGCTGTACCACCTGGTGCGGCGCTCGCGTCGGGCGCAGTTCGAGGGCTACTCCGAACGGATCCTGCAGAACTTCGGCAAATACCTCAGCGGCATGGTGGTGCTCGCCTTCTGCAACGCGACGTACAGCCTCATCCTGTTGGCGATCACCGGAGTGCCCGGCGCATTCCTGATCGCGCTCGCCGCCTTCTTCATCACCCTCATCCCGCTGATCGGAACGGTGCTCACGACCGCGGTGATGACCGTGCTGGCCTTCATCCACTCCCCCGTGAGCGGCATCGTGGTCCTGGTCTTCATGCTGGTCTACATGCAGGTGGAGGCCTACATCCTCACGCCGAAGGTGATGGGCAAGGCGGTGCAGGTCCCGGGTTCGGTGGTGCTCATCTCGGCCCTCGCGGGCTCGACGCTGTTCGGCCTCCCCGGAGCACTGGTCGCCATCCCGATCTCGGCGGGCATCATCCTGATCATCAAGGAAGTCGTGATGCCGCGGAAGGAGCACGCCTGAGGGGCGAGGCGATCCGGCCCGTGCTCGACCCTCGAGATCGCTGGTCGATCAGCGAGAAGGGCAGCTGGGCTCCGGCGCGGACGGTGCCGGATGGTACCAACCCTGCGCGAGCCACCAGCGCACGTCGGCGACCGTGACATCGGGCGCCCACTGCGGCGAGGGACGATCGCTGTCGGCGAGACATCCAGGCGTTGCCCGGAGCGTCGCGGCGGCTCGAGCCAGCTCACTGCGGGTACTGTCCACTCGGTGCGCGCGAATGGCAAGCGCTTCGACGGTCCCGCCCGCGTTCCAGGCGGCGACGATCAAGACGAGCGTGACGGCCGGGATCAGCGGGGCACGCCGTGTGGCGAGGTCGAAGCAGAGGGCCATGAACGGTGCGATCGCGATGACGACCACGAAGACGTAGCGCGAAGACGAGGCCGTCTCGAGCCCATATTCGGCTCGGGTGAAACCCGTGAGCAACGCGAAGGCGGCAGCAGCGGGAAACAGCAGATACGCGGCGAGACCCCGCCTTCGTGCATCGTGGACCGTGAAGATCCACCAGACCATCAGCGCCACGAACACCAACCCTCCGAGCACTGCGATCGGGAACATCCTCCCGAAACCGTCGTCGAGCATCGAGATGGCGAACCTCGGTGCGCTTTCGAGGGTCTCCGCGCCCCCGGCGACGAGGGAGCCTCCCGTTCCCCGCTCGATCAGGAACCAGGCCGCGTATGCGCCCAGGGGCACGGCGAACACCGCGAGCGTGCGCAGCAGACCGTGCCGCACCCACGCCAGGGCGATCGCACTGCCCACGAACGGGATCGCGACTCCGGAGCTCGCGAGTGACAGCAGAACGAGGATCGCCGCCGACAGTCCGCGCAGCCAGGAGAGCCGTTCGCTGTCGAGGAGGACTACCGCACCGAGCGTTCCCGCGATCGCGCCGACGAAGCCGATCTGCACCGCCCAGGCCAGTGCTTCGGCGCCCGCCCCGAGAAACACCAGCAGCACGGTGAACGCGGTGGCGATCCATGCACGGACGCCTGCGCGCACGGTCAGGCGCCAGACAAAGTGGACGGCGGCCAGCTGCGCCAGGATCGCCGGCAGCGCGAAAGGCAGGTAGTGGTCCATTCCGAAGGTCCGCTGGATCGCCAGGAAGACCAGAGCAGGCACTGTGCTCCAATGCCCGACGTGATGAGCCCAGATCACATTCGCGTTCCGGACCAGGTAATACCAGTCGTCGTAGAAGAACCAGCTGCGCGTGGAGAACACGGAGTACGCGACGAGTCCGACGGCGAGAACGATGAGATGCGCCACGAACGGGCCACCCCGAACCCCTGTGTGACCCGAACGCACAGCTTCATCATAGAGGGGACGGCCTCCTGCCCACGCTTCACGCGCTCGGGCCCCCGCCGCGCCGCCGGACGAGCTACGGCCTCCTAGCTCGCTCTCGGGGTGTCCGGCAACGTAGCGACACATGACCTTCGGCACTGTCCCTCGACCTCGTCGCATGGCAGCGTTCCGTCATGGACATGCGCGAAACAGGAATCGACAGCGGCTGGAGGCCCGTGATCCGGTTCGCGGCGATCTCGGCCATCGTGGTCACAGCGATGATCCCTCTGCAGGCGGCCATCTTCCTGCTCTGGCCTCCACCGACGACGACGCTCGGCTACTTCGCCCTGTTCGCCGACCATCCCCTGCTCGGGCTGCTGGACCTGGACCTCCTCCTCACCATCGACTACCTCCTCATGATTCCGCTCTACATCGCCCTGTTCGCGGTGGTCGAGCGAACTTCCCGGGGGTGGGCGTTGGTCGCCCTCGTCGTCGGTCTGCTGAGCCTCGGTCTGTTCTTCGTCTCCCGGGAGGCGACGTTCTCGATGTGGCAGCTCAGCTCCCAGTACGCCGTCGCCGATCACGCGGCGGATCGAGCAGCGCTGACGGCGTCGGCGCAGACCCTCCTCACGCTGTACACCGGCGGGACGTTCGGCCTGAGCTACCTTCTGGGGGCGGCCAGCACTCTCATCTTCTCCATCGTCATGGTGCGACGCCGCATCTTCGGCAGGCTCCCCGGCGCTGTGGGCATCGCGACGGGGGTGACCATGCTGGTGCCGGCCAACGTCGGCACAGTCGGCGTCGTCGTCGCGATGCTGTCGCTCATCCCCACCGCCTGGTGGCTCATCCTGCTGAGCCGGTCCTTCTTCCGCCTCCTGCGGACGTCCACGACCCACAACCGGCGGCAGCAGATCCTGGGGACGACCACCAGAGTCCCAGGAGATCGGCCACCGCGCGTACAGTCGAGACCGTGACGGAGAAGATCGCCCTGATCACCGGGGCGAACAAGGGAATCGGCTACGAGACCGCGCGGCGCCTGGCAGAGCTCGGCATGACCGTGCTCGTCGGCGCTCGGGACGAGCAACGCGGCCGGAACGCCGAGGCCACCTTGCGCGACGGCGGCGCCGACGCGCGCTTCGTGCAGCTCGACGTGACCGACGCGGAGTCGATCGCACGGGCCGCCGAATGGATCGGCCGCGAGTTCGGCCGCTTGGACGTGCTGGTGAACAACGCCGGCACCGCTACCGTCTCCCGCCGGCGGGCGACCGCCAGCCAGACGTCCCTCGACGACATGCGAGCGGTCTTCGAGGTCAACGTCTTCGGGCTGGTCGCCGTCACCAACGCGATGCTGCCGTTGCTGCGACGGGCCGAGGCCGCCCGGATCGTGAACGTCTCGAGCGAGGTCGGTTCGATCGGCTCGCAGACCGAGCAAGGGAATCCCCTCTTCGCGATGCCCGCCTCCGCGCAATATCCGTCGTCGAAGTCGGCGGTGAACATGCTCACCGCGATGTACGCCAAGGAGCTCAAGGACACCGCCATCAAGGTGAACGCCGCCAATCCCGGCTTCACAGACACCGACTTCAACGACCACGGCGGCATCCGATCGGTCGAGGAGGGAGCCGAGCCGAGCGTGTACCTCGCGACGCTTCACGCTGACGGACCCTCCGGCGCGCTCTGGGGTCACCTGTGGCGCTCCGACCGGGAGGGCGGCTACGGCGTGCTGCCCTGGTAGCGGGCGCTCCGCCTCCCGAACTCACCGGCCGCCCGCGCGCCTCATGCCGTCGCCGCCCCCGGCACTGCGCGATCCAGCCCCCTCCACACCGGGAACACCAGCGGCGCGAACGTGACCACGAGCATCACCGCCCCGGCCGCCACGCACGCCGCCGTGAGTCCCACGGCCTGCGTGAGCAGGCCGCCGGCGAGCGAGCCGAACGGGATGCCGAGGTAGGCGCTCGCCTTCATCGCCCCGAGCACGCGGGTCTGGAGACGGGGCGGGACCCGCTCGAACTGCACGGCGCCGACGATCGGATTGGGCACTCCGCCGAACACGCCGCACACGAAGAACACCAGGGCGACAGGCACGACGGCGTCCGTGCCCGCTACCGCGAAGAACGGCGGGGCGGAGGCCAGCAGGGTGCGCAGCGCGAACGTGATCCAACCTGGCAGCCGCCGGCCTCCCCAGGCCGTGAGGAGGACGCCGAGCAGCATCCCGAGCCCGAACGCTCCCCCGACCAGCCCGAACGCGACGGCATCGTGCACGCGGTCGTGCGCCCACACCGGCAGGAAGACGGCGTTCATCGCCTGATCGAGCAGGTTGGTGACGACGATCAGCACCAGCAGGCTGAGCAGCAGGCGGTCGCCACGAAGGAACCGTGCGCCTTCGCGGAGCTCGGAGAGGTAGGCGCGCAGGCCGAGGCTCGCGCCGGCCACCGGTGCGCCCGCGGCGGGTGGACGAGGAACCGCGGGGACGAACGCCGCCGTGAGGACGGCCGCGACCAGGAAGCTGACGCCGTCCATCAAAACGGTGCCCGCCGGCCCGAGCAGGGCGACCAGTGCTCCGGCAAGGCGGAGCCCGATCAGCAACGCCGCACGGTTCGCGCCGCTGTAGAGGCCGACCGCGCGCTCGTCGCTGAAGTGCGCCAAACGTGCCAGCGGCGGGATCATCGGCGTCGTCGCGGAGTCCGCAGCCCCTCGCGCCGCCCCGGCGAACGCGCCCAGCGCCAGGAGCACGCCGAACGGCAGCGCGCCGAGCTCGCCCCAGGAAGACCAGGAAGAGCGCGGCGGCGGCCGCGAGGTTTCCGAGCAGGAACATGCGCCGCAACCCGAGCCGGTCGACCAGCGGGCCGGCCGTCGCCTGCAGGAGCACGTAGGGAGCCATCTCGACGAACCCGACGACACCGGTCGCGACCGCGCTGCCTGTCGTGACGAGCACGAGCCACGGGATCGCGACGGCGGAAAGCGCCGTGCCGCTGCCGCTCACGAAGTAGGCCGACACGAGGGCGAGCAACGGCCCGCAGCGCCGAACGCCTGCGCTGGTCATCGCGTGACCGCCTGCGTCATTGTTCGGGGAAGAGCTGGAACTGCGCGTGCACGCGTACCGCCTCCGGGTCGCTCGGTGCCGTGTCGGGATCGCGCTGAAACTGCGTCACCAGCTCCCGCACGGCGGTCACGATCACGCGCGCCTGGCCAGGCGTGAGTGTCAGCGGCCAGTCACTGACCGTCCACGGCATCGCGGCGAGCTCGTCGACCTGGCTCGGGAGGGTGTCCACCCAATCGAGGGCGCGCCGATGGGAGGCCTCCACGGTCAGCCGGATGAACTGCGCCGCGTGGTCGACGGTCTCGGCCGTGGCCCGGTCTCCCGGGACCCGGAACGAGAACGATGTCGACCGATGCACGGCCCGCCACCAGCGATCGCGGTCGTCTCCGCGCTCCTCGTCCTCCACGATGAAACCGTGTTGTGCGAGCACGCGCAGGTGGTAGCTCGTCACACCGGGCGACTGCCCGACCCTCCGGCCGAGCTCGGTGGCCGTCGACGGCCCGTCAGCCTGGAGCAACTCGAGCAGCCGGAGCCGCAACGGGTTCACGAGGCCGCGCATCGCCGATGGCGACAGCATCACGTCGCGCGCCGGATCGAACCCGGGGAAACCCCTGCGAAATCCGCAAACAGGAAACACGCCCCAGAATCTCCTCCTATAGCGCGCTACAAGGAGATCGTGGGCGTATCACGCCGAAATCTCCTTGCGAAGCCGATCCCCGGAAGCCCTCAAGGGGAACCTCGACCTCTTGCCGCTCGCCGCGCTCGCCGCCGGGCCAGCGCACGGTTACGAACTCACGGCGAACATCCGAGAACGCAGCGACGGTGAGTTCGTGCTCGCCCAAGGCACCGTCTACCCGGCACTGCACGGGCTCGAGTCCCGCGGACTGATCACGAGCTCGTGGGAGGTCGTCGCCGGCAGGCGACGCCGTGTCTACGAGCTCAGCGGCGCCGGGCGCGAGGCTCGAGATCAGCAGGCCGCCGACTGGCAGCGCTTCGCCAGCGGCATGAATCGAGTGTTGGGAGCATCTGCCATGACCGGTGATCGCATCGACGCCTACCTCGACGACATGCTGCACCGACTCGAGGGCACCCCTGCCGAACGCCGCCGGATGCTCACCGAGGCCGAAACTCACCTGCGCGCCTCCGCTGACGCATACCAGCGCGACGGCATGGACGCCGACGCCGCACAGACTGCCGCGATCGCCGCGATCGGCGATGCCCCGACGATCGCACGCGTCGCCAACCACCGCCGACCCGCCGAGCTGCTGGCCGCATGCTTACGAGCAGCGGCGCAGCTCGCCGTGTACGGCTTCGCCGCGATCGGGCTGGCCACCCTCCTCGCGCGCGCCCT
Organism: Leifsonia sp. McL0607; assembly: GCF_049993355.1. Taxonomy (GTDB): domain Bacteria; phylum Actinomycetota; class Actinomycetes; order Actinomycetales; family Microbacteriaceae; genus Leifsonia. Next base: position 2,855,425 of record NZ_CP188253.1, on the reverse strand, counting down.
GGCGCTCGTCACATCGACCCAGTGGGTCTACGGCGCACCCGCCGGCTATCGATTCATGGCAGCGCAATGCGCATACTGGCTCGCGGTCCAACCGGGCGCGAGCACGTGCAGCACCGCGGCCGCGTTGGAAAGCTCCGACGATTCCTTCCTCTTCATCCTCGCTGCCGCGATCGTCGGGCTGGTCATCGCCGGCGTCATCCTCGCCGCGATGCGGCTGACGCGGCGACGTCCCCTCGGTGCCTCGGCTCGCCTCCCGGCAACGTGATCACCGCGATCGGAGCGACCGCGTTCCTCGGCGCGGGCCTCGCGCTCCTCGCGGTCGGCGCCGCCCACGGCATCGAACGTGTCGCCTGGGGGCAAGGCGTGCTCTACACCGACGGGGTCGTGGCGCTGATCTTCGGCATCGTCTTCCTCGCCCGGTTCCTCATGACGATCCGCCCGTCTCTACATCCGCAGCATGACACGCACGCTCACCGTCGTCCTCAGCGGCGCGGTCGGAATCGGCATCGGAGCGCTCAGCGGCCGAATCCTGTTCGGCGGGTCTGCCGCGAACCTGATCTTTTGGGCGATTATCGCAATCGCAATCGGCATCATCGCCGCCGACCGGCTCACCGCCCTGCTTGCATCCGGGGTCTACGGCTATCTGCTCTCAGCCGTTTTCCTCTACGTCGCCAACACCAGCAACACACCCCTGACACAACGCATCCTCTTCGCTCTCGCGCTCGCCCTCATCGGCCCGATCTGCTCTGTCGCCCTGACGCTGCTAGCTCGACTCCTCTACCTGCAGGTCCTGCGACGACGGCGCGATCCTCGAACGGCAAGGAGGCAATAGCTCCGCCCAGCTCAACCGAAGACGCACAAGGCTCGTATGGTCTTCGCAAGGAAGATCTCCCGACCAAGCGGCGAAGAACGGTGTCGATCCTGACGGGCGCATGAGGCTGATGAAACAACCGGCCCCGAGCACCCACGCTATGGCGGTCATCGCGTAGCCTCTTTTGCGATCATGGCTCGCGAAGGTCGGTCCCGACCGGCGGGGACCCTTGCTGCTGTTCACCTCGCTTCGGCGGATAGCAGGAAAATCACGTTCACCGAATCGATCTGACAGTTGCGTGGCCGCGAGGTCCCCGGGTTGCCGCTGCCGACGTATTTGGTGCCCGGCGCTTCGACCACAGGTGTCGCCGCCCAAGCCAACGAGGGAGTGACCCGACCCGGTAAGCCTCGGTGTGACAGATCACGTCGAACCTATGACCTGGGCCTGCAGCTGGCCCAGGGTCAAACGATGCCGAAGCGTCAGAAGTCTACTTCGGCGAGCAAGCCTTGGAGCACCGGGATGAGGAGGGGCAGGTCGTCGGTCAGGACCTCCCATACTCGTCGCTGATCCACCTGCGCGTCCGCGTGGACCAGGATGTTTCGCGTCGCGATGATCGCGTGAATGTCCGGGATACGATCTGCTGTCTCGCTATCGGCCTAGCGGAGATTCTTCAGCGCCTCGCCGAGTACTTCGAGTTGCCGTTCGACAGCAGCTTGAAGCACCCAGTCGCCCAAATACGCCTTCTGCTCATGACCCTGTGCAATCGATGCAGCCTTCGTCGCGGCCTCGCGCGCGTCCCAGAGGAACGCCGGCGACTCAGGCAGCATAGACATCTTCGGCACTGTTGAATGCCGACCGTGCAAAGTAGGGATTACGCACCGCACCGGCATCGACCAGATCCACCCCGCGTCCGACAATCCGCTCGAGGTCGTTCTTTAGGTCGAAGTAGTCATGGAAGAGTCCACCGCGGCCGGGCAAAAAGTCGACAAGAAATCGACATCGCTCGTCGCGCGGTCAAACGTGTCCCCAAGCACTGACCCAAAAATGCGAAGTCGCCGGACTCCATGTGCTTCGCACGCGCGGGCGATCGCCTGCATGTCGACTGGAACCGCGGTGATCATGGGAAGAATTATTCCACGTCGACCCAATTCAGCGCGCGGGACTAGGCAGATCGGCGTTGATCAACCGCTTCGCCCGAGTCTTGAGGTCCCTGCCCGTCGATCCACGCCTGCCAGTCCAGCGGGGAGCCCTGAAGGAAGGTGCTTGCCAACCTCCGGGTACATTCGATGAGCAACGTATGCGGATACTGCCTGCCAGCCCCACGCTCCAGCTCCAGTTCGTACACCACTTTGAATCCCACAATTGTGACATCAACGCCGATAGTGACGCTGTCCCCGCTGGGGCCGGAGCTCTGTCACCAGAATCGAGCGGAAGATCTCGTCCAGGGGTGCGGTCACTCCTACCAGATTCGGTTGGTCAGGAGCGCTACTGTCGAATCATGGGCAAGCTCTTCGATGAAATCGACGCCAAGCTGGCCTCGTGGATCGAGGCTCAACCGCTGTGGTTTGTCGCCACCGCCCCGCTCGCAGAGACTGGACACGTCAACGTCTCCCCGCGTGGGCACGACACGCTGTCTGTTCTGAGCCCTCGCCGCGTCGCCTGGGTCGACTACACCGGCAGCGGCGTCGAGACGATCGCGCACCTGCGCGAGAACGGACGCATCTGCCTGATGTTCCTCTCCTTCGACAGTCGCCCTCGGGTCGTCCGTCTCCATGGCGTGGGCTCGGTCCTTCTCCCTGACGATCCTGGCTTCAAGGAGGTCGTTGATCTGCACCCGGACAATCCGAGTACACGTGCTGTCATCTCCGTCGACGTCACCAGAATCAGCGACTCGTGCGGATGGGGTGTCCCGCTCATGGACGTACGCGAGGAGCGCGACCTGATCCGCCTCCAAGCCGAGAAGAAGGGGCCGGCGGGGATGGACGACTATCGGCGGCAGAAGAACTCGCGCAGCATCGACGGCCTCCCCGGCCTCTAGAAGTGTCTGTCAGATGAAGGGTGGACTGGGTCTTGCGTTGGTTGGTTGATGCGGCCGTCGAATACGTTCGCGAGAGCGTTCAGCGCTGGCTTCCGCCTGGTGAATCAGCGTGCCCGACCGCGCCCGGTGGGATCAAGCGACCGGGTCACCAGGTAGAGACCCTTCAACGCGGCGGCATCGTTCGGGTTACGTCAACCGGACAACGGTCGCTACCGTCGTCGACCAGGGCCGCCTGGTGATCGCGTCATAGCGAATGGTCTACCTCGGCGCGAAGCAGACGCGCGAATTCGTGTTCAGCAAGCGCATCCGGACCGAGTGGCCGGGGCCAGGACAGATCGCCATTGCAGTATCGAACCGCAAGGCCGTGACCCTGTTGAACTACCAAGCATACAAGGCCTTCGACCTTCAGATGACCGTTGCGGTCGCCCAAGCCGACTTCACCGGCGCGCGCGCCCAGCTGATCCAGGAACTCGAAGAAGCGGTCGCCCAGGTACGCGCGTCGGAGCCCAAGTTCCAGGACGTCCAGCAATGAATCCTGAGGAATGAACGATGTGGCCATGGGCGTGGGAGCGGTCAGCGCGGGCGCCAACATCAAGGTGCTGCAGAAGATGCTCGGGCACAAGAGCGCCGCGATGACCCTCGACATCTACGCGGACCTCCTCGACGAGGGCCTCGACACGGTCGCCGTGCGGCTCGACGATGCGGCTCGACGAGGCCGCGGCTCGGTTGGCCACAAATCCTTGGAACAGACGATCCGCACAGTGATGTGGATGCTCGACGGCCACGCCCGCCAGATCAGCTACACACCAAGCTGATTTCCACATGATTCCGCACGCGAAGAACCTTCAGTGGTGCGCTAGAGCGTCTCCGATCCACCTTTGGGCGCTGCTCTCGGCTCAGTCACGCCACCGAGATTGAATAGTTCGTGCGCGAGCACGTTCATTCGGCCTTCCCTCTCGAAACCCAACCCCGTCTCGGTGAAGAGGGCGATGTGCGTCTCACCCGCCGAGTACGGGGCGATCACGACCCACCGCGGAGGCGTCTTCTTCGTCACTTCGACGTCGACGTTTTCGAACGGAATCGCGACAAGAGGATGGGACGGAGAGTCCGGGTTCCAGAGCGACAGCGCCGTGTCACTGAACTGCAGGACAGTCGTGGTGAAATCGACCGAATCTGGTCCGCTGTCTCCGGGGCCGACGAACCGCACGTTTCCGACCAGGAAGTGGTCCCCAGGAAACTCCCTCGAGAGCTGAGAGGCCACTTGCCGCACGAAACCCAAACGCCTCGAGTAAAGGATCTGGGTCACGATGATCAACCCGAGCAGAGCGACGAAGAAGGGTATATATCCTGACGGGTGCATGAGGTTGAGAAAACAACCGGCTCCGAGCACCCACGCTATGGCAGTCATCGCGTAGCGCCGTTCGCGATCGTGGGTCGCGAAGCTTGGTCTCAACTGGCCAGGACCCATCCTGCTCCTCACCTCGCTTCACTGCGCTGGCGGATAGCCGGAGCGCGTGCGCCGAATCTAGCAGCACAGCCCAGGTCAGCTACACATTGAATCGAGGCGCCAGCTCGAAATCAGAGAAATGGCGAGTAAGAGGTCGCGCCGGTAGGTCATGGTTGTCGGTTGGGTCTGGTGTTCCAGCGGTAGCGGGTCCAGGCTTCGCGGATGAGGCTGCGGGTGGTGATGATCGCGGCGGCGAGGGCGATGAACGCGTCGATCACGCGGGTGCGGACCTCGGTGCAGATCTGGAGTTTCCGGAATCCGCGGTTGTGCCAGGAGTTCGTTCTCTCCACGACCCACCGAGCGCCGGCTTGTAGCGGTTCGCCCTTCTTGCTGATGACGTAGTCGCACCCGAGGACGTCGAGTAGGTCGCGGGTTTTGGTGTTGTCGTAGCCTGCGTCCAGGTGCACCGTGATTCGCTCGGGAAGGTTGAAGCCGAACCGGCTCAGTTTCTCCAGGGTCGGACCAAGCAGCGGGGAGTCTGGACGGTTCGCGCCGGCGACAACGCATCCGAGTGGGATCCCTCGCCCATCGACCAGGAGGGAGCGTTTCGTGCCCTGTTTCCCACGGTCTACCGGGGAACGGCCGGCAGCTTCGCCACCGCAGGGGGCTTTCACGATGCACCCGTCCACGGACAAGTCACCCAGTTGCAGTCCGATCATCTTGTCGTAGGAGTCCAGACAGATCTGCTCCAGCATGGTGAAGATCCCCGCGACGATCCATTCATCCCGCCGTCGACGGATCGTGGTCGCCGAGCAGGCGCTGTCGGCGATCTTTGCGTACGCGGCGCCGAGCACGAGCACCTGCACCAGCTTGTCGAACACGACCCGGTCCGGAACACGTGGCCGGTGACACCCAAGCGGATGCTCATCCACCACAGGCGGGATGAGCGCTTCGAACTGGTGCCAGATCGGGTCAATGATCGAAGATGGAACAGCGGGCACGAGGCGTCCTGGAAACCAACGAGTTATTCACACAACCGTGGTTAACAGGCCTCGTGCCCACCTCAACGCAACGCCACACCATCACCTACCGGCGCGACCTCTAAGTAGCGGATCTCGCGAGCAGAGTCACACCGGAACGCGAAAAGCCCGGTCAGATTTGGCATCTGACCGGGCTTTTCTGTGGTGCGCCCCCAGGGACTTGAACCCTGAACCCATTGATTAAGAGTCAATTGCTCTGCCGATTGAGCTAGAGGCGCATTCGATTCGGTTTCCCGAACCGAGGCTCAACATTAGCATCCGGGTCGGCCGCTTCGCCAATCGAACCACGTCGAATATGAAGCTCGGGCGTGTCCGGCGGGCGGCCCGCTAGGCTCCTGCCGTGACCGACGCACGCGACACCGACCGGCCCCTCTCCTCCGACCTGGCGCTCGCCCTGCGGCTCGCCGACCTCGCCGACGGGATCTCGTCTACGCATTTCCGCGAGCGCGGCCTCCACATCGATACGAAGCCCGACCGCACGTTCGTCACGGAGGCCGACCTCGCGGTGGAGCGGGCGATCCGGGAGGCGCTCGCCTCCGAGCGGCCCGGCGACGGCATTCTCGGCGAGGAGTACGGGACGGAGGGCGACAGCAGGCGGCAGTGGATCGTCGACCCGATCGACGGCACGTCCAACTATCTGCGTGGCGTGCCGGTGTGGGGCACCCTCATCGCTCTGGCTATCGACGGCAAGCCCGTGGTCGGGGTCGTCAGCTCCCCCGCTCTCGGCAAGCGCTGGTGGGCGGCGACCGGCGACGGAGCCTGGACGACCGACGCGCCTGGCGCCCAGCCGCGCCCCATCCGAGTCTCTGCTGTCGCCGACCTCGAGCACGCCTCGATCAGTTTCCAGAGCATCGCCCAGTGGGATCAGGCCGGATACCTCGACCGGCTCGTCGCTCTGACCCGCCGGGTGTGGCGCGATCGCGCCTACGGGGACATGTGGTCGTACATGCTCCTGGCCGAGGGCCTCCTCGACGCGGTGGGCGAGTTCGACGTGAAGACCTATGACCTCGCCGCGCTCATCCCGATCGTCGAGGAGGCCGGGGGCACGTTCACCTCGGCGACCGGAGCGCCCGGCCCGGGCAACGGATCGTCGCTCGCCTCCAACGGGCTGCTCCACGCCGCCCTCCTGGAGGCGCTCGCCTAAAGGCTCGCGAGCACTTCGTCGAGCTGCTCGTACCCCTCGGTGACGCCTTTCGCCTGACCCGACGCGACCATGCCGTCGCGGGCATCCACGGTCGGGTACACGGCGTGGATGTGGAGGCTGCTGCGTCCGCCCTCCAGCGGCTCGAAGCGGATCGACTCCACGCTCACGACGTCTGGGAAGCCTTCGAACTCGAAGGTCTGGATGGCGAACTCGTTGTCGCGGACGACATGGAAGACCCCGTTGAAGGCGTAGGACTCGCCTCCGACGGTGTGCACGTACCGGTAGCGGCCTCCCGTCGTGAAGTCGAACTGCTCCAGGTCCATCTCGTAACCCCGCGGTCCGAGCCAGCGCTTGAACAGCTCGGGCTCCTTGTGCGCGCGGAACACCAGCTCGACGGGATAGTCGAACTCGCGCTCGATGTCGATGAAGGGGAGGCCCTCCGGTGCGGTGATGGTGACGTCGTTGCTCATTGATCTCACTCCTTGCTCGCGTTCTGATGGGTGGTCGTCTCGGTGTCAGCGAGTTCGCCGAGCACCGTGTCGAGGGTGCGGAATCGCTGCTCGTGGATCAACCGGTAGCGGTCGATCCAGGAGGTCAGCTCTTCGAGCGCGCCGGCGCGCAGGTGCACCGGCCGGCGCTGCGCATCACGGCTGCGCGTGACGAGCCCGGCCTCCTCCAGCACGTGGATGTGGCGGGACACCGCCTGGGTCGTGATCGCGAACGGCTCTGCGAGCTCGTTCACGGTCGCCGGCCCCGTGCTGAGCCGCGCGATGATCGCCCGACGGACGGAGTCCGAGAGTGCCTGGAACGCTCGGTCGAGTCCCCGCTCCTGCACCTCGAGGTCCGCATTATCCAAGACAGTATCCAACAATTCCATTTATCAACACTTGTGTTGAACATAGTACGCCGCCCGTCGCCCGGACGCAAGAGGCCCGACTCCCCTAGGCTCGACATCGTGAGCACTCCCACAGACGCGCCCGCCACGACCACGACAGCCACCAGCGCCACCACCGAACCTCTGGTCCACATCGCCGGCTTCCGGATGGACTTCGGACACACGACCGTGATCCGCGACCTCTCCTTCGACATCGCCCGAGGCGAGACGTTCGGCTTCCTCGGCAGCAACGGCTCGGGCAAGACCACGACCATCCGCGCGCTGCTCGGCATCTACCAGCCGACTGCCGGCGTCCTCCACATCGACGGCAAAGACTTCTCCCCCGAGGCCGGGGAGCGCCTCGGCTACCTTCCTGAGGAGCGCGGCCTCTACAAGAAGGAGCCCGTCATCGACGTCATGGTCTACTTCGGCCGGCTCAAGGGCCTCGGCGCCGAGCAGGCCCGGCGCTGGTCGCGCGGCTACCTGGAGCGGGTCGGCATCGGCGAAAAAGAGAAGGTGCGCCTCGACAAGCTCTCCGGCGGCCAGCAGCAGAAGGTGCAGCTCGGGGTCACGATCATGAACCAGCCCGAGCTGCTCATCCTCGACGAGCCGACCAAGGGCTTCGACCCGGTCAACCGCCGGCTGCTGATGGACATCATCGACGACCAGAAGCGCGCGGGCTCCACCGTCATGATGGTGACCCACCAGATGGAGGAAGTCGAGCGCCTCTGCGACCGCGTGATCCTCCTGAAGGACGGCGCCTCGCGCGCCTACGGCACCGTCGCGGAGGTGCAGGAGCAGTTCGGCGGCACCGTCGTGCACATCGACCACGACGGCCTCGTCCCGCCCTCCCCCGCCTACCGCATCGCGAAGGACGAGGCCGGCCGCGCCGAGCTGGAGGTCGCGAACGATGCCGACACGGCCGCGATCCTGCGCACGCTTTTGGAGGCCGGCCTCCACGTCACGCGCTTCGCCCCCACCCGCAAATCCCTCGACGACATCTTCGTCGAGGTCTACGGCGCCGAGAGCCGCGAGGAGGACTGACCATGGCCCGCCACAACCTCGCCACCGTCATCGGGTTCGAGTTCACGCGAACGATCAAGAAGCGCAGCTTCTGGGCGGTGACGCTCATCCTTCCCATCCTCGTGTTCGGGCTGGGCGCGCTCCTCATCTCGGCGAACGTCACCAGCGCCAACACAGCCGACCAGCAGAAGAACGCGCGCTTCGACTTCCTCTACGTCGACGCGTCCGGACTGGTCGACCCGGCGATCGCCCACAGCTACGGCGGCAAAGAGATCGCGAGCAGTTCCGAGGGCGTCGAGGAGGTGCAGAACGGAGGCACGCCCGCGTTCTTCGACTACCCCGCCGACCCCGCCCAGCAGACGATCAAGGTCTACGGAGCCGACTCCGGCGTCTTCCAGAACAGCAAGTACTCCGCCGTCGCGCAGTCGCTGCTCTCGACGAGCGTCGAGGAGAAGCTGAACAGCCCGGTCGACGTCGCCATCCTCCGCGGCGAGACGAACACGTCGACGACCACGTTCAAGAACGGCGCGGTCGCTCCCGGCTTCGAGGCCATCCTGCCCGCTCTCCTCTTCCTGGCGGCGTTCTTCATCGTCATCGTGTTCCTGGGCAACCAGATGCTGAACTCGACGCTGGAGGAGAAGGAGAACCGCGTCACGGAGATGATCCTGACGACGATCAATCCGACCAATCTCCTGGTCGGCAAGGTGGTGTCGCTGTTCGCCGTGGGGCTCATCCAGATCGCGGCCTTCGCGGTGCCCGTGGTAATCGGATACGTGTTCTTCCGCGACCAGCTCGCCATCCCGAGTCTCGACCTCAGCAGTCTCGTCTTCGACCCGCAGAAGATGATCATCGGCGCGCTCATCACGATCGGCGGCTTCGCACTGTTCACCGGCACGCTGGTGGCCGTCGGCGCCGTGATGCCGACCGCCAAGGACGCCGCCCCGTTCTTCTCGGTCGTGATCTTCGCCGTGGTGATCCCGATCTACGCGTCGAGCTACGCCATCAGCACGCCCGACGCGCCGATCGTGCAGATCCTGGCGTACTTCCCCTATACCGCGCCGGTCACCGCACTCATCCTGAACGCCTTCGGCTCGTTGCCCCTCTGGCAGGCGATCATCATCATCGTCGAGCTGTTCGCGCTGTCGTACGTGGTGCTGCGGCTGGCCGTGCGGCTGTTCCGCTACGGCTCGATCGAGTACTCGAGCAAGGTCAAGATCCGGGACGTCCTCGGGCGCCGGTCGGGGCCGGGACGCACCGCGGTCCGCTGATGCGCGCCGTCGTCGTCCCGCAGCCCGGTGAGGCGGAGGTCCTGACGCTCGCCGAGGTTCCCGATCCGCAACCGGCACCGGGCGAGCTGCGCATCCGGGTGATCGCGGCGGGACTCAACGGCGCCGACCTGAGCCAGCGCCGCGGCTACTACCCGTCGCCGCCGGGCGCGCCCGAGTGGCCGGGGCTCGAGGTCTCCGGGGTCGTCGACGCCGTCGGCGACGGCGTCGAGCCCGGACGCTGGAACGAGGGAGACGTCGTCTGCGCTCTGCTTCCCGGCGGAGGCTACGCCGAGCTCGTCACGGTCGACGCCGGGCTCGTGCTGCCCGTTCCGGCGGGCGTCGACGCGGTGGAGGCCGCCGGCCTCCCCGAGGTGGCGGCCACGGTCTGGTCGAACGTGTTCGACGTGGGCGCACTCACTCCCGGCGAGACCATCCTCGTCCACGGCGGGTCGAGCGGGATCGGCTCGATGGCGATCCAGCTGGCCCGCGCCCTCGGGTCGCACGCGATCGCGACGGCCGGCAACCCCGAGAAGGCCGAGTTCTGCCGTTCGCTCGGCGCCGAGGCCGCCGTCGACTATCGCACGGACGACTTCGTCGCGGCGGTCCTGGCGTTCACAGAGGGCCGCGGCGCCGACGTCGTCCTCGACATCGTGGGTGGCGGCTACATCGCGCGCGACCTGGAGGCGCTCGCGACCGGCGGTCGGATCATGTCGATCGCCGTCCGCGACCGCACCCCGGCCTCCGTCGACCTGGGGCTGCTCATGCGCAAGCGAGCCCGCCTCCAGGGCACGACCCTGCGGGCGCGTCCGCTCGCCGAACGGGTCGCGATCATCGCGGCTGTGCGCGAGCACGTCTGGCCGCTTCTGGAGGCCGGCGACGTGCGCCCGGTCATCGACTCGGTGTTCCCGCTCGCGGACGCGCCCCAGGCGCATCGGCGGATGGAGTCGTCCGCGCATCTCGGGAAGATCCTGCTGCGCGTCTCCTGACGAGGAGGTCCGCCACGGTCGCGACCGCCGCGCCGAGGGCGTAGGCGATCAGGTCGGTCGCCTGGAAGGTGGACCCCAGCACGAGCTCGACACCGGGGATCGCCGCCGACAGCCGGGCAGGCACGCCGGTGAGTTGCAGCAGCTCGACCCCGACGCACACCGTCAGCGCGATGCCTCCCACCACCGCGCTGTGTGCTCGCGGCGTCACGATGGCGACGAGCACGAACAGCAGCACCGCGTAGAGCGCATCGCCCGCGAACGCGCCGGCCCAGCCCTCGGCCAGCTCGTGCACGGTGAGACCGGCCGCGACGACAGCGACCGCGACGAGAAGGAGCACGACACGACGGCGGGCGAGGGATGTCATCCGGCGATGCTACCGGCCCTCCGCCTGCCGACACGTCCTGCCGGTGTCGGATCGCACCTCCATCGGTGGGAGGATCGACGTCATGACCGCGCTGCCGTCCGACGACGCCCTGCTCGCTCTGCCGAAGGCCGAGCTCCACCTCCACATCGAAGGCACGCTGGAACCCGATCTCGCGTTCGAGCTTGCGGGGCGGAACGGCGTGGCCCTCCCGTACGCGTTCGTGGAGGAGCTCGCCGCTCAGTATGAGTTCGCCGACCTCCAGTCCTTCCTCGACCTGTATTACGCCACGATGGCGGTACTGCGCACGGAGGACGACTTCGCCGAGCTGACCCGGCGCTACCTCCGCACCGCCGCCGCCGAGGGCATGCGCCACGTCGAGCTGTTCTTCGACCCGCAGGCGCACGTGAGCCGCGGGGTGCCGCTCGAGGCCCTCATTGACGGCATCAGCGGTGCGCTGGCGGAGGCCGAGCGCGATCTCGACATCTCCAGCGGGCTCATCCTGTGCTTCCTGCGCGACCAGCCGGTCGAGTCGGCCGACGCGGTGCTCAGCGCCGCGCTCACCCGGCCCGAGCGACTGCTCGGCGTCGGGCTCGACTCCGCGGAGGTCGGCTATCCGCCCGAGCTCTTCGCCGGGGTCTTCGCACGGGCGAAGGAAGCCGGGCTGCATGCTGTCGCCCACGCCGGCGAGGAGGGGCCTCCCGCCTACATCCGCCAGGCGCTCGACCTTCTCGGCGTCGAGCGGATCGACCACGGCATCCGCGCCGCGGAGGATGCGGAACTGATGGCACGGCTCGCCGCCGAGGGCGTTCCGCTCACCGTGTGCCCGCTGTCGAACGTGCGCCTGCGCACGGTTCCCGACCTGGCCGACCACCCGCTGCTGACGCTCGACGCCGCCGGGGTGCGGGTGACCATCAACTCCGACGACCCCGCCTACTTCGGCGGCTATGTCGGCCGCAACTACCTCGCCATCCGGGATGCGCTCGGCGTCGACGCCGAACGGGCCGAGCGGTTCGCCCGCACGTCGATCGACGCGTCCTTCGCGTCGGACGCCCGCAAGGCTGCACTGCAGGAAGAGGTGGACGCGTGGCGGGGCTGAGCACCGGCCCGGCTCCGTCGGGATCGATCGCTCGGCCGGACGGCCGTCGGGTGCGCTACTTCGACACCGGCGGGAGCGGCGACGCCCCCGTGCTGGTCTGGCATCACGGAACGCCGCAGACCGGCGCCATCATCGAGCCGGTGGCCTCCGAGGCCGCTGCCAGGGGCCTCCGAGTCGTGTCCTGCGCGCGACCCGGTTACCCGGGCTCCGACGCATCGCCCGGCCGCAGCGTCGCCGATGCCGCTGCCGACGTGCTCGCCGTGCTCGACGAGCTCGGCATCGACCGGTTCGCCACGATGGGCGCCTCCGGCGGCGGTCCGCACGCACTCGCCTGTGCTGCGCTCGCGCCGCGACGGGCCACCGCTGTCGCCACCTTCGCGGGCATCGCGCCGTACTGGGGCGACGTCGATTGGTTCGCCGGCATGGCCGATCCCGGAGGGCTCCGCTCCGCGCTCGCCGGCCGGCGGGCGCGACTCGCGCACGCAGAGACGGCGGAATTCGAGCCCGAATCGTTCACCTCCCGCGACTATGAGGTCCTTAAAGGCGCCTGGGCCGCTCTTGGCACCGACGCCGGCGCCGGTTCGGCCTCCGGCCCGGAGGGCGAAGCAGACGACGACGTGGCATTCGTCTCGCCCTGGGGAGTCGAACTCGCTGCGGTGACGTCGCCGGTCCTCCTCGTGCAGGGCGGCAGAGACCGCGTCATCCCGGCGACGCATGCCGGCTGGATGCTCGAGCGGATCCGCCGCGGTGAGCTGTGGCTGCGGCCACGCGAAGGCCACGTCTCGGTGCTCACGGCGCTGGGCGTCGCGCTGGACTGGGGGGTGGCGACGGGAAACGTGTCGCCACCGCTGACTCTGTGAGTCTTTTCAGAAACCGCCTCTCCGACTGCTAGTGTCGACGGACGCGTCGGCCTGCACAGCCGACGATCTTCTGTTCCCGAAGGAGAGAGCATGACGACGTCGACGGCCTCCGCACCCGCGCGATCCGGGGCTCTGCGCCGCAACCTCGGGCTCTGGGCCATCGTCGCACTCGGCCTCGGATACATGACGCCCACCGTCGTCTTCGACACGTTCGGGATCGTCTCCGACCAGACGAACGGCGCCGTTCCCGGCGCTTATCTGGTGGCGCTCATCGTGATGCTGTTCACCGCCATCAGCTACGGCAAGATGGCGGGCGCCATTCCGAGCGCCGGCTCGGCCTACACCTACGTGCGGGAGTCCATCCACCCGAACGTCGGCTTCATGGTCGGCTGGACCTCCCTCATCGACTACGTGCTGCTGCCGATGGTGAACTGCCTGATCATCCGGCTCTATCTGGAGCAGGTCCTTCCGGGCGTCCCCGGCTGGATCTGGGTCGTGATCTACTGCGCGGCGGTGACGACGCTCATCTACTTCACGATGCGCGGCACGTCGAACGTCAACATGATCCTGCTGGTGTTCGCGATCGTCGTCATGACGGTGTTCGTGGTCATGGTGATCGGTCAGCTCGCCAACGGCGCCGGCGACGGGACCGTTGCCTCCGTGAAGCCGTTCTTCCACGACGGCGTCACCCTCTCGGCCGTCCTCACCGGCGCCACGGTCGTCTGCTTCTCGTTCATCGGGTTCGACGCGGTGACCATGTACGCGGAGGAGGCGAAGACACCCAAGGTCATGCCCCGCGTCATCCTGCTGACGGTGCTCATCGGAGGCGCGATCTTCCTCATCGCCGGCTTCTTCACCCAGCTGCGTTTCCCGACGAACGCGGCGTTCGGCGAATTCACCGACGACCCGCTCCCCCAGATCGGCCTCATCGTCGGCGGCCCGGTCTTCCAGACCGTCTTCGTCTCGGCCGGCTTCGCCGCCACGCTCGCCTCCGGCCTCGCCTCCCACGCCTCCGTCTCGCGGATGCTGCTCGTGATGGGCCGCAACAACGTCCTCCCGCGGCGCTTCTTCGGCTACATCGACCCGAAGACCAGCACACCGACGCGGAACATCGTCCTCGTCGGCGCGCTCTGCCTGCTCGCGATGTCGTTCTCGCTGGAGTTGATCTCGGCGTTCATCAACTTCGGCGCTCTGATCGCGTTCACCTTCGTGAACATCTCGGTCATCGCCTGGTTCGCGATCCGCCAGGGCCGCCGCACGACCCCGCGCGACGTCTTCAGCTTCATCGTCCTGCCGACGATCGGCATGGTGCTCACCGGCATCCTCTGGGCGAACCTTCACGCGGACGCGCTCATCGGAGGCCTGATCTGGACGGCCATCGGCTTCATCTACCTGCTCGTCCTGACGCGCGGGTTCCGCCGCAAGGCGGCGGCCTTCGACGAGAACCAGCCGGTGACCGGGTTCACGAAGGCGGTGGGGTCGGAGCGCTAGACCGTGACGGTGTAGTCATACGTGTGCACGGTCGACACCGAGGGAGCGCTCGAGAACGCGACCTGGAAGCCGGTGCCCCACTTCTGGGAAACCCAGAAGACCTTTCCGCCCGCAGCTGAGTTGCGGGGTGTTACGGTGATGGCCCGCGGCACCTGTTTGAGGTCGCGCGAGAACAATATCTTGAACTGCGAGCCGACCGCGGTCTCCGCCAGTCCGCTGGTGAACGTGATACTGCCGGCTTTGTCGTCGCCCGTCACTGTGCAGGAGGCGTCGTTGCCCGCAGGTGGCTCGACGGCACCTGACGGCTTCCACAGCGCTCGCTGATCGACAACGAGCGGAAGCCGTCCTCTTGTCGGATCACCCTGGCTGACGGCGGTCGTGTCAATCGTCGCATCCGGACCATAGCCCGATTCGATCAGGACGCCTGCCTTGGCTACGTCCTTGATGCGGGTGCCCTGGAGGTGCACGCCGTTACCGCTGGTAGCCCGAACTGCGTAGTCAGCTTGATGGTGTCCGCTGCCCGAGCGCGAGAGAAGCGTACCGCCAGTGACGATGACACCGCCGGTGTCGATGGTCGGAAACCCGCCGCCGACCGCATCCGGCTGCTTGTGCTGGATGATCGCCTCTCCTCCTCCATAGAAGAACGGCGCGACGAAGTCGATCGAGCGTGCGCTGCCGATCTGCACGAGCGGATTGGTGTTCTCCCCGAGTCCTCCACCCGAGGTCGAGTCGTTGCGTGGAGACTCGATGTGCGGCGACAGGAACCGGGTGAACTCAGACCATGATGTGTCCCAGGTTCCCCCTACTCCGATCCACAATGCAGCATTAGCCGATCGTTCTATGCGAAGTCGGTGGAAATCGTTCGTGTTCGAATAGTGGCTGGGCGCGCGATCCCAGGCATGACCTCCGCACGCGAACATCATCGCAGGCATTTCGCCCGTTCCGGATGACTGAATTTGGACATCGTCGTAGCGGCAGTTCGAAGCGGCGTCGATGATCAGCGCCGGTGCGGCATCGTTTCCCACAAAGAACACGCGCGAGAGGTACACCTCGAAGCCGCTCACTTGGTGCAACAGCGGCGCGGTGTGGGAGCCGCGCGCGACGAAGCCCACATCCTCGATGACGATTCCGCTGGCGTCATCTCCGTTGGCGTCTCGATCAATGATGAAGGTCGGGTCTGTCACGCCGATGCCGCTCGGCTTGAAGGTCACCGGGCCCCATTTGATTGCAGAGGAGTAATGCGGCAGCCCAGAGGCGGATCCGACATAGGCGTCGCGCGGGATTCGGATGTTGTTGCCGCCGTACATTCCCGGCGCGAAGAGAGCACGTGCGTTGTTCGCGGTCGCCTCCTCTATGAAACTCTGAATCGCTGGGCCCTGGTCACCGTTACCGTTGTTCGGCGTGATGCCGTGCTGCGACGAAATCCAGAACGGCGATGTGTCCGCCGCATGTGCCGGAGAAGCGCTTCCGATCATTCCCAGGGCTCCCGCACCTGCGCCTGCAAGAGCGACCCTGACGATAGAGCGCCGGTCCCAAGGGGAGGTCATCGACGTTTCAACCACATCAAGTCCTTTCGGTTGCAACGGACGCTTTTCCGGCCAGCCGCTTCGGGCGATTTCTCCTCGACATGACGGTAAAACCGTATAAAACCTAACATCTCACACGCCTATGTGTCACAGGACCATGGAAAGAGTCGAACGCCGAGGATGGACGGTCGCCGACCTGTAAGTCAGCCGATCACGCGCCCGGAGCAGCCCTGTTCGTTCTAGTGTTGGTGCAGGTGTCCTGCACCGGGAGGAGTCGCCGATGTCCGAGCTCGACCTCAATCAGCCGTTGACGCCGCCGGACGGCCCGGCAGAAGGCGTGTCGCTCACGCCACCGGCCGCTGTGCCCGAGGTCGGAGGCGACCAGGCCGTCGGGATGGTCGCGGTGCCGCCCGACAAGCGTGCGGAGCTCCAGGCCAAGGCGGACGAGTTCGTCGCCAGTCTCTCCGCGGTGGAGCCGGGCAGCCCTGAGTTCACGCGCAAGGTCGACGAGATCGCCCGCATGGGCGTGCAGGAGATCCGCTCGTCGTCCGAGGTGTCGAACCGGATGCTGCAACGGCCGGAGTCGTCGCTCGCCGCCGCTCGCGGCCGCGGCGGGCCGTCGGATCCGCAGACGCAGGTGGCGCAGACGCTGCAGCAGTTGCGCACGACCATCACCGACCTCGACCCGGGTCACGCGAACCTGGCCGGCGCGAAGGGCTTCTTCGGGCGCTTCCCTGGCGGCAAGTCGCTCATGCGGTATTTCGAGCGCTACCAGCCGGCGCAGAAGCAGCTCGACGCGATCATCACGGCGCTCATCTCCGGTCAGGACGCCCTCCTCAAGGACAACGCCGCGATCGACCTCGAGCGCACCAACCTGTGGGCGACCATGGGCAAGCTCGGCGAGTACGCGGCCCTGGCCAGGGCGCTCGACGAGTCGGTCGAGGCACAGGCCGCGAAGCTGCGCACGACCGACCCGCAGCGGGCCGACTCGCTCGTCGCGGACGCGCTGTTCCCCATCCGGCAGCGGCGGCAGGACCTCACCACGCAGATCGCCGTGTCGGTGCAGGGCTACCTCGCCCTCGACGCCATCCGCAAGAACAACCTCGAGCTGATCAAGGGCGTCGAGCGCGCCCGCACCACCACGGTCGCCGCCCTGCGAACCGCGATCATCGTCGCGCAGGCGCTCGGGAACCAGGAGCTGGTGCTCGACCAGATCGGCGCGCTGAACGACGCGACCAACGCCATGATCGACCGCACCGGCGAGCTCCTGCGGCAGCAGACCGCCCGGGTGCACGAAGAGGCGATCTCGACCGGCGTCAGCCTGGAGACCCTCCAGCACGCCTTCGACAATGTGTTCGCGACCATGGATGCCATCGACGGGTACCGCGTGAAAGCGGTCGAGAGCATGGCCAAGACCGTCGACGCCCTGGAGCAGCAGGTCGAGCGGTCTCGGAGCTACCTGGATCGGTCGCACAACAGCGCGAACTGACCCGGACGTTGCCTCGAACAGACCGTCAGGGCAGGTCGAAGCGCGACAACCCGAGCCGCTGGGACAGGAACCGGCCGTTGACCAGCAGTGCCGACGCGTCGTGCTCTGCCGCTGCGTCCCGCATCCGCGTCGCCGCATTCTCGAGTTCGCCCAGCTGGGCGACCAGCGCCTGCGCCGGGGTCGTCCCGTCGGGGAGGACGTGGTGCGCCGCCCACTCGGGCGGCAGCACCAGGTACGCGCGCAGGGTGTCGGGGAGGTAGACGGTCGCTGTCCGCCGCACCATGACCTCCGCCTCACCCTGCCCGGCGACCCGGTCGAGGGCGTCGACCAGCAGTTCCCCGATACGGCCGACCTGCGCGATCGCCTCGGCGGGCACGCGTCTGCCGAGGCGCGCCGGCAGCGTCCGGAGGTCGCGTTCGATCTTCGCCTCTCCGACCTGGATCTCCGATCCCGGGGGTTCCAGGCCGAGCGTCTGCAGGGCCAGCGACGACGTCGCCGCGTCTCCCGCGGCCTCGGCCTCCAGCTCGGCGACGCGCCCGGCGAAGGCGGTGAGCCAGTCGCCGAGCCCGAGGGGCCGGCGGATGACGGTCGCGCCGTGGTAGACGAGCGCGGCCTCCCCCGCCCACCGGGGCCCGGGCTCGTAACGCAGCGTCAGCGTCTCCTGCCGTCCGAGGAGGCTGATCCTGGTGATCGCGCCCGGTCGCCCGGACACGCGGTCGCTGAGCGTGCGCCTGCGCTCGACCACCAGCACACGCGCGACGAGCACTGGAGACAGCGCGTGCCGCGCGCGGTCGACCAGACCCAGCAGGAAGGCCTGGGGATCCTCTGCCGCCTCCGCAGGTTCGGTCATGATTCCCACATGGTAGACGCTCGAACCGTGCGGCAGCCATGGCCCGATCACGGTCGCGGCAACGCCCCCGACGGTAATTAGTGCAATAATGGTTCGCGCACTAATCACTTTCGCGAATCACTCGGGAGGAACCCCATGGCAGGCCGGTTCTGGCGCTTCTACGAACGCGCCAACAACGTCGTCCGCACCTTCACCGGCCCCGCGCAGCTCGGCGCCGGCCACCCCGAGGGGCCGGACATCCGCCGGGCCGACGCCGCCTGCCCGATGTGCGGCCAGCCGCTCGACCAGCACGTCATCGAGCGGTTCGCCGACTCCCGCACGTCGACCCGCATCCACTGCCCATGACCGACACGGCCAACCCGCTGGCCCTAGAGAGCCAGGTCTGTTTCGCGCTGTCCGTCGCTGCTCGCTCGGTCATCGCCGCCTACCGGCCCGTGCTCGAACCGGTCGGCCTGACCCACCCGCAGTACCTCGTGATGCTCGCCCTCTGGGAGCACGAGCCGCTCTCCGTCCGGCAGCTCGCCGACCTCCTCGCCCTGGAACCCGCGACCGTCTCTCCCCTGCTGAAGCGGCTGGAGGCCCTCGGCTACCTCACGCGCCGGCGTTCGGCCGCCGACGAGCGCGTGGTCGAGAACACGCTCACCGACGCCGGCCGCGAACTGCGCTCGTACGCCGAGACCATCCCGGCGACGATGATGCAGCGCCTAGCGATGACCCCCGACGATCTGCGCGACCTGCACCGCACCATGAGCTCGCTTATCCGCGCGACCCGCGACCTGTAGCCAGTGGGGTTCAGCGCCTGCCCGCCTCAGCGCTGTTCGACGAGGTCGTCCGTACGGCTGAGGACGGTCGCGGTGCGGCGCGCGCCGCGCCGGACACTGGCGACGAGCCAGAGCGAGCGGGCGCCGATGCCGCCGATCACGACCGTGGCGACGGCGACCAGGAGCCAGGCGACGGCCTGCCAACCCCGGAAGCCGGCGATGGCGAGCCAATCGAGGCCCAAGCCGACGGCGGCCGTATGCGAGAACGCACTCCGAATGGGTGAGAGCGACGGGGCACGCTGACGAGTAGCGTGAGCTTTGTGAGTGGTGCAACGATGGCCCCCGCAGGGTGGTATCCGGATGGCAGCGGCCAGCTGCGGTGGTGGGACGGCAACGCCTGGACCAATAACTTCGCGCCGCTTCCCGGGCCATCCGTCGACTCTGTCGCGACCGAAGCTGCTCAGCCCGCTGGTGATGCTCCTGGCGATCCCGACGCTGCCTCGCCCACGCTGCCCGAGACTGCAACGGACGCGCGCGCGCCGGCAAGTGAACCGCAATCGGCCAAGACCCGAAACGGACGTGTGGACGTGGACGGCGATATTCTCGCATTCACACTTCGCGGCAACACTCGACTGATAGATCTACACAATGTGGCAAGCGTTGTCTACGAGCCGCCAGGTACCTGGAAATCTGGGATGTTCCGCCTCCAGATCGTTGGTGAGTCCGATGTGAAAAGTCGATACCTGTCCCCGTGGGCAATCGTGCTCCCGGGCGGACCTGAGTCGATACGGGACGACTGGAGCGATTTCAACGCATGGCTGGCTGGCACCGTCGCTGAGGCGTTGCCGAAGCTTCCGATCGAGGCGGAACGCCCCCAGGCGAGCGCGTCAAAACGCGACGTTGCGACACGTCCGGCCGCGCAGAAGGTCGTAGCGCCGTCGGAGCCGGTGTCCGTCCAGCCAGTCGAACAAAATAGAGCCGCTCCAGCCGCTCCGACCCCAGCAGTGAAGTCCGCACGAGAGCTCGCGCGAGAAGCGTCGGCACAGCAGAAGACTAGTAACCAAGCCGCGCCTGAACCGAACGGTGAAGTAGTGCCCGCCGTGCGATCGTCGCGGGAAATCAGTCGGGAGGCGAAGGCCCGTCGCAAGGCGAACGTGGAGCTTCAGGCTCAGCTCGCCGCATGGCGGTCTAATTTGTCGATGGCCGAGCGGGCTTTGAAGTTCGCGATCAACGAGAAGCCGTCTTCGGCGGATGCCCCCGTGATGTTGAAAGCCGGAGAGACCTGGTGGCAGGCGTTCGATGTAGAGCTGGTGGAAGATCGAGTGCAGACGTCGCGGATGTCGGGACATCAGGGTATATCCATACCGGTCGCGAGCATCGGTGGACGCAGCATCAGCTACTCCGTCGGTGCCAGTAAGGAACATGTCAACCGGACAACGGTCGCTACTGTCGTCGACCAAGGCCGTCTGGTGATCACGTCACAGCGAATGGTGTACTTCGGCGCGAAGCAGACGCGCGAATTCTTATTCAGCAAGTTCATCGGGATCGAGTGGCCGGGTCCGGGACAGATCGCCATCGCGGTATCTAACCGAAAGACAGTGACCCTCTTGAACTACCAGTCCTACAGCGCCTTCGACCTCGAGATGACAGTTACTGTCGCCCAGGCAGACTTCACCGGCGCGCGGGCGCAGCTGATCCAGGAACTCGAAGATACGGTTGCTCAGGTACGCGCGGCCGAACCCAGGCTCGAGAACCTGCAGCGGTGAGCCCAACGGCGATGAACGATGTGTCAATGGACGTAGAATCCTGTGGATCGCAGTCGCTGCCAACCATTATGTTGTTGCTTCGCGAACGCGCCATATCCAGTGTGGACATGGACAAGAATCGGATCTCAAGCAACGCGCGATGACGACCGTTGGTGGAGATGGGGGGAATCGAACCCCCGTCCACTGCTGTGGTCATGTGCCTTCTACGGGCGTAGCCAGTGCAATCGCTTTCTCAGCCCCGGAACTTGTCGCTGGCATCTGCTCCGACGGGCTCAGTATCAGTTGGAGTCCCTCTGCGCCCTGATGCTCAACGCAGAAGCAAGTCTTCTAGCTGACGCCAGGATCCGGGTAGAAGACAGTTCCCGGTCTGACGGTCTCTTCAAATGGCGAAGGGGAACTTACGCCGCGAGGGCGAAGTCGGCCTTGGCCGAGACAGTGCTGTTGTTATTGGCACTTATTTTTTCGCATGGATCGTTAGCGAGATAACCATGCATCCTCGACCCGCTTCTCACACTCTCGCAGACAATGTCGAAACCGATCATCCCCATGCGACGGCCGTGATGCCGGGTCGTCATCGCGCGCTGTTGAGTTGTCCAGATGCATTCGCCGCAGGCTGCGACGAGCTTCTCATACTACAACAACAACAGCCCTGCGTTCTATGCCAGCATCGGTGGATGGCCGACACGATCATCACCGTCCAGGGCGAGTACGAGCTCACGCACCCGGCAGAGCGCGGCGCGGTCCGCCTCTCCGTCTCATACGAGGGCGAGCAGCGTGAGGAGACGCTCGCACTGACCACGCTGCGGCACGCGTCCCTGGTCTCGGAGCTGCGCGAGTTGCACGACCCGCAGACCGGCCCGGTGACCTCCTGGACCTCTGACCAACTGCGCGTCTGGGGCGACCGGCCGTGGAGTCAGGACGGACGCCGGCTCGCGCCGGTCTACCACGCGGAGGTCGGTATCGACGTGACCTTCAGCGAGCCGACCGCGCTCTCCGACTGGCTGAGCGTCGTCTCGATGCTCGACGGCGTCACGATCCAAGGCGTGACCTGGACGCTGACGGAGGCCCGTCGGCAGTCCATCACGCAGGAGGCGCGGCGTCGGGCCGTCGAGAACGCGGTGGCCAAGGCGACCGTCTACGCCACCAGCCTCGGCCTCAGCAGCGTGCGACCGCTCGCGCTGAGCGACCCGGGGATGCTGGGCGACGGGCCCGCCCCTGGCCAGCCGGTGGAGCCGCTGGCCGCCCGCGCGATGAGCGCGGACTTCGGCGGAGCGACACTCGCCCTCAAGCCCGAGGACATCAGGGTCGCGGTTCAGGTGCACGCGCGGTTCACGGCGTCCTGAACGGCGGCCGCTCCCCCAGAGCGGAGGCGGAGGCAGCTCGGCGGCGGGCCCGTTCAGCTCCCGGGCGTCGCGCCCGGTGTCGCGGTCGAACCCGACGGCGGCCGCAGCGGGAGGTCGGAGACCTTGAGGATGCGGACGGCCGTCACCGTGGTGCCCGAGCGCTCTCCGATCACGATGATCTCGTCGCCGACGGCGAAGTCGGAGGCCTTCTGGGTCTGCCCGGGAACACCGTACGCCGTCGATGAGGAGGTGTCGACCGTGAGAGTCGCGCCTCGCGCCGTCGTGAGGGTCCAGGTCGACCCGTCGATCTTCGTGACGCTGCCGCGGACCACACCTTTGGCGATCGGCCCCTCGTCTTGACGGCCGTTCTCGCCTCCGCCGTTCTGACCTCCACCCTTCGCACCGCCCTGGCCCGGCCCCGGATGAGCGGGCACCTGCCCGTCGCCCCCGAGCACGTGCGAGACCGACGATCCTGCGTGGAACAGCACGGAGCCGACCGCGAACACGCCGGCGCCGGCGATGCCGATCAGCAGGATGACGGCCAGCACCAGCGTGGAGATCGCGAACGCCAACCCGTGACGTTTGTAGAACGGCTCCGCCGTCGCGGTCGGCTGGTGGAGGCCAGGACCATACTGCTGCGGGCCCGGAGCGTATTGCTGCTGCGGAGCCCCATACTGCGGCGCAGCGTGTTGCGGCTGTTGCTGCGGTTGCGCCGGAGGCAGCGGTTCGGTGGGCTGGGTCTCGTCCATGTTCACAAGAACACCTGATCGAACCGCGTCCCGGCTGGGAAGCGGTTATGGCTTGGATGTGAATGCCGAGGCTGCCCCACGGCTCAGGCCGGCTCGACCAGGACGGACCGCAGCTTCGCCAGCTCGACCTCGCTCAGCCCAGCCTCGAAGAGGTACTGGTGCACCCCGCCGAATTCGCGGTCGAGCAGGTCGAGCGACTCCTCGAGGGCCTCCGGTGGGCTTCCGCCGAGAATGATGCGCAGGTCGGGCGTGACCTCGACACCGTGGCTACGCACGAGGGCGATCATGCCCTCCAGCCACAGGCCATCGAGATTGGCCTGCGTCGCAACGTAGTCGGCGACGATCGTCTCGCGGTCGACGCCGATGGCGCTGAGCGCGAGCGCCACGACGATGCCGGTGCGATCCTTGCCCGCCGTGCAGTGCACGACCACGGCCTCCTCGCCGGTGTCGGCGATCTCGCGCAGCGCTCTCACGACCACGTCGCGGTGCTGCAGCAGGATCTTCTCGTAGAGCCCGACCAGGGTGACCCCGATCGTCGACGCCGACGCCCCTGATCCCTCGAACACCGGTAGGTGCAGTCGCTGAAGGTCGAGACCGCCGACGTCGTCGGGCATCGTCTGCGTCTCGAAGTCGTCGCGCAGGTCGATCACGACGCGCACTCCGAGCTCGCGCAGCGACTGCCTCCCCTCGTCGCCGAGGCGCGCCAGGCCGTCGGACCGGAACAGCTTGCCGCGGCGCACGACCCCCTCCGGCACTCGATAGCCGCCCACATCGCGGAAGTTGTACGTGCCGTTCACGGGAATCCGGTCGGCAACGACGCCGGTCGCCCGGCCGCCCGTGCCCTCGTCGTGCGTGCTCATGACCTCATCCTGCCATCCGCTACCGACAGGGCGCCGCACGCCGGGATCACTCGCCGAGATGGCGCCTGCTGGAAATCGCCCGTTGGGCTTCGCGGTTGTCCTGGCGCTCGCGCAGCGCCTGCCGCTTGTCGTACTCGCGCTTGCCCTTGGCGATCGCGATCTCGACCTTGGCACGGCCGTCGCTGAAGTAAATCGAGAGCGGGACGATGGTATAGCCGCCCTGCTTGACCGTGTTCTCGATCTTGAGGATCTGCGCCTTGTGCAGCAGGAGCTTGCGCTTGCGGCGCGGCGCGTGGTTGTTCCAGGTGCCGTCGAGGTACTCCGGGATGTGCACGGCGTCGAGCCAGGCCTCCCCGCCGTCGACGAACGCGTAGCCATCGACGAGCGACGCACGCCCCTCCCGCAGCGACTTCACCTCGGTGCCGGTGAGGACGAGCCCTGCCTCGTAGGTGTCCTCGATGGTGTAGTCGTGGCGCGCTCGGCGATTGGTGGCCACGACCTTCTGGCCACGTTCCCTGGGCACAGCTGCTCCTGACGTCGAAGATGGTGCTACCCGGCACGTCGCCGGGCAGCAGACCAGTCTATACGGGTCAGACCCTCAGATACCGCTTGATCGCGAAGTTCGCGGACGCCGCGGCGAGCACGATGCCGACGACGATGAGCAGCGGGATCACCAGCCAACCCTGGTCCATCCCGACGAAGTTGATCGACGGGATCTTGACGCTCAGGAATCCGCGCACGAAAAACTGCACGAGCAGCCAGATGGCGACGCAGCTCAGGATCGAGCCGACCAACGCGGCGATCACGCCCTCAATGATGAACGGAGTCTGGATGAAACGGTTGGAGGCGCCGACCAGGCGCATGATGCCGATCTCCCGACGCCTCGAGAACGCCGACAGACGGATGGTCGTGGCGATGAGCAGCACGGCGGCGACGAGCATGAGGGTCGCGATGCCGATCGCAGTGAGGCTGGCGGCGTTCAGGATGCTGAAGATCTGGTCGAGGTAGCTGCGCTGGTCGACGACGCTCTGCACGCCGGGCGAACTCGACAGCGTCTCGGTGAGCACGTCGGACTGATTGGGGTTCTTGAGGTTGACCCAGAACGTCTGCGGAATCATGTCCGGCGTGACGTAGTCGGCGATCTGGTTGCCTTTGAACTGCTGTTTGAACTGCTCGTAGCCCTGCTTCTGGTCTTGGAAGTAGAACTTCTGGATGTACGGCGCGAGCTCGGGCGACTGCAGCTGCTTCTTGACGGCCGCGACCGTCTGATCGGTCGCGGCGCCACCCGGGCAGTTGTCGGTCTCGGTGCACATGTACACGGCGACCTGGGCGCGGTCGTACCAGTACGTCTTCATCTGCGCGATCTGCAGCTGCAGGAGGGCGGCCGTGCCGACGAACGTCAGCGAGATGAAGGTCACCAGCACGACGGAGACGACCATCGACAGGTTACGGCGGAGGCCGTTGCCGACCTCCGACCAGATGAGCCCGAATCTCATTTCGTGGGTCCCACATTCTGTTCGCCGTCACGGTCGGACGCATCGCGCAGTCCGCTCAGGTCGAGGTTGGCGGTGAAGTTCAGGTGCTCCGGGAGGTCCTCCGCTGCACCGGCCGCCGGCACCGTAGCGGGCACAGGGGCGGGGACGGGGACTGCGGGCGCGGCCGGCACCGGCGCCACAGGACCAGACACGGGCTGGATCGGCCCCGTGGCTCCCACGGACACCGGCCCCGTAGGGTTCGCCACCGGCGTGTGCGGCCGCGTCATCGGCTCGCGTGCCGCGGGCGCGGCGACCGCGACAGGTACCGGCACGACGCCGGTCGCTGTCTCGACGGGGATCGCGAGACCCTCCGCGGTCGGGCGGGGCAGCGGGATGGACGTGGTGACGCCGTAGCCGCCGTGACGCTCGTCGCGCACGATCTGGCCGCCGACCAACTCGATCACTCGCTGTTTCATCTGGTCGACGATCGAGGCCTCGTGCGTGGCCATCAACACCGTGGTGCCTCCGGCGTTGATCTGCGCCAGCACCGACATGATCCCGGCGCTGGTGGCGGGGTCGAGGTTTCCGGTGGGCTCGTCGGCGAGGAGGATCTGCGGCTTGTTGACCACGGCCCGGGCGATCGCCACGCGCTGCTGCTCACCGCCGGAGAGCTCGTGCGGGAGGCGCTGGGCCTTGCCGTCGAGGCCCACCATCTTCAGCACGTCCGGCACGGCCTCCTGGATGAAGCCGCGGGACTTGCCGATCACCTGCAGCGTGAACGCCACGTTCTGGAAGACGGTCTTGTTCGGCAGGAGACGGAAGTCCTGGAAGACGACACCGATGTTGCGGCGGAAATACGGCACCTTGCGCGAGGAGATCGAGCCCAGGTCCTGCCCGAGCACGTGGATCGCACCCTTAGTGGGCCGTTCCTCCTTGAGGATCAGCCGGAGGCAGCTCGACTTACCCGAGCCGGACGCGCCGACGAGGAAGACAAACTCGCCGCGCAGCACTTCCAGGTTGATGCCGTTGAGCGCCGGGCGCGCCGTGCCCGCGTACTGCTTGGATACGTGTTCGAACCGGATCATGACTGTTAGAGACTAAGCACACTTTCCTCATCCACACTAACGACATGCCCGCGCGCCGCAACCCTGACAATAGCCGCAACGCGGGCTATGAGCGGGTGAACCGGGCTGTCGCCGTCGGATCGCTACTCGTCGTCCTTGGAGCCGGCGCGCCAGCGGATGCCCGCGGCGATGAAGCCGTCGAGGTCGCCGTCGAACACCGAGGCCGGGTTACCCGACTCGTAGCCGGTGCGGAGGTCTTTGACCAACTGCTGGCCGTAGAGGAAGTAGGAGCGCATCTGGTCGCCCCAGCTCGCCGTAATGGTGCCGGCGAGCTCCTTCTTCTTGGCGGCCTCCTCCTCTTTCTGAAGCAGGAGCAGCCGGGTCTGCAGCACCCGCATCGCGGCGGCTCGGTTCTGGATCTGCGACTTCTCGTTCTGCATGGAGACGACGATGCCCGTAGGGAGGTGGGTGATGCGCACGGCCGAGTCGGTCGTGTTGACCGACTGGCCGCCCGGACCGGAGGAGCGGAAGACGTCGACGCGGATGTCGCCCTCAGGGACCTCGACGGCCGTCGCCTCTTCCATCAGCGGGATGACCTCGACCGCGGCGAAGGACGTCTGGCGCTTGTCCGCCGAGCCGAAGGGGCTGATGCGGGCCAGCCGGTGTGTTCCGGCCTCCACCGAGAGCGTGCCGAACGCGTAGGGCGCGTCGACCTCGAAGGTGGCGGACTTGATGCCGGCGCCCTCGGCATAGGAGGTGTCCATGACCTTGACCGAATACTTGTGCTGCTCCGCCCAGCGCAGGTACATGCGCAGGAGCATCTCGGCGAAGTCGGTGGCGTCGTCGCCGCCCGCACCGGAGCGGATCGTGACGATGGCCGCGCGCTCGTCGTACTCGCCGCTCAGCAGCGTCTGCACCTCAAGGTCGCCCAGGGTCTTCTGCAGGGCCTCCAGCTCGGTGCGGGCTTCGGCGGCGGATTCCTCGTCGTCACCCTCATTGGCGAGCTCGACGAGCACCTCGAGGTCGTCGAGTCGCTGTTCGACGGAGGTGATGCGGCCGAGCTCCGCCTGGCGGTGGCTCAGGGCACTGGTCACCTTCTGCGCGTTCGCCGTGTCGTCCCAGAGGTCGGGCGCCCCGGCCCGCTCGCTGAGGTCGGCGATGTCGGCGCGGAGCTTCTCCACGTTCACGACGGCGACGATGTCGGCGAGAGTCGAGCGGAGATCCGCGATCTGCGGGGAGAGGTCTAGTTCGATCATGGCGTCCTCCAGCCTACCGGCGCCGCCGCTCCCGTGCTCCCCGGAGGCCATGGGGACACCGGGCGGGCAGTTGTAATGTGTCAATCAAATGACTTCCGACGAGCGCCCGTTCTCCTTCCGCGCCGTCACGCTCGCCGCCTTCCTGCCCACTCTGCTGTTCTCGATCGGCGAGGGCGCGATCATCCCGATCATCCCGATCGCGGCGGGCAACCTCGGCGCCACCCTCGCGATGGCCGGCTTCATCGCCTCGATGCTGATGCTCGGCGAGCTCGCCGGCGACATCCCGAGCGGCTGGGTGGTCTCGCGCGTCGGTGAGCGCGCCGCGATGATCGGCGCGGCGGTCGTCGCCGTCGCGGGCGTCGTGGTCTGCCTGCTCGCGCCGAACTACTGGGTCCTCATGGCCGGCATCTTCGTGGTGGGCCTCGCCACGGCCGTCTTCGCCCTCGCCCGCCACGCGTTCATGACCACCTACGTGCCGGTGCGATACCGGGCGCGCGCCCTGTCGACGCTCGGCGGGATCTTCCGCGCCGGCTGGTTCGTCGGCCCGCTCGTGGCCTCCGGCGTGATCGCGCTGACCGGCTCGACCCAGTCCGTCTTCTGGATCTTCATCGTCAGCTGCCTCGGATCGGTCGTCGTCCTGCTGGTGCTGCCCGATCCCGAGCGCATGTTCGGCCCGGCGCCCACCTCCCCCGGTCACGACGGCGAGCCGATGACGGCCGGTGAGGAGGACGCGGACGAGCGCACCCGCGGGCTGTTCTCGACGATCTGGGCCTTCCGCGGCGTCCTGGCGCGGATGGGCTCCGGTATCTCGCTCGTCGCCGCCGTCCGTTCCGCGCGGACCGTCCTGCTACCCCTGTGGGCAGTCTCGATCGGGCTCAGCGAGTCGAACACCGCCCTGATCATCGGCCTCGCCGGCGCCGTCGACTTCGCGCTGTTCTACGCGAGCGGTCAACTCATGGACCGGTTCGGCCGGATGTGGAGCGTCGTGCCGTCCATGCTCGGACTGGGCCTCGGCTTCCTCGTGCTGGCGTTCAGCCACGACCTGCCCGCCAACGTCGCCTGGTACATCGGCGTCTCCCTCTTCCTGGCGTTCGCGAACGGGATCGGGTCAGGCATCATCATGACCCTCGGAGCCGACCTGGCCCCGAAGGAGGCCCCTGCCGCTTTCCTCGGCGCGTGGCGGTTCACCGGCGACGCCGGCCAGGCGGTGGCACCGCTTGTCGTCTCGCTTCTGACCGGACTGGTGTCGATCGCGTTCGCGAGCGGGGTCATGGGCGTGCTCGGCCTCGTCGGCGCCGGCGTGCTCGCGCGGTTCATCCCGCGCTATGTCCCGCGGCGTCCCCGGCCCGTCGGCGGCCTGACGGAATAGCCGCGTCCGCAGTACCGTTCGTTTCGTATGCATACGCATCGAGCAGGAGGACGGACATGGCCGCACGGCTGGAGATCGGGATCGACACGTTCGGCGACGTGACGCTGGACGAGAGCGGGGCACCACTGTCGTACGCGCAGGTGCTGCGCAACGTGGTGGCCGAGGGCGTCCAAGCCGACCGGGCGGGGCTCGACTTCATCGGGATCGGCGAGCACCACCGACGGGACTTCTCCGTGTCCGCGCCCGACGTGGTGCTCGCGGCGATCGCCGGGCAGACCGAGCGCATCCGCCTCGGGTCGGCCGTGACCGTGCTGAGCTCGGACGACCCCGTACGCGTCTTCGAGCGGTTCGCCACCCTCGACGGCGTCTCGAACGGCCGCGCGGAGGTCATCCTCGGCCGCGGCTCGTTCATCGAGTCGTTCCCGCTGTTCGGCTTCGACCTCGCGCAGTACGAGGAGCTCTTCGACGAGAAGCTGGACCTGTTCGCCGCGCTTCGCGAGCAGGCGCCCGTCACCTGGAGCGGCAGCCTGCGGCCCCCGTTGACCGACCAGTCGGTCTTCCCCCCGGTCGAGCACGGCCTCCTGAAGACCTGGATCGGCGTCGGCGGCAGCCCGGAGTCGGTCGTGCGCGCCGCGCGCTACGGCCTCCCGCTCATGGTGGCGATCATCGGCGGAGGTCCGATGCGGTTCCAGCCGCTCACCGAGCTGTACCGCACGGCGCTGGAGCAGTTCGGCAACGACGTCGCGCTGCCGATCGGCGTGCACTCCCCCGGCTTCGTCGCCGAGACGGACCAGGAGGCGAAGGACGTGCTCTGGCCGCACTGGGAGGCCATGACCAACCGCATCGGGCGTGAGCGCGGCTGGCCGCCCGCCACTCGCGCCCGCTTCGAGCACGAGGCGGCGGCGGACGGTGCGCTCGTCGTCGGCTCCCCCGAGACCGTCGCCCGGAAGATCGCATACGCGGCCCGCGGCCTGGGACTGACCCGGTTCGACGTCAAGCTCAGCAACGGCACACTCGGGCACGAGCACATCATGCGGGCGATCGATCTGCTCGGCCACGAGGTGGCCCCGCGCGTGGATGAGCTATTGTCGTAGCCGCGCGACGCTGCGCGCTGCGGGAGTGGTGAAACTGGCAGACACGCAGGATTTAGGTTCCTGTGCTTCACGGCGTGAGGGTTCGAGTCCCTTCTCCCGCACCGTGTCGTCCATCCAGGGGTGAGGATAGCTGCCGCCCAGCGGAGTCAGAGGGTGATCTTCGGCCGCTGTGCGCGGATTCGCACGCTTTGTGCAGGTTCCGCCCACTAAACTCGGCGTGAATCCGACACTGAAAACCCTGGAGACACGTGATCCATCACGCCGGCCTCATTCCCTGGCTCGACCCGAACACCATCATCTCGGCCGCGGGTCCGTGGGCGCTCCTCGTCGTGTGCGGCATCGTGTTCGCCGAGACCGGACTCCTGGTCGGCTTCCTACTCCCGGGCGACACCCTTCTGGTGATCTCCGGTCTGCTCACGCACACCTCCCTCGTCTTCGGGGTCGACATCTGGTGGGTGTGCCTCGCGATCGCTTTCGCGGCCTTCCTCGGTGGCGAAGTCGGGTACTTGATCGGGCACAAGGCCGGTCCACGCGTCTTCGAACGCAAAGAGACCGGTCTGTTCAGCATGGAGAACGTGCGGCGCACCAACGCGTTCTTCGACCGGTTCGGCGCGCTCGCGGTGGTGCTGGCGCGATTCGTCCCGATCGTGCGGACGTTCGCTCCGGTCGCCGCCGGCGTCGGCCACATGAACTACAAGAAGTACTCGCTCTACAACGCCGTCGGCGCTCTGATCTGGGGTGCGGGGCTCACGCTCTTCGGCTACCTGATCGGCTTCATCCCGCCGGTCGCCGACTTCGTCTCGAGCTACATCGACATCATCCTCATCGGCGCGGTCGCTATCACGCTCATCCCGACGCTCTTCCACTACTTCCAGACGCTGCGCAAAGCGAAGAAGAAGCGCCTCGAAGCCGCCGCCGAGACGACCGACTCGCGACCCACCCCCGACATCTGAACTCCGCCGGCTGGCGAGGTCAGCGGTGGAGCTCGTCCTCGTGGGCGGCGTGCTCGGCCGGCTCCAGCTGGAACGTGGAATGCTCGACGTCGAAGTGCGCCGACAGACACCCCGACAACTCGTCCAGGAGCTTCCCCGCTCCCCCTGATCGGAACACTCCGCGCTCCACCACGACGTGAGCGGTGAAGACGGGCGCTCCGGAGGTGATCGCCCAGACATGCACGTCGTGCACGGCGACGACCCCGGCGGTCCCCAGGATGTGGTCGCGGATCTGCGCGACGTCTGTGTCGGCCGGTGCCGCCTCGCTGAGCACCCGCACCACATCGCGCAGCAGCAGCACCGCCCGCGGCACGATGAACGCGGCGATGAGGAGCGACGCGATCGCGTCTGCAGGCTGGAACCCGGTGAACATGATCACGACGGCCGCGACGATGACGGTCAGCGACCCGAGAAGGTCGCCGAGCACCTCCAGGTAGGCGCCGCGCATGTTGATCGAGTGACCGGCTGCCGGCCGCAGCAGGAGCAGCGCGCCGACGTTCGCGACGAGACCGATGGCCGCCACGATCAGCATCGTGCCCGACTGCACCTCGGCGTCGCCCGATACGAGCCGCCCGATGGCGCCGATCGTGACGAAGACGGCCACGACTACGAGGATGAGCCCGTTGATCAGCGCCCCGAAGACCTCGGCGCGTCGGAACCCGAACGTCTGCCGGTCGGTCGCGGGCCGCGCCGCCACGATCGTTGCCATCAGGGCCACCACGAGCCCGGTGAGATCGCTCAGCATGTGGCCGGCGTCGGCGAGCAGCGAGAGCGACCCGCTGAGCCACGCTCCGACGGCCTCCACGACGAGAACCGCAGCGACAATCCCGATGGCGATCAGGAGTCGATTGCGATTGGCGGAGTGCCCGTGGTCGTGGCTCATGGTTCTTCTACGGTAGGTCGAGTCGCCGGCGCCCGCCAGCGATCCCGCTAGATGGGAATGAGTGCCGTTCTCATTCTCAATCGTGGGCGCTCGATCGCGTTGCCTCGATCGAACGCTACCTCGATCGTGCTCGGCTCAGTCGGCGGCGACGAGCTCCCGCAGCGCCGGCACGATCGCGGCGAACGCGCGCGAACGGTGGCTCTCCGCGTTCTTCACCTCGGGTCCCAGCTCGGCCGCCGTCGCATCGTGCCCCTCCGGCACGAAAACAGGGTCGTAGCCGTGCCCGTGCGAGCCCCTGGCCTCCCGGGCGATGCGGCCCGGCCAGACGCCCTCGACCACGGTCGTGGCGCCGTTCGGCGTTACGAGCGCCAGTGTCGCCGTGAAGTGCGCGCTCCTGGCGCCGTCGCGGAGGTCGGCGAGCTGATCCAGGAGCAGCCCCAGGTTGGCCTGCGCGTCGCCGTGCCGCCCCGCCCAGCGCGCCGAGAAGATGCCGGGCGCCCCGCCCATGACGTCGACGCAGATGCCGGAGTCGTCCGCGAGGGCGGGCAGCCCGGTGTGCGCGGCGGCCGCCCGCGCCTTGATCAGTGCGTTCTCGGCGAACGTCACGCCGTCCTCCACCGGTTCAGGGCCGTCGTAGCCGACGATCTCGATGCCAGGGACGGCATCGCCGAGGATCTGCTGGAACTCCAGCGCCTTGTGGCGGTTGTGCGTTGCGAGGACGACGCGCAGCATCAGCCCTCGATGCCGAGCTCGGAGGACGCGAGGGCGGCGCGCTGCACCTCGGCGAGCTGCGACGTGCCGGCGAGCGCAAGATCGAGGAGCGAGTCGAGCTCCCTGCGGTCGAACGGAGCACCCTCCGCCGTGCCCTGCACCTCGACGAAGAGGCCGCGGCCGGTCACGACGACGTTCATGTCGGTCTCGGCTCGCACGTCCTCCACGTACGCCAGGTCGAGCATCGGCGCGCCGTCGACGATGCCGACGGAGACCGCGGAGACCGAGTCGAGGAGCGGGGTGGCCTTCTGACCGATGAAGCGGTGGTCGCGCCCCCACTCGAGCGCGTCGGCGAGCGCGACGTAGGCGCCTGTGATGGCCGCGGTGCGGGTGCCGCCGTCGGCCTGGAGCACGTCGCAGTCGATGACGATGGTGTTCTCGCCGAGAGCTTTCATGTCGACGACGGCGCGGAGGCTGCGACCGATCAAGCGACTGATCTCGTGCGTGCGCCCGCCGATCCGGCCCTTGACGGACTCGCGGTCCATGCGCTCGTTCGTGGAGCGCGGCAGCATGGCGTACTCGGCGGTCACCCAGCCGCGGCCTTTGCCCGTCATCCAGCGCGGCACCCCATTGGTGAACGACGCCGTGCACAGGACGCGCGTGTTGCCGAACGAAATCAGAGCGGAGCCTTCGGCTTGACGGCTCCAGCCGCGCTCGATGGTCACGGGGCGCAAGCCCTCGGTCGTACGGCCGTCGGCACGGGTGGTCTCGGTCACGGTTGTCTCCTCGATGGGTGGGTGATGGTCGTGGTCGCGGGAATGGCCGCGATCACTGCGGGAGGTCGATCACGCCGGTGTGCACCAGATCGACCCGGAAGATCTCCGGGCCGATGAACCGGTGCGCGAGGCGCAGGAAGTAATCGGCGTCGAGGCCGGTGGCCTCGTAGCGGATGGTTGGCGGAGTGGACTCGCGTCGTTCGAGGCCACCGCTCACCAGCGTGCGGTAGACGTCCTTGGCGGTCTCGGTGTCGCTCGACACCAGCGAGACGTCCTCCCCCATGACGTACGAGATCGCGCCCTTGAGGAACGGGTAGTGGGTGCAGCCGAGCACGAGAGTGTCGACGTCGGCATCGCGGAGGGGCTGGAGGTACTCGGCGGTGACCCGCAGCACCTCGTCGCCGCTGGTGATCCCGGCCTCGACGAACTCGACGAAGCGCGGGCAGGCCTGCGTGAACAGCTGGAGCGACGGCGCCGCGGCGAAGGCGTCTTCGTAGGCGCGCGACGAGATCGTGCCCGCCGTGCCGATGACGCCGACGCGGCCCGTTCGTGTCGCGGACACTGCGCGCCGGACGGCCGGCTGGATCACCTCGATCACCGGCACCGCGTACCGCTCCCTGGCGTCGCGCAGCATCGCGGAGGAGGCCGTGTTGCAGGCGATCACCAGCAGCTTCACCCCCTGGTCGACCAGGAAGTCGAGCACCTCCAGCGAATAGCGGCGCACATCCGCGATGGACTGCGGGCCGTACGGCGAGTGAGCGGTGTCGCCGACGTAGAGCAGCGACTCGTTCGGAAGCTGATCGCGGATCGCGCGGGCGACGGTGAGCCCGCCGACACCCGAGTCGAAGATCCCAATCGGCGCATCCGTCACAGCAGTCCAGCCTACCCGTCCGAGCCGAAAGCTAAGGTGGAGCCGTGACCGAGTCCTCCGCGCTCCTGACCGACCGTTACGAGCTCACGATGCTCGACGCCGCCCTCCTCAAGGGCACGTACGACCGCGAGTGCGTCTTCGAGGCGTTCACCCGACACCTCCCGGCGGGCCGGCGGTACGGGATCCTTGCGGGGACGGGACGGCTGCTGGAGCTCATCGAGCAGTTCCGCTTCGGCGACGTCGAACTGGAGTTCCTGCGCGACAACCGGGTCGTGCGGCAGGAGACGCTGGACTGGCTGGCCGACTACCGGTTCTCCGGCACGATCCGCGGCTATCGCGAGGGCGAGGTGTTCTTCCCCGGCTCGCCGTTCCTGATCGTCGATGCGCCGTTCGCCGAGGGAGTGATCCTGGAGACCCTCATCCTGAGCGTGTTCAACTACGACTCGGCGGTGGCCTCCGCCGCGGCCCGGATGGTCACCGCCGCCGCGGGGCGGCCGCTCGCCGAGATGGGCTCGCGCCGCGCCAACGAGCGCAGCGCCGTCGCCGCCGCCCGCGCGGCCTATCTGGCCGGCTTCGATGCGACCTCCAACCTGGAGGCCGGGCGCACCTGGGGCGTGCCGACGATGGGAACGGCAGCGCACGCGTTCACGCTGCTGCACGACGACGAGGAGGACGCCTTCCGCGCCCAGGTCGCCGCGCTGGGGCCGGGAACCACCTTGCTCGTCGACACGTTCGACGTGGAGCGCGCCATCGAGACGGCGGTCCGGGTCGCGGGCCCCGAGCTGGGGGCGATCCGGCTCGACTCCGGCGACCTCCCGAAACTCGTGCGCCGGGTGCGCGACCAGCTCGACCGGCTCGGCGCGACGAGGACGCGCATCACCGTGACGAACGACCTCGACGAGTTCACGATCGCGGCCCTGTCGTCCTCGCCCGTCGACAGCTACGGCGTCGGCACCTCGGTCGTCACCGGCTCGGGCGCACCGGCCTCTGGGATGGTCTACAAGCTGGCGGCGCACCGCGACGGCGCCGGCGAGTGGGTGGCGGTGGCCAAGAAGTCGGACGGCAAACCGAGCATCGGCGGACGCAAGCACCCCGTGCGCCGCCTGGACGCCTCCGGTCGCGCAGTCGCCGAGGTGGTGCACATCGTCGAGGCCGGCGACAGGCCCGACGACACCGGACGCGATCTGCTCGTCCCGCTGATCACCGACGGCGAGATCCACCGCGAGCACCTCGGGCCGGAGGGCACGCGGCGGGCGCGCGAACACCGGGAGATCGCGATGCGGGAGCTGCCGGATCAGGCGTTCCGGCTGGGTCGTGGCGACCCGGTGCTGCCAACGGTCTTCGCCTGAGCCGCCAGGTGCGCGCGACGGGTCACTCGTCGCGCAGCTTCTCGTAGATCTCTTTGCAGGTGGGACACACCGGGAACTTCTCCGGGTCGCGGCCCGGGGTCCACATCTTGCCGCAGAGCGCCTTGACCGGCTTGCCGGTCATCGCGGACTCGAGGATCTGCTCTTTCTTGACATAGTGCGAGAAGCGCTCGTGGTCACCGGGCTCGGAGATCTGCGGGGTCTCCAGGAGCTCGCGCTCCAGCGTGCTCAGGCCGCCGCCGGCGGGCTCACCGCCCGGTTCGAGGATGCTGGCGTCGTTCATCGTCCCAGTCTAAGCGCGGCGTTCAGTCGTTGCGGTTGGCGAACGCCATCAGCTCAGGGCCGCGCTTGTCGAACAGTCGCCCGCCCGCCCAGAGCCCTCCGCCGAGCGCGGCGAAGCCGACCAGCACCGAGACCACCGGCGAGACGCCCAGCCAGAACGGGTTCACTGTCAGGCCGAGCGCCAGGAAGATGATCGCCGGCGAGGCGAGGATCACGATGGCGAAGAAGCTCAGCGCCTGAGCGAGCGCCGATGACGCGCCGGAGGTCTGAGGCTGCGTGAAGGCGCTGTCGCCCGGCTTGGTCGCCGGGTACGGGAAGAGCGCCGAGAATATGCTCGACAGCCCCAGGCCGATCACGAGGATGGAGCCGCATAGCGCTTCGATCGCGGGCAGCACCGCCCAGTCGCCGAAGACCGCCGCGGTGACCACTGACCCGACGGCGATCACCGGGATGCCCACGAGTAAGGGCGGGAACATCCTCCCCAGCCGGTCGGCGAACCCGCGCGTGCCGGACACCAGGTGCAGCCAGACCGCGGTGCTGTCGAACGCGACGTCGTTGTGGATCGTCCAGCCGAGGAACAGGCACACCAGCGGCAGCGGGACCAGGGAGGCGAAGTGCATGGGGAGGCCGCCCAGCGTGAGGGCGACGATCACGAAGACAGGGATCACCGGGATCATCACCAGCGCGACCCAGTAGCGCGCGTCACGACCCCAGTAGGTCATCGATCGCGCAGCGATCGCGGCGGTCGGACCTCCTGGCAGCCGACCGAACCAGCCGAGGCCGTGGTGCTCGCGAACGTGCGCCTCGCGCTCCGGCGCGACAACGACCAGGGCGACCAGCGCGCGCCAGACCAGCCAGAGCACGCCGACGGTCGCGACGGCGACGAGGAACTGCACGAAGGCCGCTCCCCCGGCGCCGTCCGCCGCGGCGCCCGGCATGCTCCAGACGGCACCGAGCGGCGTCCACTGCAGCCAGCCTGCGAAGCCGCTCAGCGCGCCGAGGCCGTCGCGGCCCCAGTCCACCGTCAGCAGCAGCAGGAGGACCGGCGCGATCAGCACCAGCACGAGGATCGCGACGACGCCGCCGGCCTCTTTGGACCGCCGCGACGAGACGAACAGCGACGCTATCGCGGTGGAGATCCTCGAGGCGAGGACGCATGTGGGCACCACGATGATCGCCGACAGCACCGCGAGCACCGCGGCGCCGGGGTCGCGCGACCAGGTGATCACCGTCGCGAGGGCGCATATGAAGAGCACGATAGCCGGGATGCCGATCAGCCCCGACAGACCGAGCGCCAGAGCGAGCCGGCGGTCGGGGATCCCGAGTAGGGCGAACTTTCGAGGGTCGAGCGTGTCGTCGACACCGAACAGCAGCGGCAGCAGCAGGAAACCGGCCACGACGATCGAGCCGATCACGACCAGCACGCTGTGCACATCGGCGACGACGGGCGCAAGGCGCGCCGCCACCAGCGCGCCGATGACCAGCACGACCGTCACGACGCCGTACGCCAGCCCCAGCACCAGGCCGAAGAGCTGCCACGGGCTGCGCCGGAAGGCGTTGCCCATCAGGCGGAGTTTCAGTCCGAGAAGCTGTGCAACCACTCCATGCCTTCCGCTGCCTTGCGCCCGCCCGCGAGCTCCACGAACCGCTCTTCGAGCGTCTGCTCGCCGCGGACCTCGTCGATGGTGCCGGCGGCCAGGACTTTTCCTCGCACGATGATCGCGACGCTGTCGCACACGCGCTGGATCATGTCCATGCCGTGGCTGGACAGCACGACGGTGCCGCCGGCGGCCGTATAGCGCAGCAGGATGTCGACGACGTTGGCCGCCGAGACCGGGTCGACGGACTCGAAAGGCTCGTCGAGCACGAGGAGCCGCGGCGAATGGATCATCGCGGCGGCCAGGGCGATCTTCTTCGTCATGCCGGCCGAGTAGTCGGCGACCAGTCGGTCGAGTGCGTCCTCGATCCCGAAGGCCGCGGCCAGGTCGGCCGAACGCGTGCGCACCGTCTTCGCGGAGAGCCCGCGCAGCGTGCCGGCGTAGTGCAGGAACTGCGCGCCGGTGAGCCGGTCGAACAGGCGCAGCTTGTCGGGAAGCACACCGATGACGTGCTTGGCCCGGACCGGCTCGGTCCAGACGTCGACGCCGTGCACCACGATGCGGCCGTCATCGGGGCGCAAGAGGCCCGTGATCATCGAGAGCGTGGTGGTCTTGCCCGCGCCGTTGGGGCCGACGATGCCGTAGAAAGAGCCTTCGCGCACATCGAGCGAGACGCCGTCGACGGCCACCGTGGATCCGTAGTGCTTGCTCAGCCCGTGGACGGTCAGCACGGCCGGGCGGGTGTCGACGACCGGCGCCGGAGCGGGGGGCGGCTCCAGGAGGTCGGGCTCGTCGATCGGAGCCGCCTTGGGCGTTCTGGGCTTCGCCGCCGCGGTGCGTTTGCGCGGCGTCGGAGTACGCGTGCTCGGTGCTGCGGCGGCCGCTGCGGTCTTCGGCTGCGTCCGCTTGCGGACGGGCCTCGCCTGCTCCGTGCCGGTCTCTGTGGCCTCGGTCATCGGCTCCCCCTCGTCACGACCAAGCGGTTCGGGCACGCCGATCGCCGATTCGGTACGGCCGGGTCGCTCGCGCTCGAAACTCACCACGCCACCGTACCAAGACAGCCGAGCTTGCGTACCCCCCGGCTGGTCGTCGGGGACATCTCGGCGCCTATGAAACACCTGTGAGGAACATAACGACCCCACAACAACAAACGTCAACCCCTGCCCCCGGACGAGGGCCGCGGTATTCTGGGCGAGGCATAAGGGCGTGTCGAAACACGTAAAGCGCGAAGAACTCCCGAAGAACTGTCCGGGAGGAGCGGTCCCGGCGCCGGAAGCCACCGCTGGAGACATACCACGACGGGTTCGCGCGGATTCAAGGAGATGATTGTGACGACCCAGGTAGTGATCCTCGCAGCAGGCATGGGCAGCCGTCTCGGACGGAGCCTTCCGAAGCCGCTGACCGAGTTGAACGACGGCCGCACGATCATGCAGCAGCAGTTCGACAACATCCATGCGGCGTTCGGCAAAGACGTCACGGTCACGATCGTCGTCGGCTACAAGCTCGAGCACATCATCGAGGCGTTCCCGGACGCCGAGTTCGTCTACAACGAGCAGTACGACCAGACCAACACCTCCAAGAGCCTCATGCGCGCCCTTCAGGCGTCCGGCCCCGGCGGGGTCCTGTGGATGAACGGTGACGTCGTCTTCGACCCGGCCGTGCTCGTGCGCGGCGCGGCCATGGTCGCACGCGACCAGACCTTCGTGACGGTCAACACGTCGTCCGTCGCCGACGAGGAGGTCAAGTACACCACCGGTCCCGAGGGGTACATCCACGAACTCTCCAAGACCGTCAAGGGCGGGCTCGGCGAGGCCGTCGGCATCAACTACGTCTCGAGCACGGACAAGGCGGCCCTGCTGCGTCAGCTGCAGCGCGTCGCCGACCAGGACTACTTCGAGCGCGGCATCGAGCTGGCCATCGGCCAGGACCGCATGCTGGTCGAGCCGGTCGACATCTCCGACCTCTACGCCGTCGAGGTGGACTTTCAGGAGGACCTGGAGCGCGCGAATCTCTTCGTGTAGCCGACTGTTCGTATAGTCGCTCAGGTCGGCGTGGTGCGAACACGCAGCCAGCGATCAATACGATAGGTTCCCGTGACCAGTACCTCCGTCGACGTGCGCCCCGGGCAGCGGACGCGCTTCGCGCGCTACCGCCAGTCCCTGTGGCTGCTGACGCGACGCGACCTCCGCGTCCGCTACTCGACCAGCGCACTCGGCTACCTGTGGTCGATCCTCGACCCGCTCGTGATGAGCGCGATCTACTGGTTCGTCTTCACGGTCATCTTCCATCGCACCGTCGGCGAGAATCCCTATATCGTCTTCCTGCTCGCGGCCCTCCTGCCGTGGATGTGGTTCAATGGCGCGGTCTCCGACAGCACGCGGGCGTTCATCCGCGAGGCGAAGCTCATCCGGTCGACGATGATCCCCCGCACGATCTGGGTGAACCGGATCGTGGCCTCCAAGGGCATCGAATTCCTGCTCTCGCTGCCCGTGCTGGCGATCTTCGCGATCGCGACGGGGGCGAAGGTCAACGTCTACATCCTGCTGTTCCCGCTCGCGATCCTGATCCAGATCGTCCTGACGGTCGGCGTCGGCTTGATCGTGGCGCCGCTGGTGGTCTTCTTCCGCGACCTCGAGCGGGCGGTCAAGCTCGCCCTGCGGTTCCTCTTCTACGCGTCGCCCATCATCTACAGTGCGCGCGACCTGCCTGGCGGCTGCGGCGCCGGCGTCGCGGCCAAGCACTGCGCCGCGTACGCGGCGGCGCACCCCGGCGCTCAGACCGAGACGCTGTTCTCCCTGCACTTCTGGTCGGCGTTCAACCCACTGACCGGCATCGTCAGCCTGTACCGCTCCGCCTTCTTCCCGGAGGAGCTGGACTGGTACCTGGTGATCGTGGCCGCCGTGATGTCCCTGATCCTGCTCGGCGTCGGCTGGCTGGTGTTCAAGCGTTTCGAGCGCGACATCCTGAAGGAGATCTAGGTGGCACCCGTCATCGACGTCGCCGGCCTGGGCGTGCGGTTCAAGCGCAACCGTGGAGCGCGGCGGTCGTTCAAAGACCTGTTCGGGTCCCGGCAGCGCCGCTCGCGGCCCGGCGACTTCTGGCCGCTGCGCAACGTCTCGTTCCGCGTGGAGTCCGGCGAGGCGATCGGCGTGGTCGGGCGCAACGGCCAGGGCAAGTCGACGCTGCTGAAGCTCGTCGCCGGCGTCCTGCTGCCCGACGAGGGCACGGTTCGGGTCACGGAGGGCGTCGCCCCGCTGATCGAGATCACCGGGGGCTTCGTGGACGACCTCACGGTACGCGACAACGTGTTCCTCACGGCGGGTCTGCACGGCATGACCAAGCAGCAGATCGATGCGCGCTTCGACGAGATCATCGAGTTCGCCGAGATCGGCGACTTCGTGGATACGCCCTACAAGCACCTGTCCAGCGGCATGAAGGTGCGCATCGCCTTCTCAGTGATCGCGCAGTTGGAGGAGCCCGTGCTGCTGGTCGACGAGGTTCTCGCGGTCGGCGACCGGTCGTTCCGCGAGAAGTGCTACGCGAAGATCGAGGAGCTGCTGGCCGATGGGCGCACGATGTTCTTCGTGTCGCACAACGAGAGGGATCTACGACGGTTCTGCGCCAGGGGCCTCTACCTCGACAAGGGCGCTCTGGTGCTGGACGGTCCGATCGACGAGGTCCTCGACCTGTATAACAAGGACCACGGCGGCTAGCGAATACCCTGGTCAAGAGAGATTTTCTGGGTCTGGGGAACTCCTCCACAGAAAGAATCTCGGCGAGTTGTCCACGGAAAGGGTCTCTAGGCCCGATTTCGCGGTTCGAGCGTCGGAGGGGGTGGCTAATTTTGCCGCATGAAACACCTTCGGAACCTCCGCAGCCCACTCGCCCCGCTCCGTCCCCGGCGCTTCGCCTATCGCGTGCCGTGGACTGTCGATCGCAGCGGCGCGCCCCATTTCCGACTCGTCAACACGAGTTCCGACGAACTGCGCGGAGTCACCGTGAGCATCGCAGGAAGCGCCTCCCTGCGGGTGAGCTCACCGTGCTCCATCCGGCCGGGTGAAGCGGTACGCGCGAGCCTGCACGGCGGCGATGCCGCGCGCGACACGCTCCTCGTCGTGCGCTGGTTTCCGCCCGACGGCCGCGAGTACCTCTGGCAGGTGAGCTTCTGAACGGCGAGCCGGCTACGCGAAAGCGGCCGGCGCCTTCCGTCGGGAGGCTCCGTCGCAGGCTCCCTCGGCGGTGGGGTCGCGGGGTGCTATCCCTCGCTCCACCGCAAGCCAGCGCCTGCATTTTCCGCCGTCTCGGCCTCAGGCTCTCAGACCGACGTATCGATCACTCTGGTTCGGGAATGCACAACCGGATAGTCATGAATCATGAATCATTCCACGTCTCCCGCTGCTACGCAGTTCGGCGAGAGAGTACGCAGCGCACGGATCGAGCTGGGCCTCAGCCAGGAGAACATCGCCGAGCTCGCCCAGATGCACGTGACCAACTACGGCAAGATCGAGCGCGGCATCGCCAACCCCAGTCTCGTGACCATCCTCCGGATCGCGAGTGTCCTCGGCACCGATGTCGCGACACTCACCGCAGGGCTGTCCCGCGACGACCTCCCGGCAGAGTTCGACGTGCT
Source organism: Leifsonia sp. McL0607 (assembly GCF_049993355.1). GTDB lineage: Bacteria > Actinomycetota > Actinomycetes > Actinomycetales > Microbacteriaceae > Leifsonia. The sequence continues at coordinate 2,813,271 of NZ_CP188253.1, read as the reverse complement.
CCCGGCAGCGGAGTTCCTCCGCGAACGCGCTCGCCGACGCTGACACCCTCAGGCGTCGACGCGACCTCCACGCGGGCGTCGCCCTGGCGGCGCTCGCGAGGAGGCCTACACTCGGTAAGGATGGCCAAGCGACCCCAGCCCTTCGTGTCCCCGACCGGCGGACCGCCCCGCGGCGGAGACACTCCTCGCGCGGTGGACACGACCCTCGACCGCTTTCTCGGGATCCAGCGACCGGCTGTGCTCGCACACCTGCGCAGCCTCCGCCGCCGACACCCGGACGCATCCGCCGCCGAACTGGCCACCATCCTCGAACGACGCTATCTCGCCGCGGTGACCACGGGAGGCGCGGCTGTCGGAGCGACCGCGGTCATCCCCGCCATCGGCACCGGGATCACCCTCGCGCTGTCCGGGCTCGAGACGGCCGGCTTCCTGGAGGCGACAGCGCTCTACTCCCAGTCGCTCAGCGAACTGCACGGCATCGCAGTGGACGACCCCGCGCGAGCTCGCGCGCTCGTGCTCACCATGATGCTCGGACGGGAGGGCTCCGACCTGGTGCGCCAGCTGGCCGGCCAGGTCACCGGCGCGAGTGTGACCCGCACGGCGTACTGGGGCGAACTGGTCACGACCACCCTCCCGTCGATGGTCGTCGGCCCCCTGGCCGACCGGCTGCGCACTGCCTTCATCCGACAGTTCGCAGTGCGAGGCGGCGCTTCTATCGTGGCTCGCGCGATCCCGTTCGGGATCGGAGCGGTCATCGGCGGGACGGGCAACAACATCCTGGGCCGACGTGTCGTCGCGAACTCCCGACTGGCGTTCGGGCCCACACCACTGGTGATCCCCGCGGCTCTCACGCCCGCGTACGGGCCCGGCCCCCTGCAGCGGCTCGGCAGCAGCACCGGCCGCCGCGTGGAACGTGCAGGGACGGCACTGGGCGCACTGCCCGGGAGGATCGTGCGGCGTGACCGGTCGCGGCCGCCCACAGGTGCTCCGACCGCCATCGACGGCCCCACGGAACCCCCGCAGCCCTAGACGATCGGCGGTCGTCCCGCAACCGTCATGCGCCCTACGGTCCGCCAGCGGATCGGGCGGCGCTCACCCGGGTCGGAGGCCCAGCCCTCCCGCCAACCGCCGAACCAGGCGCTCAGCACGGCAGGCTTGCGGAACCACCGCAGGAGCTGGATTCCCGTCCACGACCCGACGTACAGAGGCACGAGCGCGGCCGGGAGGTTCCGGCGGGCGAGCCACACCCGGTTGCGGGCGTTCAGACGGTAGTAGTACGAGTGTCGGGTCGGCGAGACGGCCGGATGCTCGGCGACGAGGTCACCTGCGTACCAGACCCGCTTGCCCTGGTCCCAAACCCGCCACGCGAGCTCGATTCCTTCGTGCGCATAGAAGAACGGGTCCGCCCAGCCTCCCGCCCGCTCGAACACGTCCCGCGGGAGGACGATCACGGCCTCCAGGACCGAGAACACAGCCGACGACCGCTCCGGCTCGCCCTTGCGGATGCGCGGAATCCACCGGCGAGGGGACGGCTTGCCGTCGCGGGCGCGCAGCCGCGGCTGGATCATGCCGACGGACGGGTCGCCTTGAAGGAGGGCGATCGCGTCACGCAGGAACGTCGACGACGGGATGTCCGCGTCGTCGTCGAGGAACAAAAGGTACTCCCCCTCCACGCGCGGCACGCCCCGATTGCGCCCGGCCGGGATGCCGAGGTTCTCGGGAAGGGCGAGCGTGCCCACGCCGGCCGGAAGCGCAGGCTTGGCCGTGGCGGGATCCCACCCGTTGCCCACGACCACGACGTCGGTCCGCACGTCTTCTTGGCGGAGCACGGACTCTATGCCGCGCACGAGATCGTGCGGCCGGGTACCCTGCGTCAGCACCACGACGCCGACCGCCGGGTCAGCCACGGACCCGCTTGGAGGTCATGATCGCGACGAAGTGTCCGATGGCCGCCAGCACCGCCAGCGGCACCAGCACCGAGAGCAGGATGCGGTCGGCGAGCGTCGCCCCGATGAAGAGCCCGACGGTCGAGAAGATGAAGATCAGGATGGTCAGCTCGACCGAGTGGTAGAGGCGGTGGAAGGGGACGAACCGGGCGGCCTTGCGCAGCCGAGCGACGACGCCGTGGGTGGGCGCGTACGCCGCTTGAGTGTCGGCAAGCTTGGGCAGGCCCGCGTTGGCGCGCGCTACGCGGACCATATCGTTGAGTGCCTTGTTGAGCACGATGACGAGGGCCAGGAGGGTGCCGAGGTTCGTCCACAGGAAGTCCTGCGGCGCCTCGAACGGATACCCGGCCGCGCGCACTCCCAGCGCGATGGCGATGAGCGTCTCGGTCGTGTAATGGCCCACGTTGTCGAGGAAGATGCCCGCGGGAGACGAGGTCTTGCGCCAGCGGGCGACCTCCCCGTCACAGCAGTCGACGAGCATCTGGAGCTGCCCGAGCACCAGGGCGAGTGCGGCGCCCCCGATGCCCGGGATCAGCAGGCTGGCGGCGGTGGCCCAGCCGGTGAGGATCATCAGGCCGGTGACACCGTTGGCCGAGATGGAGGTCTTGAGCAGGAACCAGGTGAGGTACGGAGACAGGTTGCGCAGGTACAGCGACGCCGTCCAGTGCTCCGCGTTGCGGCGTCCGCGCACCTCGGGCGGCTGCGCCACCGCCTTGAGCTCCGCGATCGACGACGGCCGCGCTCCGTGCGCTGCGGATCCGGCTGCTGTCATGCCTACCTTCCTGTGTGTGCCGTGATGTTCCTGGTGAGAGAGAGATATCCGAGGATGAACCCGATCCCCCAGCTGAAATGGATGCACGGCAAGACTACGAGAAACCAGAGGAACGACGAAAAGCCGTCGCGACGACCCCAGACCAACGCCGACGCGATGACGATCAGCAGATAGGCGACAGGGATCGCGAACGCCCAGAGCAGCCAGGGGCTGCCCCCGAGCAGCGCTTGCAGCACACCGCCGAGCCCGAGCAGAACGCCGAGCGCGACGCCGAGCACCATCACCGGCGGCGCGAAGTAGCGCAGGCCGTTGGAGGCGGGGAAGCGGCGAGCCAGCTCGCCGCGCCAGATCCCCGTGGAGAAGAACTGACGCGCCAGCCGGTAGAGGTTCGGGCGCGGCCGGTAGACCACGCGCAGCCTCGGCGTGAACCACACGGTGCCGCCGGCCTGCCGGATGCGGCGATTCAACTCCCAGTCCTGACCGCGCTTGATGTCCTCGTCGAAGAGCCCGACCTCCAGGAGACGGTCGCGATCGAACACGCCGAGGTACACCGTCTCTGCCGGGCCGGCCGCGCCTCCCACGTGCAGCTTGGTGCCGCCGAGGCCCACGCGGCTGCCGTAGGCGCGCGCGACGGCCCGCTCGAACGGGGTCGTGCCCTGGGCGTCCATGAGACCGCCGACGTTGTCGGCCCCGGTCTCGAGCATGGTCTCGACGGCGATGCGCGCGTAATCGGGTGGGAGCACGCTGTGGGCGTCGACCCGGATCACGACCGGGTACCGCGACTCGCGGATCGCCAGGTTCAGCCCGGCGGGCGTCGAACCGACCACGTTGTCGACGACGCGGATCCGCGGGTCGACGGAGGCCAGCTCTGCGACGAGTTCGGCAGTGCCGTCGATGCTGGGACCCAGCGCGATGGTGACCTGGAACGGCCCGGTGTAGTCCTGAGCGAGGAGGCTGTCCACGGCGGCCCGCACATGGGTCGCCTCGTTGAGGACGGGCATCACGTAGGACACACCTGGAAGTGCGTTCACGCTGTCGTCCGGCATCTGATCCATTCGTCGTTCGGGTCGGGCCGAGCTTATCAGCCGGGGATCGCAGTGCCCCCGGGCGCCGGGGCAGCGGACAGCGCTCCGGCACGACGGAAGGCCGCCCCGCGCTGCGGGACGGCCTTCCGTGAGGTGACAAGCTCAGTTGGCGGGAAGCGAGCCGAGCGTGACGGTCGCGGTCTTCGTCTGACCGTCGCGGATGTAGGTGACGTCGGCCTCGGAACCGGCGGCCAGCGCCCGGACCTGGGCGGTCAGGTCGGTGGCGTCGGTGATCGGGAGACCGTTGAAGTTGACGATGACGTCGCCCGACTGCAGTCCGGCGTTCGCTGCGGCACCGCCCGAGGTCACGTCCTTGACCTTCGCGCCGACCGTGGTCGCCTTGCTGTCGCTGCTGGCGTCGCCGACCGAGGCCCCGAGGAGGCCGTGGGTCGCGGAGCCGTTCTTGATCAGCTCCTCGGAGACGCGCTTAGCGACATTCGACGGGATCGAGAAGCCGACGCCGATGCTGCCGGCCTGGCTGCCGCTCGAGCTGCTGCCGCCGGCGCTCGCGATGGCGACGTTGATGCCGATCAGCTCGCCCTTGCTGTTGAGCAGCGCACCACCCGAGTTGCCCGGGTTGATCGAGGCGTCCGTCTGGATGACGGGCAGCGAGATCGTGCCCTGGCTCGAGTTCTGCTGCTGCGAGCCTCCACCCTGGTTCGGGAAGTCGAAGTTGAACGGGTTCTGCGAGCTTCCGCCGCCGTTTCCGTCGCTCGACTTGGGCGCCGCGGAGGACGCGATGCTGATCGAGCGGTTCAGGGCGCTGACGATGCCGTCGGTCACGGTGCCGGACAGCCCCAGCGGGGCGCCGATGGCGACGGTGGTGTCGCCGACGTTGAGCTTGCTGGAGTCGGCCCAGGTGATCGGGGTCATGCCGCTCGCGCCGTCGAGCTTGATCACCGCGAGGTCGGTGGTCGGATCGGTGCCGACGATCTTGGCGGTGTAGATCTTGCCGTCGTTGTCGGTGACGCTGATGCTGACGTCGGAAGCGGCGCCGTCGAGGGTGACGACGTGGGTGTTCGTGAGGATGTAGCCGTCCGACGAGAGGACCACGCCGGAGCCGGTGCCGCCCTCGCTGGAGGCCGTGACCGAGATCGTGACGACGCTCGGCGCCGCCTTAGCGGCGACCGCGGTGACGGTCGTGGCGTTGTTCGCGTCGTTGACGGTGATGTTCTGCGGACCGGACACCGTCTTGATGGCGGCGTTGTTGCCGGTGGCGGAGTAGAGGCCGATGCCGGCTCCGGCGCCGGCCACGCCGCCGATGAGCGCTCCGATGGCGAGCGTCGCGATGATCAGGCCGCTGTTGCGCTTGCGGGCCGGCTTCTCTGCGGTGGCCGTGCCGGGAACGGTGCCATAGGGAGGCTGCTGAGCGCCGTGCTGGTGAGCGTACGGAGCCTGTGTGTAGGCGCTCGGCTGGCCGAACGCGCCGTTGCCGTAGTTCTGCTGGGAAGCACCGGGCTGGCCGTACGGAGGCTGGGGACCGACCGGCTGGGTCTGCTGGGTCGGCTGCGTCTGGTGGGTCGGCTGCGTCTGGTGAGCGGCCGGCTGTAGAGCGCTGGGCTGAGGAACGGTGGGCTGCTGCGCCGTGGCCTGCTCGGCGGTGGGCTGCGACCCCGCCGGGGTGGCGCCCTGCGCGGCGGGAGCGGTCCAGCCATGATCGGCAGCCGGAGCCTGCGGGACCTGCGGGGCCTGCGCCTCGGTAGGAGCCTGCGGCTGGCTCGGGGTCACCGGCTGGGCCGGGGGCTGCGGCTCGGCAGGAGCCTGCGCCTCGGCAGGGGCCTGCGCCTCGGCAGGGGCCTGCGCCTCGGTAGGAGCCTGCGGCTGGGCGGCCGTCTGGGCTTCGGCAGCGGCCGGGGCGGACTGCGCAGCGCCGGCATCCACGACCGCTTCGGTGTCGGCGTCGTGCTGGGGCTTCGCAGGTTCCGGGGTGATCGGGGTGTCGGTCATGGTGTGGGTGCTCCTTCCAAGCACTGACAGCTTGGGATGCCAACCTGAACGTTCTATTTGCGCGTCCTGTGGGCGACCTTCTGCCTCCCGATGACTCTCCATAACGTACCGAATGCATGCGTTGTGGAGGGAGGCCCTGGCCTGCCCTAGCCTGGGATTCGGCAGGCACGACGGGAGGGCGACCGATGACGGTATCCGGAGCGTGGCGGGCAGCTGCCCGCGGAGCGGGTCTGCTGGGAGCGGACGGAGCGGTGCGCCCCACCATCTTCGCCGAGATGAGCGCCCTCGCCGTGCGAACGGGCGCGATCAACCTCGGGCAGGGCTTCCCCGACGAGGACGGGCCGAGCGCGGTGCTCGACGCCGCCGTCACGGCCATCCGCAGTGGCGTCAACCAGTACCCGCCCGGCATCGGCATCCCCCTGCTCCGGCGGGCCGTCGCCGACCACCAGCGACGCTTCTACGGGCTGGAGGTCGACCCGGACCGCGAAGTCCTCGTGACGGCCGGCGCCACCGAGGCCATCGCGGCGACACTCCTCGCCCTGCTCGAGCCGGGCGACGAGGTGGTCACCTTCGAGCCGTTCTACGACGAGTACGGCGCCGTGATCGCCCTCGCGGGCGGCGTGCACCGCACGGTCCCGCTCGAGCCGCCCGCCTTCCGGCCCGACCTCGACCGGCTACGCAGCACCGTCACCGACCGCACACGGGTCATCCTGGTGAACACGCCGCACAACCCGACCGGTGCCGTCCTGGACCGCGAGACGCTGCAGACCGTGGTCGAGCTCGCCGAGCGCCACCACGCGATCATCGTGACGGACGAGGTCTACGAGCACCTCGCTTTCGGACCCCGCCACATCCCGATCGCCACGCTCGACGGTGCGCGCGAGCGGACGGTGACGATATCCTCCGGCGGCAAGACCTTCAGCACGACGGGATGGAAGGTGGGGTGGCTCATCGCGCCTGCCGAGCTGGTGACGGCGATCCTGGCGGTCAAGCAATTCCTCACCTATGTGAACGGAGCGCCCTTCCAACCGGCGATCGCCGCGGGGCTCGCACTGCCGGACGAGTTCTTCGCGGGGATCGCCGCAGCCCTCGCCCACAAGCGCGACGTGCTCTCCGCCGGGCTGCGGGCCGCCGGGTTCGAGGTGCATCCCAGCGACGGGACCTACTTCGTCGTCGCGGACGCCGCGCCGCTCGGGCATCCGGACGCGATGGAGTTCTGCCGCCGGCTCCCCGAACTCGCCGGCGTCGTGGCCGTACCATTGGCGGCGTTCTGCCGCGACGACTATGCAGCCCGCACGGCGTCGCTGGTGCGGTTTGCCTTCTGCAAGCGCGTGGAGGTCCTCGAGGAGGCCGCAGAGCGCCTCGCCGCTCTGCGGTCCTGAGCCCGCGAAGCGGGACGACGGCTCAGTCGTTCGGCGGCTCAGTCGTTCGGCTCCACCCGGTAGCGCCGCAGCTGCAGCGCCGGATTGCGCCTGCGCACCTCGGCCACGCGCTCCGCCGACGCCTCTGCGACCGCGACCCCTGTCGTCTCGCCGAGGCCCGCGAGCACCACACCCATGGGATCGACGACCATGCTGTTGCCCACGCCGATCGGCGGGGTGTGGTCCGCCGCCGCGACGTAGAGGGTGTTCTCGATGGCGCGCGCGGCCAGCAGTGTGGACCAGTGCTGCTCCTTGAGCGGACCGCGCACCCATTCCGCCGGCACCGCGACCAGCTCGGCGCCGGCGTCGGCGAGCCGTCGCGTGACCTCCGGGAAGCGCAGGTCGTAACAGGTCTGCATTCCGACCCGGAGCCCGTCCACCCCGAACACCTCGGGCAGTGCCAGGTCGCCGGGTACGACCCAGTCGGACTCGGTCGACCCGAACGCGTCGTACAAGTGCTGCTTGCGGTAGACGGCTTGCGTGATCCCGTCCGGGCCGACGGCGACCAGGGTGTTGGCGAACTTGTCGTGGATCCCTGTCTGCTCGACCAGGCCGGCGATCGCGAAGACGCCGTGCTCGCGCGCCGCCGCGGCCAGGGACTGCGCGAACTCGCCGTCGAGCGGCTCGGCATTGCGCGCGAACGACGGCCCGAGCGGGTCCGTGAAGTACGACGAGTACTCCGGGAAGACGACCAGGCGCGCCCCGCGAGCGGCGGCGACGGCGATCAGCCCGGCGACCAGGTCGCGGTTGTGCACGCGGTCGTCGCCCGGAGTGAACTGGGCGACCGCGATGCCGACCGCGCTCACGACGCGGCCTCCACGCCGGGGACCGCTGCGGCCACCGGGGCAGGTGTCTCGATCGGGAGGTGGAGGCTGATGGATGTCCCCACCCCCTCCTCGCTCGCAACGTCGAGCCGACCGCCGTGGGCGGTGACGATCGCCTTCGTGATGGTCAGGCCGAGGCCCACACCGGGCACGGCGTTGCGGGTGGCCGTCGATGCGCGGAAGAACCGCTGCGAGAGCTGACTCAGCTCGACAGCAGGGATGCCGATGCCGGTGTCGGTCACGGCCACCACCGCGGCGTCGCCGTCCCGCCGCAGCGAGACGGTCACGATGCCTCCCGACGGGGTGAACGTGAGCGCGTTCGAGACTAGGTTGTCGACGGTCTGCGCACCTCCCGGAGCAGGTCGATGCCGGATCCCCGGCATCTCGATGTCGGTGATGACGACGGCCGGGTCGAACGAGGCGATCGTGTCGAGGGCGAAGGACGGATCGGTGACGGGGGCGACCTGCGCGTCCGCGCGCTTCTCGAGCACGGTCTTCATGTAGAACGCGACATCCGGTCGTCCTCGATCACGCACACGCCGTACTTCTGTGCCGAATTCGCCATTCGCTTCTCCCGGGTCCTGCGTCGACTCTAGTGGACGAGGGTTCTCGTGCCCCCGGACGCGCCCGGGCCTGCAGCGGATTTCACAGCGCCCCAGGAGCGTGCTAGAGTCACTTCTTGTGCCGCGGGGTGGAGCAGCTCGGTAGCTCGCTGGGCTCATAACCCAGAGGTCGTAGGTTCAAATCCTGCCCCCGCAACCACCGGCCCGGACTTGAGGAGAAATCCCCAGGTCCGGGCCGCTTTGTTCCAAATGGATGACTTTCGAGGCTTCGAGCAGCCGCTGAAGCGCAGCGCGGGCGTCGGCGAACGGCGCGCTCCTGCTCGATCCGGCGGTCTCGAGAGGCACGGCCCTCGGCGGTCGCCTGGACGCGCGAGGTGGAAACACGTGTGCGACCGCCTCCTGTACGCCCCAGCCGGCGCCGACACCCCTCCCGATCGCGCCGACGAACCGGTCTCGATCAACGGAACCTCACCGCGTCGAGCTCCGGCACCTCCACACCGGCGGCGACGAGCTCGAGCGTGATGCGCTCGATGATGTCGGCCGCTGGCTCGCCGTCGTCGTAGGTCGCCTGGGCACCTGCGGGCACGATGACGTCGAAGCCGCGTTCGAGCGCCCCGACCGCGGTCGCCTGCACGCAGTACTCGCTCTGCAATCCCGCCACCACCACCATGTCGACGCCCATCGTCCGCAGCACGTCGGCGAGGGCGGGATTGGACTCGAACGTGTTGGCGACGTCCTTGCGCACCACCGGCTCGCCCGGCAGCGGCGTGAACACCAGCTCCCAGCCCGGGGTTCCCGGCTCGTCCGGGTCGCCTGGACGGCCGTCGTTCTTGACGTGGATGATCGCCGCGTCGGCGTCCCGGGCTGCGTCGAGCAGGCCGGAGAGAAGGGCGCGGAAGTCGGCAGCGCCGGCGACCGCCCCTTGACCTTCCAGAATGTTGCGCTGCACGTCGACGAGGATGAGGCCGTATCCCATGCGCTCCATCATGCGTCGCATTCGCTAGGGTCGTAAACCGTAGGGTGCCGAGGGAGGACTGCGGCAGAGGAACACGGCAAGGCGACGCCAGTCCGCCGTGCGCGAGCACAACCTGACCACAGCGCTTCAGCTGGTGCTGTCGGGCGACGGCCTCGCCACGCGCGCCACCATCGCGCGCCGCACCGCCCTGACCTCCGCTACCGTCTCCTCTCTGCTCGCGGGTCTCATCGCCGACGGCCTCGTCCTTGAGGGCCGGCTGGCCGAGAACACCGGTGGCAAACGTGCGACGACGCTGCGCGTCGGCGCGGAGCACAACGTCCTGTTGTCGGTGATCGTTCAGCCCGGGCTCGTCCGCGGGGCGGTCGTCGACCTCCTCGGCCACGTCGTGACGAGTGTCGCGCACCGCACGACGACCACGGTGACGCTCGGCGACGTCCGCGCGGTCGTGCGCAGGCTGGCCGCGACGACCACGGAGCGCGCCTGAGCATGCGAGAACGGCCCGCACCGAATTCGGTGTGGGCGGTTCTGCGTCGGGGAAAGACTACTTGGAGCTGGAGCCCGACCCGGTCCCCTCCGCGGCGATCGCGTCCTGGAGCGCCTGCTGCAAGCGTGCGTCCGCGGCGCCGTACGCCGTCCAGTCTCCGGCCTTCAACGCGGCCTCACGATCGGCGAGAGCCTGCTTGGCCCGCTGGAGCGCCTGCTGCAGTGCTGCGTTGTTCTGGCCGGAGGTCGATCCCGAACCCGTGCCGGAGCCGGTGCCGGTGCCGGTACCGGAGCCGGTGCCCGTTCCGCCGGATGTCCCGCCCCCGGTCGTCGGAACGTTGTTGTCGCCGGCCCTCGCTCCGGAATCACCGCCGAACAGCGAGTCCAGCGCCTGATCGAGCGTGTCCTCGAAGGCGATCTTGTCACCGAACGCGACGAGCACCTTCTGCAGGATCGGGTAGCTCGTCTCGCCGGTCGACTTCACGAAGACCGGTTGCACGTACAGCAGGCCGCCACCGACCGGCAACGTCAGCAGGTTGCCATTGATGACGTCGGTCTTGCCCTGTCTCAGGAGGTTCAACTCCTGAGACACCGTCGGGTCAGAGTTGAAGTTGTTCTGCACCTGACCCGGCCCGGGTATGGTGTCGCTCGACGGCAGGGACAGGAGCCTGAGTTTGCCGTAGCCGGAGGCGACCTTGCCCTTCGTCGAGCCGGCATCCGCGTCCACAGCCAGGTAGCCCTTGAGCACAGACCTGCTGGACTCGCTCGACGCTTGCGGGATGAAGGTCGAGTACAGCGAGAACGACGGCTTCTCCTGCCCCGGCATCTGCAACGTCAAGTAGTACGGCGGCTGCAGCGTCGGATCCGACGGCGAGGATGTCGGATCGTTCGGCGTGGTCCAGGCGTCGTCGCGCGAGTAGAACGACCCGGCGTCGGTGACGTGGTACTGGCCGAGCACCGCTCGCTGTACCTTGAACAGGTCCGACGGGTAGCGCACGTGGCTCAGCAGCTGCGCGCTCATGTCGCTGATCGGCTGGACCGTGGTCGGGAAGACCTTCTCCCAGGTCTGCAGCACCGGGTCCTTCGCGTCCCAGGCGTACAGCTTGACCGAACCGTCGTAAGCGTCGACGGTGGCCTTGACCGAGTTGCGGATGTAGTTGATGTTGTCGAAGGCGTAGGCGGGCTTCGGCGTCTCGGTGTCCGCGATCGCGTCGCTCAAGCTGCCGACGTGCGAGTACGGGTACTGGTCGCTCGTCGTGTAGCCGTCGATGACCCACTTGATGCGGCCGTCGATGACCGCGGGGTACGCCTGCGAGTCGAGGGTCAGGAAGGGGGCCACCTTTTGCACGCGCTTGATCGGATCGCGGTCGTACACGATCTGCGAGTCGCTGTTCACCGCGTCGGACAGCACGATCTGCTCGTCCTGGAACTTCAGCGCGTACACCAGACGCTTGAAGATGTTGTCGAGCTTCGGTCCACCGTTGCCGGAGAACGTGGTGTAGGTCTGCTGCGCGTCATTGCTGCCGCCCGGATAGTCGAGCTCGACCGACTTGCCCCCCTTGGGCGCGCCGACGATCGAGTATGTCGGCGACTGCTGGCCGAAGTACACCCGCGGCTCGTACGTCCCGAGGGTGCCCGTGCTGGGGATGCCCGACTGCATGAAGACGGGCTGCCCGTCGCTGGAGCGCTGGTTGCCGTAGGCAGCGACCATCCCGTAGCCGTGGGTGTAGACCACGGTGTCGTTGAACCAGCTGCGACTCGTCAGCCCCGACTGGTTGAGCTCGCGCACCGAGACCACCGCGTCCTGCTCGTTGCCGTTGATCCTGTACCGGTCGACGTTGAGATTGCGCGGGAACGAGTAGTACTGCCGGAACTGCTGGAGCTGCTGGAACGACGGGCTGATCACCGCGGGGTCCATGATGCGGATCTGTGCGGTCGTCTGGGCATCCTGCCGCAGCGCACCCTGTTGGGCGTCCGTCTTCGCGTTGTACGGGATCACGTCGATGTTGCTGAGCCGGTAGGCATCGCGCGTGGCATCGATCGAATCCTGGATGTACGGCGTCTCGAGCGTCTTCTGGCTGGGGTCGACCTGGAAGCGCTGGACGACCCAGGGGTAGATCGCCCCGACGACGAGCGCTGCGACGATGAGCAGCGCCGTGCCCACCACCGGGAAGCGCCAGCGCCCGCTGAAGGCGGTGATGGCGAAGAGGATGGCGACGAAGACGGCGGCACCCGCAAGCACGGCCCGCCCCGGGATGGTCGCGTTCACGTCGGTGTACGCGGCGCCGTTGATCATGTCGTTGACGTTCGAGTCGGTCACTGCCGCGTAGCGGTCGAGCCAGATGCTGACGCCCTGCAGCAAGAGGTAGAGGGCGGCGATCACCGCGATCTGGACGCGAGCTGCCCGGGAGATACGCACCTCCCGCCCGCTGACGCGGATGGAGCCGTAGAGGTAGCTGGTGGCGAGGGTCGCCAGCAGCGAGATGAGCACGACGGCCGACGCGAAGGCGACGGCGCTGCGGTAGAACGGCAGCGCGAACACGTAGAAGCCGATGTCGAGGTGGAACAGCGGGTCGGTCTTGCCGAAGGACGTGCCGTGCAGCCAGATCGCGGCCGCCTGCCAACGGCTCGCGGCCGAGACGCCCGCGAAGATGCCGAAGATGATGGGGATGCCGTACATCGCGAGCCGGCGGAGCGGCTCGATCACCTGCTGGTAGCGGTCGAGCTGGGTGTTCAGCTTGGCGTAGACGGGCCGAAGCCGGTAGGCGAGCTGGATGGACAGCCACAGCGGAAGGGCCATCGCGAAGAACCCGATGAAGAACATGGTGGCGCCGGCGAGCCACTGGGTGGTGAGCACGTTGAGGAACCCGAGCTGCTGGTACCACAGCACGTCGGCGTACAACCCGGCGAAGACGAAGAACAGGATGACGAGCGCCACGATCACGCCCAGCGTGATCCAGATGGCCGCCCGACGGCGTCCCGGGGGTCGAACTGCAGCGTTTGAACTCACGTGTTGCCCTCTTGCTCTTCGTGGGGTGACTCAGACGACCATCCTAGGTGGCCTTCGCTTGGAGAACGCTGCGGTCTGGCGGTGAGGACGACGTACGCCAGGTGGGCGGCCGACGCGCCCCGCCCTCGGAGATGTCAGGAGGCCGGGCAGGCCGGGAGGCCGGCGGTGCTCGACCCGCTGCTCACGGCCTTCAGCACGGCGAGCGAGTCGTCGAGCGTCTTGACCGCGAAGACGTGGAGGCCGGAGGGGACGTGGCCGGTGACCTCGTCGCAGTTCGAGGCCGGCGCGAGGAAGTAGCTCGCGCCTCCTGTGTCCCGGGCCGCGAACATCTTCTGGCGAATGCCGCCGATCGCGCCGATCGCGCCGGCGTTGTCGATGGTGCCGGTGCCGGCGACCTTGTTGCCCCCGTTGAGCTTGCCGGGGGTCAGCTTGTCGATGATCCCGAGGGCGAACATCTGGCCGGCGCTCGGACCTCCGACGTTGTTCAGCTGGATGTTCACGTCGAATGGGAAGCTGTAGTCCATCCCGGCCCCGATCCCGAGGACCACCTGCCCCTGCGCCGCCTCCGGCGTGATCGCGACGGTCGAGGCGGCGCCGTCGCGGACGATCCCGATGTCGGCGGCCTTGCCCGTACCGTTCGCCGCGACCGCGCGACGCAGCTCGCCGACGCTGGTGACCGTCTTGCCGTTCACGCTCGTGATCTTGTCGCCCGTCTTCAGGACCTTCGCCGCCGGGCTCCCCGGGATCAACTGCTTGACCGCGACGTTCTGCGGGAATTTATAGTCCAGCTCGTTGAGGGCTGCGGCGATCGCGTCCTGCTGGGAGTCAACCATGAGAGCGGCGTTCGCGGCGTTGGACTGCTCGGTCGTCGTCCCGGGAGGGAACACCTGGTCGATCGGCTGCACCGCACGGCTCGGGTCGAACCAGGCGCGGATGATGTCGAACCAGCTCGGACGCTGGTCCGGGTTGCCGACGACCGACACAGTCAGCAGGTCGAGGGAGCCCGCCGTCGGGTAGGTGGTCTGACTCGGGATGGTGATCAGCTGCTTGGCATCGGACGACGGCTCCGACCCGACCGCCTGATCGGTGCCGAGGGTGTTGAAGACCGGCCCCGGCTGCTCGATGACGAACGGCGCGGGGGCGAGGGCCAGGACGAGTGCGAGCACGACGGCGACGCCGATCGAGACCCAGCCGACGATCACCCGGCGGGACGGCGCCACCCGCTGGCGTTCAGCCGGCGGCTCTGGGTGGTCGTCGTCGGTGAACAGCGTCACATGCAGTCCCTTCGGTCGTGTTCGCCACGGGCGCACAGCGCACGGCGCAGCCCGAGCTGATTCTCACCCGGCTCGCGGCGATCACGGGCTAGCGTAGATCCCAAGCCTGGAAAGCCGTAATCAACGGCGGAATCCATTCGAGACGAGGGGCGCATCATGGCCGACGATCCGAACAAAGAACCGGATGACGAGTTCCGTGACATGCTCCGGGAGTTCCTGTCGGGCGACTCCTCGATCGACCCGAGCCAGCTCGCCGGGGCGGCGGGGCTGCCGAACGACCCTGCCGCCATCCAGCAACTGCTGGGTCAGCTGCAGAACGCCCTCCTGAACCCGGGCGGCGGCATCAACTGGGACGTGGCGTCGCAGCAGGCGCGCACGCTCGCCGGTGAGGGCGCGCACGCGGTAACCCCGGCCGAGCGGTCGGCGCTCGACCAGGCCTTCAACGTCGCGGCGCTCTGGCTCGACCAGGCCACGACCGTCGCGGGGCTCTCGACACCGCCCGAGCTGATCGGGCGGGCCGAATGGGCGCGGCAGACCATGCCGCTGTGGACGCAGCTGGCCGAGCCGGTCGCGCTCAGCATCTCCGACGCGCTCACGCGGGTGCTCACCGAGCAGGCTCCAGAAGAGATGCAGGGCATGATCGAGAACGCCGGCCAGGTCATGCGATCTGTCGGCGGCGCTCTGTTCGCGATGCAGCTGGGCCAAGTCGTCGGGCAGTTGTCGAAGGAGGTCGTCTCGGGAGGCGACATCGGCATCCCGCTGCTCGCCGACGGCGCAGCGGCGCTGATCCCCCAGAACGTGGCCGAGTTCGGCGACGGGCTCGACATCCCGCTCGACCAGGTGCAGCTGTACCTTGCCGTCCGGGAGCTCGCCCACGCGCGGCTGTTCCGGTATGCCAAGTGGCTGCGGCTGCAGCTCATCACTCAGATCACCGCGTTCGCGCGCGGAATCACGATCGACACCGACCGCTTGGAGTCGCTCGCCCAGAGCTTCGATCCGGCGAACCCCGAGGAGCTGCGCGAGGCGATGGTGTCCGGCGCCCTCATCCCGCCCAAGACCGAGGAGCAGCAGGAGGCGCTGGGGCGCCTGGAGACCGTGCTCGCCCTCGTCGAGGGCTGGGTCGACGTCATCACCGCCGACGCCACGCGACTGCTCCCGAAGGCCGACGCGATCGCCGAGACCGTGCGTCGGCGCCGCGCAGCGGGAGGTCCGGCCGAATCGGCGTTCGCCACGCTCGTCGGGCTTGAGCTGCGCCCGCGCCGGCTGCGCGACGCCGCGGCGATGTGGCAGGCCGTGACCGACGCCGTCGGTCAGGAGGCGCGCGACCGGCTGTGGTCGCACCCCGACCTCCTCCCGCAGGCGGCGGACCTCGACGACCCGTCCGCGCTCGTGGCCCGGCTCACCGCCGCGGCCTCCGGGCAGGAGCCGGACCGCGACGAGTTCGACCAGGCGATCGAAGACCTGCTCCGGGGCGACGGAGAGCGGCCGACGGAAGACTGAGCAGGCCCTCCATCGCCACGGCCGCCTGTGGATGACGGGCGTTGATCGCATTCGTCTGTGGATAACGCCGGACGACGACCTCCCGCCCGGCAGGATGGCCGGATGGTCTACCAGCTCGATCCCACGGTCCCCCGCGTGTGGCGCTCGCCGCACGCCCTCCAGTTCGGCGTGGAGCGTCCGCGCCTCGTGCTCGACCCGCTCGACGCCGCGGGCGAACGGATGGTCTCCGCTCTGGCCGGCGGCGTCGCGATCGGCGCCCTCCGGCTCATCGCGCGCAGCGCCGGGGCTGAGCCCAGCGCGGCCGACGCTCTGCTCGCGCGGCTGGAACCCGTTCTCGTCCCCGGCGCCGCCGCCCGTGACGCCGGCGCCCGCGATGCGATCGTCGTGCTCGACGGGACCGGCCCGACGGCGGCGCGCGTCCTCACCCTGCTTCGTGAGGCCGGCGTGGACGTGCGCAGCGGCCTCTCGGCCGACGACCCTGCGGTAGACGAGGCGGCAGCGGCGATCGTGATCGCGTCGTTCGCTGTCGCGCCGTACCGGCACCAGCGGTGGCTGCGCCGTGACATCCCGCACATCGCCGTCGTGTTCGGCGATGCGGGCGCCACGGTCGGACCGCTCGTGCGGCCGGGCGAGACGGCCTGTCTGCGCTGCCTCGACCTGCATCGACGCGACAGAGACCCGGCGTGGCCGGCCCTCGCCGCGCAACTGCACACCCGCCCGGCGCCCGGGGAGTCGGAGCTGGTGTGTGGTGCGGTGGCGTCCGCTACGGCGGCGGTCGTGCTCGCGGCTCTCGACGAGCAGAGGACGAAACGGCCGGCGGTGCGGGCGGCTGAGCCGCCGAGCAGCACGGCGACAGCCTCCCGCTACGACGCCGGATCGGCCCGTTGGACAGAGTTCGGCTGGGAGCCGCACCCCGAGTGCGGGTGCTTCACTCCGCTGTGTGCCCCTCCCCCTGGTCTCACTCCCCCGGGTCTCACTCCCCCGGGTCTGCCTCCCTCGCCGACGCACGCGGGGCCGCCAGCTCGGCGAGGAACCGCGACGGCTGACGCGACATCGGCCGACCCGGCTGGTTGCCCCGCTGCGCCCAGCTCAGCCGAAGACGATGCCGCGCACGCGTGATCCCGACGTAGAGCAGCCTGCGCTCCTCGTCGACCTGCTCGAACGTGGATGCGTAGCTGATGGGCACGAGTCCCTCCGACAGGCCGACCAGGTGCACCGAGTCCCATTCGAGGCCCTTCGCCGCGTGCAGGGTCGCGAGCGTGACGGCCGACAGCGTCGGCTCGTGCTGGCCTGCCTGACGCGCCAGGAGCTCGTCGGTGAACCGGCGGAAGGTCGCCCCCTCCGGCATCTCGTCCACCAGGCCCATGATCGCGTTGAGCGACTCCCACCGTTCGCGCACGGAGCCCCGGCCCTCCGGCGGTCGCACCGACCAGCCGAGTGTGCGCAGCACGTCGCTCACCGACTTGAACAGCGGCTCGTCGGTCGCCGCCACGCTCGCTGCGCGCAGCGTCATGACGGCCTGGCGCACCTCCGGCAGGTCGAAGAAGCGCTTCGAGCCGCGCAGCTGATAGCTGATGCCGAGGTCGCCGAGCGCCTGCTCGAGGGCCGCAGCCTGCACGTTGACGCGGTAGAGCACGGCGATGCTCTCCGGTTTGGCGCCGGCGGCGAGCTCCTGGGCGATGCGCTCGGCCACGGCACGCGCCTCCGCGCGGTCGTCCTCGAACGTCTCGGGAGCCGGCACCTCGTCACCGGGGCGGGTCTCGTGGACCGCGTGCAGCGTCAACGCCCCCGACCGCCCCCGCATCAGCCGGTTCGCGGCGTCGATCACCGGCGGGGCCGACCGGTAGTTCTGCTCCAGCCGCACGACGGTCGCACCGGGATGCTCGCGCTCGAAGTCGAGCAAGTACTCGCTGCGCGCGCCCGCGAACGAGTAGATGGTCTGGCTCGCGTCACCCACGACGCAGAGGTCGCGGCGGGTGCCGAGCCAGAGGGCGAGCAGCTGATGCTGCAGGGGCGAGACGTCCTGGTACTCGTCGACGACGAAATACCGGTATTGCTCGCGCACCTGCATCGCGACGGACGGCTCGGTCTCGATCATGCCGGCGCATACGAGCAGCACGTCCTCGAAGTCGATCTGCTTGCGCTCGTCCTTGAGCTCTTCATAGGTGCGGTGGAGGTCGACCAGCTTCTCCGGCGTGAGCGCACTCGGCAGCGGACGCGAGGCCAGAGCGGCCGCGTACTCCTCCAGCCCGAGGCTCGAGACCTTGCGCCACTCGATCTCGGCCGCGACATCGCGCAGGGTCGCGGTGTCCACCCGCAGCCCCAGCTTCTCGGCGGCATGGCCGAGAACGCGACCTTTGCTGTCGAGAATGCTCGGGAGCTGACCGCCGACGACCTGCGGCCAGAAGTAGTTGAGCTGCGACAGCGCGGCGGCGTGGAACGTGCGCGCGGACACGCCTCCCGCACCGAGCTTCCGGAGCCGTCCGCGGAGCTCCGCCGCAGCGCGGTTGGTGAAGGTCAGCGCCATCACCCGGTTCGGAGTGAACGCGCCGGAGGCGACCCCGTAGGCGATCCGGTGCGTGATCGCCCGCGTCTTGCCGGTGCCGGCGCCCGCGAGCACGCATACCGGTCCGAAAAGCGCCTCGGCGGCGACCCGCTGCTGCGGGTCGAGGCCTGTCAGCAACGCCTCGGGCCCGGACGCGGAGCCGGCGCTCGCGGGAAGCCCGCTGCTCACGGCACGGCCACCACTCACAGAGCGACCGGCGGCTCGTCGAGCGAACCGCAGTACCAGTCCTCGATCAGGGAACGTGCGATCGACGACCGTCCGGGCAGGATGACCTGGTCTCGCGCCTCCCACAGCTCGAGTCTGCTGAACCAGCGCAGGTCGAGGATCTCCTCGCCGTCGGGGACCAGCGCCGCCGGCGGCTGGTCGTCGGCGAGTCGCGCCGACATCCCGACCATGACGGAGGCCGGGAAGGGCCACGGCTGCGAGCCCTTGTAGCGAGCGTCGACGACCCGCACGCCCGCCTCCTCGAAGATCTCGCGCTCGACGGCCGACTCGAACGACTCCCCCGGTTCCACGAAACCCGCGAGCAGCGAGTAGCGGGATTGCTCCCACATGGCGTTGGAGCCGAGCAGCAGTCGGTCGTCGGCGTCGAGCACCGTGACGATGACGGCGGGATCGGTGCGCGGGAACGCCTCGGAGCCGTCCTCGAAACAGCGCCGGACCCAGCCCGCCTGCTCGACGACCGTCGGCGTGCCGCAGCGCGCGCAGTGCGTGTGCGAGGCATGCCAGTTCGCGATGGCGAGCGCCTCGGTGAAGAGCCCCGCGTCGCGGTCGCTGAGGGCCGTGGCCGCGGTCCGGAGGTTGCCCCAGCGCGCTTCGTCCGGCTCCAGCTCGGCCGCGGCCGCGTCGGTGAGCACTTCGAGCACGATCGCGGATCCAGCGGGCTCCCCCGGCACGTCCACGAGGGTGCGGCCGAGATAGACGCGGAGCAGAGCCGCGGTCACGCGCTCCACCGGCAGCAGGTCGAGAGCGGCGGGGCCGGCGTCCGGGGCGCTCCAGCCGTCGGAGGAGGCAGTCGCCGCCGCCACGCTCTCCGGCGTCAGCAGGGCACGACCCTTCCACAGCGCGAGGACGCGCGTCGTCGGCTCCTCCCACAGCTCGTCGAACAGGGCGGGCCGGGAACGCGCAGCGTGGTCGCGGTCGACAGCGTGGCGCGAGAGCGGGAGCGCAGCGAGCGGCAGCGCGGACGTCGGAGCGGACGACATCGAGATCCCTTCGGGGCGGAGCGGATGTGCAAGGCGTGGCGGAACTGCCCACGCGCGGAAGTCCATTTAGCCTAGGTCCATGGCCAGATCCCCTCTCACTCTAGCCGCGCTGGCCAGCTCGGCCGTGCCCGACCTCACTGTCACCAGTACCCGGCGCCACTCCGCCGACGGAGCCGGCGAGTTCGACTCCGCCGTGCTCACCACACCGGACGGAACCGCCCGCATCGTGCGTGTCCCGCTCACCCAGGCGGCCGAGACGGAGCAGAGCTCCGACCTCGTGGCCCTCCGCGCGCTCACGACCGGCATCCGCAGTCGGCTGCCGTTCGACGTGCCCAGCTACCTCGGCCAGACACCGGTCGGCGGCACACGCGCCATCGTCTACGACTTCCTCCCGGGCGAGCACGTCGCCGTCGAGGATGTTCCTCCGGGCGACGGACTGGCAGGCTCGATCGGCCACGCCATCGCGGCCATCCACACGCTCCCCACCAGCTTCGTCGGCGAGGCCGGCCTCCCCGTGCTCTCGGCCGCCGAGTGCCTGTCGTCGACCGCCGCGCTCATCGAGTCGGCCGCTTCGACCGGCGAGCTGCCCGCGGCGCTGCGCGAGCGCTGGCGCGACGCCGTCGCCGACCACTCGATCTGGCAGTTCCAGCCGACGGTCATCAACGGCGCGCTGACGGCGGACTCGTTCCTCGTCGACGGCGAGACCGTAGGCGCCGTCCTCGGCTGGTCCGCGCTGCGCGTCGGCGATCCCGCGCGTGACCTGCACTGGCTGCTGGCGATGAACCCGGAAGCCACCGACGGCGCGCTCATCGCCTACGCCTCCACCCGCCAGGTCTCCACCGACCGCCAGTTCACACAGCGCGCGATGCTGTACGCCGAGCTGGAGGTCGCCCGCTGGCTGCTGCACGGTCGGGAGCTGCGCGATCAGAGCATCGTGGACGACGCGGTGCAGATGCTCGACGGGTTGGTGGACCGCGTCCACAGCAACACGGTCACCCCGCTGTCGACCGCGACCGGCCCGATCATGGCGATCGACGATGTGGAGGCCATGCTCGACCGCACCCCCGGCGACCGCGCCGCCGTACGCCCGGGCGGAATGCGCCCGGTCGACGACTCCTCGTCGGACTGACCCCGTCCTGTCATCCGGAGATCGTGCACCGTACGGCCTCCTCCGTTCCGTTCATCCGGAGACCCGACCCGAAGCCGGCCCGATTTCCGGAGTTCCGGAGTCTCGGCTGTCGGTCGGCTCGTCCGGAGATGCGGGGCGGGATCGGCCTGGTCTCCGGAGTTACGGGCGATTTGCGGGGCCGCGCGCCGCGGTCTCCGGAGTTGCGGACGGTCAACGGATCGCAGACCAGAGGTCGGCGAGCTCGGCCTCCGAGTACAGGCGGCGCGGGCGGATGACGCGGTCATCCGCGACGAAATAGAAGACAGCGTCGATCTTCGCCGGGTCGATACCCGCGTGGCGGGCGTACGCGAGGCGATAGAGCGCCAGCTGCAGCTGCTTGCGCTCCAGGTCTTCGTCGTCGCGCGGCGCCTTGCCGGTCTTCCAGTCCACGATCTGGACGTCGTGCTCGGGGTCGCCTGTGGCGTACACGGCGTCGAGCTTGCACACCACGACCTGGCCGGCCAGGGTCACGTGGATCTCCAGCTCCACCTCCTGCGGCGCCTTCGACGCCCACTCGCTCGACGCGAACGTCGCCTGCAACTCGGCCAGCGCCTCCGCGCCCAGCAGCTCACCCGCCGGATCGTCCAGCTCGGTCGCGGCCGAGTCGAGCTCGTCGGAGGCCCCGCCCGGGACGCCGTACCGCTCCTCGACCCAGCGGTGGAAGAGCGTGCCGAGCCGCGTCTGCCGATAGGGCCGTTCGGGCATCGGCCGACGCAGCTGCGCGGCCACCCCGGCCGGATCGCTCACGAAGTCCTTGAAGCGCGAGGCCGGGATGCGCGTCGGCAGTTCGACGAGCCCGTCCTCGGCCTCACGACGGGCGCGCTCGGCGAGCAGCAGGTCGACGTCGAGCGCATAGACGCCGCCGTCTCCCGGACCGCGCTCGCTGGCAGCACGCACGGCCTCGGCCGCAGCCTCCACCCGGCTGCGGCGCGGCCCGAGCGGGTCGAGCGGCCACAGCACCGTGCGGGATTCTGGGGCCAGGGGGTTCTCGTCCGGCTCATCGCAGGCGGGGAAGGCGTCGGCGGGCAGCAGACCCGCCTGCTGCAGTTCGAGCAGGTAGGCGCCCGGACCACGCGGCCGCGACTGGGTCGACCAGTACGAGCCGCTCAGCAGGAGGCTCACGCGCGCCCGGGTCACGGCCACGTAGATCAGCCGGCGCTGCTCGTCGAGGTGTCTGCTGACGTTGGCGGCCTCGAAGGCGGAGATCGCCTCGTCGACCTGCTTCTGGTCTTCTACGGTGCGCCACGTCAGCACAGGGAGTTCGGCCGAGTCGCCGCGGAACTCGTTGGGAAGCTGGCCGAATGCGAGCCAACCGCGCCTGCTCTGCGGCGGCCCCGGCAGCTCGCCGTCGACCAGGCGCGGCACCGCCACGATGTCCCACTCCAGGCCCTTCGCGCCGTGGATGGTGAGGATCTGGACGGTGCCGGGCTCGGCGTCCTCGCTGCGCGGCGCGAGGTTGTCGCGTTGCTCGGCCTCGGCCAGCCAGGCGAGGAACGAGCCCAGCGTCGCGCGATCGTCGCTGGCGAGGTAGGAGGCCACTTGCTCGGCGAACGCATCGAGCGATGCCTGTCCGAGCTGCGCCGACTCGTTCGCCGCCACCTCGATGTCGAGCCGCAGCTCCTGCTGCACGAGCGTGACCAGATCGAGGAGGTCGAGCCCGGAACGCGAGCGCAGCTGGTCGAGCTGGCGCCCGGCCGCGCGGAGGCGCTCCAGCCCGACGACGCTGAAGCCGGACAACTGGCCGTGACCGTCCGGCGCCTCCACGACGAAGTCGAGCGCGTCGACGAGCGAGGCCGACTCCTCTGCCACCACCGAGCCCCGCAGCCGTTCGCGGACCTCGGGGTCGAGGGTCTGGAAGCGGTGGTCGCGGGCGGCGAGCCAGCTCGCCACCCGGCGCAGGGCCGCGATGTCGCGCGGACCCATCCGCCATCGCGCCCCCGTCAGCAGGCGGATCAGCTCGGACCCGGCAGTCGGGTCGTGCATGACCCGCAGCGCGCTCACGAGGTCGGCGACCACCGGCTGCTCCAGGAGGCCGCCGAGACCGAGCACGTGGTAAGCCACGCCCCGCGCGGCGAGCGCGCCGGTGAACGCGTCGATCTTCTTGATGGAGCGGCAGAGCAACGCGGCAGACGGGGGCAGGCCGGTGCGATCCCGCTGGGCCAGCCGCGCGCGCAGCCACTCGGCGATGGCCGCCGCTTCGTCCTCCACGGTCTGCTCGAACACGTGGTCGAGCTCGCCCACGATCGCGCCGGGGCGTGGCTGCAGCAGTTCGACGTGCACTGGCGATCCCGCCGAGAGCGGCGCCACGAGCGCGTTCGCGGCGTCGAGCACGCGCGTCGGATTGCGCCAGCTGGTGCTCAGCGCGTACGACGCGGCCCCGTCTCGGCTCCCGGCGAAGTCGAGCGGGAACCGGCCGAGGTTGGCGGCACTCGCGCCGCGCCAACCGTAGATCGATTGGTGCGGGTCGCCGACCGCCATCACGGCCTCCCGCGCGAAGAGCGCGGCGAGGAGGCGGGTCTGCACGACCGAGGTGTCCTGATACTCGTCGAGGAGCACGACGCGGTAGCGGCGGCGGTAGTCCTCGACCACGGACGGGATCCGTTCGCACACCGACAGGGCGAGCGCGACCTGGTCGGAGTACTCGACGAACCCGCGGCGACGCTTCTCGTCGGCGAACCGCTCCGCGAGGTCGAGCAGGGGTGGCAGCGAGCCCACCGCGGCGACGGCCGCGCGGACGGAGGCGTACGCGTCCTTCACGCGCCCGCTGCCGGTCGGGAGGTCGAGGAGCCGGCCGAAACCCTCCACCATGCGGTGCACGTCGCTCGCGTCGGCGACATTCTCACTCAGCGCCCTGCTGAGCTCGAGGACGGCGGTGGTGACCGCGTCGACGCTCTTGTCGAGCTCGACGAGCCGGTCGTCCGAGCTGGCGACGACGACGCGGCGGGCGAGCTGCCACGCCGACGCCTCGCTGAGCACCGCCGACTCCGGCTCGCGTCCGATGAGCAGGGCGTTCTCGCGGAAGATCGCGTTGGCGAAGGCGTTGTAGGTGGCGATCTCCGGAGCGTCGAACGGATCGAACTCGACCTCGGTGAGGCCGGAGGCGGCCAGCTGCTCGATCCGCCGCCGCACCCGCTCGGCGAGCTCGCCGGCGGCCTTGCGCGTGAAGGTCAACCCCAGGATCTCCGGTACCCGCACGAGCCCGTTGGCGAGCAGCCAGACCACCCGGTTGGCCATCGTCTCGGTCTTGCCGCTGCCGGCGCCCGCGACGACGATCGCCGGGCCGAGGGGTGCCTCGATGACGGCCTCCTGCTGCGGCGTCGGGCGCGGGAGTCCCAGGGCCTCGGCGATCTCCGCTGCGCTCAGCCGGCGAGCCGGGCGGGCCGGCTCGGGATGCTCGGAGGCCGCCGCGAACGCCAGCTCGACGAGGTCGAGGCCCGGCTCGCCGACATCGACGCCCAGCTGGTCGGCGAGGTCGAGCAGTCCGTCGTCGTTCATACCCGCACCTCGTTCATGCGCTGACCGCCGGAACCAGATGGATGCGATACCCATACGCGGCGTGCGGGTCGCGGTCGCCGAGGTCGACGACCCCGGCGAACGTCGCGCCGGCCATTCCCTCCGCGGCGGTGGCGACCCGCTCCTCCAGCCGGCGCAGAGCCTCCGCGTCGACACGCTCCTGCACGACCTCGCGATAGGCCTTTCCGCGAACCCCCTTGGCGACGAAGAGCAGCTTGGCGCCTCCCGGGGGTCGTCCGCCCGCCTCCACGGCGCCATGCTCCAGCGCGAGCTGGTAGGCGCCGAGCTGAGCGTGGGAGGCCGTCTCGGCGGCGCTCGGAACGTTGCGGCCCGTCTTCAGGTCGACGATCACGACAGCGCCGTCCGGCGTCTCCTCGACCCGGTCGATCGTGCCGCTGATCCGCGCGCGACCGAGGTCGAGCTCGAACGCTCCCTCGGATCCGAGCAGCCGACCGCCGGCGCGCTGGAAGTCGCGCAGGTACTCCGAGACGCCCCCGACCAGCTCGCGTGTGCGGCGGCGCTCGCGCTCCTCGATCCACGTCGACTCGAACTGCAGCTGCGTCCAGCGGCGCTCGATGCCGGCCCAGAGCACGTCGACGCTGGTCTCGTCGGTGGCGCTCGCCTCCTCCAGCACGGCGTGCACCACCGTGCCGATGCCGGCCGCGAGACCGCTCGGCGAAGCGGCCATCTCGTCGACGAACCAGACCAGCGGCGACTTCTCGAACGTGCCCAGGCGCGACGGGGACACCTTCACCCTCGCCTCGGGGTCGTCCAGATCGACGAGCGGCTCCTGCGTCGACGGCTCCACGAGCCCGTACCAGTCGGCGGGATCGGCGCCCTCCACACCGGCGTCCGCCAAACGCGCCAGCGCGTCGGCTGCGTCGGGCGATCCGGTCGTGACCAGCCGGCGGCGCAGCCGGCCCACCATGCCGCGCAGCGAGAGCGGATGGATGCCCGGGTCGTCGTCCTCGACCGCGAGCTCGGCCGCCAGCCGGAGGAACGGCGAGGGCTGCTCGTCGTCGTTGGCGGTCGCCGTCAGCAGCACCTGACGGCGCGCCCGGGAGACGGCGAGCGCGAACATGCGCAGCTCGTCGCCGAGCACCTCCGCCCGCTCGTCGGCGGTCTCCGAGGGGCGGCCGGCGAGGGCGTCGTCGAGCTCGTGCGGGTGCAGGAGCGAGCCGCGCAGCCGCAGATTGGGCCACACGCTCTCTTGGAGGCCGGCGACCGCGACCACGTCGAACTCGCGCCCGACCGTGGCGCTCGGCGTGCAGACGAGAACGGCGTCGCCCGTGGTGCGCGCCGCCAGCGTGTCCTCCGGCACCTCGGCTCCCAGCAGCTCCACCACGAAGTCGGCCGCCGGCCGCTCCGGCGACCGCTCGACGAAGCGTCGCGCTGCCGTGAACAGGGCGACGACGCCGTCGAGGTGCCGGTCGGCCTCGTCGGCGACGATCCCCGATCGCTCCGACTGCTCCAGCCAGCGCGACGCGAGGCCGCTGCGCTCCCACGCGTGCCAGAGCAGCTCCTCGATCGTCGCCCCGGCCGCGGCCTTCTCGCGGCTGCCGCGCAACGTCTCGGCGAGCCGCGCCGCCCGACGCGCGGGCGAGGAGTCGATCGTCGCGAGATGGGCCGGGGTCGCGAGCGCCTCGACCAGGAGGTCGTCGCCCGCCCTGTTGCCATCGCCGGCGAGCTCCTCCTGGCGCAGCGCAAGGCGCAGGCGCCGCAGACTCACCGCATCGAGCCCGCCGAACGGCCCGAGCAGCAGCCCGGTCGCGACCTCGGGGGTCAGCGGCTCGGCGTCGAGCGCGACCCCCGCGATCGTGACGAGCTGGCGCGCCGCGTAGTCGTCGCGCAGCGGCCGGCCCGCGATGCTGGTGGTCGTCGGCACCTCGGCGACGGCCAGCGATCGTGCGAGGCCGGGGATGTGGGCGCCCGAGCGCACGACAACGGCCATGCTGCTCCACGGCACGCCGTCGATGAGTCTGCGCTCGCGCAGCAGGCGGGCCAGGCGCGCCGCTTCGGCGGGCGCTGACGACGCACGGACGACGACGACCTCGGGCCCGGCGTCCTCCTCGGGCTGCCGAGCAGGGACCGCGACCCGGTGCACGCCTGCCGCCGCGGTGCCGATGCGCTCGGTGACGCGGGAGGTCAGCTCGCGCAGCACGGGGGTGTGTCGATGCGCCGTGCCCAGCACGATGCGGGTGACCGGGACGCCGAGGCGCGTGCCGAGCTGTCCGAGAGCGGACACCTCCGCTCCGCGGAAGGTGGTGGAGGCGACGTCGGGGTCGCCGAACGCGACGACGGCGATGCCGCGGGCGGCGACGGCCCGCAGGAGCGCGATCGTGGCGACCGTCGCCTCCTGGAGGTCGTCGACGAACAACGCCCGCAACCCGTCGAGCGAGCTGCCTTCGCGCACGACCGACACCGCGGAGGCGATGAGCTCGGCCGAGTCGACGAAGCCGCCGCGGAAGCTGTCGAGCACCGACTGATACTCGGCGATGAATCGGGAGGCCGCCCTCCACTCGTCGCGCCCGGTGATGGCGCCGAGCTCCGCCAGGCGCGCAGGCGACACGCCGCGCTCCGCGCAGCGGCCGATGAGCTCGCGGAGCTCGGTGCGGAAACCGCGCAGGATACGCACCTCCGGGCCGAGGGAGGCCGGCCAGACCGGACCGGATTCGTCCTCCAGGTGGCCGTTCAGCAGTTCGGCGATGATCTGGTCCTGGTCGCCTCCGGTCAGCAGTCGCGGCGGCTCCCAGCCGCGGCGCTTCGACTGCTCCCCCACCAGCTGGAACGCGAGCGACGTGGCAGTGCGCGCCAGCGGACCGGGCGTCGGCACGCCCAGGCGCAGCGCGATGCGGTCACGCAGGGCCGTGGCGGACACCCGCGAGGCGCTCAGCGCCACGACCTGGGAGGCCGCGTAGCCACGGCGATGCACGCGCTCGGCGATCGCCTCCACGAGCACGGAGGTCTTGCCGGTGCCCGGCGCGCCCAGCACTGCGGCTGATGCGCCGTCGGGGAGGTCGAGCACCTTGCGCTGCGCCGGGTCGAGAGCGAGGACCCGGTCGGCATCGTCGATGCGCGGTCGGAAACCTCGGACTGTCATGTGCTTCACGGTAACGGCGTCCGCCGACAGAGAACGTGACCGAGCCCCGCGAGCCGCGTGCCGTAGTCTGAACTCGCAACCGCCGGTCTGATTCGAAAGGCACACCCCGTGGAGATCCGCATCGGAATCGTCAACGCCCCCCGCGAGCTCAGCTTCGAGTCAGCTCAGTCGGCCGAGGAGCTCACCGAGCAGATCCAGGCCGGCCTCACCAGCGGCACCGGCATCCTCAAGCTCTCCGACGACAAGGGCCGCGTGTACATCGTCCCGACCGCCGGCATCGCGTACGTCGAGGTCGGCACCGAAGAGTCGCGCCGCATCGGCTTCGTCGGCTAGATTCCCGACCGTGGAACTGCTCTTCGTCGCGCTCGCCGGCGCCATCCTCGGCCTCGGCGCCCGGTACCTCCTACCGCACCGTCACACGCACGGCTCCGTGCTCGTCCCCGCCCTCGGGGTGAGTGTCGCGTGCATCCTGTGGGTCGCCCTCACCTGGGCCGGCCTCAAGTGGAACGGCGGCTGGATCTGGTGGATCACGCTGCTCGGCACCGCCGCGATCGTCGTCGTCGCCGACCTCGTCATCGGACGAGTGCGCACGAGCCACGACGAGAAGCTGCTGCACACGCTCGCCAAGGGCGCCATCGCCCGCTGACCCCGTGTCGCGCGCGGAGGACTCCGGCGGCCATCCCGGGCCGCATCTCCTCCGCTCGCCGCGCCTCCGTTCGCCGCGCTCACGCCCGATGGCTCATGGAGTACATTCGCGTCCTGCGGCGTCGCAACACCTCCGATGGCTGCCGCACGCAGCAGTGGCAGGGTGAAATTCCTCCGTTGTCGACAGAGCCCAAGTCGGCTTAGGCTGTCAGGCCCAGCGCGTCCATCCGCCGCGTGTGCGCGGCGATCAGCTCGGTGAAGATGGGCTCGATGCGTTCGTCGTCCGCTGCGCGGTTGCCCGACAGGTGCAGGGCCGAGCGCGCGACCAGCAGCGTGTCCCCGACCAGCCGACGGCCCCACATGGCCAGGCGCGAGGCGAGTTGCGGGTCGCCCGCGATCTCGGCGCGCAGCACCTCCAGCAGACCCTCCTGGCCGGAGTCGGAGCCGAGCAGCTGGGCCATGCGCGGGCCGACATCACCCGGGAGGCCGCCCGCCAGGCGGATGAAGAAGTCGTCGAGCAGACCGCCCGTCATCAGGGCGGCGAGCAGGGTCTCCCGCCAGTCCGAGCCGACCAGGAGCGCCCGGAAACCCTCGATCTCGTCGGCGAACGGCCGCATGACCTCGGCGGGCTCGTCGCCGCGGCGGCGGATCTCCGCCACGATGCCCTGGTGCTTCGACAGCGCCAGCCCCGCAGCGGCCGCGACCGCCTCCTTGGCGTGCAGCGCGTCGGTGTCCTTGGCGCGCAGGGCGTCGGTGTCCGCCGCGACCCGCGAGAGCGTCTGGAACTGCTCCAGCTGCAGGTAGGCCGCCTGGCCCAAGTACGGCAGGAGGTCGGGCATCACCTCGTGGAGGTCGACTCGGACGGACGGACGGCGCGGCGCGCTGGGCGCGCGGCGGGGAAGCTCGACCGAGGGTCGGCGTCTGGTGAACCACGTTGACACGTACAGCAGTGTAACGGGGAGGTCCACTAAGCTTGTGGTGCCGTCGGCGCAGGATCGACGGCCCTGCGCCTGCGAAGAGAGACAGGGCGTGGACTCACTTCTCGACTGACAGGCAACATTTACGTGACTTTCTCCGAACTCAATATCGACCAGGACATGGTGGACGCCCTCGCGACCAAAGGCATCGTCGAACCGTTCCCCATCCAGACGCAGACCATTCCCCTCGCCCTCGACGGCCAGGACATCATCGGCCAGGCCAAGACGGGAACGGGCAAGACCTTCGGCTTCGGCCTCCCGATCATCCAACGACTCGGGCTCGACCCGGCTCCCGGTGTCCAGGCCCTCGTCGTCGTCCCCACCCGCGAGCTCGCCGTCCAGGTCTACGAAGACCTCGAGCAGGCCGCCTCCAACCGGCCCACCACGGTCACCGCCATCTACGGCGGCAAGGCCTACGAGGGCCAGATCGCCCAGCTCAAGGCCGGCGCGCAGATCGTGGTCGGCACTCCCGGCCGGCTGCTCGACCTCGCGGGGCAGCGCCTCCTCAACCTCTCGAACGTGCGCGAGATGGTGCTCGACGAGGCCGACAAGATGCTCGACCTCGGCTTCCTCTCCGACATCGAGAAGCTGTTCGCGCAGACCCCCGCGACCAGGCACACGATGCTCTTCTCCGCGACGATGCCCGGCCCGATCGTGGCGCTGGCGCGCCGGTTCATGTCGCGCCCGATCCACATCCGCGCGACCGACCCCGACGAGGGCCAGGTTCAGGCGAACATCCGCCACCTCATCTACCGCGCGCACTCGCTCGACAAGGACGAGGTGGTCGCGCGCATCCTCCAGGCCGAGGGCCGCGGCAAGACCGTCATCTTCACCCGCACCAAGCGCGCGGCGGCGAAGCTCGTGGAGGAACTCGGCGACCGCGGCTTCAACACCGCCGCCGTGCACGGCGACCTCA
The DNA here is from genome assembly GCF_049993355.1 of Leifsonia sp. McL0607. Lineage (GTDB taxonomy): Bacteria > Actinomycetota > Actinomycetes > Actinomycetales > Microbacteriaceae > Leifsonia. Next base: position 2,783,380 of record NZ_CP188253.1, on the reverse strand, counting down.
ACCAGGAGCAGCGCGAGCGGGCCATGGCCGCGTTCAAGGCCGGCAAGAAGGACGTTCTGATCGCGACCGACGTCGCGGCACGCGGCATCGACGTCGACGACGTCACCCACGTCATCAACCACACCATCCCCGACGACGAGAAGACCTACCTGCACCGCGCGGGCCGCACGGGACGCGCCGGCAAGACGGGTATCGCCGTCACGTTCGTAGACTGGGAAGACCTGCACAAGTGGGCGCTCATCAACCGCGCCCTCGAGTTCGGCCAGCCCGAGCCGACGGAGACGTACTCGTCGTCGCCGCACCTCTACAGCGACCTCGGCATTCTGGAGGGCGCCAAGGGCCGGCTCAAGTCGACCCCTGCGGTCAAAGCCCCCGAGAACCAGGACGGCGCGCGTCGCGACTCGACCGGCTCCGCCAACCAGGGCGAGGGCCGCTCGCGCAACCGTCGCCGCCGCACCCGCTCGGGCGCGGCCTCCGATGGCGACGGCACCGTGACCACGGCGGCCCCCGACGGCGGCGAGCAGAAGGCGCCGGCCACGGGCACGCACGACGGGGGCGGTTCGCAGCACCACGATGGCAACAGCGCGCCGCGCCGCCGCCGTCGCCCCCGCGGCGGCTCGACCGCCGCGCCCGCGAGCTGACCAACCCGCAACGAACTGACAGGACACGCCGTCTGCCGACTCCGGCAGGCGGCGTTTCCTGTCAGTCGGATCGCGCCACGCGTCAGTACCAGTTGGGGGTGTGGCTCATTTCGAAGTTCCACGCGCCGCACGGGGAGCCGTAGGCGCGGTTGATGTAGTCGAGACCCCAGTCCACCTGCGTGTTCTGATTGGTCATCCAGTCGGAGCCGGCGGAGGCCATCTTGCTGCCCGGCAGCGACTGCGGGATGCCGTACGCACCGCTCGAGCTGTTGTACGCGTCCGCGCGCCAGCCCGACTCGTGGTTCCACAGCTTGATGAGGCAGCCCATCTGGTCCTGGCCCCAGCCGAAGGCGCCCAACCGGCTGGAGGCGTAGGCCTGCGCCGCAGCGGGGTCGACGTTCATCCCGGGCGGAGGTGCGACGCTGTCGGAGCTTCCTCCGCTGTTCGCGGCCTGCTGCGCGGCTTGGGCGGCCGCGACGCCCGCGGCGTACTGCTGCTCCACCGACGCCTCGGTGTTCTTCAGAGACGCCAGCTGAGCAAAGAGGGTGTCCGCGTGCTGCTTCTGATCAGCCAGCTGCGCGTCGGCTGCCGCCTTGGCCGAGGTAGCGACTTGCAGCGCCTTCTGGGCGTCCTTGTCGAGCTGGTCGCGAATCTTCTGCGCCGCTGACGCCTGCTCGCTGAGCGCTGCTGCGGCGTTCTTCTGCGCTGCGGCCTCGGCGAACAGGCTGGAAGCCTGATCGGCGAGCTTGGACACCGCACCGAGCTGGTAGAGCAGCGACGGGCGGGAGTCGCGCGTCGCGGACCCGCCAGGCGACCCTGCGCCGCCGAGGAACAGCCGGATCGACACATCGGAAGTGCCCGAGCGCGTCATCTGCGCGGCGAATTTGCCGCTCTCGCTGCGGAGCTGGTCGGCCTTCGCTGCGGCCGCCTGCGCCTGCAGGGCGATGTCTTGCGCCTTGGCCGTCGCATTCGTCAGGGCGGCCTCCGCCTGCCCGTACTCGCCGAGGCGCTTCACCGCCAGGTCACCGGCGGCGTTGGCCGCCGTCTGCAGGGAAGCCAGCAGACCGTTGATGCGGTCCACCTCGGCCTGCGCGGCGGCGGCGTTCGCCTTCGCCGCCTGCACGTCGTCCCAGGAGGGGTAGTCGGCCGCATTCGCGGGGGCTCCTCCTCCGGCCACCGTGAGGGCGCAGACGAGCGCCGCAACCATGATCGAAGACGTCCAGACTCGTCGAGTCACTCGAACCTCGCTTTCCCGATCCCCGCGGACAAGGGTAACGGCACGTTTCGCTCACTCGTAGAAAGGCGCTGCGCCTGTCGCTTCTTCGATCATGCGGTCGACGACGGCCGGATCGGTCGTGTTCTCCCCGGGGCGGTTCGGCTTTCCCGCACCGTGGTAGTCGCTGGAGCCGGTGATCGCGAGGCCGTACTTCTCGGCGTAACGGCGCAGTTCGGCCACGCCCTCCGGCCGGTTCTCGCGGTGGTCGAGCTCGAGCCCGAACAGGCCGGCGTCGACCAGCCTGCGCAGTCGCTGCTCGGGGATGACGCCCCGGCTGCTCGTCGCCGGGTGCGCCAGAACAGGCACGCCTCCCGCACCGCGGATGAGACGCACCCCGGTCATCGGATCGGGGGCGTAGTGCGGTTGGAAGTAGCCGCGTCGCCAGTGCAGGATGCCCGCGAAGGCCGCGCTGCGGTCCTCCGCCAGACCGCGCGCCACGAGCGCGTCGGCGATGTGTGGCCGACCGACCGTGGCGCCTTCGGTGGCCTGCTCGAGCACGTCGTCCCAGGTGATGTCGTAGTCCTCGGCGATGCGGCGCACCATGTCCTCCGCGCGGCGCATGCGGCCCTCGCGGATGCGCAGCGTCTCGGCGACGAGTGCGTCGTTCGCGGGATCGAAGAGGTAGCCGAGCATGTGGACGCTGGCGAACTCGATGCGCGTCGACAGCTCCATGCCCGGGATCACAGTGACGCCGAGTTCCGCTCCCGCGGCGGCGGCAGCGGCCCAGCCGGCTGTCGAGTCGTGGTCGGTGAGAGCGATCGTCCCGAGCCCTGCGACGGCCGCTGCGCGCACGAGCTCGGCGGGGGTCTCCGTGCCGTCCGACACGCTCGAGTGCGTGTGGAGGTCCACCGGCCCGCGGAACCGTCGCTGCGCAGCCATGCCCCCCATCCTAGGAGTGGAATCTCAATGGGGTTTGTCAACCGCGAAGGGTCAGATGGAGGAGACTCAGCGCGCTCGACCTATGCGGCTGCGAGCATCGGCTGGGATCCATGCGCCGGGTCGAACGGCTGCCCGCTGCGGTGGATGGCCCAGAGGACGTTGATGCGTCGTCGCGCGAGCGCGAGGACCGCTTGTTTGTGGGTCTTGCCCTCGATCCGTTTTCGTTCGTAGAAGGCGCGGGAGACGGGGCAGCTCCAGGCAGCGGTTTGTGCAGCGAGGTAGCACGCTCGAAGGAGGCGACGATCGTAGCGTCTGGGTCTGGAGTGGTTGCCGCTGATCTTCCCCGAGTCGCGTGGGGCGGGGGCCAGACCGGCAACGCCTGCGAGCCGGTCGGCACTTCCGTAGGCGGCAACGTCTCCGCCTGTTGCAGCGACGACGTCGGCGCCGAGGAGCGGGCCGAAGCCGGGGATGCTGAGGATGAGTTCGGCGGTGTGGTGCTCTCGGAACCGTGTCTCGATCTGGCGCTCGATCTCGGCGATCTCGCGATGGAGTCGGAGGATGTCAGCGGCGAGCCTCTGAACGATCATCGCGCTCGTGGCCTGGCCTGGGACCGTGGAGCGTTGGTGCTTGGCGACGGCGACCGCGCTGGCCGCGAGCTTCCCCGGCTTTCGGCATCCCTGCTTCTTCAGCCACGTCGTCAAGCGGGTTTGTCCCATCCGACGGATCGCGTCGGGCGTTTGGTAGCGGGTCAGGAGAAGCAGCGCGGACTTCGTACTCGCGTAGTCGAAGGCCGCTTCCAGTCCCGGGAAGAACTCGAGCAAGACCGCACGGAGTCGGTTGATCGTCCGGGTGCGATCACAGACAAGATCGACGCGGTGAGCAGTCAGAAGACGCAACTCGATGCTGATCTCATCTCCTACTCGAATTGGGTGCAGGTCGCGCCGCATTCGCGCTTGGTCGGCGATGATCGCGGCGTCCTTCGCGTCGGTCTTCCCGTCGCCGCGGTAGGTGCGAGCGGCGTGGTGAACGGTGCGGCCGGGAATATAGAGCAGAGGCTGGCCGTGATCGGTGAGGATGCTGATGAGCAGGCTCGCGCCACCGCGATTCAAGTCCGTGGCCCAGCAAATCTCTCGATCGCCGGCGAGAGTCACGACGTCGGAGAGCAGATCGAGGATCTCCCCCTCGTTGTTAGCAACCCGGCGGGAGAACAGCCGTTGGCCCTCCTCGTCGATCACCACACAATGGTGGTGTCCTTTTCCTGCGTCGATTCCGGCCCACAGCTGCGGCACGGTCACTTCCTTTCGTCTGGGTGTGTTGCGCCCAGCAGCCGACCACGCCGTCACTTCCTTACAAAGCGATCACGTCGCACTTCTCAATCAGCGGTCGAGTCGATGCGGAACACCGGGCGGCCATTCCACTCAAGCCATCTACGCGGCAAAGGATGGTCAGCCATACCCGGTGTCCCTGGGAGCGGTCGAGAGCTTACTGAGACTCCCAATCCACACGGATCAAACGTAAGGAAGAATGGTCGACATGTCGTCCGAGAACACCACCGCCCCCGCCACCGCAGAGCAGGACACCCCGCGCGCGACCGCGAACCGGTCCACCACGCCCGGTTCCGAGGCATTCCGGGCGTACATCGGCAGCAATTGGGCGGATCGTCCTGAGATCCTCCCCGGCGCCCGCGGGCAGGCGTCGTACGCCGCCGCCCGCCGCGCCCGCGTGTCCGAACTGTACCCGGGGCGCCGGCTGATCATCCCCGCCGGACGGCTCAAGCAGCGCTCCAACGACACCGACTTCCCGTTCCGGGCGCACTCGGCTTTCGCGCACCTCACCGGGTGGGGCTCCGACTCCGAGCCGGGAAGCGTCCTCGTTCTCGAGCCGGCGGGTTCCGGCCACGAGGCGACGCTCTACTTCCGTGAGCGCGCGGGCCGCGACTCGGACGAGTTCTACGCCAACCCCGAGATCGGTGAGTTCTGGATCGGGCCGCGCCCGTCGCTCGCGCAGGTCGCCAGCAACCTCGACCTCCCGACTCGCGGCATCGCCGACGTGGAGGCCGTGCTCGACGCGATCGACGCCTCCACTCTGGTGCTGCGCGAGGCCGATCCGGAACTCACCGACCGCGTGGACGCGGCGCGCCTGGTCCTCGCGGCCGAGGCGGGCGACGACCTCACTGCGTTCGACCCCGACGATCATGGCGACGACGACGGCCTCGCACGCGACCTGTCCGAACTGCGTCTGGTCAAGGACGCCTTCGAGGTCGCCGAGCTGCGCGCGGCCATCGCGGCGACCGCCGCCGGTTTCGACGACGTGATCGGCGACCTCCCCCGCATCGTCGCGCACCCGCGCGGCGAGCGGCTCGTGGAGGGCGTCTTCAACGGCCGCGCCCGCGCCGATGGGAACGCGGTGGGCTACGACACGATCGCCGCGAGCGGCCCGCACGCCTGCATCCTGCACTGGACGCGCAACGACGGCCCTGTGGTGCCGGGCGACCTCATCCTGCTCGACGCTGGCGTGGAGGTCGACAGCCACTACACTGCCGATATCACCCGCACTTTCCCCATCGACGGCACGTTCACCGAAACCCAGCGCCTGGTCTACGAGACGGTCCAGGAGGCCGCGGACGCCGCGTTCGCCATCGTGCGCCCCGGCATCCGGTTCCGAGAGATCCACGCGGCCGCGATGGCCGTGATCGCCCGCCGCACGGGCGAGTGGGGGCTGCTGCCGGTGTCCGCCGAGGAGGCGCTGGAGACCGACAACCAGCACCACCGTCGCTACATGGTGCACGGCACGAGCCACCACCTCGGGCTGGATGTGCATGACTGCGCCCAGGCCCGGCGCGAGATGTACCTCGACGGCGTGCTGGAGCCCGGCATGGTCTTCACCATCGAGCCAGGACTCTACTTCCAGCCCGACGACCTGACGGTGCCGGAGCGGTTCCGCGGCATCGGCGTGCGCATCGAGGACAACATCCTGGTGACGGCCGACGGCGCCGAGAACCTCTCGATCGCCCTCCCCCGCACCGCGGACGACGTGGAGGCCTGGGTGCGCCGCCTCGGCGCCCGCTGAGCGCTCTGCGCGCGCGAGCGCGCCTCCCTCGCATGCCGAGGGGCACGTTAACGCCCCTAAAACGCGGTTTTAGGGGCGTTAACGTGCCCTTCGATCGTCTACGCGGGCGGGGTGGGCGGCCGCGGGTCGTCGCCGGCCGTGCCTCCGGCCGGCGGCGCGGCCGGAGGCACGGGCGGCGGGTCGGACGGATGCTGCGGCTGCACCCAGCCTCCGGGGGCCGGGGCGATGTCCGGCTGGCCGTCGAGGAGGTTGCGCGCCCGGTGGACGAGATCGTGGTCGACCAGCACCGAGTAGCTCGTGGCGATCACCTGCATCACCGATGTGTAGTCGCGGCGCCGCCGGTTGATCGCGTACGACACGATGCCGAAGAGCATCCCGAACCCGGCGCCGAGGAGCACCGCGGCGATCACGAAGGCGTAGCTGACCGCCGGCGAGAAGATGAGCAGCAGCAGGCCGAAGAAGATGCCGAGCCAGGCGCCGGAGGCCGCACCCGCCAGCGCGACCCGGCCCCAGGTCAGCTTGCCGGTCACGCGCTCGACGCTTTTGAGGTCGCTGCCGACGATCGAGACCTTGTCCACAGGGAAGTCCGCGCGGGCCAGGACGTCGACGGCCTGCTGCGCGTCGAGGTAGGTCTCGTAGGCGGCCACGACCTCGCCCCGAGGCATCGTCGGGAAGAGCATCCGGTTTCGTCCGCCGAGCGGGCTTGGAGTGGTCATCGCTCCATTGTCCCATCCTCACCGTCCGCCCGGCCGGAAGGGCTTAAGTTATTAGTCGTGAGTACCCGCATCTTCGTCGCCCGCCTGGCCGGCACCAGCGTGTTCGATCCGGTCGGCGACCGGGTCGGCCGTGTCCGCGACGTCCTGGTGGTGTACCGCAAAGCCGATCCGCCGAGCGTCGTCGGTCTCATCGTGGAGATCCCGGGCAAGAGGCGCGTGTTCCTCTCGATCGGGCGCGTGACCAGCATCTTGAGCGGCCAGATCATCACCAACGGCCTGATCAACGTGCGGCGCTTCGAGCAGCGTGGCGGGGAGGTCCGGGTCATCGCCGAGCTGCTCGGCCGCAAAGTCGTCTTCACCGACGGCACCGGCGAGGCGACCATCGAGGACGTCGCGATCGAGGAGTCCGACACCGGTGAGTGGGCGGTCAGCCAGCTCTTCGTGCGCCGGCCCAAGGCCGGCTCCTCCCCGTTCGGCAAAGGGCCGACCACCTTCGCGAGTTGGAACGAGGTGCGCGAGAAGCAGGCGCGCGGCGAGGCGCAGTCGGCCGAACAGCTCATCGCGACCTACTCGGAGCTCAAGCCCGCCGACCTCGCCAACACCCTCCTCGACCTCCCGCAGCAGCGCATGCTGGAGGTCGCAGAGGAGCTCCCCGACGACCGCCTGGCCGACGTCCTGGAGGAGATGCCCGAGAGCGAGCAGGTGCAGATCCTCTCCCAGCTCGACGACGACCGCGCCGCCGACGTGCTCGACCAGATGGAGCCCGACGACGCCGCCGACCTCATCGCCCAGCTCTCCGAAGAGCGCGGCGAGCACCTTCTGGAGCTCATGGAGCCGGAGGAGGCGGAGGATGTGCGCATGCTCCTCAGCTACGCACCGGAGACCGCCGGCGGCCTGATGACCACCGAGCCGATCATTGTCTCGGCCGACGCCACCGTCGCAGAGGGCCTCGCGCTCATCCGCCGACACGAGCTCGCACCAGCGCTCGGCGCCGCCGTGTGCGTCACCCTGCCGCCGTACGAGGCGCCCACCGGGCGATTCCTCGGCATCGTGCACTTCCAGCGGATGCTGCGCTACCCGCCGCACGTGCGCCTCGGCACCCTGCTCGATCCGAGCCTGGAGCCGGTGACCGCCGACACCTCGGCGGCCGAAGTGTCGCGCATCCTCGCCAGCTACAACCTCGTCTCCGTCCCGGTCGTGGACGAGAAGCATCGGCTCGTCGGGGTGGTGACCATCGACGACATCCTCGACTACCTGCTCCCCGACGATTGGCGAAGTCAAGACGAGGACGAGCCCGTGAAGGCCCCGTCCGACGAGACCGGCAGCATTCGCATCGTGAACGGAAGGAGGGGCGCAAGTGGCACGAGGTAGGCAGGACGAGCGACTGGACGCCCCGAAGGGCCTCCGCACCACGGTGCTCCCCCGGCGCGACCCGCTCGAGCGGAGCGACCGGTTCGGACGGTTCACCGAGTGGATCGCGCGCGCAATGGGCACGCCGTGGTTCATTCTCGGGCTCACGCTCTTCGTGCTCGCGTGGATGCTGTGGAACACGCTCGCGCCGAACGCCTGGCGGTTCGACTCCGCAGCGCTCGGCTTCATCGCCTTGACGCTGGTGCTCTCACTGCAGGCGTCGTACGCTGCCCCGTTGATCCTGCTCGCGCAGAACCGGCAGGACGACCGCGACCGCGTGCAGATCGAGCAGGACCGCCAGCGCGCCGAGCGGAACCTCGCCGACACCGAGTATCTGGCCAGGGAGGTCGTGGCACTGCGCCTGGCGGTCAGGGACATGGCCACGAAAGACTTCATCCGCGCCGAGCTGCGCGCGCTGCTGGAGGACCTCGAGAAGGGCGAGCCCGACGAGGGCGGACGCGCGCGTGCCTGAGCCCGACCTCGCCGCCCCCGATCTCGCGCGTCTCGTCGAGCGGGCACTGGCCGACGTCCTCGATCCCGAGATCCGCAAGCCGGTCACCGATCTCGACATGATCGGCGGTGTGGAGGTCGACGTGACCGGCCACGCGACCGTCCAGGTGAAACTCACCATCGTCGGCTGCCCCGCCGCCGACGCCATCGAGCGCGAGGTGCGCACGGCGACCGCCGCGGTGCCCGGCGTCTCCGCCGTGACCGTGGACGTCTCGGTGATGTCGCCCGCCGAGCGCGCGGCGCTGACCGAGAAGCTGCGCGGAGGGCGGGCGGCCAGAGCGCAGCAGTTCGGGCCGGACTCCCTGACCCGCATCTACGCCGTCACCAGCGGCAAGGGCGGCGTCGGCAAGTCCACCATCACCGCGAACCTGGCTGTCGCGCTCGCCGAGCGCGGCCTGCGGGTCGGGGTGGTGGACGCCGACGTGCACGGCTTCTCGGTGCCCGGCCTCCTCGGCCTGACCGACGTCGACGGCGTCGCGGTGCGTCCCACCCGCGTGGACGACATGATCCTGCCGCCGGTGGCCTACGGCGTGAAGGTGATCTCGATCGGGATGTTCGTCGACTCGGCCTCCGCCGCGGTCGCCTGGCGCGGCCCGATGCTGCACCGGACCATCCAGCAGTTCCTCGGAGACGTCTTCTTCGGCGACCTGGATGTTCTGTTGCTCGACCTCCCGCCCGGCACGGGCGACGTGGCGATCTCGGTGGGGCAGCTGCTGCCGCAGGCCGAGGTGCTCGTCGTCACCACCCCGCAGCCGGCAGCGGCCGACGTCGCTGAGCGCTCCGGCATCGTCGCCCGGCAGACCGGCCAGCGGATCGTCGGCGTCATCGAGAACATGGCGGGCCTCGCCCAGCCCGACGGCAGCGTGCTGGAGCTGTTCGGCTCTGGTGGAGGGGCCGAGGTCGCGCGCCGGCTCAGCGCAGGCCAGGACGACGCGGTCCCGCTGCTGGCGAGCGTACCGCTGAGCGTCCCCCTGCGCGCCGGTGGGGACGCCGGTGCGCCGATCGTCGTCACCGACCCGCAGGACCGGGCGGCCGTCGCCATCCGCGCGGTGGCCGCCGGCCTCGCGGTGCGACCTCGGGACCTCCCCCGCCGCAAACTCCCGCTCTCGCCCCGCTGACACACCGCCGAGTGCGCGAACTCTCTGCGTACTCGGCGGTTTTCAGCGGAATTCGTGCGTACTCGACGGGTTCGGTGGGGGCGGAGGTCAAGGGGGGCGCCAGGCCTCGCGCGCGGTCTTCACCGCGAGCAGGCACGACTCGGTGCCGCCGGCGGTCACCGAGCCCACGACCTCGTCGCCGCCGTGGAGGAGCTCGCGGGCGAACCCGAGCACCTCACGTTCCATGACGGCTACCGAGGTGAACGTGGTGGGGTCGAGCCCGTTGACCGGCTGCACCAGGCGCATCGCGGCCGCGGCGAGCTCGTCGAGCTCGGCGATGCCGGAGTCGTAGACATAGCTGAGCACGTGCCCGCCGTGCGTCGGCGCATCGGCCGCGCGCAGCGCGGAGAGCCGGGCGAGGATCGCGGTCCCGTCAAAGGACGTCATCGATGTCCCCCTTCCGCAGCCGGTAGCGGGCGAGCGGCATGAGGCTGACCGCCACGATCCCCGCCGGGATCAGACTGAAGGCGAGCACGATTCCCGCGACCGCGTTCGTCGGCTGGCTGATGCCCGACGTCACGGCAGAAGGATCGGCCTAGCCCGAGATGTAGCCGGCGATGCCGATGACCGTGGTGAACGCCGCGGCCCCCAGCGCCATCCCGGTCGTCTCCCCCGCCGTCCACATGCCACCGAATGTCCCCGCCCGACCGGGGTCGTTGCGGCGGGCGTCGTGCGAGATCACGTCCGGCAGCATCGACATCGGAAGCGACTGCATCCCGGCGTAGGCGCACCGGCGAGGGCCACCGACGCGTAGACCCACGCGCCGGGGAACCAGATCAGCAGCACCATCGACAGGGCGGGGACGCCGAAGAGCGCGCTCGCGATCCCGAAGCCCCGCTCCTTGCCGATCCGGCGCGCCGCGATCCCCCAGACCGGTGTGATGACGAGCGCGGGGCCGATCAGCGCGAGGAAGAGGAGCGTCACGGCGTCCTCGGAGTGCAGCACCCAGGTCGCGACGTAGTTCGCGCCGGTCAGCATCATCCCGGTCGCGAGGCCCTGCAGCAGGAACGTCAGCAGAAGCGCCCGGAACGGCTGGCTGTCCCGGAGCGCGCCGATACCGGCCGCGTAGTTGGTGCGGAGCGTGACCAGCACGCTTTCCCGCGGCAGAAGAACGGCGGCCGGCTCGTGGCGCGGCGCGACGAACGCGGAGACGAACATGCCCGCCCCGATCACGAGTCCCGCCACGAGCGCCATGACGAAGTACGCGGCGAACCCGGAGCCGGGGACGAGCGAGCGCAGCGCCGGTCCGCCCGCGCCGAACAGCAGGATGGCGAACGTGAGCACGACCACCCGCCAGGTCAGCAGCCGGGTGCGCTCGTCGTAGCCGGGCCAGCTCGGCCGGGAGGGCGATGTACGGCACCTGGAAGAGGCTGAACGCGGTCGCTGTGATCAGGAAGGCCAGGAAGACCCACAGCGCCGACAAGCCCGTCGGGGTTCCGGGAGGCACGGCGAAGGTCAGCAGGAAGAACACCGGCAGCGCCACCGCCCCGACCAGCATCATCGCGCGCCGGGAGCCGCGCGCGCTCAGCATCCGGTCGCTGCGTGCCCCGATCACCGGATCGACGATGACGTCCCAGATCTTGGCGACCGTCACGACGGCGCCCGCCACGAACGCGGCGACCCCGAGCGACTCGGTCAGGTAGTAGACGAGGACGAGCCCGGGGAGCGTCGCGAAGCCTCCGGTGCCGAGCGACCCGACGGCGTAACGGGCGACAGTCGACCGAGTCAGCGACTGTTGCGTTGCGATCGTTCCCGCATCGTATTGGATGCACAGGCGTATCGGAGCGTCACCTCATCGGCGATGCGCAAGCGACCGTGGAGTGTCTCCTGCGACGCTGAGGTGGATTCGTACGGCCGCTCAGGTGGATTCGGCATCGAAGGGCGGCACGGAGCCGGCGGGGAGGGCGTCCGCGGACTTCATATACGCCGACTGCGTCACGGGCTTGATGGCCGACGGAGCGGGCGTGTTGTCCATCAAGGCCTCGCGGACGATGCGCCGGGGGTCGTACTGACGGGGATCGAGCTTCTTCCAGTCCACGTCGTCGAACTCGGGGCCCATCTCCTCTTTCATGCGCGCCTTGGCACCGTTGGCCGTGTCGCGCATCGAACGGATGAACTGACTGAACTTGGCCGCATACAGCGGCAACCGCTCGGGCCCGATGAGGAACGCGGCTATCACCGCTATTATGAGGAGTTTCTCCGGAGTCAGGCCGAACACACATAAAGAGTATCGCGCGCGGCTGCACGAATGCTGGATACCGTGGGCCTATTCTGGATCGGGGCCACCGACGGGAGAACTGTGTCAGACAAGGACTCGAACTGGAGATTCGCCGACGACATCATCGTCGAGAGCGAAGTGATCACGCGAGCACGACAGCAGTCCCTCGAACTGGGCGTCGAGCCCATCGCTCCGAGCACGGGTGCCCAGTCGGCGGTCGTGGTCGCGGCGACGGCCGCCGAGAATATCGTCGAGATCGGCACCGGTGTCGGCGTCTCCGGCCTGTGGCTCCTCACCGGAGGCACGCAGGCCCAGCTGACCAGCATCGACGTCGAGGTCGACCACCAGCAGCACGCGCGCACGTTCTTCACCGAGGCCGGGATCGCGGCCAATCGGGTCCGGCTGATCACCGGGCGGGCGCTCGACGTGCTCCCCCGGATGAACGAGAACTCCTACGACATCGTCTTCATCGACGCCGACCCGCAGTCGGTGATCGAGTACGTCGAGCACGGCCTCCGGCTCGTCCGTCCCGGCGGCACGGTACTGGTCGCCCGTGCGCTTTGGCGCGGCAGGGTCGCCGATCCTGCCGCCCGCGACCCTCTCTCGAGCGGCTACCGCACGCTGATCACCGAGACGGCGGCCTCCGGGGCCGTCATCAGCGCGCTCTCGCCCGCGGCGGACGGGCTGCTGCAGATCACGAAGCTCACGCCGTAGGCCGACGGCCACTCCTGCCCGGACACGGAGAAGAGGCCCCGATCACCCGGGGCCCCTTCTCATCGGGTCGATCCTCAGGAGGCGCTCACGACACTGGCGAGAGCGTCGTGGAGCTCCTTGGCCTCCGCGTCATTGACGGAGACGACCAGACGTCCCCCACCTTCGAGCGGCACTCGCACGATGATGAGCCGTCCCTCCTTCACAGCCTCCATCGGCCCGTCCCCGGTCCTCGGCTTCATGGCCGCCATGCAGCTCCCCTTTCGTGGATGTCGCCTCTATTATCCGTCATCCGCGGCGGACGGGGGAAATCGCCCGTCTACCCCAGTGCGCAATGGGCCGCGCAAGAGCGCATGGCAACCCGTCACGGGGGCGACCAGTCGGCGCCGTCGACCCCCCAGCAGATCGCGATCCAGCCCACCTGCAGCAGCAGGCAGAGCACGACGATCCCGACCCGGTACACGCGGCTCTTCGGCATCGCGACGACGCCCAGCAGCGGGAAGAGCGGCATCAGGATCCGGAAGGTGCTCGACTGCGGGAAGAACACGGCGAGCAGGTAGAGCGAGTAGGCGGCGATCCAGAACCGCAGGTCGACGCCGAGCCGGCGCACGGCGGGCGAGAACAGCAGCACGGCGAAGACCGCCACGATCAGCACCATGGCGACGACGCCGATCCAGCCGGGGACGCCCAACATCACGCTCGCCCACCAGTCAGCGCCCTCGAACCACGAGGTGAACGGCACCAGATGCGTGTAGCCGATGTAGGGCGCGCGCCAGGCCAGCTCGGTGTCGGTGTACGCGGTCAGCGAGCCGGTCGCCGCGGCGGCGATCGCCGGCCACGCGAGCCCCGCGACCGCGCTGAACACCGCGAGCCCCGCACTCAGTGCCCGCTCCCGGACCGGGAACGGCTCGCGTCTCCTGCGCACCCAGCGATAGATCACGTGGAGGCCGACGGCCAGCGCAAAGGCGAGGCCGCTCGGGCGCGTGAACGCCATCACCAGAACCACGGGGAACAGCCATCCGTACCTCCGCTCGACGAGCAGGAGGAGGGCCATCGCCAGCAGCAGGAGGTAGAGCGCCTCGGCGTAGGCGACCTGGTACAGCGGGGAGACCGGCGCGACGCAGAACAGCACGACCGCGAACAGGCTGGTCGACGAGCCGAGGCCGACGCGCAGCATCAGCCGGTAGAACACCAGGGCCGCTCCCGCAGCGCACGTGAGCGACACGAGCACGGCGGCCGGCGACCACGGGAGCCGAGTGACGAACATGACGACGTCGACAAGCCACGGGTAGCCGGGAAGGAATGCCCAGGCGTTCTCGGTGACATGGAGGCCGTCGGCCGACGGCAACGACGCGGGGTACCCCCAGCCGGCGACGATGTTGTACCAGAGGCCGTCCCAGATGGTCGCGTACGAGAAGTAGTCGGGGTGGGCGCCCGTCCACGGGTTCTTGCCCTGGTTCGCCGCGAAGATCAGCAGGATGACGGTCGTGACGACCCTGCTGGCGAGGAAGATCGCGAGGACCCGCACCCACCACCGCGACCACCAGGGAACGACGGGAGGGCCGACGGCCTCCTCCGCCTCAGCGGGCGCCGGGACCGCTGAGCCAGGCACGCAGGCCCGCCTCCACCGCGACGATCTGCTCCACGTCGACGCGCTCGTCGTCGGCGTGCGCCTTGAGCGGATCGCCCGGGCCGTAGTTGACCGCCGGGATGCCGAGGGCGCTGAACCGGGCCACGTCCGTCCAGCCGTACTTGGGCTTCGCGACGCCGCCGACGGCGGCGACGAACTCCCGCGCGAGCGGCGCGTCGAGCCCGGGCCGCGCGCCGTCCGCGCGGTCGACCACGGTGATCTCGTAGCCCGCGAACAGCTCGTGCATGAAGGCGATGGCCTCCTCCGTGCTGCGCGACGGCGCGAACCGGTAGTTGATGTGCACCATGGCCTCGTCGGGGATGATGTTGCCGGCCACCCCTCCCGAGATGCCGACGGCGTTGAGGCCCTCGCGGTACACCAGACCGTCGACCTCGACCTCGCGCGCGGTGTAGCCGGCGAGGAGGTCGAGGACCGGCGCGATCTTGTGGATGGCGTTGTCGCCCACCCAGCCGCGGGCCGAGTGCGCGCGCAGGCCGTAGGCACGGACCTCCACGCGCAGGTTGCCGTTGCAGCCGCCCTCGACCACGCCGTTGCTCGGCTCGCCGAGGATGGCGAAGTCGCCAACGAAGAGGTCGGGGCGATTGCGGGCGAGCCGGCCCAAGCCGTTCAGCTCGGCGTTGACCTCCTCGTGGTCGTACCACATCCACGTCACGTCGATCGCGGGGTCGGTGAGCTCGGCCGCGAGCTTGAGCTGCACGGCGACCCCGGCCTTCATGTCGACCGTGCCGCGGCCCCAGAGGTAGCGGACGCCGCCGTCCTCCTCGAACCGCGTGGGAAGGTTGCCGTTGAGCGGCACGGTGTCGATGTGCCCCGCGATCAGGGCACGGCGCTCGCGGCCCAGGTCGGTGCGCGCGACCACGGTGTCGCCGTCGCGGATGATCTCGAGGTGCGGCAGCGGCGACAGAGCCTCGACGATGGCGTCGGCGAGCGTCTGCTCGTCGCCCGAGACCGACTCGATGTCGCAGATCTGGCGCGTGAGGTCGATGGACGTGGCGGTGAGATCGAGAGGCACTCTACTAATCTAGGGGCATGCCTTCCCACTTTGCTGACGAGTATGCCGCGTCCGCGGACGCCCGCACCGCCTGGGGCTACGGCCTGGCGACGATCGCCGCAGACGGGACGGTCCTCGACACCTGGTTCCCCGAGCCGAAGCTCGGCGGCATCCCCACCGGCCGCGAGCGCTGGATTGCGCCGGCCGAACTGGAGGAGCTCGCGGGCGACGACGCGCGCCGTGACGTGCGCGTCGACATCGTGACCACGGAGGTCGACCTCGATGCCGCCCCGGCCTCCACCCCGGACGCATATCTGCGACTCCACCTGCTGTCGCACCTCCTGGTGCGCCCGAACACAGTGAACCTCGACGGCGTCTTCGCGCACCTTCCGATCGTGGCCTGGACGAACGCCGGCCCCGTGCTCCCGGCCGAGCTCGAGCGGCTGCGGCCGCGCCTGCAGCGGGCCGGGATCCACGTGACCGGCATCGACAAGTTCCCGCGCCTGCTCGACTACGTGACGCCCGACCGCGTGCGCATCGCTGACGCGTCGCGCGTTCGGCTCGGCGCCCACCTCGCCCCCGGCACCACCGTGATGCACGAAGGCTTCGTCAACTTCAACGCGGGCACACTCGGCTCGTCGATGGTCGAGGGCCGCATCTCGCAGGGCGTCGTGGTCGGCGACGGCTCCGACATCGGCGGAGGCGCCTCCATCATGGGCACACTCTCGGGTGGAGGCACGCAGCGCGTCGCGATCGGCGAGCGCGCGCTGCTCGGCGCCAACTCCGGCATCGGCATCTCGATCGGCGACGACACCGTCGTCGAGGCGGGACTTTACGTGACGGCGGGCACCAAGGTCGTCGTGGTCGACGGCCCGACCACCGCCGACGGCCGCCCGCAGACGGTCAAGGCGCTCGAGCTCTCGGGCGTCCCCGGTCTGCTGTTCCGCCGCAACTCGCTCACCGGCGCCGTGGAGGTGCTCCGCCGCTCCGGCACCGGAGCCGAACTCAACGCCGCCCTGCACGCCTGAACGCCCGCGGCTCCTTCATCTCCTTCGCCTCCTGCCGAGGGGCACGTCATGGTCGACGTGCCCCTCGGCGGTGGTCGAGCCTCTCAGACGAGGGCAAGGACGGAGGCGGGGTCGGCCAGGATGCGGCCGACGTCAGCCAGGAAGCGCGAGCCCTGCGCACCGTCGACGATGCGGTGGTCGAACGTGAGCGCGAGTGTCAGCACGTCGCGCAGGGCGATCCCGCCGTCGTGCTCCCACGGCTGGCGGCGCACGGCGCCCACGGCGAGGATGGCGGCCTCCCCGGGTGTCAGGATCGGGGTTCCCGCGTCCACGCCGAAGATGCCGACGTTGGTGATGGTGATGGTGCCGCCGGTGAGAGCCGACGGCGGTGTCTTGCCGGAACGGGCGGTCACGGCCAGCTCGCGGATCGCGCCCGAGAGCTCGGCGAGCGAGAGCGCGTCGGCGTCGCGGACGACCGGCACGAGCAGGCCGCGCGGCGTCGCCGCGGCGATGCCGACGTGGATGGCCCGGGTCTGCACGATCTCCTGAGCAGCCTCGTCCCAGCGCGAGTTGACCTCCGGCGTTCGACGAGCAGCGAGGCAGAGCGCCTTGGCGACCACCGCGAGCAGCCCGGGCCGGGCCTCCGCGAGGTCGGTGCGCGCCCGTAGCCGCTGGATGAGCTCGGTCGTCGGAGTCGCATCGACCGTGAGGAACACGGTGGCCTGCGGAGCGCCGAACGCGCTGCGGACCATCGCCTCGGCCGTCGCCTTGCGCACGCCGCGGATCGGGATGCGGAGCTCGTCCGCGGCCTCCCCGCCGGCGATGGCCGCAGCGGGCGCGGTCGTCTGCATGGTCGTCGGCACGGTCGTCGGCACAGGCGGCGCCTGGTAGGCGTCGAGGTCGGCGCGTGTGACGAGACCGCGCTCGCCCGTCCCGGTGACCGTCGCGAGGTCGATGCCGCGCTCACGTGCCAGCTTGCGGACGGGCGGCGTGGCGCGTGGACGCTCGCGCACCTGGGTCGCGGCCGGAGGCTCTGGCGCGGCGGCGATGGGCGCAGGAACAGACGGAGCGGCCGGAGGCACGGCCGGCTCGGTCGCGGTGTGAGCGGCCAGCCCGGGGCGAGCCCGGCGGGCCGGCCTGCCCTGCGCGTCGGGACGGGCGCCGTAGCCGACGAGCATCGGCTCGCGGGCCTCCTCCGTCTCGGTGCTCGGTTCTGCTTCGACGTCGAGACCCGGCTCCGTTCCCGGTGCCCCCGCCACCTCGAACGCCACCAGCGGTTCCCCCACCGAGACCGTGACGCCCGGCTCGACGTACAGCCGTGACACCGTGCCCGCGTACGGTGCCGGGAGCTCCACGAGCGCCTTGGCGGTCTCCACCTCGGCGATGATCTGGTTCAGCCGCACGGTGTCGCCCACGGCGACGTGCCAGCTCACCAGCTCCGACTCGGTCAGGCCCTCCCCCAGATCCGGGAGCGCGAAGTCCTTGACCGCCATCAGTCCTCCACTCCGCTCAGCGAGTTCGGCCGATCCAGGACACGGTCGATGCCGTCGAGGATGCGGTCGAGGTCGGGCAGGTGCGCGGCCTCCAACCGGGCGGGCGGATACGGGATGTCGTGACCGGTGATCCGCACGGGCGCGTGCTCCAGATGGTAGAAGCAGCGTTCGGTGATCGACGCCGAGATCTCGGCGCCGAGCCCTCCCGACAGTGCGGCCTCGTGCGTGACGACGAGCCGTCCGGTCTTGCGCACCGAGGAAGCCACGGTGTCGAGGTCGAGCGGCGACAGCGAACGGAGGTCGATGACCTCCACCGACACGCCTTCGTCGGCCGCGGCACGAGCCGCGTCGGTGGCCAACTGCACCAGGCCGCCGTAGGTGACCAGGGTGACGTCGGCGCCGGCCGCGACAACGCGGGCGGTGCCCATCGGCCGGGCGTCCTGCAGCGGGGCGTTCTCGTCGACGTCGCCCTTGGCGTGGTAGCGGCGCTTCGGTTCGAAGAACAGCACGGGATCGTCGGAGGCGATCGCCTGCTGGATGAGCGTGTACGCGTCCTGCGGGGTCGACGGGCTCACGACGCGCAGGCCGGCCGTGTGGGCGAAGTACGCCTCTGGCGAGTCGGAGTGGTGCTCGGCGGCGCCGATGCCGCCCGCGAACGGCACCCGGATGGTGATCGGCATGCGGACGGCGCCGGCGGTGCGGTAGTGCATGCGTGCGACCTGGCTGACGATCTGGTCGAACGCCGGGTAGATGAAGCCGTCGAACTGGATTTCGACCACCGGCCGCAGCCCGCGGTAGGCCATGCCGACGGCCGTGCCCAGAATGCCCGACTCGGCGAGCGGCGAGTCCATGACCCGGCGGGGGCCGAACTCGGTCTGGAGGCCGTCCGTCACGCGGAACACGCCTCCGAGCGTGCCGATGTCCTCCCCCATCAGAACGACACGGTCGTCGGCGGCGAGCGAGCGGCGCAAGCCGGCGTTGATGGCCTTGGCCATGGTGAGCGATGTCATCGGTCACCGCCCACGAACGTGCGCAGGTAGCGCGAGTAGTGGTCGCGCTCCCGGGCGAGGCCGGTATGCGGCTCGGCGTAGACGTTGTCGAACACCGTCAGCGGATCCGGGTCCTGCAGCGCGACGACGCCCGTGCGCATCTCGGAGGCGACGGCGTCGGCGTGCTCCTGGATGCCGGCGAGGCGTTCGGACGTCAGCAGGCCGGCGGCGGCGAGGTGCGCCTCCACCCGCGCGATCGGATCCTTGCCCCGCCATTCCTCGAGCTCAGCGGGATCGCGATAGCGGCTGGGGTCGTCGGCGGTCGTGTGCGGGCCCATGCGGTAGGTGACCGCCTCGATGAACGTCGGTCCGCCTCCACTGCGGGCGCGGTCGAGGGCGGAGCGGGTCACGGCCAGCACCGCGAGCACGTCGTTGCCGTCGACGCGCACGCTCGGGACGCCGAAGCCTGGAGCGCGCTCGGCGATCGGGCGCTGCGCCTGGAGGCCGACGGGCTCGGAGATGGCGTACTGATTGTTCTGGCAGAAGAAGATGACCGGGGCGGCGTAGGTGGCGGCGAAGATCAGTGCCTCGTTGACATCCCCCTCTGAGGTCGCTCCGTCGCCGAAGTACGCGATCGAGGCCGCGTCGGTGCCGTCGGCCTGGATGCCGATGGCGTAGCCGGTGGCGTGCAGGGTCTGGGCGCCGATGATCACCTGCGGGGTCGCCATGTTGATGTCGTAGGGGTTCCACCCGGACTGGGTCGTGCCTCGCCAGACGCGCAGCAGATCCACGAGTCCTGCGCCGCGGCAGTACGCCACGCCGTGCTCGCGGTAGCTGGAGAACGCGAAGTCGTCGCGGCGGAGCGCGCGTCCGGAGCCGATCTGGGAGGCCTCCTGGCCGAGGAGCGGCGGCCACAGGCCGAGCTCGCCCTGACGCTGCAGGGCGGTCGCCTCGGCATCGATGCGGCGAATGACGACCATGTCCTCGTAGAGGCCGAGGAGCTGCTCGGGGCCGATGTCGGAGACCCAGGCGTCGAAGCGGACGTCGCTGGTGCGCACGCCCTCAGGAGTCAACAGCTGGACGGTGTCCGCCCCAGCCGGAAGGTGGACGTCGTCCAGTCTGGTGTCGGGCTGATTGTCGATCGTCACGGTTCACGCAACCTTCACTCTCGCGTCCGGCCGGCGCGCTTGTGGCACGCCTGATCGGCTTCCGGCCTCCTTGCCGGAATTACCCGAAAGGTTACGCTGCGCGATCAGCGCGCACAACCAACGGCGTGTCGATTGTGCACGCTGCACTGTCGTCGGTGTGGAGGAAGTGCTAGCTTTCACACTATGCGCACGTTCGACAGCACCGACCGACGCATCGTCGTCGCGCTCGCCGACGACCCCCGATCGACCAACGTCTCCCTCGCCGATCGGCTCGGTCTCAGCCGCAACACCGTGCAGGCGCGGGTCGCCGAGCTGGAGCGCAGCGGGGCGTTCCTCTCGTTCGAGCGCCGCATCTCCGCGACAGCTGCGGGGTACCCGCTGGCGGCGTACGTGACCGTGCACGTGCAGCAGCAGAAGCTGGCGGAGATCGTGGACCATCTGGCCGGGATTCCCGAGATTGTGGAGGCGCACGGCCTGTCGGGGCCGTCGGACCTCCTGCTGCGGGTGGTCTGCACCGACGCGGAGGACCTGTTCCGGATCGCCGGCGCCATCCAGTCCACCGACGGCGTCGTCCGAGCCGAGACCTCCCTCGACATGGGCGAACTCATCCCCTACCGCCTGCGGCCGCTGCTCACCCGCGACTGACGTCGAGACGGCGCACTCTTCGGCTTCTCGAACGAATTCCCGCCATTTCGTGCCGTCTCGGTTGTGCACGAAGGCCGCGCCGACAGAGTCGACGCGGCCTTCGTGAACAGCAGGAGCTCAGCTCTCGACGGTCTCCACGGCGCCCTCGGCGGGCTCGGAGGGACCCTCGGATGCCGCGTCGCGGCCGTGGATGTCCGCCTCGTCGGCGAGCACCGGAGCCAGCGACAGCTTGCCGCGGTCGTCGATCTTGGTGATCTCGACCAGGATCTTCTGTCCGACACCGAGCACGTCCTCGACGTTCTCGACGCGCTTGCCGCCGGCGAGCTTGCGCACCTCGGAGATGTGCAGCAGGCCGTCCTTGCCGGGCACCAGCGAGATGAACGCGCCGAACGCGGCGATCTTGACGACGGTTCCGAGGAACTGCTCGCCGATCTCCGGGTTCGTCGGGTTCGCGATCGCGTTGACCTGGGCGCGAGCCGCCTCGGCCGCCGGGCCGTCGGTGGCGCCGATGTAGACGGTGCCGTCCTCCTCGATGGAGATCTCGGCGCCGGTCTCGTCCTGGATCGCGTTGATCGTCTTGCCCTTCGGGCCGATCAGCTCACCGATCTTGTCGACCGGGATCTGGACCGAGATCACGCGCGGCGCGGTCGGGGCCATCTCGTCCGGGGTGTCGATCGCGGCGTTCAGCACGCTGAGGATGGTCGTACGAGCATCCTTGGCCTGCTTGAGCGCGCCGGCCAGCACCGACGACGGGATGCCGTCGAGCTTGGTGTCGAGCTGGATCGCGGTGACGAACTCGCTGGTGCCTGCGACCTTGAAGTCCATGTCGCCGAGCGCGTCCTCCGCGCCCAGGATGTCGGTGAGCGCCGCGTAGCGGGTCTCACCGTCGACGACATCGGAGATCAGACCCATCGCGATGCCGGCGACCGGGGCGCGCAGCGGCACACCGGCGTTCAGCAGCGACAGGGTGGAGGCGCAGACGGAGCCCATCGAGGTGGAGCCGTTGGAGCTGAGCGCCTCGGACACCTGACGGATCGCGTACGGGAACTCCTCGCGAGTCGGCAGCACCGGCACGAGCGCGCGCTCGGCGAGGAAGCCGTGCCCGATCTCGCGACGCTTCGGCGAGCCGACGCGACCTGTCTCACCGGTCGAGTACGGCGGGAAGTTGTAGTGGTGCAGGTAGCGCTTCTTGGTGACCGGCGACAGCGAGTCGATCTGCTGCTCCATCTTGAGCATGTTCAGCGTGGTGACGCCCAGGATCTGGGTCTCGCCGCGCTGGAAGATCGCCGAGCCGTGGACGCGCGGGATTACCTGCACCTCGGCGTCGAGCGGACGGATGTCGGTCAGGCCACGGCCGTCGATGCGGATGCCCTCGCGCAGCACCCGACTGCGCATGACGACCTTCGAGACCGACTTGTAGGCCGCCGAGAGCTGCGTGAGCACCTCGGCGTCGAGGACACCGGCCTCGACCTTCTCGGTGAGGGCGACCTTGACGCGCTCCTTGAGCGCGTCGTCGGCGTTCTGGCGCTCGACCTTGTCGGCGATCTGGTAGACGTTCACCAGCTCGTCGTAGGCGAGACCGGCGACGTTGTCGTAGGTCTCCTTCGAGTACGGAAGGAACACCGGGTAGTCGGCGATCGCCTTCGCGGACTGCTGCGCGAGCACGGTCTGCGCGCCCACCAGCTGGCGGATGAACGGCTTGGCCGCCTCCAGCCCCTGGGCCACGACCTCTTCGTTCGGCTTGACGGCGCCGCCCTGGATCAGGTTCCAGCTGCCCTCGGTTGCCTCGGCCTCGACCATCATGATCGCGACATCGCCCTCGGAGCCGTCTTCGTTGGTGAGGACGCGACCGGCCACGATGAGGTCGAACACGGCCTCCTCGAGCTGCGAGGCCTTCGGGAACGCGATCCACTGGTCTTCGTGCTGCCCGTTGCCCGGGATGAGCGCGAGGCGCACGCCGGCGATCGGGCCGGAGAACGGCAGACCCGAGATCTGCGTGGAGGCGCTGGCCGCATTGATCGCCAGGGCGTCGTAGAACTCGTCCGGCGCGATGCTGAGGACGGTGATGACGATCTGGACCTCGTTGCGGAGGCCCTCGACGAACGACGGGCGCAGCGGGCGGTCGATCAGGCGGCAGACCAGGATGGCCTCCGTCGAAGGGCGACCCTCACGCCGGAAGAACGAGCCGGGGATCTTGCCGGCGGCGTACGAGCGCTCCTCGACGTCGACGGTCAGCGGGAAGAAGTCGAAGTTGTCCTTCGGGTGCTTGCCGGCGCTCGTCGCGCTCAGCAGCATGGTCTCCTCGTCGAGGTAGGCGGCGACGGCGCCCTGTGCCTGCTGGGCGAGGCGTCCGGTCTCGAACCGGACGGTGCGGGTGCCGAAGCGGCCGTTGTCGAGCACGGCTTCGGCGAATTTGATTTCGGGACCTTCCAAGAGGTCTTTCTCCTTTGTTTAACGTCGCAGCCCCGTCTGGGCGCGACTCCACACTGCGCCCGTGATCAGAATGAGCACAGGCGCTCGGAGCGAGCAGGCAGTTCGACACGGCTGTCCGTGTACGCGGCATCCCATGCGGGTGCGTGGGCTGAGCCCGTCTGGCCATCAGTAGAAATACACGGTTACGTCTGCGACGCATCCGGATACCACCACCGAGGACCAGCTCCTGCCAGCCTGCTCCAAATGGCCGGTGTTCTGCCGACCACCAGCATCCTATCAGCGAGGCTTCGCCGGATGTGAATGGGGCGGAGATTGCCTTCGGCATCTCTACGATCGGCCTCGACAATGCGCCGTGCGGGGATGTGCGCCGACAGTCAGCCTGCCTACGAGCTGCGGGAGGGCGTCGCATCCGGGCGCGACCGGCGCCCTCCCGCCACCAGAACCAGACCGATCCCGATGAGCGCGCCGAGGCTGTTGGCGACGATGTCCCGGGGGTCGCTGACCCGCGCCGGCTCGAACAGCTGGACGAACTCGATCGTCAAGGACGCGGCCACTCCGAGCAACAGGGCGAGCCAGCGCCGGTCGCGGCCGAGCAGCACGGAGAGCAGCACACCCATCGGCACGAACAGGAGGATGTTGGCCGTGAACTCGACGACATCGAAGTCGATCCAAGCGAGCGCCGGCGTGGCCGCGAACGAGGTGAGCAGCCCCTCCAGGAAGGTGTTGCGGTGCGGATCGCCGGGGAACGGGTTCAGCGTTATCCAGGCGACTGCGAGCAGGTAGAGTCCGGTGACGGCGAGGAGGAGGCGATGGCGCATCCTCCTATGCTTGCGCACATGAGCATCGCCTTCCGCGTCCCGATGTCCGGGCGCTCGACCGACGAGGAGCATCGCGTCTCCAGCCCGCTCGAGTTGCTCTTCGACCTGACCTTCGTCGTCGCGATCGCGCAGGTGTCGGCGCAGCTCGCGAACGCGAGCGAGCAGGGACACCTGCTGGAGAAGCTCGGCCCTTATCTCATGGTGTTCTTCGCCATCTGGTGGGCGTGGATGAACTTCACCTGGTTCGCATCGGCCTACGACACCGACGACGTGCCGTACCGGGTCATGACGCTCCTCCAGATGGGCGGTGTGCTGGTACTCGCTGCCGGCGTCCCCGCTGCGTTCGAGAAGGCGGAATTCACCGCCATAATCATCGGCTACGTCATCATGCGCCTGGCGATGGTCGGTCAATGGCTGCGCGCGGCCATCGAGCATCCGGACGGTCGCGCGACCGCGACCCGGTACGCGCTCGGGATCGCCGCGGTCCAGGTGCTCTGGATCGCCTGGGGCTTCCTCCCCGTCGGGTGGAAGATGTGGACCTTCCTGCTCGCGGCCCTCCTGGAACTGCTGGTGCCGGTGTGGGCGGAGCGGCCGGGGATGACCTCCTGGCATCCGCACCACATCGCCGAACGGTACGGGCTGTTCACGATCATCGTGCTCGGCGAGTCGGTCTCGGCGGCGGCGATCGGAGTGCAGAGCGGCTTGGCTGCGCACGGCGTCTCCGCTGCCCTCGTCGTCATCGCGGCGGCGGGGCTGGTGCTGCTCTTCGCGCTGTGGTGGCTGTACTTCCTCGAGCCGGCGGCGGAGGGCCTCCAGTCGAATCGTGGGAGGTCGTTCTACTGGGGCTACGGCCATTACTTCGTGTTCGCGTCGCTGGCCGCGCTCGGCGCCGGCCTGGAGGTGGCGGTGCAGCGCGGCGCCGCGCACGCCCACGTCTCGGACGTCGCCGTCGAGTACGCCGTCGCCGTGCCCGTGGTGGTGTTCCTGATCCTGCTCTACGTACTTCACGCGCCGCTGGTTCCGGAGGTCGTCGTCCGGCCGTTGAAGACGGGGATCGCGGTGCTGCTGGTTCTGGCCGCACCGCTGGCCTCCCCGGTGATCGGGCTGGCGGGGGTCACCGTGGTGATCGCCTTGGTCGCCGCCGCGCTCGTCGCGGCGACCCTCATCGACCGCAACGTGGCGGCCCGGCGCACGAGCTGAGGCGTCACTACATTCGCGTGAAATGCGTCGATACGCCGCCGCTACCGCGACATTCACGCCGAATCTTCGAATCGAGCGCTCGCGACATTCGCGCCGAATGCGGCGTCACAACGCGGCGAGCGCGACATTCGCGGCGAACCTGCCGGCGAACGCGGAACGGGCCGCCACCCGAAGGTGACGGCCCGTTCGCAAGAAGATCGCGGTATCGATCGAACCCGCATTCTCGACTCTGTCGTTATCGACGCAGCCCCAGACGCTCGATGAGGGCGCGGTAGCGGTTGATGTCGATGTCCGACAGGTAGCCGAGCAGGCGGCGACGCTGACCGACCAGGAGGAGCAGGCCACGACGCGAGTGGTGGTCGTGCTTATGCTCCTTGAGGTGCTCGGTGAGGTCTTTGATCCGCTTGGTCAGGATGGCGACCTGAACTTCGGGGGATCCGGTGTCACCGGGGTGGGTAGCGTACTCGTCGATGATCGCCTTCTTGGTCTCTGCATCCAGTGCCATAGACGGGATCCCCTTTCACTCGTTGCGCGGTGCCCGTGGCCTTGTGCCTGGGCTCTCTTTATCCGCGGCCGTTGGACGGCAACCTGAGGAGTCTACCAGAGACGGGCCTTCAACCCCGCCGCTGCGGGCGGTAGCTCGGCCCCCTGAAGGCGCTCCCGTATCGCGAGCGCGGTCATCGTGCCGAACGACTGGAGAACGGCGCCGCCGCTCAGTCCGGGAGCCCGCGCAGCACCTCGTCGAGCGCCGCCACCACGGTCGCCGCCGGGTCGTCGTCCGTGCCGCGCACCGCCCACCACAGCAGCGCGGAGAAGTTCGCCGAGCTGATCGCGTCGGCGAGCACCTGGGGACGCAGGCCGTCGGCCGGCACCTCCAGGCGCCGGGCGATGAACTCGGCGAGGATGTCGCGGTTTGCGCCGAGGCGGGTCACCCCGAATCCGATCAGGGCGGGGTCGGAGGCCATCAGACGCAGGCGCAGACGGGTCGCCTCGAGGTGCTCGGCGTCGAGATCGAGCGACTCGGTCATGGCGCGGGCGATCACATCGCGTGGCGACTCGTCGGTCGCGGCGGCCTCTAGCACCGCGCGCATCCGCTCGACCACGGGCTCCAGGCCACCCCAGACGAGGTCGGGCTTGGACGGGAAGTAGCGGAACAGGGTTCGCCGGCCGATTCCGGCGAGCGCCGCGATCTCGTCCATCGTGGTCGCGTCGTAGCCGTGCTCGGCGAAGTGGCGGAGGGCCAGCAGCGCGACGCGATCGGGGTCGACGTCGGCGGGGCGACCCCGTCGGCGCGGGGTGGATTCGGCTTCCAGCGAACTCATGGTCTCCATTGTGGCACTGAGTGTTATAAATACATCGACGCTTGATCGAGCGCCGACGATGCCATCGACAGTCAAGGAGTACAGCAGTATGAGCACCAATGGAACCGGCCGCTTCGCCGGCAAGACCGCCATCGTCACCGGAGCGGGCTCCGGCATCGGCAAGGCGACGGCACTCCGTCTCGCCTCCGAGGGCGCGCGCGTGGTCGGCAGCGACATCTCCGCCGAGCGCCTCAGCGCCCTCGTCGAAGAGAACCCCGAACTCGACCTCGTCACGGTCGCTGGCGACGTCTCCAGCGAGGAGACCATCGCCGACGTCCTGGAGGCCGCGGGCGGCCGCGTGGACGCACTCGCCAACGTCGCCGGCATCATGGACGGCTTCCTCCCGCCCGCCGAGGTCGACGACGCCACCTGGGACCGCGTGTTCATGGTCAACGTCACGGCGATCATGCGCCTGAGCCGCGCGGTGCTCCCGCTGATGATCGAGGCCGGCAGCGGTGCGATCGTCAACGTCACGTCCGAGGCCGGCCTCCGCGGATCGGCGGCCGGCGCGGCGTACACCGCCTCCAAGCACGCCGTCATCGGCCTCACCAAGAGCACCAGCGTCTTCTACGCGCCCAACGGCATCCGCACCAATGCGGTCGCCCCCGGCGGTGTCGTCACCAACGTCGACGGCTCCTTCAAGTCGCAGTTGGCCGGCGAGCGCCTCGGCCCGATCATGCAGACCAACGTGCCGCCGGTGGCGGAGCCGGAGAAGCTCGCCGCGGCGATCACCTGGCTGCTGAGCGACGACTCGGCCAATATCTCGGGCGTTGTCCTCGCTTCGGATGGCGGTTGGTCGGCGATCTGAGCCTGAGGCGATCCAACACCGAGGCGATCTAACACCGAGGCGATCTGCCGTACGGCGGCTACCAGCTCCGCACGGTGTTCGCCGTCTCGGCCTGGCGCGAGTCGCTGTGGTTCACCGACCGCGAGCGCACCGCACTGGAACTGACCGAGGCGCGCTCTGACGAAGCGCACGACGATCGAAGGGCACGTCTCCAACGGAGACGTGCCCTTCGGCAGTGCGGAATGAGCTCAGCTGACGCCGAGCAAGTCGATCACGAAGATCAGGGTCTTGCCCGAGAGCGGGTGACCACCGCCGGCCGCGCCGTAGGCGAGCACCGGAGGGACGGTGAGCTTGCGGCGGCCGCCGACCTTCATACCGGGGATGCCGTCCTGCCAGCCCTTGATCAGGTTGTTGAGCGGGAAGTTGATGGACTGCCCGCGGCTCCAGGAGGAGTCGAACTCCTCGCCGGACTCGTACTCGACGCCCAGGTAGTGCACGTCGACCTTGGAACCGGGGGTCGCCTCGGGACCGGAGCCCTCGACGATGTCGACGATCTCGAGCGTCGTGGGAGCCGGGCCCTCAGGAGCGTCGACTTCGGGCTTCTCATTGGTATTCTCTGCCATGAGACCATCCAACCGGTGCGGGCGGCTTGCGTCAAAAGCCTTGCGTTCCCAGCCAGCCTGGGGCAGGCTATAGGAATAACTCGACGTCCCGGTAGCGTTGCAGGCATCGCCGCACCACCGGGCGTCGAGTCTTTTAAGCGCCGAAGGCGCTTCGCGGGTTGCCCTTCGTGCTTGTTTGTCGGTCGTTTTGCGGATTTACGAGTCCCAGCCCCGCTGAGGCACCTGTGGCCGGGTTGACGTGACGTTGGTCGAACGCCGATGCGGGGTTGATGACGCTGAGCGGATCGACCCTTTCAGCTGCGCCCTCCGAAGTGCGTACTTGTCGAGTGTGCCGAGTGGGTCGGCGGGTTGCGGGCACTAGCCGAAGACCTTCCCCGGATTGAGGATGCCGAGCGGATCGAAGACCGACTTGAGCTTTACCTGCAGCTCGTAGGAGTCCGGCCCGAGCTCCTCAGCCAGCCAGCGCCGCTTGAGGACGCCCACGCCGTGCTCGCCCGTGAGCGTGCCGCCCAGCCCCACCGCCGTGCGGAAGAGCTCCCCGGCGGCCTCCCAGACCTCCGGGCCGATCTCGCCGCCCGACGCGACGAAGTTGGGGTGGAGGTTTCCGTCGCCGGCGTGGGCGACAGTCGGGATGGGGATGCCGTGGCGCTCGGAGATCCGCTCGATCGCCGCGAACATCTCCGACATGCGCGAGCGCGGCACGGCGACGTCTTCGATCAGCACGGTTCCGGTCGCCGCGAGAGCCGGGTGAAACGCACGACGGATCGCGAGGAGCCGCTCGCCCTCGGCCTCATCGGCGGCGACGCGCACCGTTCCTCCCGTCTCCGCGATGAGTGTCGCGGCCGCCGCGGCGTCGACGGCCGCCGTCGGGCCGTCGAACTGCGCCAGCAGGTACGCGGCCCCACCGGCCGCGCCGAACGCGTCGCGGATCCTCTGCTCGCCCAGATAGGCGGAGATCCGCTCGAGCGCAGGGGCGTCGAGCAGCTCCATGATGGCGGGCCTCAGGTGCGCCGCGGTCACGCGCGCAGCGGCGTCGGAGCCGGCCCTCACGTCCGCGAACAACGCCCCGAGCGTCGTCGGCTCGCCCTGCGGACGCGGGAGCACGCGCACGGTCGCTCCGACGATGACGCCCAACGTGCCTTCGGAGCCGACGAGCAGCGACGTCAAGTCGTAGCCTGTCACGCCCTTGACCGTGCGATGGCCGGTGCGGATGAACCGCCCGTCGGCGAGGACGACGTCGAGACCGAGCACGGCCTCCCGGGTCACGCCGTACTTGGCGCACAGGAGGCCGCCCGCGTTGGTGGCGATGTTGCCGCCGACGGTCGAGCTCGCCTTGCTCGCGGGGTCAGGGGCGAAGAACAGCCCGAACGGCTCGAGTGCCAGGTTGAGGTCGCTGTTGATCACGCCCGGCTCGACCACGGCGACCTGGTCCTCAGCGGAGATCTCGAGGATGCGGTCCATGCCCGCCACGCTCAGCACGATCGAGCCGGCCGATCCGTTGGCGCCGCCTGCGAGGCCGGTGCCTGCCCCGCGCGGCACGACAGGAACGCGGAACTCGGAGGCCGCGCGCATCGTCGCCTGCACGTGCTCGACCGCCCGGGCGTCGACGATCGCGAGCGGCCTGCCATCGGCCACCCAGCCGGACTGATCGCCGCGTGCGGCGTCGAGGAGTTCGGGATCGGTCGAGAGCACGCCGTCGTCCGCATCCGTGCCGAGCGCCGCCCTGAGCCAGTCGATAACATCCACGCCGTCATGCTAACGGCCGACCGGGGCCTGATCGACGCCGTCGCGGTGATGTCCGATTTCCGCTATTGGATGTCGGCGGCGGGTGGCACGCTGGAGGAATGACGAGCACCACGGGACGCCGGCAACAGCCGAAACCGGACGCGCGCAAACCGCTGACCGCGCAGGAGCGCCTCGCCGACCCGGTCTTCGCTCAGCGCTACCGGGCGATGAGCGCACGCGACTCCCGGTTCGACGGCCAGTTCATCACAGGCGTGCACTCCACGGGCATCTATTGCCGGCCCAGCTGCCCGGCGGTGACGCCGAAGGCGGACAACGTCACCTTCTACCTGACAGCGGCGGCAGCGCACGAGGCAGGTCTCCGCGCCTGCAAGCGATGCCTCCCCGACGCCGTGCCCGGCTCGCCGGAATGGAACGTCCGCGACGACCTCGCCGCCCGCACCATGCGGCTCATCGCCGACGGCACGGTCGAGCGGGAGGGCGTCCCCGGACTCGCGCACCGGCTGGGCTACAGCCCGCGCCACCTCGGCCGGGTGCTCACCTCCGAGCTCGGCGCCGGCCCGCTCGCGCTCGCGCGTGCGCATAGAGCTCAGACCGCGCGGCTCCTCCTCGCCGGCACCGACATGCCCATCACCGACATCGCCTTCGCCGCCGGGTTCTCGAGCGTGCGGCAGTTCAACGAGACGATGGCCGAGATCTACCACGTCACGCCCGGCGCGATCCGAGCCTCCGCCCGGCACCGCAAGGGGATCGCCCACAGCCCGATCGCGCCGGGTACCGCGACCGGCGCCACGCTCAGCCTGCGCCTGCCCGCCCGCGCTCCGTTCGACGGCGGTCGAGTGCTCGGTTTCCTGGGCGCGCGGGCGATCGCCGGCATGGAGCGCGCGGGCCGGTGGAGGTCAGAGGCAGCGCGCAGGGAGCCTGCGACCGAGGTCGAAGCAGGCAGCCTCCCCTCTTACAGCCGCGCGCTGCGCCTCCCCCACGGACCGGCAACCATCCGCCTGACGCTCTCCGGCGACGCCGGCGCACCCGCTGTCGAGTGCGAAGTCCACCTCGCCGACATAGCCGATCTCGCGCCGCTCGTGGCTCGGGTTCGGCGCCTCCTCGACCTCGACGCCGACGCCGAGGCGATCGACACCGCGCTCGCCGCCGACCCCGCCCTCGCTGCGTCCGTGGCGGCAGCACCCGGCATGCGGGTGCCCGGATCGGTCGACCCGGAGGAGATCGTGTTCCGTGCGCTCATCGGCCAGCAGATCTCCGTGCCCGCGGCACGCACCGCGCTCGCGCGACTCACGGAGGCACTCGGCGAGCCGGTCTCGTTCGGCGGGTTCACGCGGCTCTTCCCGACCTCCGCCGCCATCGCCGAGCGCGGGCGCGAGGTGCTGCGCGGTCCGGGCAGACGCATCGACGCGATCGTGGGCGCGGCGACGGCGCTCGCCGACGGCTCACTGGTGATCGACGTCGGCGAGTCGCGCGCCGAGCTGGAGGAGCGGCTGCTGGAACTTCCCGGCGTCGGGGCCTGGACGGCCAGCTACGTCGCGCTCCGTGTTCTCGGAAGCCCCGACGTGCTCCTGACCGGCGACCTCGCGCTGCGGCAGGGCGCCGCACGCCTCGGGTTGCCGGACGACCCGCGGCAGCTGGCGGCGCGGGCCGCGAGCTGGTCGCCGTGGCGCAGCTACGCGGGGATGCACCTGTGGGAGAGCGCGCACGCCGCCCAGCAGGAGGCCAAAGCGGCACGCGCAGCCAGGCGCGTGTCTCCCCGTCGCTGACCTCCCTCGGCCGCAGACTCTGACCTCGGTCACAGGCTCGCTGCCCAAGCTCCCCCGCGCGGCGTAGGATCGCACAACGCACACAATCGAAGACATCGGTCGCGGAGGGAGAGCGTTCTCGTGCCCTCGATCACCGTCGTGATCCCCGCACTCGACGACGCCGAGATGCTGGAGCGGTGCCTGGCCGACCTGGCCGCGCAGCTACGGCCGGCCGACGAGATCGTCGTCGTCGACAACGGCAGCACCGACGACACAGCCGCGATCGCCCGCGCGGGAGGCGCCCGAGTGCTCCAGCAGCCGCTCCGCGGGATCTTCCCCGCGTCCGCCACCGGCTACGACGCGGCCACCGGAGACATCATCGCGCGCCTCGACGCGGACTCGCGCCCTCCCGTCGACTGGCTGCTGCACATCGAGGCGGAATTCGTCGATGCGCCGGCCATCGGTGTGCTCACCGGACCGGGCGTCTTCTACGACGGCAACACCTTCGTCGCCGGGCTCGGGCAGCTGCTCTACATCGGCGGCTACTTCTGGTCGATGGAGATCTGGCTGGGGCACGCGCCGATCTTCGGCTCCAACTTCGCGATGCGTCGCGACGTCTGGCGCGATGTGCGCGACCGTGTCCACAGCGGGCTGCGCGAAGTACACGACGACCTCGACCTCGCCATCCACCTCGATCCCGGTGTGATCGTGCGCTACGACGAGCGCCTCATCGTGGGTATCTCAGCCCGCCCGTTCTCGACCTGGCGCGGGTTCGGCCGGCGCATCCGGTGGGCGTTCGGCACACTGCGGATGCACCTTCCGGAGGAGACGCCCTGGCGCCGCCGCGCCGCCCGCCGCCGGTGGCAGGAGGAGCACACCGAGGACGCACCGGGCGCGATGGCCTGAGGCACGTGGAAGCACCCCTTTTGGGCCTTTCGCCCGGCCGCGCGGTTCGTCTCGTCACCTGTTCGACCGATAGGTTGGACAGTGTGAGATTCTCGCACCTCAGCACCACCTCGGATTCGCAGCCCCGTCTGGCGGCCATCATCGGAGACGGGGCACTGTTCCTCGACGAGCTCCTGGCCGAACCGCCGCGCGACCTCCAAGAACTCATCGAACGCGGTGACGAGGCCCTCGCGGAGGTCCGCGCGATCGTCGACGAAGCCACAACGATCGGCACGCCCCTCGTCCCCGTGCACGAGCTGCGTCACGCGTCGGCCGTACTGCGCCCGCCGCATGTGATCGCGATCGGCGCGAACTACGCAGCGCACGCCTCCGAGCTCAAGCTCCGCAGCGAGAAGGCGGCGACGGTGTTCTCACTGTGGCCCAACTCGCTGACCGGGCACGGCGGCACGACCTCCTGGCCGGAAGACCTCACCACGCAGGTCGACTACGAGGCCGAGCTCGGCGTCATCATCGGCAAGCCCGCGCGCAACGTCTCGGTGCGCGACGCCCTCGACTACGTGTGGGGCTACACGGTTGTCAACGACATCACCGCCCGCGACCTCCAGTTCTCGGAGGCGCAGTGGTCACGGTGCAAGTCGTTCGACGGCTTCACCCCCAACGGCCCCGTGGTCGTCACGGCCGACGAGATCGCCGACCCGCAGGATCTGTGGCTCACGACCAACGTCGACGGCGCCATCCTGCAAGACGCCTCGACCGCCGACATGGTGCGATCCGTCGCCGAGATCATCGAGTTCCTGTCTCGGTCGGCGACCATCCAGCCGGGCACGCTGATCTCCACCGGCAGCCCGGGCGGCGCCGGCTACTCCCGCACTCCCCCGGTGTTCCTGCGAGACCGCTCCACCGTCACGGTCTCGATCGGCGGCATCGGCTACCTCACCACCTACTGCCGCGTGACGTGATCGGCTGCGCGTGATCTGATCGGGCTGCGCGTGATCTGATCGAATCGGGCGCATTCCGCCGGATCGCCGACATCGGGCGGGTCCGTCGACTAGCGTGAGTGCATGTCGATCGGCGAGCGGCGGCCCGGTGTCGCGGGCGGTGACGACGAGGCAGCACGCCTCGACGCGGTCATTCCCGAGATCGACTGGTCGGTCGCACCCCTCGGGGCGACCTTCTCGCGCTTCCGAGCGCCCAGCGGCGAGCTCGCGGTCGTCGCGCTCGGCGACCCCGCCGATCCGCGGGTCGTGCTCGTGCCCGGCGCGACCGGTTCGAAGGAGGACTTCTACCTCCTCGCGCCGATCCTCGTCGCCGCGGGCTACTACGTGCAGAGCTACGACCTGGCCGGCCAGTACGAGTCCGCCGATGCCGGCCCGGCCGCGGGAGGCCGCTACACGTACGACCTGCTCGTCGCCGACCTCGTCGCGTTCCTCCGGGACGGCGCCCCGGCGCACGTGCTCGGCTACTCGTTCGCCGGGATCCTCGCCGAGCTCGCGCTCGTCAACCACCCCGAGCTGTTCCTCACGCTGACGCTGCTCACCTCCCCGCCCGAGCCGAGTCAGGCGTTCCGGCGCGTGCGGGTCATCGGCTGGCTGAGCTGGTACATGAACGGCCGTCAGGGTGCGGGCCTGATGATCTGGGGCATCGTCACCAACAAGAACAAGGTCGGGCCGAGCCGCCTGGCGTTCGTGCGATCCCGGTTCGCGCTCACGCGACGTTCCAGCGTCGACGACATCGTCGGGCTGATGAAGCACGTGCCGGATGTGCGCTCCCGCGTCGCTGCCATCGGCCTCCCGGTGCTGGTGGCGACGGGAGACCACGACTTGTGGCCGACGCATCTGCACGCAGCGAACGCGACCGCGCTGAGCGCCCGACTGGCCGTCTACCGCACCGGGCACAGCCCGTGCGAGACCGCACCGAACCAACTCGCGCGCGACATGATCGCGCTCTTCCGCTCGTCCGGATCCCGCTGAGAGAGTCGCCGAAGGGCACGCAAACGCCCTTATCCGTGCGTTTTAGGGGCGTTAACGTGCCCCTCGGCGGAGGTGCGGGAGGTACGCGCGGTGCGGGAGGTACGCGCGGTGCGGGAGGCGGCGGCTACTCGGGGCGCGCGGCGCGCTCCCTCTCGGCCTTCGCTATGGCCTCGGCCTCGACGATCGGGATGGAGGTGGTGATCGCCTCCAGTCCGCTGAGACGCGCGGGCGACAGCAGGCGGGTGACCTCGTCGCGGCTCATCAGCTTGGCCTCCACGACCAGGTCGGCGACGTTGTGCCCGGTCAGCAGCGCCGACTTCGCGAGCGCGGCGGCCGCCGCGTAGCCGATGTGCGGGGTGAGCGCGGTGATGACGCCGACGGACGAGCCCACCATCGCGCCGAGACGCTCCTCGTTGGCCGTGATGCCGTCGACGCAGTTGACCCGGAGAGTGTGGAACGCCTGAGCCATCCACGTGATGCTCTGCAGCAGCGAGTGGGCGATCACCGGCTCGAACGCGTTCAGCTGCAGCTGACCGCCCTCGGCCGCCATCGTGACGGTGACGTCGGCGCCGGCGACCGAGAATGCGACCTGGTTCACGACCTCCGGGATCACCGGATTGACCTTGCCGGGCATGATGCTCGACCCGGCCTGGCGTGGCGGGAGGTTGATCTCGCCAAGGCCCGCCTGCGGCCCGGACGACAGCAGCCGCAGGTCGTTGCAGATCTTCGACAGCTTGATGGCGCTGCGCTTGAGCGACCCGGAGAACGACATGAACGCACCGGCGTCGCTGGTCGATTCGATCAGATCGGGCGCGGTCTCGAGGTTGAGGCCGGTGATGAGGTTCAGATGGCGCACGGCCGCTGCAGCGTAGCCGGGGTCGGCGGTGATGCCCGTTCCGATAGCGGTGGCGCCGAGGTTGATCTCGGCCAGCAGCCACTTCGTCTCGGTGAGCCGCGCGTGATCCTCGGTGAGCGTCGTGGCGAAGCCGTGGAACTCCTGCCCGAGGGTCATCGGCACGGCGTCCTGCAGCTGGGTGCGGCCGACCTTGAGGATGTGGCGGAACTCGCGGCCCTTGGCGGCGAAGGAGTCGCGCAGCAGCGCCAGCTCGTCGAGCAGGTGCCCGAGCGCGAAGGTCAGGCCGATCTTGATCGCGGTCGGGTAGGTGTCGTTGGTGCTCTGGCTGCGGTTGACGTCGTCAATCGGGTGCATGATGGAGTAATCGCCCTTGGAGCGGCCGTCGAGCTCCAGAGCGATGTTGGCGATGACCTCGTTCGCGTTCATGTTGGTCGAGGTGCCCGCACCGCCCTGAATGACGCCGACCACGAACTGGTCGTGGAACTTGCCGTCGATGATGAGCTGGCAGGCGCGGTCGATGAGGTCGGCCTTGTGCTTCTCCAGCACGCCGGTCTCGAGGTTGGCGCGAGCGGCCGCCTGCTTGACGGCGGCGAGGGCGACGATCAGGTCGGGGTAAACCGAGATGGGCCGCTTGGCGATCGGGAAGTTCTCGAGGGCGCGCGACGTGTGGACTCCCCAGTACGCGTCCGCAGGGATCTCGCGGCTGCCGAGCGAGTCGGTCTCCACGCGGGTGGGGCGTCCCTCCGCGCTCGGGGTCGGCACGTCGGACACGTTCTCGGACGCGTCGACGACGGCGACGCCGCTGGAGGTGTCGATGACGGGGATCGGGTGAGTCGTCGGTTCGTCCATCGTTGCTGTGGAATCCACGCTTGGCTCCATTGCCTCTCGTTGTGCGTTGGCGTTCGGGTTTCGCCGGGCGTTCGTGGCGCCCGGCAGTGCCGAGCCTACCCCTGGTGAGTGACCGCGAGATGGACACATCGTCCGGGATCCCGGACGACGTTCGACACGCTGTCGAGGGCGGTCCGGCTCAGCCCAGCCTGCGCAGCAGACCGCGCGCGAACCGGTCCTTGCCCTCGGTGTACGGCGGGTAGATCAGCTGCAGCGTGTCGGGCCTGAGCGGCTTGGACAGCACGGCCTTCTCGTGACTGAAGGTCTCGAGCGAGCGGCGACCGTGGTACGCACCGGAGCCGCTCTCGCCGACACCGCCGAACGGGAGGCCGCCGACGGCGAGATGTGCCGCCGGCACCCCGAAGCCGACAGCACCGGAGCTGGTGTCGGTGAGGAAGCGTCTACGGACCTCCCGCCGCTCGCTGAACACGTACAGCGCGAGGGGCTTATCGCCGCTCCGGATGAACGCGATCGCGTCGTCCAAGCCGTCGACCGTCACGATCGGCAGCACGGGCCCGAAGATCTCCTCGCCCATCACCGCCGAGTCGCGTGGCACGTCGACCAGCACGGTCGGCGCGAGGTATCGGGAGGCGGCGTCGGATTCTCCGCCGACCGCCGTCCGTCCCGCGCCCGCAGGCCGGTCAGCCGGTCGAACTGCCGGTCGTCGACGATTCGCCCGTAGTCCGGGCTCTGTGCGGGGTCGTCCCCGTAGAGCGCGCCCAAGGCCTGGGTCAGCTCGTCGGCGAGCCGGGCGGCCACCGAGCGGGAGGCCAGCAGGTAGTCGGGAGCGACGCAGGTCTGACCCGCGTTCATGAACTTGCCCCAGGCGATCCGGCGAGCCGCGGCCGCGAGGTCGACGGAGTCGTCCACGTAGACCGGCGACTTGCCGCCCAGTTCGAGGGTCACCGGGGTGAGATGCTCGGCCGCTGCGGCAGCGACGACGCGGCCGACGCGTCCGTTGCCGGTGAAGAAGATGTGGTCCCAGCGCTGGGCCAGCAGCTCGGTGGTCTCGCCGACCGCGCCCTCCACGACGGCCACCGCCGCCGGGTCGAGATACTGCGGGACGAGCCGCGCGATCGCCGCGGAGGTCGCGGGAGCCAACTCGCTCGGCTTGAGGACGACCGCGTTGCCCGCGGCCAGCGCGCCGACGAGCGGAGCGAGAAGCAGCTGCACGGGGTAGTTCCACGGGGCGATCACGAGCACGACGCCGACCGGCTCCAGCACGACCTGTGCCCGGGCGGGCATGAGCGCCCCGGGGACGGCGACGCGACGCGGGCGCAGCCAGCGCCGCAGATTGCGGCGCATGTGGTCGATCTCGCCAACGACGAACCCCAGCTCGGCGATCTGCGACTCGGTCGGGTTCTTGGCGAGATCCTCCAAGAGCGCGTCCTCGAACTCGGCGGCGCGCTCGGTGAGCATGCGACGGAGGCCGGCGAGCTGTGCCAGCCTCCAGCGCAGCGGCTTGGTGCGCCCGGCGTCGAAGGCGGCGCGGAGGCCGGCGACGGTCTGCGGGACGGAGACGGTGCCGGCGGGGAACGTGGACTCGAACGTCATGCGCCCATCATCACACGGCGGCGCCGCTCACCCGCGCGGACGGTACTCCAGGTCGAAGATCGCGTGCCCGAGCCGCTCGCCCCTGCGCTCGAACTTGGTGACGGGCCGCTCGTCCGGTCGGGGGATGAACCCTCCCGCTCCCGCCACGTTGACCAGGGCCGGCTCCGCGTCGAGCACAGCGATCATGTGCTCGGCGTACGGCTCCCAATCGGTCGCGAGCCGCAGGACGCCGGTCGGTTTCAGCGCGCGGACGAGGAGCCGGACGACGTCCGGCTGCACCAGCCGCCTGCGGTGGTGGCGGGCCTTCGGCCAGGGGTCGGGGAAGAAGATCAGGACCTCGTCGACGCTGCCGGTGGCGAGCCCCTGCTCGAAGACCTCCACCGCGTCGTGGCGCACGACCCGGATGTTCGTGAGCCCCTGCTCGTGCGCCGCGGCGAGCACCCGGCCGACGCCAGCGCCGTGCACCTCCACCCCGAGAAAGTCGCGCTCCGGGTGGCGCGCAGCGAGGGCGAGGAGGTTCTCGCCGTTGCCGAAACCGATTTCGACCACGACGGGCGCCGAGCGCCCGAAGACCGCATCGAGGTCGAGGCGCGAACCGTCGAACTCCACGCCGAACACCGGCCAGAACTCGTCGATGGCCCGCTGCTGCGCTTCGGTCTTCCTGCCCCGGACGACGAAGCTGCGCGGCCGGACAAGGGGGGACGGTTCCATCCCTCCATTCTCGCAGGCTGCGCGAGCGGGTCTGTCAGAGGAGCGAGGCGCCCCAGTGGAACGGCAGGAACGCCAGACCCACGCCGAATCCGATCACGGCGAGCAGGAGGCCGATCAGAATGCCGGCGAGCATCACCGCATTGAGCACGATCCCCCAGATCGCGAAGGTGCGACCCTGCGGCTCGCGGCCGAGGGCGAGCACCCCGAGCACCAGACCGGCGATCGGTGCGAGGAAGGTCCAACTGAAGAAGATCGAGGCCAGGCCAAGCGCGAAGCTCATGATGCTGAGAGTGCGGTACGGAGTTGTGCCATACGGAGTTGTGCCATACGGGTTGGCAGTGGTCTGCGGGTTGGTGGTGGTGCCGGTCGTTGTCATGCATCCAGTCAAGCGAACCGGCGACCGGGCGCACATCCGGGTAACCCCCGGTTGTGCTCAGGGGTTACCCGGGACGCCGACTCAGGAGGGCCGTCAGTGCGGGAGCCGTGTCAGTGCGGGAGCCGTGTCAGTGCGGGAGCCGTGTCAGTGCGGAAGAATGGCCTCGATCGGACCGCGGGCGAAGTAGACCAGGAAGCCGGCGGCGACGATCCAGAGCAGCGGGCTGATCTCGCGCGCCTTGCCCGCCAGCGACCGGATGAGCACCCACGAGATGAAGCCGACGCCGATACCGTTGGCGATCGAGTACGTGAGCGGCATGACGATGATCGTCAGGAACACCGGCAACGTGCTGGAGAACTCGTGGAAGTCGATGTGACGGATCTGCACGACCATCAGGGCGCCGACCACGACGAGCGCGGCGGCCGCGACCTCCAACGGGACGACCTGCGTCAGCGGCGTGAAGAACATCGCGAGCAGGAACAGCACACCCGTGATGACGCTGGCGAAGCCGGTCTTCGCGCCCTCGCCGATGCCGGAGGCCGACTCGACGAACACGGTGTTCGAGCTGGCGGAGGTGCCGCCGCCGACCACGGCGCCGACGCCCTCCACGATCAGCGACGACTGCAGGCGCGGGAAGGTGCCGTCTTCGTTCGCGAGGCCCGCGCTGCGAGCCAGACCGGTCATCGAGCCCATGGCGTCGAAGAAGTTCGTGAACACCAACGTGAAGATCAGCATTACGGCTGCCAGGGCGCCGATGCGCCCGAACGACCCGAACAGGTCGAACTGGCCGACGAGGCTCAGGTTCGGGAGGCTGACCAGGGAGGTCGGCAGCTGCGGCACGGTGAGGTTCCAGCCGTTCGGGTTCTTCGCGCCGGAGGGCCCGACGTGGAAGACCGCCTCGGCGATGATCGCGACGATCGTGGCGACGACGATGCCGATGAGCAGTGCGCCCTTGACCTTGCGGGCCATGAGCACGCCCATGACGACCAGCGCCACGAGGAACACGAGCGTCGGGACGGTGGCGATGGAGCCGGCCTCCCCCAGCTGCACCGGCGGCGACGACAGGTTGGTGCTGCGCACGAAGCCGCTGTCGACCAAGCCGATGAACGCGATGAAGAGGCCGATGCCCACCGTGATGGCGGTTTTCAGCTGCGGAGGCACCGCGTTGAAGATCAGACGGCGCAGGCCCGTCGCGGCGAGCAGCACGATGATGAGGCCGTTGATGACGACCAGGCCCATCGCCTCCTGCCAGGTGAGCACCTTGACGATGTTCACCGCGAGGAACGAGTTGATGCCGAGGCCGGCCGCGAACGCGAACGGCAGGCGGGCGACGAGGCCGAAGAGCACCGTCATGAAGCCGGCGCTCAGCGCCGTTACCGCGGCGACCTGCTGACCCTGCAGCGAGTGGCCGGTGACATCGGGAGTCCCGCCGAGGATCAGCGGGTTGAGGATGACGATGTAGGCCATCGTCACGAACGTGAGCAGGCCGCCGCGGATCTCCGTCGCCCACGTGGTGCCGCGAGAGGTGATTTCGAAGAACCGGTCCAGGCGCCCTTTGACGGTCGGCGTGGGCGTGGAAGTCGAAGCGGAAATGGTGGTCTCCCGTAGTATCGATGAGCCTGTACACCGTGAGGGCACAGGGGCGCATTCGAAGGTATGTCGCAGCGCCGTACCAGCCTAATTCCCCTCCCGACACGTCCTCCTGGCGACGCGGAGTCGACTCACCCGCCGAGGGGCACGTTATCGCCCCTAAAACCGCATTTTAGGGGCGTTAGCGTGCCCCTCGGCGGGGGGCGACGCAGGGGGTCAGTGGTGGAAGTAGGGGATGATCAGGTAGAGGCCATAGAGGACGCCGAGGCCGCAGAGCACGAAGCAGGCGTACGCGCCGGTGAGGGCCGCGCGCTTCTGGCCGTCGCTCAGCGGGTTCTTGCGCCGGGCCTTGTCGGCCTTCTTCTGCGCCTTGGCGGCCTCCTCCGGCGTGATCACCGTGATCGCGTCGGTGAACTCGACCGGCTCGACGAACAGGGCGCGGCCGGCGACCGCCAGCAGCCGGGTGCCGAGTGCGTAGAAGCCCACGATGACGCAGGCACCGACGAGGGAGGCCACGAACACAGTGACGAACGACAGGAACGCGCTCATGCGGACTCCCTCCGGCCGCTCTCCTTCTTGAGTGGCTTGACCTTCTTGATCTTCACGACCCGGCCGGAGGCGGCGACGTCGCTCTGGCCCTGAACCGGCGTCACCGCGTTGGCGCTGGACACCTGGTTGGGACGCGAGCGCCAGAAGATGAAGGCGACGACGGCGATGCCGACGACCGTGTCGATCAGGATGCCGACCGGGCCGAGCGTCGCGATCAGCGCGGCGACCGCGCCCACGACTCCCGCCGACGGCAAGGTCAGCACCCAGCCGATGGCGATGCGCCCCGCCGTGCCCCAGCGGACCGACGCTCCGCGGCGGCCGAGGCCGGAGCCGATCACCGAGCCGGAGGCGACCTGCGTCGTCGACAGGGCGAAGCCGAGGTGGCTGGAGGCCAGGATCGTCGCGGCGGTGCTCGTCTCGGCGGCGAAGCCCTGCGCGGGCTTCACCTCGGTGAGACCACGGCCGAGGGTGCGGATGATCCGCCAACCGCCGGAATAGGTGCCGATCGCGATCGCGAGCGCGCACGAGACCACGACCCAGAAGGGCGGACCGCTGCCAGCCGGGAGCAGGTTCGCGGAGATCAGCAGCAGGGTGATGACGCCCATCGTCTTCTGCGCGTCGTTCGTACCGTGCGCCAAGGCGACCAGCGACGACGAGAAGATCTGTCCGTAGCGGAAGCCGCCGCGCCCGTCCGGGCGGCCGTCATAGCGACGCGTGATCCAGTAGGCGAGCCTCGTGGCCGAGTACGCGACGACACCGGCCGTGAGCGGAGCGATGACGGCCGGCAGCACGACCTTTCCGAGGACGACGAAGAGGTTCACCGAGCCGATGCCGGCCCCGACGATGGCAGCGCCGATGAGGCCGCCGAACAGGGCGTGGCTGGACGACGACGGCAGGCCGTAGAGCCAGGTGACCATGTTCCAGACGATGGCGCCGACCAAACCGGCGAAGATCAGCTCCGGTGTGATGAGGACCCCGCCAGGCCCCTCGTTGATGATGCCGCCCGAGATGGTCTTGGCCACTTCCGTGGAGAGGAACGCACCGAGGAGGTTCAGCACCGCCGCGAGGGCGACGGCGACCTTCGGCCGCATCGCTCCGGTCGCGATGGGGGTCGCCATCGCGTTCGCCGTGTCGTGGAACCCGTTGGTGAAATCGAAGAACAAGGCC
Source organism: Leifsonia sp. McL0607 (assembly GCF_049993355.1). Lineage (GTDB taxonomy): Bacteria > Actinomycetota > Actinomycetes > Actinomycetales > Microbacteriaceae > Leifsonia. The sequence goes on along the minus strand of NZ_CP188253.1, from coordinate 2,741,589 downwards.
AGCGCGATGACCAGCACGATGATGAGGCTGAGATCCACCGGTTTCTTTCTCGTGTGGAGACGGACCGCCGATTAGAGTTCACCGGAGGTTCATGCGGAGTGCCTGATGCCGAGTGGCGACGTGTAGATGCTCGCACGCGCGTCTCGCGCGCGTCAAACCGTCACAACCGGTCGACACCCGTCACCCGGATGACCGCGGCGCCCGCCCGCGCGGACTCGGCGAGGAGCACCTCCGCAGCGATGCCCCAGTCGTGGTCCCCTGCCGGGTCCGCGAGGATCTGGCGCACCCGCCAGAGGCCCTCCGAGTCGGCCGGGCTCTCGTCGACGACGATCATCGCCGCCGCACGCGCGGAGGCGTCGGTGAGGATCTCGTCGTGGTCGGCGTAGTACGCCTCCAGGGCCTCGTCCCACTGCAGTTCGGTGAACGACGGTGCCGCCGCCTCGGCGAGCGCCGCGGCCTCGTTCTCGAGGGCGCCGAGCTCCCGCACGCGGTCGAGCGCGGCGAGCTGCACCCGGCGGAACAGCTCGTTGCGCACGAGCACGAAGAACGCGCGGCGGTTGGCGGTGACGGTACGCGGGGCCGGAGGCGCGAGCTCGCTCGACTCGGCGGCGTGCTTCGCAGCGTCCGGGTGCACCAGCTCCTCCCACTCGTCGAGGAGGCTGGAGTCGACCTGCCGCACCAGCTCGCCGATCCACTCCACGATGTCGCGCAGCTCCTCCGTGCGCAGGTCGAGCGGCACCGTCTGGTTCAGGGCGCGGTAGGCGTCGGACAGGTAGCGCAGAACGACGCCCTCCGAGCGCGCGAGCTTGTAGAACGCGATGAACTCGCCGAACGTCATGGCGCGCTCGTAGAGGTCGCGGACCACCGCCTTGGGGCTGAGCTCGAAGTCGGCGACCCAGGGCTGGCTGGAGGCATAGGTCGCGAAGGCCTCGGCGAGCAGCTCCTCGTGCGGCTTCGGATGCGTCACCGACTCCAGCGCCTCCATGCGCTCGTCGTACTCGATGCCTTCGGCCTTCATGGCCGCGACAGCCTCGCCGCGCGCCTGGAACTGCTGGGCGGAGAGGACCGGCCTCGGGTCGTCCAGGGTGGCCTCCACCACCGAGACGATGTCGAGCGCGTAGCTGGGCGACTCGACGTCGAACAGCTCGAAGGCGGCGAGCGCGAACGGAGACAGCGGCTGGTTGAGCGCGAAGTTGGGCTGGAGGTCGACCGTCAGCCGGATCTCGCCGTCGACGACCTCCACGACCCCGGCGGTCACGAGCGAGCGGTAAAGCCCGAGGGCGCGGCGTGCGAGGGCCAACTGGCGCTTCCAGGGCTCGTGGTTGTCGAACACGAGGTCGCGCACGTGGCGGAAGACGTCGCTGCCGCGGCCGACCACGTTGATGAGCATGGCGCTGGTGATCTGCATGGAGGACGTCAGCGTCTCCGGCTCGGCCTCCACCAGTTTGCGGAACGACGGCTGCCCCCAGGAGACGAAGCCCTCAGGCGCCTTCTTGCGCACGATCTTGCGACGCTTCTTGGGGTCGTCGCCGGCCTTCTCGAGCGCCTTGGCGTTCTCGCTCTCGTGCTCGGGCGCCTGGACGACGACGGTTCCTGCGGTGTCGTAGCCCGCGCGCCCGGCCCGGCCGGCGATCTGGTGGAACTCGCGGGCGTTGAGCTGGCGCATCCGGATGCCGTCGAACTTCGTGAGCGCGGTCAGCAGCACGGTGCGGATCGGCACGTTGATGCCGACGCCGAGGGTGTCCGTGCCACAGATCACCCGCAGCATCCCGCGCTGGGCGAGCTGCTCGACGAGCCGGCGGTATTTGGGCAGCATCCCGGCGTGGTGCACGCCGATGCCCTGGCGCAACAGGCGGGAGAGCGTGCGGCCGAAGGAGGTCGTGAAGCGGAACTCCCCGATCGCGTCGGCGATGGCGTCGCGCTGCTCACGGCTCGCGATCTTCGCGCTGGAGAGCGATTGGGCGCGCTCCAGGGCCGCGAGCTGCGAGAAGTGCACGATGTAGATCGGCGCCTGCCCGGTGTGCAGGAGGTCTTCGACGGTGTCGTGGATGGGCGTCAGCTCGTAGTAGTAGTGCAGCGGCACCGGGCGCTCGACGCCCGTGACCGTCGCGGTCTCCCGGCCGGTGCGACGGCTGAGGTCGGCGGCGAGCGCCGTCACGTCGCCGAGCGTGGCCGACATGAGCACGAACTGCGCGCGCGACAGGATCAGCAGCGGCACCTGCCAGGCCCAGCCGCGGTCGGGGTCGGCATAGAAGTGGAACTCGTCCATGACGATCTGCCCGACGGGCGTGTCCTCCCCCTGCCGGAGGGTGAGGTTGGCGAGGATCTCCGCGGTGCAGCAGATGATCGGGGCGTCGGCGTTGACCGAGGAGTCGCCGGTCATCATCCCCACGTTCTCCGCGCCGAAGACGTCGACCAGGGCGAAGAACTTCTCGGACACGAGCGCTTTGATCGGCGCCGTGTAGAAGCTGCGGTCGCCGCGGGCCAGGGCGGCGAAGTGGGCGCCGACGGCGACCAGCGACTTCCCCGTGCCGGTGGGCGTGGAGAGGATGAGGTTGGCGCCTCCCGCGATCTCGATGAGCGACTCATCCTGGGCTGGGTAGAGGGTGATCCCCGTCCCTTCGGCCCAGGCGACGAACGCCTCGTAGACCGCGTCCTCGCCGACGGAGCCGGGGCCGGTCCAGCCGGGGAGTTCGTCGACGCGCAGGGAGGCCATAGTGCTCAAGCCTGTCACAGCCCGCACGAGCGCCCGGCGCGAACGCTCGGCGTATCCACCGGATCGCGTGCGTATCCTTCCCCCATGAATGCGTTCTGGCGGGCCCCATGAGAGCGTTCTGGCGGGCCGCTGCGGCCGGTGCCGCGAGCGTGGTCGCCGGTATCGGCGCGGCGGAGATCGTCAGCGCGGTCGGCGTGCAGGACGGCAGCCCCATCCTGGTCGTCGGCTCCCTGGTGATCGACCTCACGCCGGCCTGGCTCAAGAACGCGGTCATCGGCGTCTTCGGCACCGGCGACAAGACGTTCCTCATCGTCTCGCTGGCGGTCGCGCTGGTCGTGGGCGGCGCGCTGGCCGGCTGGCTCGAGCTGCGCCAGCCTCCCCTCGGTCGGGTGCTGATCGGCCTGGGCGGCGTCGTCGGAGCGTTCGCCGCGATCACGCGCAGCGGTGGCGGGATCGTCGACGTTCTGCCGTCGGCGCTGGCCGCCCTCGTCGGCATCCTCTTCCTCGGCTGGCTGGTCGGACTGCTGCGCGGCACGGAGCCGACGCGGGTCGCGCCGCAGGGCGCCGTCTCCCGTCGCCGGTTCGTGGCGGCCACGTCTGCCACGGCGCTCGGCGGGATACTCGCGGCGGTCGTCGGCCAGGTGATCGCGTCCGGCTACCGCGCGGCCGCTGCCGCCCGTGCCGCGTTCCACCTTCCGAAGCCCGCCGTCGCGGCGCCTCCGGTGCCGGCTGGCGCCTCGTTCGACATCGCGGGCCTGTCGCCGATCGTCACGCCGAACGCCGACTTCTACCGCATCGACACCGCGCTGCAGATCCCCGGCATCCAGCCGCAGGACTGGCGGCTGCGGATCACCGGGATGGTCGAGGAGGAGATCGAGCTGACCTTCGCCCAGCTGCTCGCCCTGCCGTTGGAGGAGTCCATCACCACGCTCACCTGCGTCTCCAACGAGGTCGGGGGCGACCTGATCGGCAACGCCCTCTGGCTCGGCTACCCCATCCGGCACCTCCTGGCCCGCGCGAAGCCGTCGGCCGACGCCGACATGGTGCTCTCGCACAGTCAGGACGGCTGGACCGCCGGCACCCCGCTTCAGGCCCTGACCGACCAACGCAACGCGATCCTGGCGGTGGGGATGAACGGCCAGCCGCTCCCGCTCGAGCACGGCTATCCCGTGCGCATGGTCGTGCCCGGCCTCTACGGCTACGTCTCGGCGACCAAATGGGTGGTCGAGTTGGAGGTGACCCGGTTCGACAAAGCGACGTCGTACTGGACGGACCGCGGCTGGTCGGAGCGCGGGCCGGTCAAGCTCGCGTCGCGCATCGACGTCCCCGCAGACGGCCGTCAGGTGAAGGCAGGCACGGTCGCCGTGGCCGGGATCGCCTGGTCGCAGCATGTGGGCGTCAGCGCCGTCCACGTGCAGATCGACGGAGGCGACTGGCAGCAGGCGACGCTCGCGGACGCGATCTCGGAAGACACCTGGCGGCAGTGGAAGTACGCGTGGAACGCGACCCCCGGCGCGCACACGATCACGGTCAGGGCGACCGACGCCCGCGGGACGGTGCAGACCTCCAAGGTGCAGGACGTCGTGCCCGACGGCGCGACGGGGCTGCACTCGATCGGCGTCACGGTCACGCGCTGACCGTCACAGCGCCCCGTATTGGTGCTTGACTAGCGATATGGCCTCCCCTGTTCGTCCTCCCGCCTTGGTGGCGCCCGGCCCCGCGCTGCCGTCGGAGCTCCGCGCGCGCTACGCCCGCACCGAGCAGCTCCCGGGCTTCGGGGAGGCCGCCCAGCGCCGCCTCCGAGCCGCCCGGGTGCTCGTCGTGGGCGCCGGCGGCCTCGGCTCGGCCGCCCTCCCGCTGCTCGCGGGCGCCGGGTTCGGAACGATCGGGATCGTCGACGACGACAGCGTGGAGATCAGCAACCTCCCCCGGCAGACCATCCACGGCGAGCGCGACCTCGGCCGGCAGAAGACGGCGTCGGCGGCCGACGCGATCCGCGCCATCGATGCCGGCATCGCCGTGCGGGTGTTTCCCGAGCGACTCACGTCGGCGAACGCCGAGCGCATCCTGGGCGGGTTCGACCTCGTTCTCGACGGCAGCGACAACTTCCCCACGCGCTACCTGGTGGACGACGCCGCGTCGCTGGCCGGGCTGCCCGTGGTCTGGGGAGCGGTCCACCGGTTCGGCGGTCAGGTGGGCCTCAGCTGGGCCGGGCGCGGGCCGCACTACCGCGATCTCTTCCCGCAGCCTCCCGAGCCCGGCACGGTGCCGAGTTGCGCGGAGGCCGGGGTGCTGCCGAGCGTGTGCGGGGTGATCGGGTCGCTGATGGCGAGCGAGGCGATCAAGGTCGTGACCGGGGAGGGCGACCTCCTGCTCGGCCGGGTGGTCGTGCACGACGGGTTGCGCGGGACGTTCCGCGAGCTCGCCTACGCCGAGGATCCGGCCGCCGAGCCCGTCACCGGGCTCATCGACTACGACCAGTTCTGCGGCATCGCGCCCGACGCCGGCGCTGCGGGGCCGGCAGTCGCCAGCGCCGCCACCTCCAGCTCCGTCACCTCCATCTCCCCTGGCGAGCTGGCGTCGCGCCTCGCGGCCGGGCAGCCGCACCTCCTGCTCGACGTGCGCGAGCCGTGGGAGGCCGATATCGCCGAGCTGCCCGGCTCGCTGCTGGTGCCGCTGGATGTGATCGTGCGCGACGCCGCGGGCGTGGCCGAACGGCTGAGCGACGATCCGCTCGTCATCATCTGCCACCACGGCGTGCGCGCCGAGACCGCACGTCGCGCGCTCGAGTCAGTCGGCACGAGCGGGGCCGTCCTCGCCGGCGGCCTCGACGCCTGGTCCCGCGAAGTCGACCCCGCTCTTCCCCGCTACTGACCTCGCGGGGACCAATGGTCGTCGAAACCTCGCACGCCGTGGGAGGCCGCGGGATACTGAACCCATGACCCCACCGCGGAGCGTCGAGGAGCACGTCGATCACATCAGCCGCCTCCTGGCACCGCTGACGGCCGAGCCCGCGGTCGAAGCCGTCCCGCTCGCCGAGGCCGCCGGCCGGGTCGCGGCGACGGACGTCCGCTCGGAGGTCGACCTGCCGCTGTTCCGCAACTCGCAGATGGACGGCTACGCGGTGCGCGCCGCAGACATGGCGCGCGTGCCGGTTGCGCTGGAGGTCACCGGCGACGTGCCTGCCGGGCACGAGGTGCCGCTCACCCTGGCCGCGGGCACGGCGATCCGCATCATGACCGGGGCTCCGGTGCCGAGCGGGGCCGACGCGATCGTGCCCGTCGAGGACACCGAGCTGGTACTGGGCAGGGACGACGACCTGGAGGGCGCCGTCGTGGAGATCCGCCGGCCGAGGAGCCGCGGCGAGTTCGTGCGCGAACGCGGCAGCGACCTCCGCCGCGGCGAGGTGCTCATGCGCGCGGGCACCCGCCTGGCCCCGCGGCATCTGGCCGCGCTGGCCGCGGCGGGCGTCACCACCGTCGATGTGCGGGCGCGGCTGCGGGTCGCGATCCTCACCACGGGCTCCGAGCTCGCAGCGCCGGGTGAGAGCGTGCGCTTCGGGCAGATCTTCGACGCGAACAGCGTCGCGCTCGCCGCACTCGTCGAAGAGGCCGGCGCCGTGGTCTCGCTGCGGGCGCGCAGCGACGACGACCCGGATGGGTTCGCCCGGGTCTTCGACGCCGCCGTCGCGGCCAGCGACCTCGTGGTGACCTCCGGGGGCGTCTCGAAAGGTGCCTATGAGGTCGTCCGCGAGGTGCTCCTCCCCCGCGGCGCCGAGGTCACGACGGTCCGGATGCAACCAGGCGGGCCGCAGGCGACGGCTGTCGTCGACGGCGTGCCCGTGCTGTGCTTCCCCGGCAATCCGGTCAGCACCCAGGTGTCGTTCGTGGTCTTCCTGCGCGCACCGCTGCGGGAGGCCGCCGGGCTGCCCGAGCTGCCGCTGGGCAGCGCGCGGCTCACCGAGTCCGTGCACTCCGTGCCCGGCAAGCGGCAGTTCCTCCGCGGTCGCGTCGGCGCCGACGGGGTGGCCCCGATGTCCGGCGCCGGCTCGCATCTGGTGGCGGCGATGGCGAACGCGGACGTCCTCATCGACCTGCCCGCCGAGGCGGAGGCCGTCGAGGCGGGCGAGGACGTGACAGTCTGGACGCTATGAGCGAGCTCACCCACCTGGACGCCGACGGCCGCGCCCGCATGGTCGACGTCGGAGCCAAACCGGAGACCGACCGGGAGGCGGTGGCCCGCGGACGCCTCGTGACCACACCCGAGGTGGTGCGCCTCGTCGCGGCCGACGATCTGCCCAAGGCCGACGTGCTGGCCACCGCCCGCATCGCCGGCATCGCCGGCGCCAAGCGCACGAGCGACCTCATCCCGCTCTGCCACCCGTTGCCGTTGACGTCGGTGCGGGTCGACTTCGCCCTCGATGAGGCGGGCGGCACGATCGCGGTGGAGGCCGTCGCACGCACCCGTGGCCGCACCGGGGTCGAGATGGAGGCGCTGACCGCCGTCGCCGTCGCCGGGCTCACCCTCCACGACATGGTCAAGGCGGTCGATCCGGCGGCCAGCATGACCGATGTGCGGCTGGTCGCGAAGAGCGGCGGCAAGCGCGGCGACTGGCGCCGGCCGGGCGAAGCGGAGGCCGTGGACCCGGTCGCGACGGCCGTACCGCCGCCCACGTGGCCGCGACCCATCCCTCCGCGACCCGACACGGCCGTCGTCATCGTCGCCTCCACGCGCGCAGCGGCGGGAGAGGCTGCCGACACGACCGGTCCGGTCATCGCGGAGTGGCTCTCGGGCCATGGCCTCCGCCCCGACGTGCGCGTCGTGGCCGATGCCGAGATCGCCTCCGCGCTGCGCGCCGCGGTCGCCGAGCGGCCCGGCGTCGTCCTCACCACCGGCGGCACGGGTGTGTCCCCCACCGACCGCACGCCGGAGGCGACCGCCGCGGTGCTCGACCGCGAGCTGCCGGGACTGGCCGAAGCCCTTCGGGCGCGCGGTGCGGCCTCCACCCCGCTCGCCGCACTCAGCCGTGCCCGAGCCGGTGTCACGGGCGCGACTCTCGTCGTCAACCTCCCCGGTTCGCGCGGCGGAGTCGCGGACGGGCTGGCGGTGCTGGGGCCCGTCCTGGCGCACCTGCTCGATCAACTGCACGGCGGCGACCACGAAGGAGCGGTGCGATGAGCGACGTGCTCGCCGACGTCTCCGACCGTCCCCTCGACCCGTCGACGCTGGACGAGTTCGTCTGGCGCCGCGAAGCCGGAGCGGTGGTCTCGTTCCAGGGCATCGTGCGCGACCACGACGGCGGCCGGTCGGTCGTCTCGCTCGACTACCGCGCCCATCCGGAGGCAGCCGGGTTCCTGCGCGCCTGCTGCGAGGAGGTCGCCGAGCGTACCGGCCTCCGGGTCGCCGCGGTGCACAGGGTCGGCTCGCTCACCACCGGCGACCTCGCCCTCATCGCCGCCGTCGCCGCGCCCCATCGCGCCGAGGCGTTCACGGCGTGCGCCGAGCTGGTCGAGCTCATCAAGTCGCGCGTGCCGATCTGGAAGCGGCAGCACTTCGCCGACGGGGAATCGGAGTGGGTCGGGCTCTGACCCTCTCGATTCTCCGCGTCTGCCGGTCTAGAGTGCTGTTCATGCCGCAGATACGGGTGAAGGAGGCCGCGAGCTTCCTGGGGGTGAGCGACGACACCGTGCGTCGGTGGATCGAAGGCGGACTGCTCTCGAGCACGAAGGACGAAGGCGGACGGACGGTCGTCGACGGCCTCGAGCTCGCGAGGATCGCCAAACAGAATGCGGTGCTGCCGGCAGACCCGTCCAGCGTCGGCCGCTCGGCCCGCAACCGGTTCGTGGGGATCGTCACCGACATCGTCGTGGACAAGGTCATGGCGCAGGTCGAGTTGCAGTGCGGGCCGCATCGGGTCGTGTCGCTGATCAGCAGCGAAGCCGTGCGCGAGCTCGGCCTGGAGCTGGGATCCGTCGCCGTCGCCGTCGTCAAGGCCACCAACGTCATCGTCGAGACCGTAGCGGTCACGGAATGAGGAGCATCCGGATGAGAAGGCGCGACAAGCTCTCGATCGTCGGAGCCGCGCTCGCGGCTGTGCTGCTCGCCGCGACCGGATGCTCGACGGGCGCCGCGGCGCCGGACGCGTCGCAGACGCCCACGAAGCACGCGATCACGGGCACGATCACCGTCTTCGCCGCGGCCTCCCTCACCACGACCTTCACCGAGCTCGGCAGGCAGTTCGAGAAGGCGAACCCGGGCAGCACAGTCAAATTCAGCTTCGCCGGCTCGTCCGATCTGGTCACTCAGCTCGGCGGAGGCGCTCCCGCCGACGTCTTCGCCTCCGCGGACGAGAAGAACATGAAGAAGGCCGTCAGCGCCGACGTGACCAGCGGCGACCCGGTCGACTTCGCGACGAATGTGCTGGCGATCACGGTGCCTCCGGGCAACCCGGCTCACATCACAGCCTGGGCGGACCTCGCCAAGCCGGGCGTCAAGACCGTCGTGTGCGCGCCGCAGGTGCCGTGCGGCGCCGCGACCGCCACTGTCGAGGCGAACACAGGCGTGACCCTGACCCCGGTCAGCCAGGAGTCGTCGGTGACCGACGTGCTCGGCAAGGTGTCCTCCGGGGAGGCGGACGCGGGCGTGGTCTACGTGACCGACGTGAAGGGCGCGGGGAAGAGCGTCGACTCCGTGCCGTTCCCGGAGGCGAAGGACGTCGTCAACACCTATCCGGTCGTCGCGATCCGGCAGGGGCCGAACGCCACGGGAGGCGCCGCGTTCATCGCGTACGTGACGGGGCCGGAGGGGCGGAGGACGCTCGAGGCGGCCGGCTTCGGCGCGCCGTGACCCGTCGCCGCGCAGCGGACGCGCCCGCGACAGGCATCCCCGGCTGGATCCTCGTCGTCGCCGCGCTCGGGGCGCTCTTCGTGCTGCTGCCGATCGTCGCGATGGCGACGCGCGTGAACTGGGCGCAGTTCGGCACTCTCATCACGTCGCAGGCGTCGGTCGACGCGCTCCTGCTCAGCCTGCGCACCTCGCTCACGGCGACCGTCGCCTGCCTCGTGCTCGGCGTCCCGATGGCCATCGTGCTCGCCCGCATGCCGTTCCGTGGCCGCGGGCTCGTCAGAGCGATCGTGCTGCTGCCGCTGGTGCTGCCTCCCGTCGTCGGCGGAATCGCGCTGCTCGCCCTGTACGGCCGACGCGGCCTCCTCGAAGGCGCGATCCCGATCGCGTTCTCGACACCGGCCGTCATCATCGCGCAGACGTTCGTCGCCCTGCCGTTCCTCGTGCTCAGCCTGGAGGGCGCACTGCGGACGACCGGTGAACGCTACGAGGCCGTCGCCGCCACGCTCGGAGCCGGGCCGACGTCCGTGCTGTTCCGCGTGACACTCCCGCTCGTCGCCCCGGCGATCGTCTCCGGCGCGATCCTGTCGTTCGCCCGTGCGCTCGGCGAGTTCGGTGCGACGCTGACCTTCGCCGGCAGCCTCCAGGGGACCACGCGCACCCTCCCGCTCGAGATCTACCTGCAGCGCGAGACCGACCCCGACGCCGCCGTCGCGCTGTCGCTGGTGCTCATCGCCGTCGCGATAGCCGTCGTCGCTGTCGCACACGGCGCGGGCGAGCCGTTGCGCCGGAGGACGACATGACGCTCCACCTCTCGGCGCAGGTCGCCGAGCGCGACGTCGCCGTCGACCTGAGCCTCGCCCCCGGCGAGACGCTCGCCCTGCTCGGACCCAACGGGGCGGGCAAGTCGACCGTGCTCGGCGTGCTCGCCGGCCTGATCCGGCCCGACAGCGGACGGGCGACGCTGGCCGACGAGACCTTCTTCGACCTCCCGACGACGTGGCTGCCGCCGCACAGGCGCGCCATCGCGCTGCTCGCGCAGGACGCCCTGCTGTTCCCGCACCTGACCGTGCGCCGGAACGTCGAGTTCGCCCCGCGCTCGTCGGGCGCTTCACGCGCGGAGGCCCGTGCGAAGGCCGACGAATGGCTGGACCGCACCGGCGTCCGCCCGCTGGCCGACCGCCGACCGGGCGACCTCTCGGGAGGTCAGGCCCAACGCGTGGCGATCGCGCGAGCGCTCGCCGCCGAACCGGAGCTGATCCTCCTGGACGAGCCGCTCGCCTCGCTCGACGTCGCCGTCGCCGTCGAGCTCCGCGGGATGCTGGCCGAGGTGCTCGCCGGGCGCACCGCCATCGTGGTGACGCACGATGCGCTCGACGCCTACCTGCTCGCCGATCGTGTCGCGGTGCTCCACGGCGGGAGGGTCGTCGAACAGGGCGCGGCGCAGGAGGTCCTCGCCCACCCGCGGCACCCGTTCACCGCTGAGCTCACCGGCCTCAGCCTCCTCACGGGGATGCGCACGGCGAGCGGCCTGGTCACGCACGACGGCTTCGCCCTCGACGGGACGCCGACGGTGACCATTCCGGAGGGCCGTCCGGTCACCGCGGTGGTGCGGCCGTCGTCGGTGGCGCTCAGCGCGGGAGGGCCGGCAGAGGGTGCGGCCCGGATCGCCGCCGTCGTCACCGCTTTGGAACCGCGCGACGACCTCGTCCGGGTGCGCACCGACCGCCTCACCGCGCTCGTGCCCGCCGCGGTGGTCGCTGAGCTGCGCCTCACGATCGGGGCGCGCGTCACGCTGACGGTGCCGCCCGGCGAGGTGCGCATCTCGGCGGCGTGAGACCGCTTCCGCGCGCCGCGAAGCGCGCTCCGCAATTCACCGCGAATGTCGACTAAGCGCCGGCGTAACCGCACATTTGCCGCAAATGTGCGGACAACAGAAGAAGCGCATTCACCGCGAATGTCGACTGTGCGCGCGTAAGCGCACATTCACCGCAAATGTGCGGGCGGCCCGACGCTCAGTACGAGCCGATCCGCATCCCTGCGGTGGAGTAGCCGCCGTCGGGGTTCTTCGACGGGCGTGGCTCGTCGAACGCCGAGTTCGCTTTTCCCGGGAGGCTCGGGGGCACAACCCGCGAGCGCACGGCAGCGACGATCGTTGCGGCGCACGCTGCGACCAGTGCGGCGCCCGCGATGACGAGCGCCCAGCCTGCCGCGTCGCCGCGGGTCAGCTGCACGATGCCGAACGGCAGCACCGCCCACGCAGAGACACCCGCGATCACGGCAGCCACGATCAGCAAGCGGGACCGCGCCTTGCGGCGGATGACCCGGTCGAACTCCTGCATGTGCGCGCTCATGGCGACCTCCCCCAGCACCAGGACGAACCTGTTTCCCGGAGCCTAACGCAGGGACTCGCAGCCGTCAGCCTCCCGCGAACGGCGGCAGCACATCCACGCGCTCGCCGATGACGGCCGCGGGGTCGCGCGAGACCACGCCGTCTACCAAGAACGAGCCGTTGCGCAGCACCAGCCGCATCGCGTCGCCATAGCGGTTCGCCAGTTCCTCGCGAAGTGCGACGACCGTCGGCTCGCCCAGGGTCAGACGCTCCTCCTCACGTCCCGCAGCCTCCTCCGCCGCCGCGAAGTAACGCACCAGAACAGACTTCTCAGCCACCGATCGCTCCCATGCTCCGCACCGGAGGGACGAACCCGGGGCGCTCCATTCCGTGCCCCGACTGCTTGTTCCACATCGCGCCGCGCCACCAGCGGGCGATCTCGGCGTCGTCAGCGCCGCCGCGCAGGAGCCCGCGCAGGTCGGTCTCGTCGTCGCCGAACAGGCACGAGCGGACCGTGCCCTCCGCCGTGATCCTGGTGCGGTCGCACGCGGAGCAGAACGAGCGGGTCACCGACGCAATGATGCCGACCGTCGCCGGGCCACCGTCGACGAGCCACTCCTCTGCGGGCGCCGACGGGTCGTCGCGGCCGATTTCCCGCAGGTCGAAGCGGGTCCGGAGGACTCCGAGGAGTTCCTCGGCGGGGACCATGTTCTCGCGCAGCCACGTGTGATCGGCGTCGAGGGGCATCTGCTCGATGAAGCGCAGCCGGCAGCCGTGCTCGAGCGCCCACGTCAGGAGGTCGGGGGCGCCGACGAGCGTCTGGCGCATCATCACGGCGTTGAGCTTGAGCGGTGTCAGCCCCGCAGCGTGCGCCGCGGCGATCCCGGCGAACACGGCAGGCAGCCTGTCTCGCCGAGTGAGCGCCGCGAAATGTTCGCGATCCACCGTGTCGAGGGAGATGTTGACGCGATTCAGCCCGGCGGCAACCAGCGCGGGAAGCCGGTGGTCGAGGCCGATGCCGTTGGTCGTCATGCTGATGTCGATGCCGGGAGCGGCCGCGTGCGACCGGCCGATGATCTCAGCCAGGTCTGCACGCATCAGCGGCTCTCCCCCGGTGAAACGCACCTCGCGGATGCCGAGATCGCGGGTGCCGATCCCCACCAGCCGGGCGATCTCGGCCGGCGTCAGCAGGTCGTCGCGCGGGATCGCCGGCAGCCCCTCCGCCGGCATGCAGTAGGTGCAGCGCAGCGAGCATTTCTCGGTGACCGAGACCCGCAGATCGCGGGCGACCCGACCGAAACGGTCGACGAGCCCTGGCACCTCGGGTCGGCCGTCGAGCCGCGGCGCCTCGCGCAGGCGAGAGCTGCGCGGTAGTCCGAGGTTGATGGCGGTCATGCCATCACACTAGACCGACCACGCCTGTAGACCACCGGCCGAGACTCGGAATATGCTGCGCGAATGGGAATCATCTCGTCCGGCTTCCACGGTCGGCGGCGCACCGAGGACCCGCGCCTCCCACCCGGTCAATACGTCACGGAGGGTTTCCCCGTGCTGTCCGCCGGGCCGACGCCGCGTATCGCCAAGGACAAGTGGGCGTTCACGATCACGACCGAGAAGGGCGTCGTCCACCGCTGGAGCTGGGACGAGTTCCTCGCCCTTCCGCAGGACGAGGTCGGGACCGACATCCACTGCGTCACCAGCTGGTCGAAGCTCGGGACGTCGTGGCGCGGCGTCACGCTCGACACCCTGTTCGAGAAGGTCGACACCGACTACGAGTACACGATGGCGCACTCCTACGGCGGCTACACGACGAACGTGCCGCTGAAGGACCTCCTGGACGGCAAGGCGTGGGTGGCGCACACCTTCGACGGTGCCGACCTGCCGCCCGAGCACGGCGGCCCCGCACGGCTGCTGGTGCCGCACCTGTACTTCTGGAAGAGCGCCAAGTGGGTGAGCGGCCTCGAGATGCTGCCGCAGGATCAGCCCGGGTTCTGGGAGCAGAACGGCTACAACATGTACGGGGATCCGTGGAAGGAAGAGCGCTACTGGTGACGACGTCGTGGCGGGTGGCCGATGTCGTGGCGACGCACGAGGAGACGGCGACAGCGCGCACCATCCGGCTGCGCATCCAGGGGCTCGGGGGCCATCTGGCGGGTCAGCACGTCGACGTACGGCTCACCGCGCCCGACGGTTACCAGGCCGTGCGCTCCTACTCGATCGCCTCGGCCTCCGGTGCGGCAGGGCTGACGCAGGACGAGTTCGAGCTGACGGTGGAGGAGCTGCCCGACGGCGAAGTGTCCCCGTATCTCGTGCACGGCCTCTCGGTCGGCGACCAACTGGAGGTCCGCGGTCCGGTCGGCGGCTGGTTCGTCTGGCGCGCAGAGGACGCCGGCCCCGTGCAGCTGATCGCGGGCGGCTCCGGTGTCGTGCCGTTGATGTCGATGGCCCGTGCGCACGCGGCCGCGGGAAGTGCGACGCCGTTCCGGCTGCTCTACTCGGCGCGCACGCCGATGTCGGTCTACTACCGCGACGAGCTGATGGCGCTCGGCGAGGGCGTGGCTCCGCTGCGCGTCGACTACGTGTACACGCGCACGGCGCCACCGGAGTGGCCGGTGGCCGCCGGTCGGCTGACGGCCGACGCGCTGGGCGCGCTCGTGCTGCCGGCCGCGGACTCCCCCACGTTCTATCTGTGCGGGTCGACCCCGTTCGTCGAGGCCGTCTCGGGTTGGCTGGTCACCGCAAGGCACGACCCGGGCCGCATCCGCACCGAACGCTACGGCGGGATCGGAGGGGCTCAATGACCGAGATGGACTACCTGGACGGCAACGCAGCCGCCGGGCTTCTCTCCGAGGTGTTCTCGGTCGACGTCACCTCTGCGCGCGGCAAGTGCGCCCACTGCGGCGACGTCTCGGTGATCGCGCAGGCGCACCTGTACACCGACGACCACGGGATGGTGCTGCGCTGCCGGATCTGCGGTGACGTCATCGCTCGCGCGTCGGAGCGGGCGGGGCGGCTGTGCCTCGACCTCCGCGGTCTCGACTGGCTCGAACTGGAGGTCTGACCCCCTCAGCGGGCGGTCATCCGCCGCCCGTACAATCGTCCGGTGCCAGCCGAAACCCCCGCGAGCCTCGACCCCGACGACCTCGCGACGACCCTCCGCGTCCTCGCCCAGCTCCACGAGCTCGACCAGGAGCACCCCGACTTCATCTCGGTGCGACGGGCGACCGCGCACATGTTCAAAGCCGTCAAGCAGGCCAGGCGGCGCGAGCTGCGGGAGGCCGAGCTCGCCGCCGACCGCGCCGTGATCGCCGCAACCGCCACCGGCGCCCCCGACCGCATCGACGACGAGACGCGCGGCCGCGACCTGACCTCCCCCACCACCGGTGCGGCGACCGCCGGCACCCTCCTCAACTCGCAGGCGTGCTACATCTGCAAACAGCACTACACGCAGGTCGACTGGTTCTACCATCAGCTCTGCCCGTCGTGCGCCGCCTTCAGCCATGCCAAGCGCACGGCCCGGACCGACCTGACCGGCAAGCACGCGCTGCTCACCGGCGGTCGCGCCAAGATCGGCATGCACATCGCGCTGCGGCTGTTGCGCGACGGCGCCGACCTCACCATCACCACGCGCTTCCCCCGCGACGCGGTGCGCCGGTTCTCGCAGCTGCCCGATGCGTCGGAATGGCTGCACCGGCTGCGCGTCGTCGGCATCGACCTGCGCGACCCCGCCCAGGTGATCGGACTGGCCGACTCCGTCGCCTCGCGCGGCCCGCTGCACGTGCTCATCAACAACGCCGCCCAGACTGTGCGCCGCTCCCCGGGCGCGTACTCGCTGCTGGCGGAGGCCGAGTCGCACCCGCTGCCCGACGGCCCCCTCCCCGAGCTCGAGACGTTCGGGCACACCGCGGACCCGCACCCGCAGGCCCTGCAAGCGTCCGTCGCCGCGCACCCCCTGCTGTCGTCGGCGAAGGTGCACGGCACGGTCGCCGAGCTGGTCGGCGCCGCGGCGCTGACGGCAGACGACCTGGCGGTCGCGGCGATGGCCGCGGGTTCGTCCTCCCTGGAGCGCCACATCAACGGCACCGCCATCGACGCGGGCGGCCTGGTGCCCGACGTGCAGCGCGACAACACCTGGACCCGAGCCGTCGGCGGCATCGACCCGCTCGAGCTGCTGGAGGTGCAGCTCTGCAACACGACCGCGCCGTTCATCCTCATTGACAGGCTGCGCCCCGCCCTGGCCGCCGCAGGCCGCTCCTACGTGGTGAACGTGTCGGCGATGGAGGGCGTCTTCGGCCGCCGCTACAAGGGCGCGGGACACCCGCACACCAACATGGCCAAGGCAGCGCTCAACATGCTCACGCGCACGAGCGCGCAGGAGATGTTCGACACCGACAACGTCCTGATGACGAGCGTCGACACCGGCTGGATCACCGACGAGCGCCCCCACTACACGAAGGTCCGCCTCGCCGAGGAGGGCTTCCATGCCCCGCTCGACCTCGTCGACGGCGCCGCCCGCGTCTACGACCCGATCGTCCGCGGCGAGGCCGGCGAGGACCTCCAGGGCGTGTTCCTGAAGGACTACAAGCCGTCGGCGTGGTGAGCGCCCTCCTGCACGCACGATCCAGGCCGCGCCGAGACGGCGCGAAGTCGTGCGCTCGGCGCCCAGGCGGCGAATATTCCGCCGCCTCGCGCTCGCCCGGTTGCCCGCGCGACTAGACTGGCCCCGGCTCAGAGGAAAACGAAGGGCAGCCGATGTCGAGCAGTTCCCCGTCCGGCGACAAGGCGCAGCGCATTCGCTCTGCGGCCCCAGACGATCCGTCCCCCTCCCCCGTGCCGGCCGAGCTCTCCGGAGTCGTCCCTCCGCGCGTCCGCCCGAAGGAGCCGGTTCCGATCCCCGGGCAGGCGCATCCCGTCACGTCGTCGACCCTGCACGGCAGCCGGTTCAAGCATTGGCTGCTACGCGGGATGGTCGACGAGAAGGGCACCCAGCAGGGTCCGCACGGCCGTAACCCGGAGCGGACGCACTCCTGGTGGCAGGTCATGTGCCTCACCGGCGTCGACTACTTCTCGACCCTCGGCTACCAGCCCGCGATCGCAGCGCTCGCGGCCGGGCTGGTCTCACCCTTCGCGACGCTCGTGCTCGTCGCCCTGACGCTGCTCGGCGCACTGCCGGTGTACCGCAGGGTCGCGCGCGAGAGCTTCCGCGGGTCGGGATCCATCGCCATGCTCGAGCGGTTCCTGCCGTGGTGGGCCGGCAAGCTGTTCGTGCTCGTCCTCCTCGGCTTCGCCGCGACCGACTTCATGATCACGATCACGCTGTCGGCCGCCGACGCGTCGGCCCACGCGATCGAGAACCCGTTCGCGCCGTCTTGGTTCCACGGCAACAACGTCATCATCACGCTCGTGCTTCTCGTCCTGCTGGGCGCGGTGTTCCTCAAGGGGTTCCGGGAGGCGATCGACATCGCCGTGGTGCTGGTCGCCGTGTACCTCGCGCTCAACGTCGTCGTCGTGTCCACCGCCATCGTCCAGGTGTTCGATCACCCGACCGCGATCGACGACTGGTGGAGCGCGATGTTCCGGCAGAACGGCAACCCGCTCCTTATCGTCGGCGTCGCGCTGCTGGTGTTCCCGAAGCTCGCGCTCGGCCTCTCCGGCTTCGAGACCGGTGTCGCCGTCATGCCGCAGATCAAGGGCAAGCCCGACGACGACCCCAACCAGCCGGAGGGCCGGATCCGCGGCGCGCACAAGCTGCTCACCACCGCCGCCATCATCATGAGCGTCTTCCTCATCACCTCCAGCTTCACGACGACGCTGCTGATCCCGCAGAAGGAGTTCCAGCCGGGAGGCGCCGCCAACGGCCGCGCGCTCGCCTATCTGGCGCACGAATATCTGGGCAACGCGTTCGGCACGGTCTACGACATCAGCACCATCCTCATCCTCTGGTTCGCGGGCGCCTCCGCCATGGCCGGCCTCCTCAACCTGGTTCCGCGCTACCTCCCCCGCTATGGGATGGCCCCCCAGTGGGCGCGCGCCGTCCGCCCGCTCGTGCTGGTGTTCACGGCGATCGCCTTCCTCATCACCCTGGTCTTCGACGCCAACGTCGACGCCCAGGGTGGCGCGTACGCGACCGGTGTGCTCGTGCTGATCACCTCCGCATCGCTGGCGGTGAGCCTTTCCACCTGGCGCAAGAAGCAGCCCAAGCGAACGGTGGTCTTCGCGATCATCACCGCGATCTTCGTCTACACGACGATCGACAACATCATCGAGCGGCCGGACGGCCTCCGCATCGCGACGCTGTTCATCCTCGGCATCCTGGTCGTGTCGATCGTGTCCCGCGTCGGCCGGTCGTTCCAGCTGCGGGCGACCAGCGTCACCTTCGACGTGTCCGCGCTCGACTTCATCCTGGAGGACGCCGAAGAGGGCGAGATCCGCATCATCTCGCACGAGCCCGACGTCGACACGACCACGGAATACGAGCAGAAGAACAAGGACGAGCGCAAGTTCAGCCACATCCCGCAGCGCTCGCGCACCATCTTCCTGGAGGTCCTGCGCTCCGACTCCTCCGACTTCGAGGAAGATCTGGTGGTGCACGGCGTCGTCAAGTACGGCTATCGCGTGCTCCAGGTGACCAGCGGCAACGTGCCGAACACGATCGCCGCGGTCCTGTTGGAGATCCGCGACGTCTCGGGCGTGGTACCGACCGTCTACTTCGAGTGGACGGAGGGCAACCCGATCTCGAACATGTTCCGCTACCTCATCACCGGCGGCGGCGAGGTCGCCCCGGTGACGCGTGAAGTGCTGCGAGAAGCGGAGAAGGACGTCAAGCGGCGCCCCGCCGTGCATGTGGCGTGATCAGCACTGCGCCTGACCGGCACGGCGCCTGACCGCGCCACCTCGGCTGTGGCACGATGTGCGCATGGACCCGCACGCGATCTTCGAGACGATCGGTATCGCCTTCGAATTCGTCGGCGTCGCGGCCCTGGCGATCGGGTTCGTCGTCGCGCTCGTCATCGCGCTCTCGGTCTGGGTGCGCACCGGGAACGGCACCACCGCCTTCCGCACGCTGCGGGAAGCGTTCGGCGGCGTGATCCTGCTCGGGCTGGAGCTGCTGGTCGCCGCCGACCTGGTGAAGACGGTGACCTCCGAGCCCACCCTGACCGACGCGATCGTGCTGGGGATCATCGTCCTCATCCGCACCATCCTCAGCTTCTCGCTGCAAGTGGAGATCGAAGGCGTCGCGCCGTGGCGGCGTGCCCTGGTCACCGGCCCGGAGGTGCTGGCGCGGGCGGCGCGGAAGGCCGGAGCCGCCGGCTCGGCCTCCGAAACGCCGACCGGGGCGTCGGAGACCTGACGAGCGCGGCACGGGAGTCAGCCGCGCGCCGCGCGCTCCGCATTGCGCTGCTTGACGCGGGCGTTCTCCGCGTGCACCTGCGCGTGGGTCGCCCGCTCGGCCACCAGCCACGCCGGCGGGTCGACGAGGAGCGCCTTGATCTCCGCCGTGGTCAGCGGCTCCGTCACGCCGCCGCGGGCCAGGCCGGAGTTGCTGACCCCGAGCTTATGGGCGACGACGTCGCGCGGGTGCGGCCCGTCGGCCCGCAGGGCGACCAGCCATTCGGGCGGGTTCGCGTTCAGCTCGTCGAGCTCGGTACGGCTGATCTCGCGGTCACGGAACTCCTCCGGAGCCGCCGACAGCAGGATGCCGAGCTTCTTGGCCGCGGTGGCCGCCTTCATGGTCTGGGCTTTCATGGGTTCAAGGGTATCGTCCACCGGGGGCCGCGGCCGTTCGATACCCTGGCCTGCATGGCCTCCCGCTTCACCCTCGCGTTCCCGCTCGGCGTCACGATCGGCAAGTGGACGCGCGTCTTCGCGGAGCGGCAGCCGGCGGTGGAGCTTGTGGTGACCCCGTCCGACGATCCGCTCGGCCTGCTGAAGGCCGGTGAGGCCGACATAGTGTTCGCGCGCGATGTGGAGGCCGATGACGACAGGCACCTCATCCCGCTGTACAGCGAAGACGTCGTCGTGGTCATGCAGCACGAGCACCTGCTGACGCTCGAGGAGGAGCTCCGTCTGGCCGACCTCGACGGCGAGCCGCTGCTGACGGCCGAGCCGTCGGAGGCGCTGATGCGCAGCGTCGCGGCCGGCGACGGCATCGCTCTGCTGCCCGCGTCGGTGGCCAAGGCGCTGCGGCGCAAGGACGTCGTGGCGCTGCGGTTGGAGGACGGCCCGCTCTCGCACGTGGGCCTCACCTGGCCGCGGGATGGACAGCATCCCCTCGTCGACGAGTTCATCGGGATCGTGCGCGGACGCACGGCGCACAGCTCCCGCAACCCGGAGGTCGCCGCCACGCAATCCGCGCAGGCCACGAAGTCCGCCCAGGCCAAGCGCCCGGCCCCAGCAGGCAAACGCCAGGCCCGCGCCAAGCGGCCCAAGCGCTGACGCCATCGAGTTGGCAGGACACGCCGTCTCGCGCCCGCGCCAGACGGCGTGTCCTGCCAACTCGGTGAGGAGAATGGGCGCATGACCAACGCGAGCACGGCGACCGCGATCGGCACGAGCATCGGGCGGGCGGCGCAGAGCGTCGTCTACCGCGCGGGCGTGATCGGGAGGCGCCCCGCCATTCCCGTCGCCTTCCCCGAACTGGAGCGGGCAGCTCGACGGCACGTGTCACGCGCCGCCTACGCGTACATCGCCGGCTCGGCCGGGCTCGAGCGCACAGACGCCGCCGACACCGCCGCCTTCGGCCGGCACCGCATCGTCCCGCGCGTGCTGCGCGACGTCGCCGAGCGCGACCTCTCGATCGAGCTGTTCGGCCGCACCGTGCCCGCTCCCCTGCTGCTGGCGCCGATCGGCGTGCTC
This sequence comes from Leifsonia sp. McL0607, assembly GCF_049993355.1. GTDB lineage: Bacteria > Actinomycetota > Actinomycetes > Actinomycetales > Microbacteriaceae > Leifsonia. Next base: position 2,720,842 of record NZ_CP188253.1, on the reverse strand, counting down.
GAACTCGCCCGCCGCGACGGCGATGCTGCTGCAGCACGCGCCGCTGCAGCTCAGGGCCTCCCGTTCACCATCTCGACGCAGGCCTCCGCGCCGATGGAGGCCGTCGCCGCCGCCATGGACGCCACCCGTCCCGGCGCCGCACGCTGGTTCCAGCTGTACTGGAGCTCGTCGCGCGACCTGGTCGCCAGTCTCGTGGCACGCGCGGAGGCCTGCGGCTGCGAGGCGATCGTGGTCACCCTCGACACGCACGTGCTGGGCTGGCGGCCACGCGACCTCGCCCTCGGCTACCTGCCGTTCAGCCGCGGGCTCGGAATCGCCCAGTACACGAGCGACCCGGTGTTCCGCGATCTCGTGCGCGAGCGGATGGCGGGCGCCGGCCCGCGCGAGCGCACACCCGTCACACCGGCGGCCGTCGCGTCGTTCGCGAGCATCCTGCGTCACCACCCGGGCGACCTGCGGGAGAACCTGCGGTCGGGAGAGCCGCTCGCCGCGGTCGAGACGTTCCTCGACGTCTTCGCCGACCCGTCGCTCGGCTGGGACGACCTGGCGTTCCTGCGCGAGTGCACGCGCCTGCCGATCGTGCTGAAGGGCGTGCTGCACCCGGACGACGCCCGGCGCGCGGTCGACGCGGGCGTGGACGCCGTGCAGGTGTCGACGCACGGTGGTCGCCAGATCGACGGGGAGGTCGCGGCGCTCGACGCCCTGCCCGGCGTGGTCGAGGCGGTCGCCGGCCGCCTCCCCGTGCTGTTCGACAGCGGGATCCGCGGTGGCGCCGACGCTGTCGTCGCGCTCGCGCTCGGCGCGCGCGCCGTGGCGATCGGGAGGCCGTACGCTTACGCTCTCGCGGTCGCCGGGGAGCGGGGCGTGCGCGAACTGCTCCGGAATGTCCTCGCGGAGCTCGACATCACGCTCGGCCTCGCCGGAGTCCGACGTGTCGCAGACCTGGACGCGTCCGCGCTGGCGCGGAGCCTGTAGCCGCTACGCCACCGCCGCAGCGATCAGCGACAGCAGCGCCTGCGCATACGCGGTCGCCGCGTCGTCCTCCTCGAAGAACCGCTCGGCGCCATCGATCTCCAGCGTCACCCGGTACCCGTCGGCGGTGCGGGCGAGGTGACGGAACGAGCCGCCGAGCAGCTCGCGCAGCTGGTCCTCACGCGGGATCCACAGGGCGTCCTCGACCGCGAGTGAGTCGAGCGCCCACTCGGTCGTCCCGTTGAAGCCCAGGATCGTGCCGGTGTCGAAGTGGTGCGGCTCGATCGTCATCTCGCTGACCGTGAACCGTTCGCCCGCCATCCCCGGCCGGTCGATGGCGAAGGTGTCGCCCGAGACCGGCTGCCAGTGCAGCCCGGCTGCGCGCAGCAGGCGTGCGGTGTCCTCATCGATCATGGTGGCTCCTTCTCAGTCGGTGACGATCACGATCTTGCCGCGGACGTGCCGGGCCTCCAGTCGCCCGTACGCCTCCGCCGTGCGCTCGATCGGGAAGATGGAGTCGATCGGCAGCATGAGCTCGTTGCGGGCCAGGAGCTCGGCCAGCTCCTCGAGCTCGGCGTTGCCCGCCGTGCGCCCGCCCACCGTGCGTGCGCCGCGTGCCGCCGGACCGAATGCAGCGATCGTGTTGATCCGCTCGGGAGGAACGCCCAGTTCGAGCGCGACGTCGATCGTGTCGGCACCATGGTTGTCGAGCACCGCGGTCACCCGAGTGCCGTCGTCGAGGACCTCCCGGACCCGCTCGGCGAGTCCGGGGCCGTAGGCCACGGGGGTGATGCCGAGCGTCTCCAGGAACTCGTGGTTCTCCTCGCTCGCGGTGCCGATGACGGTCGCACCGCAGCGCACGGCCAGCTGCGCGGCCAGCACTCCGACCCCGCCGGCCGCCGCGCTGACCAGGACGGTGTCGTTCTCGTTGAGGTCGAGGGAGGCTTCGCTGGCCATTGCGGTGCGGCCCACGACGCCGAGCGAGCCGGCGACCTCGAATGTCAGGGGGTCGGGCTTCTCGATGATCTGGCCGCTCTCCGGCACCACGACGAAGTCGGCGATCGCGGCGAACGGGGCCGTTCCGAGCACCGCCTGACCGGGTTGGAAGCGTACGGCGCCCTCGCCGACCTCCTCCACGAAACCGGCGAAGTCCTGCCCCATGCCGCTCGGAAGCGTGACGCCCATGCGCGCGGCGGTCTGCTCGCTGCGATACGCCTTGTAGTCCATCGGGTTCAGCCCGGCGGCCAGCACCCGCACGAGAACCTGACCGGGACCGGGCCACGGCCGCTCTCGCTCGACGAGGTGGAGGTAGTTCCGGGATCCGAACTCCTCGAGCTGGATGAATCTGGGCACCGGCCGCTCCCTCCCTCGTAGGGAGGAGCCTAGACCCGGAACGTCGGCGACGGCAGGGACGTTTGTCGGCCGCTCAGCGAAGGGGCGGCCTCGATCGTGGCACGCGCCACCGTCGACTTCCCGATCGCGGAGCTCCGTCGGTCACGGCGAGGCGCGTCACCACGGTCAGCCGAAGAGCAGTTCCGCCTCTTCGTAGCGCGCAGGCGGAACCGTCTTGAGCCCGCCGGTCGCGTCGGCGATCGACACGTTGACGACGTCCGTGCCGCGCAGCGACACCATCGACCCCCATCGGCCTTCGTAGGCGGCGTCGACCGCCGCCATGCCGAGGCGCGTGGCGAGCACGCGGTCGTAGGCGCTCGGGACGCCGCCACGCTGCATGTGGCCGAGGACCGACGCGCGGGACTCGATCCCGGTGCGCTCCTCGATCATCGGGGCCAGCATCTCGCCGATTCCTCCCAGGCGCGGACGGTTGAAGGCGTCGAGGCCCTTGTGCGAGTGCGCCTCCTCCATCGTGTCGAGGTGGAAGCCCTCGGAGACGACGATGACCGGAGCGCGGCCGCGGTCGCGCACCGACTCGACCCACTGGCAGATCTGCTCGATCGACTTCGGCTGCTCGGGGATGAGGATGGCGTGGGCGCCGCCGGCCATACCCGAGTGCAAGGCGATCCAGCCGACGTGGCGACCCATGACCTCCACGACCATGCAGCGCTGGTGGGACTCCGCCGTCGTGCGGAGGCGGTCGATCGCCTCGGTCGCGATCTCGACCGCTGTGTCGAAGCCGAACGAATAGTCGGTCGCGGCGAGGTCGTTGTCGATGGTCTTCGGGACGCCGACGATCCTGAGGCCGGCGTCGGTGAGCCGGCGGGCTGCGGTGAGGGTTCCCTCGCCGCCGATCGCGATGATCGCATCGATGCCGTTCTCGTCCATCATCCGCTGGATGTTCTCGGGGCCGCCTTTGTCGCCCTCGAACGGGTTTGTGCGGCTGGAGCCGAGGATCGTGCCGCCCTGGCGGGAGAGACCGCGGACGCTGTGGCGGTCGAGCGGCATGATGTCGCCCTCCACGACGCCGCGCCAGCCGTAGCGGAACCCGGCGAACTCGGAGGCGTAGACACGGTCGCCCTTGAGCACGGCCCCGCGGATGACCGCGTTCAGCCCAGGACAGTCGCCACCGCTCGTGAGGATGCCGATCTTCATGCTGCTCCGTTCCTCGGTGCGCTGCTGTGCCTGCCAGTGCGCGCCGTCTGCTCGTGTGTGACGCCGCTGTGCCGCATTGCACCCCTGAGCATCATGCCCGACGCATACCGGAGCACCAAAATCCAGTCGCGCGGAATCAGAGTCCGAGCGCGCGATGCAGCTTCGAGCCGCTCGCCGACGGCCGGGCGCCTGCAGCCAGCAGCTCGGCCTCGATGCCGTCGAGCAGTGCCGTGCGCCGCTCGCGCGAGTCGGGCGCCCCGCTCAGCAGCTCGACCTCCCACTCGCGCCAGGCGTCGCCCGCGCCGGTGCGGAGGTTCTCGCTGCGGACGTGGTCGTCGCACAGCTCGGCCAGCTCGAAGCCGGCCGCGTCGGTGAGCACGATGGTGTCGCGCACGTTCGTCACCCGGGCGACCGGGAGCAGCCGGCCGTCGCCTAGCACGTCGCGGATGGCCTCCAGCAGCTGCTCCGGCGGCTGCACGCCGTCGCCGAGGGGCCAGTGCAGCTCGGGCCGCCCCTCCTCCCCGGGCGCCAGCTTGACGTGCCAGCCTTCGTCGGAGCCTCCGCGCCGGGCGCGCACCGCGATGCGACGTCGGGCGAGCCGGAGCTCCTCTGTGTCGTAGTAGGTCGCGACGAGCTCCGCGGTGTGCGGCTCGCTCTCGACGGCCACCGCCCCGACGCCGACGAGATGGGGGGCGGGGAGATCGGCGTCGACGTCGTACTTGCGCTCGATCTCGAGCTGGGAACGGTGCTTCGCCATGTCCCCTGTTTAGTCCACTTCTGCCGTGGCGCGAAATCATGCCAGGTGTCGGCGCGGCTCCGTAGGCTCACGACATGGAGAATCAGAAGACCGTCACCGCCCGTTTCGACGTCACCGGCTGGGACCGGCAGGAGCTGGCCGGCATCGCAGGCGACTGGCTCGGAGCCGTCGTCATGCGCAAGACCTACACCGAGGGTCTGGTGGGCGAGTCGATCGCGCACTTCGTCTCGTCGGGCGCTGAAACGTCGGGGCGCGGCTATCTGGCCGCCGAGCGCATCACCGCCGCACTGCCGGACGGCCGCTCCGGTTCGTTCACCGTGCACCACGGCGCCCTCCAGCATCCCGACGACCCGTCGGCGTTCGGCTACATCGTGCCCGGGACCGGCACGGGCGCCTTCGAAGGATTCTCGGGGACTGCGCGCATCCGGCACGACGACCGCGGCGCCTACTTCGTGTTCGAGCTGGAGTGACCGGGCGCGAGCAGTGCCGTCTGCACTCTCGTGCGGGCGCGGCGTGCGCGGTACCCTCTGTGCATGAGCGACACCGAGCGCACCCCGGAGGACGACGACTTCGTCGAGGCCCAGGAGGGCGATTACGAGCCGGAGGCCGTCATCCACGACCCGGACGACCTCCCCGTCGACGACGATGAGGACGACGACCGCACCGTGCCGGACGACGACCGTCCTGTCCCGCTCGACCCCGACGACGCCGAGATCGCGTAACTCCGGACACGTCCCCGCGACCGGCTTCTACAGACCGTAATACCGGAGATCGTGGCCGCTGCCGCCCGATTCTCCGGACGAACGGCATGCCGGTTCGTCCGGAGATCGTTGCGGTTCCGGCCGCGACCTCCGGTTGAACGGGCAGCCGCAGGGCGTGTCGTCGCGCAGCTCCGGAGTTATCGGCCGAGCGCGTCCTCCAGCAGGAGGATGAGGGCGTCCAGCTGCACCGAGTCGGCCGAGCCGATCTCGACGTCGCTGCCGTCGAGCGCCCGGGCCGCCAACCCCTGCTTGGAGTCGATCAGCTCGGCGATCTTGGAGTCGATCGTCTGCGCCGCGATGATCCGCCACGCCGTGACCGGCTCGTCCTGGCCGATGCGGTGAACACGGTCGATCGCCTGCGTCTGCTCGGCCGCCGTCCACGAGAGCTCGGCCAGCACGACGTTGGAGGCCGCCTGGAGGTTCAATCCGACGCCTGCCGCTGTGAGCGAGCAGACCGCGATCGCGACCTCCGGGTCGTTGTTGAACGCGTCGATCTCCTTCTGCCGGGCCAGCGCCGACTGGTCGCCGCGGATCGAGATCGTCTTCAGATCGCGCGCGGCGAACGCCTCCTCGGCGGCATCCATCACGTCGATGTGCTTCGCGAAGAACACCACCTTGCCCACCGAGCGCGCCAGCTGGGCGGTGTAGTCGGAGGCCAGCCCGGCCTTCGCCTGACCGATCTTGCGGACCATCGTGAAGACGTTGTCTCCGGTCTTGGCCGACTTCGACTCCTCCAGCTCCGACTGCGCGACCAGGCGGATGAGCTGCTTCCGGTGGGCCTCGTCGTCGCCGTCGAACGAGTCGGGTCGGCCCGCGGCCGCAGCGCGGTGGAAGCGAGCCACCAGGCGAGCGGCGAGCTCTTTCTCCGCCTGCTTGATCGATCGGCCGAGGTCGTCGTCGAGCTCCACGGGGAGGTCGACGACCCGGCGGCTCGGGAGGTCGGCCGCTACGTCGACCTTGCGGCGGCGGACGATGCCCAGGTCGATGACCGACGCGCGCGCTGCGGCGTAAAAGCCGAAGTCGGCCGGGGTGAGTCCGGTCTCCTCCAGGCTCTCCATCAGCTCGGCGGTCGGCTTGTCGCCATCGATCCAGCCGAGGAACTGCCAGATCGCCTTGAAGTCGTCGATGTCGTTGATGAGGGGCGTTCCGGTGAGCGCGATCAGCAGCGGGTCGGCCGCCCTGTCGCGGATCGCCTCCGCGAGGCCGAGCACGAGCCGGGAGCGCTGCGAGTGCAGGTTCTTGATGAAGTGCGCCTCGTCGACGACCATCCCCTGGAAGCCGAGCGTGCGCAGCCAGGAGAGGTGCCGGTCGAGCACCTCGTAGTTGACGATGACCACGTCGGCGAATGCGTCGAGCCCTTCGCCGTCGCCGTGGATGACGGTGGCGCGGCGGCGCGGCGTCCAGCGTTCGACCTCCCGCACCCAGTTCATCTTTACGACGTTGGGGACGACGGCGAGCAACGGGTAGGCGTTCGCCACTGACGCCCCGAGTACCGACTGCGCCGTCTTGCCGAGGCCGGGCTCGTCGGCCAGGAGGAACCTGCGGTGCCCCTGCCGCACGCTCTCGATGAACCGGGACTGGTGGTGCATGAGCTCCAGCCCGGGAGGCGAGTAGCGGTCGATCAGCGGTGCGGGCGGGAGCTCCATGCTCGCGGCCTGGCCGCCTGATCCGTATTCGAACGACTTGAACAGCGGGCCGAGGAGTTCCCACGAGTCGAGGCGACGGCGCGGCGCGGGTGCGGCAGTGGCTGCTCGGTTGAAGTCGGGGGCGAGGAAGGGGTTGGAGAGCTGTCTGGCCTTCACCGACGCGGGCACCACCTGCTTCTCCGCCAGCTCCGGCGGGATCACGCTGTCGGGCGCCGCGGGCCGCTCCACGGTGATGATGAGGTCGTCGGGGCTGAGTTCCGTGCCGGATTCCAGCAGCCAGTCGCGCCGGATCTTCTGCGCGGTGGCGGTCGGGGGCGCCTCGCTCTCGAGCAGCGAGATGAGGGAGGTGTCGCGGGCGGCCGTCTTCGCCAGGATCGTCGCGATGCCGTCCAGCCGCTTGAGCTGCTCGGCGCGGGAGGCGTCGCTCAGCTCGGGGTCGGCCTTGGCGCGGGCGCGCTCCTCGCGCATGAGGAAGGCGATCACCTGGAACTTGGTGCGGTTGGTCGGACCGAGCTTCTTGCCGTCCGCCGCTTTGGCCTCCACCTCGCGCACCTTGCGCGCGAGCACGGGGATGAGCCCGTCGTTGTTGGCGTGGCGGTTGCGCCGCTGCTGCTGCGGACGCGTTGCCGTGCGCTGGTTAGACGTACGCTGACCCGATCGAGACATGGTCCTCCAGTGGAGGCGCCGCGCGCTGACAGAGGACGCGACGCCGTAGAGCGTGAGGGCCGGCGGGGCGGCAAAGCACGGAACCGAGTGGTCCGAACTGAGCATCGACGAACGCCGGGCGCACGACACAGGACGGCCGTGCAAGCGTCATTTTACCGTATGCGGACGCTTCAGCGACGTCTGTCGGCGGGAATCTTGATGGTGAGTCCCGCGACGACGAAGACGACGGCAGCCGCGAGGCTGAGCACGGCGAGGGCGGGAGCGAGCCCGGGGATCGGCCAGATCGGGTTCCAGAGCACGGCGATCGGGATCAGTCCGGCCAGCCACCACCCACGTTTGGCCTGCCAGGCGAACACGCAGAGGATGAGCGCCAGGACGCAGACCGCGTACTGCACCCACAGGTACCAGGATGCGAGCCCGAGACCGAACAGGAGCGCGAGGGCGCCGATGAGTCCGGGGGCGAGGGCGGCGCGATTGTAGGCGGGCGGCTGCGGGGTGTAAGGCACCGCACAACTCTAGTGAATCGCTCTATGGGAGAGCCGACCCGCGGAGTCCGTCCGCGCCCCCGGGACGAGACCTCTCCCGGGGGCACGGACGGCTTTCGTGCGGTGCGCCTCAGAGGATCCCTCTGCGGAACAGGAACGCGCACGGCGGCGCGTCCGATCCGACGCGGACGACGACCGCCGAGCGCGACGCGAGTTCGACGAACGGCTCGAGGTCGAGCCGGGTCATCGGGATGCGGCGGAGCTCCGCGTCCGAGGCGATGCCATTCACCGCGAAGGCGACATCGGGTACGTCGTAGGGCTCGCCGGCGAGGTCGAGGAAGACGATCGGCGACGGATCTGCAGTGTCGAGCGGGAACACACTGAGGATGGCCTCGGCGGCCGCTTCAGTGGTGACGTCCTCCTCCAGGTGGACGATCGGCGTTGTCAGTGATTCTTCGGGATAGCCGCTGCCGACAAGGGTCAGTGTGTCGCCATCTTGCATCGAGTCGAGCGCGCTCAGGAGCGCGCCCGACAGCAGCGGGCTGAGGTTCTTCAGCAAAGTCGGGCCTTTCCTGTAAAACGAATATTTCTCAACCCCTGTTAGGGAGAATAGACCTGGCAGTATGTCCGCCCCACCCCCCGTTAGGGGGTGTCTTCGCGGCATGCCGTCCTGCATGCTGGCGCGGGATTCCCCGATCTGAAACGGCTGCATGAACCTCGGGGAATATGATCTTCTCTCCCCATGCGCCGGAGCGAATGCACAGGACGATCCGGATACCTGGCCGGGGTATGGTCGCGCAGCGGTATCCTGGTGCCGTGATCGCAGACATCAAGAAGCGGGCCCTCCACCGCACGCGCATCCTCGAGGGGCAGCTCCGCGGCCTCGAGAACATGATCGAGAACGAGGACTACTGCGTGGAGATCATCACCCAGTCCCTCGCCATCCAGAAGTCGCTCGGCTCGCTCAACAAGCTCCTGGTCGAGAACCACCTCAAGACCCATGTCTCCGCGATGTTCGAGGAGGGTGGGGACGAACGCGACGACGCCATTCTCGAGCTGCTCAAGGTGTACGAGCTCTCAAACAACCGGGGCTGACGTGCCAGACCCGATCGAGGTCGTCCGAGGAGACATCACCGAACAGGCCGTCGACGCCGTCGTCAACGCAGCCAACAGTTCACTGCTCGGCGGTGGCGGTGTGGACGGCGCCATCCACCGGCGCGGCGGCCCCGGGATCCTCGCCGCCTGCCGCGAACTGCGCGCCACCACGCTGCCCGACGGTCTCCCCACGGGCCAGGCCGTCGCGACGACGGCGGGCGACCTCCCCGCCCGGTGGGTCATCCACACCGTCGGACCGGTCTGGGCGCGCAGCGACGACCGCACACCCGACCTTCAGAACGCCTACCGCTCGTCGCTGCGGGTCGCTCGCGAGCTCGGCGCGGTCACCGTCGCGTTCCCGGCCGTGTCGGCCGGTGTCTACGGCTGGCCGATGGACGACGCGGCACGGATCGCGATCAGCACAGTGCGCGCCGTGCTGTCCTCCGGCGTCGGCTCGGTCGAGCTGGTGCGCTTCGTGCTCTTCACCGACGACGCGCTCGCCGCCTTCCGCCGGGCGGCCGGGGAGTGACCATCGGGGTGTAGGACCCGGGGTGAAGGACCCGCACTGCGGTCGACGAGACCGACTGGGCGGCGTTCGACGAGTTCGCGGCCGCGCTCCCGGCGCTCTACCCCGGCTGCACGCGGCACTCAACGCGAGCGGCACGGCCAGTGAGGCCAGCGAGGTCAGGCCGCCCCGCCGAGGTCGGGCAGCTGGATCGCCCGGCTGTTCGGCGGCAGCTGCCTGGCGCGCTCCAGCCCGGGGACGAGTTCGTTCACCCACGCCCGGTAGCCCTCTTCGTTGAGATGGAGGCGGTCGTCGGTGTAGGCCGGGTTCAGCTCGCCGTCCTCCAAGGCCATCGCCGGCCAGAGATCGAGCCATGCCGCGTGCACGGTCGGGGCGAACTGCCACAGGTGGCGGTTGATGTCGCGGATCTGGTCGGCGAACTCGTGGCCGCGCGGTATGACCGACTGCACGAGGATGCGCGCCTCGGGAAGCTCTTTGCGCAGCGTCACCAGTATCGTCTCCACGTTGCGCACCACGTGCTCGGCGGACCGCCGCCAGGCGAGGTCGTTGGTGCCGATCATCAACGCGACAGTGGCCGGGTGCTCGTCGATCACGGCACCCAGGCGGGCGACGACGTCGTCGGTGGTGTCGCCCGCGACACCGAAGTTGCGGACATCCTCACCGGGCAGCCACGCCTCCCAGTCGCCGCCCTGCGTCAGGCTGTCGCCCACCAGGGCGAGCGCTCCGTGTTCCGATCCCCACCCGCCGCTCATCTTCCCATCCTCCCTCAGATGAGGGAGCGCCGAAAGGGAGGCACAGCTGACTCTAAAGCAGCGGCAGGGTGTCAGCCGCCGAGCGCGGCCTTCCGACGTTGAGTGGCGGGTCTGGCACGAGGCGCTGAGCATCAGAACGTCCTGCTCGCTCGGTGTCAGAGTCTCGATACGCCCGGCATAGAACTCTTCGTCAAGTCGCAGATATATCTGCTCTTCGACGAGATCGAGCATTTCGACCGTAAAGGTGTCGACCTGAGAGTCGATGGCCGCCTCCCAGAGTTCCGCACCCCCAACTGGATGAAGAAGAGGTAGCCCTCTACTTCTTCAAGGACGCGCGCGATCAGTGCGTCCGTCGCGGCGATCCCCGTGTCGTTGAGCGGCACAACGAATGCGTCTCTTGCGGCTCCGGGGTTGCCTTCGAGCTGGAGACCACGTCCGGCGATCCATGCATCGGACACGACACCCCGGAGCGCTCGCAGACGCGAGAGCCGGCGCTCAGCTGCTTGGGCCAGGGCCACGAGGAGCTCTGTCAGCTCGACTTCTGTGTTGTGTCTTGGCTCGAGCCGGCGTCGCACTACGGCACAGTTCTCCTGCCGAACAACTGCCTCAAGCTCCTTCAGGAGTACGGACTTCCCAACTCGGCGTAGCCCTGTCAGCCGTAGATTTGCGGGGATCTCCGGCGCTCCGGAGAGGATCTTCTTGAATCGAGCAATCTGCGGCTCTCGCCCTGCGAGGTGGAGAGGTGCTGTCGCCGCTTCTGGGCGGAGGGGTTCTTCCTCGGCGCTTCATTCATAACAATTTTCCTGTTAGATTCTTGGGTTCTAACAGAGTTGATGTAAGCAATGAAAGAGCCGGGAACCGCAACAGACCCTGCTCGGACTCGCCAGTCGGGGAGTCCTCTCCGATCAGATGAGACTCTTGGTGTGCCAGACGGTCTTCGTCTCGGTGAAGAACGCGATGCGGTCGATCGAGGGCGCAGCGGCGTCGGGTCCGTTCTCCGGGGCGAGCACGCGCTTGAGCGTGTCCGCCGCGGCGATCTGCAGGTCGACCCACTCGAGCGCGCCGGCGCCGACGAGGTCGAGCGCGTTCACGTCCGCGTGGGAGGCCAGCCACGGCGCGATCTCCGCCGGTGAACCGGTGAGGATGTTGACCACTCCCCCGGGCACGTCACTCGTTGCGAGCACCTCGCTCAGGCTGATCGCCGAGAGCGGGAAGCGCTCGCTCGCCACGACGACGACCGTGTTGCCCGCGACCAGCGCTGGGGCGATCGCGCTGACGAAGCCGAGGAGGCTGGAGTCCTGCGGCGCGACGATCGCGACCACGCCGGTCGGCTCCGGCACCGAGATGTTGAAGTACGGGCCAGCGACAGGGTTGGCGTTGCCGACGACCTGGGCGAACTTGTCCGCCCAGCCCGCGTACCAGACCCAGCGATCGATCGCCTCGTCCACCTGCGCGCCGGCGGCGGCCGCAGAAGCGCCCTCCGCCTTCTGGATCTCGTCGACGAACTGCGCCCTGCGGCCCTCCATCAGCTCCGCGATGCGGTAGAGCACCTGGCCGCGGTTGTACGCAGTCGCGCCGGCCCAGCCGGAGAGCGCGCCACGCGCAGCGACGACCGCGTCGCGCGCGTCTTTGCGGGAGGCCTTCGCGGCGTTCGCCAGGAACGCACCCTTCGACGACACGACCTCGTAGCTGCGGCCAGACTCGGAGCGGGGGAATTTGCCGCCGATGTAGAGCTTGTAGGTCTTCGGCACGGCCAGTCGGCTCATTTCGTGACTCCCTTGCGGGTGGAGGTGCGGGTGGAGGTGCTGCTGGGGGTGCGAGCGGCGGAGGTGCGCGCCGAGGCGATGGCCGCCGGCAGCGACCGGCCGGGCACCAGGTAGGCGCCGAGACCGTGACGGCCGCCCTCACGGCCGTAGCCCGACTCCTTGTAGCCGCCGAACGGGCTGGCCGGGTCGAAGCGGTTGAACGTGTTGGCCCAGACCACGCCGGCGCGCAGTCTGTCGGCGACGGCGAGGATGCGGCTGCCCTTGTCCGTCCAGATGCCGGCCGAGAGGCCGTATGGCGTGTTGTTCGCCTTGGCGATGGCCTCCGCCGGGGTGCGGAAGGTCAGCACGGAGAGTACGGGGCCGAAGATCTCCTCGCGCGCGATGCGGTGGCTCGTCGACACGTTGTCGAAGATCGTCGGCGCGAACCAGAAGCCATTCTCTGGGATCGCGCACTCGGCAGTCCAGCGCTCGGCGCCCTCCGCCTCGCCGACGTCGGACAGCTCGCGGATGCGTTGCAGCTGCTCCGCACTGTTGATCGCGCCGATGTCGGTGTTCTTGTCGAGGGGGTCGCCGAGGCGCAGCGTGGAGAGCCGGTGTTTCAGGCGGTCGACGACCTCGTCGTGGATGCTCTCCTGCACCAGCAGACGGCTGCCGGCGCAGCACACGTGGCCCTGGTTGAAGAAGATGCCGTTGACGATGCCTTCGATGGCCTGGTCGATCGGGGCGTCGTCGAACACGATATTCGCGGCCTTGCCGCCGAGCTCGAGGGTGAGCTTCTTCTCGGTTCCGGCCACCGAGCGCGCGATCTCGCGGCCCACGGCGGTCGACCCGGTGAAGGCCACCTTGTTCACGTCCGGGTGCGCGACCAGGTCGCGCCCGGTCTCGCCCGCGCCCGTGACGATGTTCACCACACCGGCCGGGAGGTCGGCCTGCTGCACAATCTCCGCGAACAGCAGGGCGGTCAGCGGCGTGGTCTCGGCCGGCTTGAGGACGACGGTGTTGCCGGCAGCGAGGGCGGGGGCGATCTTCCACGCCAGCATGAGCAGCGGGAAGTTCCACGGGATGACCTGCGCGGCGACGCCGAGGGCACGCGGCGCCGGACCGAGTCCGGCGTGCTCCAGCTTGTCTGCCCAGCCCGCGTAGTAGAAGAACCACGCGGCGACGAGCGGCACGTCGACGTCGCGGCTCTCCTTGATCGGCTTGCCGTTGTCGAGGCTCTCGGCCACGGCGAGCTCGCGGGCGCGCTCCTGGATGATCCGGGCGATGCGGAACAGGTACTTGCCGCGGTCGCTGCCGCTCATGCGCGACCAGACGCGGTCGTAGGCGCGCCGTGCGGCGGCGACGGCGCGATCGATGTCGGCGGAGTCCGCGGTCGCGACGGTCGCGATACGCTCCTCCGTCGCCGGGGAGATGGTCTGGAACGGCGTGCCGTGCCCGTCGACGAACTCGCCGTCGATGAAGAGCCCGTACTGGTCGCGCAGGTTCAGGATCGCGCGCGACTCGGGGGCGGGTGCGTACTCGAGAAAGCTCATGGTGTTGTCGTCCGTCTCAGTCGATCGTCACGTAGTCGGCGCCGGAGTAATGGCCGGTGCGCAGCTTCTGGCGCTGCAGCAGCACATCGTTCAGGAGGCTGGACGCACCGAACCGGAACAGGTGCGGCTGCAGCCACTGCTCGCCGACCGTCTCGGCGACGGTGACGAGGTACTTGATCGCGTCCTTGGAGGAGCGGATGCCGCCCGCGGGCTTCACGCCGATCTCCTCGCCGGTGAGCCGGTGCCAATCGCGCACGACCTCGAGCATGAGGAGGGTGACCGGCAGGGTCGCGGCGGGCGACACCTTGCCGGTCGACGTCTTGATGAAGTCGCCCCCCGCCAGGATGCTCAGCCAGGAAGCGCGGCGCACGTTGTCGTACGTGTTCAGTTCGCCGGTCTCGAGAATCACCTTGAGGTGAGCGTAGCTGCCGTCGTCGCGACGGCAGGCCTCTTTGACGGCGACGATCTCGTCGAAGACGAGGCCGTAGCGTCCGGAGAGGAAGGCACCGCGGTCGATGACCATGTCGATCTCGTCCGCACCGGCGGCGACCGCGTCGGCCGTGTCGGCGAGCTTGACCGGCAGGGAGGCGCGGCCGCTCGGGAACGCGGTCGCGACGGCCGCGACATTGATGCCCCCGGCCTGCCCCGTCTCGCGGGCCACGCGCGCGGCGTGCGAGGCGCCGAGCGCCTCCACCGCGTACGGCACCATGTCGCCGTAGACGCAGACGGCCGCGGGACGCGGCGCGGTGAGGTCGCTCGGGTCGGGCGTGAGCGCCTTGGCGACGAGCGAGCGCACCTTGCCGGGGGTGTCAGCACCCTCCAGCGTGGTGAGGTCGATCAGCTCGATCACCTTGTCGAGCGCCCAGGCTTTGCTGGAGGTCTTGATTGAGCGGGTGCCCAGGCCGGCAGCGCGCTGCTCCAGCCCGACGGCGTCCACTCCCGGGATGCCGCCCAGGTAGCGCCGGAGCGACCCTTCGGTGAGGTCGCCGCCCAGCACCTCCACGGCGCGGGCCGCCGGTGCGAGCGTGCGCACGGGCGGTGTGGTCTCGATGGTCATGTGAGTTCGTTCCTTTCACTCGGCACGGTGCGGCCGAGGAGGTCGTTGGCCGTCGACTCGTCGGTGATGATCGTCGTGCACAGGCCGCTCGCGACGACGGCGTGGGCCACCCGGTGCTTGGCCTCTCCTGCGATGACCGCGATGGAGGTGCGGGCGCCCCGGAGCTCGTCGAGGCTGAGCCCCAGCGTGCGGCTGTCGAGCTCGGGATCGGCCACCTGCCCGTCGCCGTCGATGAAGCGGCCGACGACGTCGCCCACGGCGCCCTTGTCGGCCAGCGCCTGAACGTCGTCCGGCGAGAGGTACCCGGAGTCGACGTGCACCGAGCTGGTGTCGACGACCCCCGCGCTGAAGAGGTAGGCGCTGGCGCCGCGGGCCAGCTCGAGCACCGACTGCACCGACCGGTCGGCCTCGATGGCCCGGCGGGTCGCCGCCTGCTCGAAGATAGCCGGGCTCGGGAGCAGTGTCGCCGTGCCCTGCGCCTTGCGCGCGATCACCACGGCGGTGTCGGCGGCTGCTGTCGCCTGCCGGGTGCTCGACACGCTCCCGTTGATCTGCACCGGGTTCACGCCGACGGCCCAGCCCGGCCGCAGCCGGGCGGCGACCGCGTGCAGCGTGCGCCCCCAGCTCACGCCGAGCGTCCGTGGCACCGGTCGCAGCGTGGTCAGATAGTCGGCGGCGGCCTGCGCGACGCGCGCCTGCACGTCGGAGTCGGCCTCGGCGGCCGGAACGACGACAGCGTCGTCGAGTCCGTAGAAGCCGCACAGCTCACGTTCGAGAGAGAAGCGACGCGCGCTCGGGTGCACGATCTCGATGCGCACGAAGCCGTGCTCGCGTGCCGCCACCAGAAGCCGGCCGACCTTCCAGCGCGAGACGTTGAGGGCGACGCCGATCTCGTCCTGGGTCTTGCCGGCCTCGTAATAGAGTTCTGCGGCTTTGACGGCGAGGATCTCGTCGGTATCGTTCAGGGCCACCCGACCAGCTTAGGACGGCGTGCAACGCTTGCGCATGGCCCGCTCAAATGAGCAAAGAGCGTGCTCAGCGGTCTTCGAGCGCGACGGGACCGCACCCGCGTAAACCGTGAGCAGTCCGATACCCTCGCCACATGCGCGTCAGATTGTTCGTCACCCTCGGGGTTCTGATCCCCGTGGGCCTGGTAGCTGGAGGCTACTTCGCAATCGAGTTGCTCAGTCTGGATGCGAATGTGATCACCGCCCTGGCAACTGCACTGGCCGCCGCTTTTGCCGGGGCCTCGGCTGCGGCTTCGCTCGTTGCCGCGCGTCAGAGCACGGCCACCGCACGCGACGCGTCTCGCGCGTACGCATACGCCACCAAGCCTGACCTTCTGCTCTACCTCCAACCGAACGACAACGGGCGCTTGCACGTCACGGTCGAAAACATCTCCCTCCACATCGTCGGCCACGGCATACTGTCGTGGCGACTCAGAGACGGCACAACCGGGCGGCACACGTTCGGATCGATCGACGCACTCACTCTTCCATGGCAACGCGGAGACGCACTCGGGCCACACCTCGACGTCGACCTCGGCAACGCACCCAAGGTCGACGGCACCGACTACATCACCGTCGACTACTGGGGACCCTATGTCCCCACAACGGGATGGCGACAGGACTACGAAATGCACGTCGCAACCGGTTCAGCAACAGTGCATGCGGGCCGACTCTCACCCTCGCAAGAAACCGAACTACACTAACCCGCCTCGGGAGGGTCCTTACCCACGCCAGAGCGTGCTCAGCGGTCTTCGAGCGCGACGGGACGGGCGACGACGGCGCCGGCCGCAGCGGCGACGAGCGCGGTCGCGGTCAGCACCAGCAGCGGCACCGTCCAGCCTCCCGTCGACTCGTGCAGCACGCCGACGGTGAGCGGGCCGAGCGCTCCGAGCGTGTAGCCGAGCCCCTGCGTGAAGCCGCTGAGCGCGACCGAGCCCGCGTGCGTGCGCGTGCGTACGTTGATCAGCACGAGAGTCAGCGGGAAGAGCAACGGCCCGAGTCCCGCGAGCGCCACCCACAGCCACGTCGCCGCGCCCGGCGCCAGGATGAGTCCCGCGTAGCCGGCGAGGAAGAACGCGACGCCCGCGTAGACGAGTAGCGCCACATTGCGCATCCGAGCGGCGAGCAGCGGCACGAGCAGCCCGGCCGGGATCCCCATGCCCGCGTAGACCGACAGGAGGACGCCCGCCTCCGCCGGCGGGGTCCCGGCGACGTCGTGCACGATCTGCGGCAACCACGCGAACATCGCGTACGCGTTGAGACTCGAGACCGCGAACAGCACCGCCATCGCCCAGGCGAGGCCCGACCGCCAGACGCGCGCCACCAGCGAGCGCTCGGCCTCCTCGACCTCCACGTCGTGAGCCGGATGGGCCGGCCGGTGCGTGATGACGATACGCAGCCACGGGAGGATGGCGAGCACGCTCATCAGAGCCCACATGCCCACCGAGACATGCCAGCCCGCAGCGTCCGCGACCGGCACCGCAACCAGAGGCGGGAGCAGCGTGCTCACCGACATCACCGTCGCATACAGCGCCGTCACCAGGCCGATGCGGTCCGGGAAGTACCGCTTCACCAAGGGCGGCAGGAGGACGTTGCCGACGCCCATCCCCGCGAACGTGACGGCGGAGCCGATCGCGAGCACGGCGAACGAGCCGGCCGTCGCCCGGAGGACGTGCCCGGCCAGCATCACTCCGAGCGCGATCAGCAGTACCGTCTCCAAGGCCAGCCGCCTCGTGAAGACCGGTGCGAGGAGGCCGAACAGCGCGAAGCACACCGGCGGCAGCATCCCGAGCAGACCGACACCGACGGCCGACACCGGGAACTCCGTCCGGATCTCCGAGAAGATCGGCGACAGGGCCGCGACCGCCGTGCGGAGGTTGGCCGCGACCAGCAGGATGCCGAGCAGCGCGACGGTGCGCCCGTGCCAGAGCGGGCGAGTCGCCTGCCGTGTTGTCACGCGCGCTCTGCGGTCAAGATACGGCGCGCCTCGTCGACGTCGGCGGCGATCTGGGCGATGAGCGGCTCGATGCCCGAGTAGGCCACCATGCCGCGGATGCGCTCGGCGAAGGCGACATCGACCGTGTGGTCGTAGAGGTCGAGCTCGCGGTCGAGCACGTAGGCCTCCACCTGCTTCTGCGGCACGCCCTGGAAGGTGGGGTTGTTGCCCACGGAGATCGCCGCGGGATAGCGCGTGCCGTCGTCGTCGGTCAGCCAGCCCGCGTACACACCGTCGGCGGGGATGAGTCCCTCGTTCTCGGGAGACAGGTTGGCCGTGGGGAAGCCCAGCTCGCGGCCGCGCGCGGCACCGTGCACGACGACGCCGCGCACGGTCGGGACGGTGCCGAGCAGTTCGGTCGCGTGTCGCACGTCGCCCTCCGCGAGCAGGTCGCGGATCCATGTCGACGACACCCGGCGGCCTCGCTCGGGGCGGACGTCGTCGATCAGCTCGACCGTGAAGCCGTAGCGCTCCCCGAGCGATGTCAGCATCGTCACGTCGCCCGCTCCCTTGGCGCCGAACCGGAAGTCGCTTCCGACGAGCACTGCCGCCGCGTGCAGTCGGTCTACCAGGATGCGGTGCACGAACTCCTCGGGCGGGAGGTCGGCGAGCGCGCGGTCGAAGGACACCATCAGGGTGGCGTCGATCCCCGTCTCGGCGAGGAGCTCGAGCTTCTGCCGTTTGCTCACCAGCGATGCGGGGCATCTCTCGGGGGCCAGCACCTCCAGGGGGTTGCGGTCGAAGGTGATGACCGCCGCCGTCAGCCCGCGCTGGGCGGCGACGGCACGCAACCGGTCGATCACCGCGCGGTGACCGGTGTGCACGCCGTCGAACTTGCCGATCGTGACGGCGCTCGGCCCGAACCCGTCCGGCACCTCCGCGACGCCGTGGAAGACCTTCACGAACGGGCTCCGTCGTCGGCCGCGGTGTGGGTGTCGGTGTCTTCGGTCGGGTGGTGCCGGGAGAGCCAGGACAGGCCGAGGATCGGCAGCACCAGCGGGATGAACAGGTAGCCCATCCCGAAGACCGACCACACCGTTGCGTCCCGGCCGAACGGGTCGATGTCGTGGAGGCCCAGAGCCTCCGGCGCGAACAGGCTCAGGGCTCCGATGATCAGCACACCGGCCAGCTCGAAGCTGATCGTGATCCACGCGACGCGGTACCAGAACCGGCCGGGAGCGACGAGCGCGATCGTGGCGACGATGTACACCACCGCCGACAACGCGGACAGCGTGAACGCCACCGGCGCCTCGTGGAAACGGTCGATGATCTGGAAGACGCTGCGACCGGTTGCCGCGAGCGCCAGCACGCCGTAGACGAATACGAGGAGGCGGCCGACGCCGGAGATGCGGCGCCGCGGACGGGGGTCGTCGGTGTGTTCACGTCCGGACATGGTGTGGTGTGACATCGGTAACGATTCTATTCGCGCCGCCTCAGGCGCCCTGCACGAACCAGATCTGCCCCATCCGGTAGACCATGACCGCGATCGCCAGGCACACACCACCCAGGATGACGGTGCTCCAGCGGTTGCGTTCGATCAGCGCCCAGAACCCGCCGGCGAGCGGGAGGAGGAGCGCCGAGATCAGGTAGATGTAGAACTCAGCGAGGCTGCCGCTCGGCGAGTTGCCGAGGGCCGGTGCGAGGATGGCCATGACCAGCTGCACGATCAGGAGCAGCTCGACCAGCGCCACCGCGCCCATCGTGACGTCTCCCGGCACGCGCCCGGCGAGGCCGAGCACCAGGCAGAGCACGCCGGCGATCACGGCGACGCCCACCTGCAGCGCCACGAACCACTCGATCACGCGGACGCGATCTCGTCGGTGGGGAAGTTCACGAGCGTCCGTGCTTCCTTTCCGTGGAACTCGACGAGTCCCACCAGGGCGCCGCCCGGGGCGATGGCCGCGACCGGTTCGCCGGAAGCGCCCTGCCAGTCCGCGACGTGGATGCGGCGACCGTGCGTGAGGTCGATCGCCTGCTGCTCGGTCAGCTCCAGCATCTCGAACAGCTCGGCGGCCGCCTGGGCGGCGGGGATCAGGGCGGCACCGGGATCGAGAGAATCGAGTTCTCCGGCGTCGCGCACCTCGAACGGCCCGACGCGCGTCCGGCGCAACGCCGTCAGATGCCCGCCCACCCCAAGCCCCGCTCCGACGTCGCGCGCGAGCGACCGGATGTAGGTGCCGGATGAGCAGACGACCCGCACGTCCAGCTCGATCGCGACCGGGGCGTCGTCGTCCGGCAGGCGCCGGGCTTCGAGCAGGTCGAATCTCTCGACCGTCACCGCGCGCGGCCGGAGCACGACCTCCTCGCCCGCCCGGACGCGCGCGTAGGCGCGCTTGCCGTCGACTTTGATCGCGCTGACGGAACTCGGGATCTGCTCGATCTCGCCGGTGAGCGCGGCGATCCCGCTCGCAATGGCGTCATCGGTCACCGCGGCGACCGCAGCCGGATCGGCCTCCGCCGTCACCTCGCCCTCCGCGTCGTCGGTCGTCGTCGTGGCTCCCAGCCGGATAGTCGCGAGGTATTCCTTGTCGGTGCCCACGATGTAGGTGAGCAGCCGCGTCGACGAGTTGAGACCGAGGATGAGGAGGCCTGTCGCCATCGGGTCGAGCGTTCCGGCGTGGCCGACCTTGCGGGTGCCCGCCAGCCGGCGTACGCGCGCGACGACGTCATGGCTCGTCCAGCCTCCCGGCTTGTCGACCAGGATGAGACCGCTGCCGCTCATGCGTTCTCGCCGGCGACGTCGAGGACCAGCTGTAGCTTGGTGCGGAACGTGGACTCGATGATCTCGGTGGCGCAGACGTCCTTGCCGTACTCCGCGGGCAGCTTGAGACCGAGGAGGGTGTTCAGCAGCATGCCCTCGGCGAGGAAGGTGCGCGCCTCGTCGGGCGAGAAGCCGACCTGATCGCGGACCATCTTGTAGATCGCGAGGAAGCCCTCCCTGGCTCGCTCGCCGATGATGGCGTCGTTGCCCATCCCGAACGCCTGCATGAGCGAGAGCAGGATGCCGCGGTCCTCGATCAGATCGACGTAGGCGAGCCCGAGCCGGCGGCCGATCTCGTGGTGCTCGCCGACGGCTCCGTCGTCGCCCGCGGGCGATCCGCCGGCCTTCCAGTCGTCGATCGTGGACTGGAAGCTCGCCATCAGCTTGTCGAGCGCTCGCTGCAGCACCTCGACGAAGAGGTTCTCCTTGCTTCCGAACATTCGCACGACATACGGCTGGCTGATCCCCGCCGCCTTGGCGATCTGGTCGGTGGTGGCGCCGAAGTAGCCGCGCTCCCCGAAGACGAGGCTCGCCGCACCGAGGATCTGCTCGCGGCGCTCGGCCGAGGGGATCCGTTCACTGATCGCAGAACTCATGGTTGACAGGTTATCAGTCGATTACTAAAGTGCGATGTAATCATTCGATTACAAACGAATTCACCCGATTCTTCAGGAAGCGATGCGTCCCATGACCACTACCCGTCCCGGTACCGCAGACAGCCCTCTTCGTACGACGCGGCGCGTGCCCGTCTGGCTCGCGATCGTCGCAGCCTCCCTCCCGATGTTCATGGCGACGCTCGACAACCTCGTCGTCACCAGCGCCCTCCCCGTGATCGCCCGCGACCTCAGCGCCTCCATCGAGGAGTTGCAGTGGGTGGTCAACGCCTACACGCTGAGCTTCGCGACGCTCATGCTGATGGCGGTCGGCCTCGGCGACCGGCTCGGCCGCCGCTCGGTGTTCCTCGGCGGCATCGTCGTGTTCACCCTGGCGAGCGCCGCCAGCGCCCTCGCCACCGAGCCGTGGATGCTGATCACCGCCCGGGCCGTGCAGGGCGCCGGCGCCGCCGCGCTCCTCCCCCTGTCGCTCACGCTGCTGGCCGGCAGCGTCAGCCAGCGACTGCGACCGGCCGCGATCGGCATCTGGGGAGGCATCTCCGGCCTCGGCGTCGCCCTCGGCCCGCTGATCGGCGGTGCGGTCGTGCAGGGCTGGAACTGGCAGGCGATCTTCTGGCTCAACGTCCCACTCGGCGTGATCGCCGTGCCGCTCGTGCTCCTCGCGCTCCCGAACGCCTTCGGCGACCGCGTCCGGGCCGACGTTGTCGGCCTGCTGCTGGCCGCGCCCGGCGTCCTCGGGTTGGTCTATGGCATCGTCCGCGGCAACGACGCGGGCTGGGACAGTGCAGAGGTCCTGTTCTCCCTGGTCGCCGGCGGCGCCCTCGTGATCGCCTTCGTGTTCTGGGAGTCGCGCACCTCCGCCCCGCTGCTGCCGCTGCGACTGTTCCGCGACCGCAGCTTCACTGTTGCCAACCTCGTGGGTGCGACGTTCAGCTTCGGCATCTTCGGTGCGATCTTCATCCTCATCCAGTTCCTCCAGGTGGTGCAGGGTCACACCCCGCTCGAGGCGGGCGTGATGACGATGCCGTGGACACTCGCGCCGATGGTCGTGGCGCCGCTCACCGGACTGGTCTCGGGTCGCACGGGCACACGCCTCCCGATCGTCGTCGGGCTGGTGTTCCTGGCCGGCGCCATGGCGTGGATCGCCGGCACGCTGTCCGCCGATCTGCCCTACTCGCAGATGTGGCCGCCGTTCCTGCTCGCGGGCGTCGGGATGGGCCTGGTCTTCGCGCCGAGCTCGACCGCGGTGCTGGCGAACATGCGCAGGGCCGACCATGCCAAAGCGTCGGGCGCCAACTCCACTCTGCGTGAGATCGGCGTCGCCCTCGGGGTCGCTGTCCTGACCGCCGTCTTCACCGGGGCCGGAGGCACGCTGACGCCGACCGGCTACGTCGACGCGGCCATCCCGGCGGTCTGGGTCGGGGCCGGGGCCCTCGCGGTCGCGGCCGTGATCGCGCTCGCCCTGCCGAGCCGCCGTCGCGCCGCCGGCGACCTCCCGCCGGCCGTCGCCGCGACCGAGCCCGCCGCCCAGCCCACCCCTGTCCTCGCCGACTAGCGCAACGAACTGGCACGACACGCCGCCTCGGCAGTGCGCGAGGCGGCGTGTCCTGCCATTTCGTTTCGGGCAGCGCGTGCGGCATAGGCTGGACGGCGTGCGTATCGGGGTCATCGGAGCGGGAGCCATCGGGGGGACGGTCGCGGCACTGCTCGACCGTGTGGGGCATCTCGTGGAGGTCACCGCGCGCGGCGACCACCTGACCGCGATCCGCGCCGACGGGCTGCAGCTCGACGGAGGCTGGGGCAGGCACACCGCGCGCGTCGCGGCGGCCGAACGGCTGCAGACCCGACCCGAACTCGCGTTCGTCTGCACCAAGGCGCACGACGCCGAGTCGGCCATCCGCGAGAACGCCGACCTCCTCGACGGCATCACCGTCGTCATCGTGCAGAACGGCCTCGCCGGCCTGCGGCTGGCGACCGAACTCCTGCCAGGATCCGACTGCGTCGGAGCGCTCGCCCTCTACGCCGCCAGCTACCTCTCCCCCGGCGCAGTCAGCGTGACGACCACAGCCAACACCTACCTGGGAGCCGGCGAGGGCGAGCCGCCGCAGTCGGCCGTGGACGCCGCGAGCATCCTCGACGCCGCGATGCCGAGCTTCGCCGTCGACAACTTCACCGGCTGCCAATGGACGAAGCTCATGGTCAACCAGGTGAACGCGATGCCCGCCATCACCGGCCTGAGCGCGCAGGAGACCCTCGGCGACCGCCGACTGCGGCCCATCGTCACCGCCAGTCTCCAGGAGGCCGTGCGCGTCGGCATCGCCCGCGGCGTCCGTTTCGGCAGCATCCAGGGTCTCGACGACCGCATCCTCCGGTTCGTCGCCTCTGCCCCGCGCTGGGTCGCACAAGCGGTGCCCCTGCTCATGCGGAGGCGGATGGGCACGACGCCGAACCCCGGGTCGACGCTGCAGAGCATCCGCCGCGGTCAACCGAGCGAGATCGACTACCTGAATGGCGCCGTCGTCGCGGAGGCCCAGGCGAACGGCGGCGAGGCGCCCGTCAACGCCGCCCTCACCGCCCTCGTGCACGAAGTGGAGGCCGCCCAAGCCTTCATCGCCCCGGCCGAGGTCGCGCGCCGGTTGCAGCCGTTGCTCTGATCAGGCGCACGGACGGATCGGCAGGTCACGCCGATTCGGGTCGCGGCACGCGCACGGGCGCGAACGGGTCCGAGTCGTCGACGAGGATGGTCGCGACGTCCTGCGGCCGCGCCTCCTCCACGTAGATCGCGCGCTCGGGAGCGTTGACGAGCAGCACCGACGCGTTCCACTCCCGTCGCAGTTCCGGTCGCAGCAGGAACTCGCCGTCGATCACCAGCACCGCATCCGCGCCGGCGGTCTCCCATCTGCTCCCGACGGGAACGTCCCGCGCCTCGTCGAACGCCCTCGTCTGGAAACCGGTGCTGCCCGCCATCCGGAACGGGTCGATCAGCACGCGCCGCAATGTCACGTAGTCGAAGGAGTCGCGATAGAAGTCCGTCGGCGTCTCCGGGCCGAGCAGGGTGCGGTCGGCGCGTGAGCGATGGAAGTCGCCGACGGACGCCCGATGTGTGTCGGAGCCCGCCTCCCGGAACACCTCGGCCAGGTCGTCGGCGAACGCGGCCGTTCCCCCGCCTCCATCGACCGCAACGATCACCCGCCCCCGGGGTGCCACCGCGCGCACCTCACCGACGATCTCGCGTAGCACGAGCACCCGGGGTGTCGGAGGCAGCATCATGCGATGAGCATATGCCGTCCGTGCCCTAGCCTCGAAGCATGCCCGATGCGTTCGCCTCCCTGGTGGTGGACTGGTACCACGCCAACCGGCGCGACCTCCCGTGGCGTCGTGACGGCTTCACCGCCTGGGGCACGCTCGTCAGCGAGTTCATGCTGCAGCAGACGCCGGTTTCCCGCGTGATCCCGCGTCTCGAGGAGTGGCTGACCCGGTGGCCGACGCCGGCCGACGTCGCCGCCGTGCCGCCAGGGGAGGCCGTGCGAGCCTGGCAATCGCTCGGCTACCCGCGACGGGCGCTCTGGCTGCACGCGGCCGCGGTCGCGATCACCGAACGGCACGGCGGTGTGGTGCCCGACGATGTGGAGGCCCTGCTGGACCTGCCGGGCATCGGCGACTACACCGCTCGCGCCGTCGCCGTCTTCGCCTACGGCGCGCGGCATCCGGTCGTCGACACGAACATCCGGCGGGTCATCGCCCGCGCCGTCGATGGTCAGGGCGAGCCGTCGCCCCCGAACGCCCGACGCGATCTCGCAGCGATGTCGGCCCTGCTCCCCCAGGAGCTGCCCGTGGCGGCGGCTTTCAACGCTGGGATGATGGAGCTCGGCGCGATCGTCTGCGTCGCCCGGTCGCCGCGCTGCGACGACTGCCCGCTGGCGCAGCAGTGCGCCTGGAGGGCGGCCGGTTACCCGACTTATGAGGGTCCGCGCAAAGCCGTGCAGAAGAAGTACGAAGGAAGCGACCGCCAGGTGCGCGGTCGCATCCTCGCGGAGCTGCGCGCGTCGCACATCCCGGTCACTCCGGAGGAACTCGAAGACGTCTGGCCGGACACCGCGCAACGCGAACGCGCGCTGCGCGGACTGGTGGAGGACGGACTCGCCGTGGCGGAGGGTGGCGGATACACGTTGCCGTGAGCGCCCGGCTCGCCTGCGCAGAACTCAGTTCTCGGCGAACACCGCCGGGTCCCAGTCGAGGATGCGCGAGCGATGCACCAGCCCCTCCGTCACGAACGGATCACCGGCGCGGAACCGCTCGGCGGCCTCCCTGGAACGGAAGATCGCCATCGACCCCTGGGTCGCCGGGTCGCCGAACGTGCCGATCATCAGCACCTCGCCCTCCTTCGCGAACTCGTCGAGGTAGGCCTTGTGGCGCGGGTAGGTGTCGACCAACCGCTGGAAGTGCTCCGGCCCGGCGTCGGGGTCGGCATCGTAGAACGAGACGGCGTACATGACTTCAGCGTACGAACGTCTCGGCGAACGACGCCAGCAGATTCTTGCGCGCCGCCGCCGCCCGCGGACGCTCGCGCAACTCGCGCAACTCGTCCCAGCCCGGCCAGGCGATCAGCTCGCGACCGTCGACGGCGTGGGAGCGCTCGATCACGTGGTCGGGGACGTCCTGCGGATCGGCAGACGTCAGAACCGGGAGCAACTCGTCGTATCGGTCGGCGAGCACCGTCGACGACGGATCGAGGGAGAGCACGAGCACGACGCCCGTCGGGAACGTGTTGACCGGAACGACGATCAGGTCCGGACGTCCGGCGCGCAACAGCTCGACCACCTTGTAGACGTCGCCGGCCCAGGAGTCCGTGTAGCGGTCGCGCGCGGCCTCGTGGATCGAGCGCGGCATCATGTCGTCGAGCACGACCACGCTGAGGGGGCTGACCAGCTTCTCGACGTTGACGAAGTCGCGGTAGGCGAACTCGGCCCAGTGCATCCCGTCGATGAACGCCAGGTCGAGCGGCGTGCCCGCGAGGTGGTTCCTGGCCTGTGGGGAGTCGAAGAACTCGTCGCTGGTCTGGCGGGCGAGCAGCAGATCGGAATGCAGCGGGCTCACGATATGGAATGCCGGGTCGATGCCGATCGTCTTGGTGCGGGAGAGTGTCAGCGACCGGCCGTCGTCGACGCCGATCTCCAAGTACGCACGCGGCTCGAGGACGCGATGGAGGCCCGTCAGGAACTCGTGGCGGGTGAGCGTCGGTTCTGGGAAGCGTGTGACGTCGAACGGATAGATCCGGTAGCCGTTCGGCGCGAGCGGGTACTGCGCCTCCTCTGTCTCCGCCTGGGGTGCCGGACGCTCCGACGGAGCGATCCACGATGCCAACGAGGCCCGGGCTTTCGACTCGGCGTTCACGAGTCGGTCGATCCGCTCGGATCCGATGACGGGCGAGAGGCTCCTGCGCACACTGTTTCTCACACTCACGCAAGCCACACTAGCTGTAGTTCCCCGTGAGGTTGTGAACGCGGGCTGAGGGGACGAGGCCGCCGATTCCGGTGTGGGGTCTGTGGTGATTGTAGTGATGGAGCCAGGTGTCGTAGGTTGCGGCTCTGGCTTCGTCGCTGAGGTAGGCGTGCGCGTAGGCCCACTCGGTGGCCAGGGTGCGGTTGAATCGTTCGACTTTCCCGTTGGTCTGCGGCCGGTAGGGGCGCGTGCGCCGGTGCTTGACTCTCGTGCCGAGAGCGTCGGCGAACAGTTTCGACCGGTAGCACGCACCGTTGTCGGTCATGACCGCGGTGACGGTGATCCCAGCGGCGGTGAAGAACGCGTTGGCGCGCAGCCAGAATCCGGCGGCGGTCTCTTTGCGCTCATCGTTCAGGATCTCCGAGTAGGCCAGCCTGGAGTGGTCATCGATAGCGTGATGCAGGAACGCATAGCCGCGGCCGCGGTGCCGGGACGGTGCTGCTGCCCGCCCCAGGACTCGGTGGCCACCACCATCGGGGATGCGGCCGAGCTTCTTGATATCGACATGGACCAGCTGGCCGGGGCGAGCGTGCTCATAACGGACAGCCCTCGGTTTGCGGATAGGGAGCCCGGTCGCTTGATCGAGGTGGTGCAGTAGCGGCATCCGATACCGGGCCAGCACCCTGCCCACGGTGGAACGGGGAACACCGAGGTGGTAGCTGATCCGATGCGGACCCCACCGCCACCTGAACCGCAACGCCACGATCCGGCGCTCCAACCGGGCCGGACACCGATTCGGGGACGAGTGCGGGCGGGAGGGTCGGTCGGTCATCGGCAAGCCTGCGCGTGCCCGATCGACCCACCGTTTCGCCGTCGCGGGCGAGCACTGGAACCGTTCCGCCACCCGCCGCAATGACCACCCGCGCTCCAGAACCAACTCGACCAGCCGTCGACGCCCTTCCGGCGTCAACGGTGCATTAGCGTGAGTCACGAAGACCTCCGTTGGCTAGATGTGAGTGTGGTAACCCACATCCTCCACGGAGGCCTTCGCTCACCTCAACCGTTCACAACGTGTCGGGGAACTACAACTAGCGGCAGCGTCGGTCCGGCTCCGGTTTCGTTACTTCACCGGGTGTCCCGGCACGAAAACGACCCGGTGGATCACCACCGGGCCACCTTCGCGCCTCGTAACGAGTCAGTCCTCTTCGTCGACGTCCCTCGGCTTCACGTACGGGTCCTCCTCGCCCGCAAAGCTCGCACTGGCGGCCATGCCGGCCACCTCGGTGTCGTGCTCGCGCGCCTGACGCAGGAGGTCCTCGATGTGCGCCGCGTTCTCCGGGATGGCGTCGAGCTGGAACTCCAGCGTCGGCGTCAGCCGGGCGGTGATGTTCTTGCCCACCTCGCTGCGCAGCATGCCCGTGGCCGCCTGCAGTGCGGCGGCCGTGTCGGTCCGCTCCTGGTCGGTGCCGTACACCGTGTAGAACACCGTGGCGTGCTGGAGGTCGCCCGTCACCTGGACGTCGGTGATCGTCACGAAGCCCAGGCGCGGGTCGCGCAGACCGCGATCGAGCCGCTTCGCGATGATGACCTTGATTCTGTCGGCGAGCTTCCTCGCCCGTGCCGGATCGGCCATGTCTGTATCTCCTTTCGGGGCAAGGCGGCCGGTGGCAGAGCCACCGGCCGCCGCTCCGACATCAGCCGCGGGGCTTCTCCCGCAGCTCGGTGGTCTCGATCTCATCGCCGACCTGGATGTCGTTGTACTTGCCGAGGCCGATACCGGCTTCGAAGTCCGTGCGCACCTCGGTGACGTCGTCCTTGAAGCGGCGCAGCGACTCGATGGCGAGGTTGTCCCCCACCACCACGCCGTCGCGGATGACACGCGCCTTGGCGTTGCGCGTGATCGTTCCGGACCGGACGATGACACCGGCGATGTTTCCGAACTTGGAGGAGCGGAACACCTCGCGGATCTCGGCCACACCCGACTGGACCTCTTCGAACTCGGGCTTGAGCATGCCCTTGAGGGAGTTCTCGATGTCCTCGATGGCGTTGTAGATGACCGAGTAGAAGCGGACGTCCACACCCTCGCGGGCCGCGCGCTCGCGCGCCTTCACGTCCGGGCGGACGTTGAAGCCGATCACGATCGCGTTGTCGATGGTCGCCAGGTCGATGTCCGACTCGGTGATCGCGCCGACGCCGCGGTGCAGGATGCGCAAGCTGACCGAGTCGTCGACCTCGATCTTCATGAGCGACTCCTCCAGCGCCTCCACGGCACCGGACACGTCGCCCTTGATGATGAGGTTGAGCGCCTCGACCTTGCCCTCTTCCAGAGCGCGGGTGAAGTCCTCGAGCGAGATGCGCTTGCGGGCCTTCGCCAGCTGGGCGTTGCGCTCGGCGGCCTCACGCTTCTCGGCGATCTGGCGCGCGGTGCGGTCCTCCTCGGTGACGATGAAGGTGTCACCGGCGCGCGGGACACTGGAGAGACCCTGCACCTGGACCGGACGGGACGGGGCGGCCTCGATGACAGCGTCGCCGTTCTCGTCGGCCATCGCACGGACGCGGCCGTAGGCCGTGCCCGCGACAATGGCGTCGCCGACGCGCAGCGTTCCGGACTGGATGAGCACGGTCGCGACAGCGCCGCGGCCCTTGTCGAGCTTCGCCTCGATGGCGACACCGCGCGCGTCCTTGTTCGGGTTGGCGCGGAGGTCGAGACCAGCGTCCGCGGTGAGCAGCACAGCGTCGAGCAGGCCGTCGATGCCGATGTTGTTGCGCGCGGAGACGTCGACGAACATGACATCGCCGCCGTACTCCTCCGCCACCAGGCCGAACTCGGTGAGCTGCTGGCGCACCTTGGCCGGGTTGGCCTCCGGCTTGTCGATCTTGTTGACCGCGACCACGATCGGCACGTTGGCCGCCTGGGCGTGGTTCAGCGCCTCGATCGTCTGCGGCATGATGCCGTCGTCGGCCGCGACCACGAGGATCGCGATGTCGGTGACCTGCGCACCACGGGCGCGCATGGCGGTGAACGCCTCGTGACCCGGGGTGTCGATGAAGGTGATGGCACGCTCGATGCCATCGTGCTCCGTCCACACCTGGTACGCACCGATGTGCTGGGTGATGCCGCCGGCCTCGCCCGCAACGACGTTCGCGTTGCGGATGGCGTCGAGGAGGCGCGTCTTACCGTGGTCGACGTGACCCATGACGGTGACGACCGGGGGCCGGATCTCGAGGTCCTCGTCGGACTCGCCCTCCAGCTCGGCGTCGAGGTCGATGTCGAAGCCCTCGAGCAGCTCGCGGTCCTCGTCCTCGGGCGAGACGACCTGGATCTTGTAGCCCAGCTCCTCACCGAGGATCTGGAAGGTCGCCTCGTCGAGCGACTCGGTCGCGGTCGCCATCTCGCCCAGGTGGAAGAGCACGGTGACCAGCGAGGCCGGGTTGGCGTCGATCTTGTCGGCGAAGTCGGAGATGGAGGAGCCGCGGCGCAGTCGGATGACAGTGCCGCCGTCGCCGCGGGGGACGCTCACGCCGCCCAGCGACGGGGCCTCCCGCATCTCGAATTCCTGACGCTTCGCGCGCTTCGACTTGCGGGCCTTCGACTTGCCGCCGCCACGTCCGAACGCACCAGCGGTACCACCGCCGGGGCCACGGCCGCGGCCACCGCCGCCGCCGGCCGGCCGCGGGGCGCCGAAGCCGCCGCCCGTGCCGCCGCCGGGGCGCTGGAAGCCGCCGCCCGCTCCTGCGCCGGCGCCACCGGGACGCTGCTGGAAGCCGGGACGACCTCCGCCGCCGCCCTGACGCGGACCGGGACGGTTGCCTCCGCCCTGACCGGGCGCGCCGATCCGGGGCGCACCGGGACGCGGCGGAGCCGGACGCGGGATGTTGCCAGGGCTCGGGCGCTGGCCCATGCCCTGCGAGCTGGAATACGGGTTGTTGCCGGGGCGCGGCGCGCTCGGGCGCTGGCCCATGCCCTGGCTCGACGAGAACGGGTTGTTGCCGGGGCGCGGGGCGCCGGGGCGCGGGATGCTGCTGGAGCCGGGTGCCGCGCTGGGGCGTGGAACCGACGCTTCGGCCTTCTCGCTCGGAGCGGCCGAAGCGGCGGCGGGAGCCGCCTGCTCGGTAGCGGCTTTCTCGGCTGCGGCCTTCTCGGCGGCGGCCTTCTCGGCGGCGGCCTTCTCGGCCGCGGCCTGACGCTCGGCGACCGACATCGGCGCCTGCGGCTTGGGCCCGCCGGACTCGCTCGACGCCGGAGGGCGCGGAGCAGCGGGGCGCGGAGCTTCCGCTTTCGGGGCAGCCGCCTTGTCGGCGCTGAAGCCCTCAGCCTCCAGGGCGGCACGCAGCTTGCGTGCTACCGGAGGCTCGATGCTGGAGGACGGTCCCTTGACGAACTCGCCCATCTCTTTGAGTTTCGCGAGCGCGACTTTGCTGTCGACGCCGAGCTCGCTCGCGACCTCGTGTACGCGTGGTTTTGCAGCCACAATTCTCCTGTCTGGGCCTACCCCCAGACAGGGCAGGCGTTAGTTGCGGACGGAACTCATTTCGAGCCGCTCATCGGTTGTCACTCATGTGAAGTCACTGCTTCTTCAGCCTGTTCTCTCAGCTGCGACCCCGGGAGGAGTCGCAGTGCGGCCCGGATGGCCGTCGACTCGAGGCTCACCTCCGCTCTCAGCGCTCGCCCGAAGGCTCTGCGCGTGAGTGCGAGATCGAGACACTCGTCGACCGGATGCAGCCACGCGCCCCGTCCGGGGAGAGTGGCGGACGGGTCCGCCACAAGTTCCGAATTCCGGAGAACGACCCTCAGAAGAGAGGACCGGGGAGCGCGAGAACGGCATCCGACGCACGTTCTGACGGCTTCCATCTTACCCCTCACGCATCTCTGCGCCGAATCAGCACGGAACGCCGCAGTGTTGAGAACGCATCTCGAACGCTGAGCATTCCCCGCGCGATGCCTCTTACTTGTCGTCGAGGATCGAATCGGGCTGGATGTCGATCTTCGCGCCGGTGAGTTTGGCGGCGAGCCGAGCGTTCTGCCCCTCCTTGCCGATGGCCAGCGACAGCTGGTAGTCGGGGACGAGCGCACGCACCGCCTTGAGCGACTCGTCGATCACGAAGGCGCTGGTAACCTTGGCAGGCGACAGGGCGCTCGAGACGAAGGTTGCGAGATCCGGCGAGTAGTCGACGATGTCGATCTTCTCGTTGTTCAACTCCGCCGTCACCGCGCGCACGCGCTGCCCGAGCTCGCCGATGCAGGCGCCCTTGGCGTTCACCCCGGGCTCCGTCGCGCGGACGGCGATCTTGGTGCGGTGGCCTGCCTCTCGCGCGAGCGAGACGATCTCGACGATTCCGCTGGCGATCTCGGGGACCTCGAGCGCGAACAGCTTGCGGACGAGAGCCGGGTGCGTGCGCGAAACCGTGATCGACGGCCCTTTGGCGCCCTTGGCGACGCTGGTGACGTAGACGCGGATGCGGGAGCCGTGAGTATACTCCTCGCCCGGCACCTGCTCCTCGGGCGGCAGGATGGCCTCCACGCTGCCGAGGTCGATGTGCACCATGCGCGGGTTGGGGCCCTGCTGGATGATGCCGGCGACGATGTCGCCCTCGCGGCCGCGGAACTCGCCGAGCACGGCGTCGTCGGCGATGTCGCGCAGCCGCTGGTTGATCACCTGCTTGGCGGCGAACGCCGCGATGCGTCCGAAGTCGCTCGGGCTGTCCTCGGCCTCGCCGATGACGTTGCCCTCGTCGTCGTGCTCGGGAACGTATACGGTGACATGCCCGGTCTTGCGGTCCAGGTGGACGCGCGCGGCGGGCGGCTGGTCGCTGTGCCCGTGACGGTGGTCGGCCTGGTTGGTGTGCTTGAGATACGCGGTCAGGATGGCCTGCTCGATGATCTGCACGAGCTCGTCGAACGGGATCTCCTTCTCGCGCTCCATGAGACGCAAGACGCTGAGGTCGATGTCCATGCCGGCCTCCTCTATTCAGATCTTCGCCGCCGCGCGACGGCGCGGCGGACTCAGTTCTCTACGGTACCGGAGATTCCGGTGAGCCGGGACCCCGCGTACTGTGCAGGGCATGAGCGCACCCACCCGAACCGCGTCTCGCCTCGAACGCAGCACGACAGTCCGGGTCCTGACCCGCGTCGGACTGGCCTCCATCGGCCTCCTCCATATCCTCATCGGCGTCATCGCACTGGCCGTCGCGGCGGGATCGGGCGGCCACGCCGACCAGTCCGGCGCCCTGCAGGCCGTCGCCTCGGTCCCGGGCGGCGTCTTCGTCCTCTGGCTGGTGGTCGTCGGCCTGATCGTGCTGGCCATCTGGCAGCTGCTGGTGGCCGTGACGGCGCACGGCGCGGCGACGAAGCTGCTCGAGATCGTCAAAGCCGTCGTCTATGCAGCGCTGGCCGCCATCACGATCTCGATCGCGACGGGAGGCCACCACAACGCGTCGTCGACCGAGAAGACACAGAGTGCGCGTCTTCTCGCTCTGCCCGGCGGGGTCTTCGTGCTCGCTCTGATCGGGCTGGTCATCGTCGCCGTCGGAGCGGGTTTCATCTGGAGCGGCGCGACGCACCGCTTCGAGCGCGACCTGAAGCTCCCGCCTGACGCCTGGGCGGGAGCGATCACCGTTCTCGGCCGGGTCGGGTACATCGCCAAGGGGGTCGCCCTCCTGCTCGTCGGCGGCCTGGTGGTCGCCGGCGCTGTGACCGTCGACCCGTCGAAGGCCGCCGGCCTCGACGGGAGCCTCAAGGCGCTGGTGAGCGTCCCGTTCGGCGTATTCCTGCTCGTCGTGATCGCCCTCGGGCTGCTCGCCTACGGGCTGTTCTGGTGCGTGCGCGCCGTCCGGGCACGGCTCTAGGCTCCCTCCTCCGCCGGCGCCGCGAACTGCGCGTTGTAGAGCGTGTAATAGGGCCCGCCCTGCGCGAGCAGCTCGGAGTGCGTCCCCTGCTCGACGATCTTCCCGGCCTCCATCACGAGGATCAGATCGGCGTCGCGGATCGTGGACAGCCGGTGGGCGATCACGAACGACGTGCGATCGGCGCGCAGGGCGCTCATGGCCTTTTGCACCAGGAGCTCGGTCCGGGTGTCGACTGACGAGGTCGCCTCGTCGAGGATCAGCACGCTCGGGCGGGCGAGGAACGCCCGCGCGATCGTCAGCAGCTGCTTCTCGCCCGCAGAGACATTGGAGCCCTCGTCGTCGAGCACAGTGTCGTAGCCGTCGGGCAGCGAGTGCACGAACCGGTCGACGTAGGTCGCCCTGGCTGCGGCGCGGATCTCGTCCTCCGTGGCGCCGGGACGACCGTAGGCGATGTTCTCCCTGATGGTGCCCTTGAACAGCCAGGTGTCCTGGAGCACCATCCCCATCCGCTCGCGGAGGTCGTGCCTCGTCATCGACGCGATGTCGACGCCGTCGAGGGTGATCCGGCCGGAGTCGAGATCGTAGAAGCGCATCATGAGGTTGACCAGGGTCGTCTTGCCCGCGCCGGTCGGGCCCACGATCGCCACGGTCTGGCCGGGCTCGGCCACGAGGGAGAGATCCTCGATGAGCGGCTTGTCCGGCAGGTACCGGAATGAGACGTCCTCGAAGGCGAGCCTCCCCCGCGTTCCCTCCAGGTTCTCCGGCTCGCTCGGGTCGGGGCTCTGCTCGTCGGCGTCGAGCAGTTCGAACACGCGCTCAGCACTGGCGACACCGGACTGCAGCAGGTTCGCCATCGAGCCCAGCTGCGTCAACGGCTGGGTGAACTGGCGCGAGTACTGGATGAAGGCCGTCACGTCGCCGAGCTGCATCGCGCCATTGGCGACTTGGAGGCCGCCGACCACGGCGATCGCGACGTACATCAAGTTGCCGACGAACATCATCGACGGCATGATCAGGCCGGAGATGAACTGCGCACCGAAGCTCGCCTCGTACATCTCTTGATTCTTCTGGCGGAACCGCTCCTCCACCTCGCGGTGACGGCCGAACACCTTCACCAGCGAGTGGCCGGTGAAAGCCTCCTCGATCTGACCGTTGAGCTCGCCCGTGTTGCGCCACTGCGCCACGAACA
Organism: Leifsonia sp. McL0607; assembly: GCF_049993355.1. GTDB lineage: Bacteria > Actinomycetota > Actinomycetes > Actinomycetales > Microbacteriaceae > Leifsonia. The sequence continues at coordinate 2,686,425 of NZ_CP188253.1, read as the reverse complement.
GCTTCTGGGAGCGCTTGGCGATCAGCGTCGTCACCAGCAGCGTGAGCGGGATGGTGATCAACGCGATCACCGCCAGCAGCGGCGACACGACGAACATCATCACCACCACGCCGATCACCGTCAGCAGCGAGGTGAGCAGCTGGCTCAACGTCTGTTGGAGGGTCTGCGAGATGTTGTCGATGTCGTTCGTGACCCGGCTCAGCAGCTCTCCGCGCTGCATCCGGTCGAAGTACGTGAGCGGGAGGCGATGGATCTTGGCCTCCACATCTTGGCGCAGCCGGTACACCGTGCGCTGGGTGATGCCGTTGAGCACATAGCCCTGCAGGTAGCTGAACACCGACGACGCGATGTAGAGCGCCAGCACCCACATGAGGATTTGACCGACCGCCGCGAAGTCGATGCCCTCGCCCGGCGTCAGCGTCATCCCGGAGATGAGGTCGGCAAGCTGTCCCTGACCGCTCGCGCGGAGGCCCTCGATGGCCTGCGCCTGCGTGATGCCCTGCGGCAGCTGCGCCGAGATCGCACCTGCGAACACCAGGTTGATCGCGTTCCCGAGCAGCTTGGGTCCGAGCACCGCGAAGACGACGCTCACGACGGCGAGGAGCGTGACGAACACGATCCCGACCATCTCCGGACGCAGCCTGCGGCCGAGCCGCTTCGCCGACGGCCCGAAGTTCAGGGACTTGTCGCCCGGCAACGTCATACCGCCGCCGAACGGACCACCTCCTCCCGGGCCGCGCCGGACCGGGGTGCGAACCGGGGCCTGTGTCGTCGCGCCGCCACGGGCGCCGTCGTCGCGGCTCATGCCGCCTCCTCCGCGGTCAGCTGCGACGAGACGATCTCGGCGTAGGTGGGGTTGCTCTCGACGAGCTCGGCGTGGGTTCCGCGGCCGACGACCCGGCCGTCGTCCAGCACGATGATCTGGTCGGCGTCGACGATGGTGGACACGCGCTGGGCCACGACGATCATGGTCGCGTCGGCCTCGTTGCGCGCCAGCGCCTGCCGCAGTCGTGCGTCCGTCGCGGTGTCGAGAGCCGAGAACGAGTCGTCGAAGATGAAGATCTCCGGCTGGCTCACGAGGGCACGGGCGATCGCGAGTCTCTGCCGCTGGCCTCCCGAGACATTCGTGCCGCCCTGGGCGATCGGACCCTCGAGCTTCTCGGGCATCTCGTCGACGAAGCCCTTCGCCTGCGCGATCTCGAGCGCGCGCCAGAGCTCGTCGTCGGTGGCGTCGGGGTTGCCGTACCGGAGGTTGCTCGCGACCGTGCCGGAGAACAGGTACGGCTTCTGCGGCACCAGGCCGATGCGCGACCAGAGCAGTTCGGGATCGAGCTCGGCGACGTCCACGCCGTCGACCAGGACGATCCCGCTCGTCGCGTCGAACAGTCGCGGGATGAGGTTGATCAGCGTGGTCTTGCCCGCGCCGGTGCTGCCGATGATCGCGGTCGTCTTACCGGCCTCCGCGAAGAACGTCACGTCGCTGAGCACCGGCTGCTCGGCGCCAGGGTACGAGAAGCCGACACCGACGAACTCGACCGTGCCCTTCGCCGACACCTCCGTCACCGGGTACTCCGGAACCGCGACCGACGGCTCCGTGCCCAGAACCTGGCCGATGCGGTCGGCGCAGACGGCCGCTCGCGGGACGAGGACGGCCATCATCGTGGACATCATCACGCCCATGAGGATCTGCATGAGGTATTGCAGGAAGGCCGTCAAGGTCCCGATCTGCATCGAGCCGTCGGCGACCCGGAACGCGCCGAACCAGATCACCGCGACGCTGGAGACGTTGAGCACCAGCATCACGATCGGAAACATCAGCGCGAACAGTCGGCCCGCCCGGATCGCGGTATCGGTCACCTCGTCGTTGGCGACGGAGAAGCGGGAGGTCTCGACCTCCTCGCGCACGAACGCGCGAACCACGCGGATACCGGTGAGCTGCTCGCGCAGCACGCGGTTGACCCTGTCGATCCGCTCCTGCATCTTGCGGAACAGCGGGACCATCTTGACGATGATGATGCTCACCGCGATCAGCAGGACGGGGACGCTCACGGCGATGAGCCACGACAACTGGATGTCCTGCTGCATCGCGAGCACGATGCCGCCGATCGCCAGGATCGGCGCCGAGACCAGCAGGGTGCAGGTCATCAGCACGAGCATCTGCACCTGCTGGACGTCGTTGGTGTTGCGGGTGATCAGCGAAGGAGCGCCGAAGTGGGTGACCTCCCGCTCGGAGAACTCGCCCACCCGGTGGAAGATGGCACCGCGGAGGTCGCGACCGACCCGCATCGCCACCTTGGCGCCGAAATAGACGGCTGTGATCGAACACGCGACCTGGACGATCGTGATCCCGAGCATCTCGGCGCCGGTCGAGAGGATGTAGCCGGTGTCGCCCTTGGCGATGCCGTTGTCGACGATGTCGGCGTTCAGCGTCGGCAGCCACAGGGACAGCAGCGACTGCGCCAACTGGAAGACGACCACCCCGATGAGGAGCGGCCAGTGCGGCCGGAGGAACCGGCCGAGGAGTTTCAGGAGCATCGTGGCTCTCCCTGCTGTGCCGCATCGGCGGCGGTCGTGGGTGTGTAGATCGCGAACGGCCGGCCGGCAACGCCCACCAGGGCGATCCGGGCAAGGTCGTCGACGCTGAACTCGAGGCCGTCGTTCAGTGCGGGGAACGCGGACGAGAAGCTGATGAGGCGGAGGATGTGGGCGACGCGCTCCGGAGGCCAGTTGAGGTCATCTGCCTCCGGAGCGAGGATCTGGGCGATGATGGCCGCGAATTCGGTGCCCTCCTGCGGCACGGGCGGCCGCTGGTGGCCCACGACCGCCATGATGCGCATGACGCTCCTGAACCGCTCCCGCAGCAGATAGACGATGGCGCGCACCTTGTGCTCGAGAGGCAGGGCGGGGTCGATGGAGCGCAGCGCCTCGCGGAGCGGCTCCGGGTCGAGGTACTTCTCGACGGCCGCCTGGACGAGTGTCTCCTTGTCGCCGAAAGCGCGGAAGATCGTGCCTTCGGCGATTCCGGCCGCGTCCGCGATCTGGCGGGAGGTCACCCCGCGGCCGTGCTCGACCAGCAGCGGGATGACAGCGTCGATGATCATCGCTTTGCGGTCCTCCGGCGCGAGCGGCTGCGCGCGCGTCCGCGCCGGCTGGTCGGTGTCCGGTTGGACCGCCGCCTCGGCCTCCAGCTCCGTCTCAATAACTGTCTCCACGCCTGTCTCCACGGACGAAATGGTAAGCGGAGTGAGTGCTCACTCACAACCGAGGACGCGTTCGCCCTGAGCGAACCGCTCCTGAGGCTCAGTGCCGACGCGGGAAGAAGCCCGAGATGGCCTCCACGTCGTGGGCAGTAGGCGACCAGGCCGTCGCCGCCTCGGCGTTCGCGACGATCTGCTCAGGGCGGGTGGCGCCCGCGATGACGCTCGTGAGTCCGGGCTGGGCGAGCAGCCAGGCGAACGTCGCTGCCAGCATCGTTACGCCGCGCTCGTCGCAGAACGCCTGGTACGCCTCGATGGCATCCCACGGCGCGTCATCGAGGAGATGCTTGCGGATCATCATGATGCGGCTGTCGGCCGGGCCGCCAGCGCGGCTGAACTTGCCCGTGAACAGACCGTTATAGAGCGGGAAGAAGGGCAGGAAGCCGAGTCCATAGGCGTTCACCGCCGGCAGCACCTCCCGCTCTGCGTCGCGCTCCAAGAGGCTGTACTCGTTCTGCGACGAGATGAACCGAGGGTGTCCGGCGAGCCGCGCAGTGAACTCTGCCTCGGCGATCTGCCAGCCAGCGAGGTTGGAGTGGCCGATGTAGCGGATCTTGCCCTCGGCGATGAGATCGTCGAGGGTCGCGAGCGTCTCTTCGATGGGCGTCGACGGGTCTGGGCGGTGCAACTGGTACAGGTCGATCCAGTCGGTCCGCAGGCGGCGCAGGGAGGCCTCCACGGCGAGCCGGATGTACCGGCGCGATCCACGGACACCCCAGTCGGGGCCGTTGGCGCCCGCCATGTCCATGCCGAACTTGGTCGCCAGGACGACCTTCTCGCGTTTGCCCTCGAGCGACTTGCCCATGAGGGTCTCGGAGAGCCCGCGCTCCTTGCCGTAGATGTCCGCAGTGTCGAAGAGGGTCACGCCGGCGTCTATCGCCGCACCGATGACGGCATCGGTGCCCTCCTGCGTCTCGGAGGCCGTGCCCGCGCGGCCGAAGTTGTTGCAGCCGAGCCCGATCATGGAAACGATCAACCCGGAGGGTCCGAGAGTGCGGTATTCGATGTTCGCCATGCCGTCGAGTCTAGGCAGCGCGCTGCCGGCGATCGAATCGCAAACTCCTCCACACGAGGCTGCGCGAACGACTTGTCCCCGATGTCCGATTTCCGCGAGTAACTGTCGGCCGCCGGCCCTAGAGTCGACCCATGAGCAGTTCTTTCTCGTACCTCCTTCGCCTCCCGAGCCCGATCGGCCGCATCGAGCTGACCGCCGACGGCGAGGCGGTCACGACGCTCTCGATCGCACGCGACGACGTGCTCCCGTTCGACGATCATCCCGAGCGCAGCTCCGCCGTGCTCGACGACGCGGCCGCACAGCTCGACGAGTACTTCGCCGGAACGCGGCGGAACTTCGACGTCCCGGTGCACCTCGCAGGAACGCCGTTCCGCACGGCGGTCTGGCAACACCTGTCCGGGCTGAAGTACGGCACGCTCACGACCTACGGCGAGCTCGGTCTCGCGATCGGGCGCCCAGGCTACGGTCGAGCCATCGGCGGCGCCGTCGGCGCCAATCCCGTGCCGATCATGATCGGATGCCACCGCGTGCTCTCGTCGACGGGCAAGATCACCGGCTACAGCGGTGGTGAGGGCATTCCCACCAAACTCTGGCTGCTCGAGCACGAGGGGATCACGCTAGCCGCATGACCACGACAGATCAGCTGCCCGAGTCCACTTCCGCCGATTCTGCAACCCCTCCTGCGCCCGCCACACCCGCCTCCCGGTCCGCCCTCGCCGTCGGCGACGACGGGGTGGCCCGCTGCTCGTGGTCGGCGAGCGATGCCGAGTACCGCCGCTATCACGACGAGGAGTGGGGCACGCCTCAGCACGATCCGCGGGCGCTTTACGAGAAGCTCTGCCTTGAAGGCTTCCAGGCCGGGCTCTCCTGGATCACCGTCCTGAGACGCCGGCCGGCCTTCCGCGAGGTCTTCCACGGCTTCGACCTCGCGCGGGTCGCTGCGATGACGGAGGACGACGTGCAGCGGTTGCTGGGCGACGAGCGGATCATCCGACATCGGGGCAAGATCGAGGCCACCATCTCGAACGCGAAGGCCGTCCTCGACCTCGACGTTCCCCTCGACGTCCTCATGTGGGGCTTCGCACCCACTGGCACTCGAGAGCGCCCCCGCGCGTGGGACGATGTCCTCGCGGTGACCCCGGAATCGACCGCCCTCAGCAAGGAGCTCCGCCGCCGCGGCTTCCGCTTCGTCGGCCCGACCACGATGTACGCGCTCATGCAGGCGACGGGCATGGTCGACGATCACTTCGAGGGCTGCTTCCGCGCCAGCCGGTGATGGCAGGTCGACTCGTCGCCGACAAGAAGAGTCGGGCCGGCGGACGTGATCAGTGGAACCGTTCTCGCTGGTGGCGGAGCGTCCGCTCGTGCCCGACCGCAGGCGGAATCACTGTGCAGCCGCCACACCGGTTCCGGCTTCGGCACGTCCCAAAGACGTGTCCGCGATCAGCGCGCCGACCCGACTGGCATGTGGAGGTCGAGCCGCATCGCGGCGCGCGACCTCGGTGGGATGTCCCTTCTCGCTCGTGAGTTGAGTTTATCTCACTTACTCCTCGAAAACCACCATCGTGCCGCGGGCGCGGCGCATTCTCAGCCGGCTGAGTGTCAGCGCGCCAAAGCCCGCCGCCGGACGGTCTCAGCGAGGCACGCTGAGAACCGCGGTGAGCTTGCCCGGCGTTCCGGTCACCTCCGGCACCACCAGGTTAAGTTCGCCCGCGCGGTCGGTGGAGATGGTCAGGTCATAGCCTTCGTCCGCCGCCCAGGCGAGCAGTTCGCCAGTCGAAGCGAAGTGTTCCCCACCCGCGACGAGCGCGCGTGTGAACAGGCCCTTGGCCTGCTTGTTGAAGTGATTCAGCGCCCGAACCGTCCCGCTCTCGTCGCGCGCTAACACGCGAAGGTAGTGCGCGCCCTCCCGCACCGGCAGGGGCCCGAGGGCGGCGTAGCCCTCCGAGCGCAAGTCGAGGATGACGCCGTCGACCGCTGCGAGCTCGTCCGCGCACGCCGCGCTCCACCGCTTCTTGAGCGACGGTGAGAGCCGCGAATCGAACGACAATCGATACGCCGGGATGGGGTCGGCGGCCCGCACCAGGCCGAGCAGGGCGGACTGCACCGCGACGCTCTCCGCCGCGAACCGCCACTGCTCCGCCGTGAAGGAGTCGGCATCCAGTGCGTCGTAGAGCACCCCGGTGTAGCGCAGCAGCGCCGGCATCGTCGATGCCGATCGCAGCACACGATTGCGTTCCACCTCGGCGGCCGCGTGCTTCGGCCCGAGCTTCAGTGCTCGGGCTGCGGCATCGGGTGATGCCGTCATCGCGACCGTCTCGTCGACGACCGCGGATCGCGTGGAAGTCAGAGCCGGAAAGCTCAGCGACTCGAAGGCGAGCGGAACGTCCGCTCCCCCGTCGCGCTTGGTCTCCGACGGGGGCAGGAGCAGGAGCACTCAGCGGTCCAGGAAGGCCAGCGCAGCGTGGACGTTCTCGCCGAGCGGGCGAGAAGTGTCGAGCGTGATGCGAGGAAGCGACGCAGCCGCGCCCCTCCACTCCGCGTAGTCGTCGATGCTCTGCTCCACCGCGTAGGCGGCGGTCAGGTCGGTGCGCTTCGAGAGTCGCTCCTCGTGGAGGTGCACATCGAGGCAGACGGTCTCGATCACGCTCAGTTTGACCCCGCAGCGCTCCGCAAGATCGCGCCACTGCAGTCGTGCGGGTTCGACCGCGTTCACGGCGTCAACTATCACCGACTGACCGCTCACGAGCAGCTGCTCGGCCATCCGCTCGGCGACAAGGTACGCGGCGAGCCCGGTCGGCTGGTCGGCGTCGATGCCTGCTTTGAGGATCGCGGCCTCGATCGGATCGACCGAGATCGCCGTGGCGCCGAGCCGGCCCGCGACGATCTCGGCGATGGTGGACTTGCCCGAACCAGGAAGCCCGGCCGTCACGACGAGGACGGGGACGCGGACCTCTCCGAACTGCCGATCGAGCGGGGCTGCCTTGTCGGTCATGTCAGAGGAGCTCTGCCTGACGCGCCACGATGGTGACCGTGTCGTTCTCCACAGAGAGGAAGCCGTCGTCGGCCTGGGCCGTGATCGACTCGCCTCCGTGGAGGGTCACACGCACCTCGCCCTGGGCGAGGATGGCGAGCAGCGGCTCGTGGCCGGGCAGGATACCGATCTGCCCCTCCACGGTCCGTGCGACGACCATGCTCGCCTCGCCCGCCCACACTTCGTGGTCGGCGGCGACGATGCTGACGTTGAGGACAGCCATGCTTAGCCGTTCTCCTTCTGGATCTGCGCCCACTTCTCCTCGACGTCGGAGATCGCACCGACGTTGAAGAACGCCTGCTCGGCCACGTGGTCGAACTCGCCCTTGGCAATGGCGTCGAACGACTCGATGGTGTCCTTCAGCGCGACGGTCGAGCCCTCGACTCCGGTGAACTTCTTCGCCATGTAGGTGTTCTGTGAGAGGAACTGCTGGATGCGACGCGCCCGCGACACGGTGATCTTGTCTTCTTCGGACAGCTCGTCGACACCGAGGATCGCGATGATCTCCTGCAGCTCCTTGTTCTTCTGGAGGATCTGCTTGACGGTGATCGCGACGCGGTAGTGGTCGGCGCCCAGGTAACGGGGGTCCAGGATGCGCGAGGTCGAGGTCAGGGGGTCGACGGCCGGGTACAGACCCTTCGACGCGATCTCACGGGAGAGCTCGGTCGTGGCGTCGAGGTGCGCGAACGTGGTCGCCGGCGCCGGGTCGGTGTAGTCGTCGGCCGGCACGTAGATCGCCTGCAGCGACGTGATCGAGTGACCGCGGGTCGAGGTGATGCGCTCCTGGAGGACACCCATCTCGTCGGCCAGGTTGGGCTGGTAACCCACCGCGGACGGCATGCGGCCGAGCAGCGTGGAGACCTCGGAGCCGGCCTGCGTGAAGCGGAAGATGTTGTCGATGAAGAGCAGCACGTCCTGCTTCTGCACGTCGCGGAAGTACTCCGCCATCGTGAGCGCGGAGAGAGCGACGCGCAGACGCGTGCCCGGCGGCTCGTCCATCTGTCCGAAGACGAGAGCGGTCTTGTCGAAGACGCCCGCCTCCTCCATCTCGTGGATGAGGTCGTTACCCTCACGGGTGCGCTCGCCGACACCGGCGAACACCGACACACCACCGTGATCCTGCGCAACGCGCTGGATCATCTCCTGGATGAGGACGGTCTTGCCGACACCCGCGCCGCCGAACAGGCCGATCTTGCCACCCTGCACGTACGGAGTGAGGAGGTCGATGACCTTGATGCCGGTCTCGAACAGCTGGGTCTTCGACTCGAGCTGGTCGAACGCCGGAGGCTGACGGTGGATGGACCAACGCTCGCTGATCTCGATCTTCTCGCCCGGCTCGGCGTTGAGCACGTCGCCGGTCACGTTGAAGACCTTGCCCTTGGTCACGTCGCCGACGGGCACCGTGATCGGCGAGCCGGTGTCGCGGACCTCGCCACCGCGGACCAAGCCGTCGGTGGGTTTCAGGGCGATCGCGCGCACGAGGTCGTCACCGAGGTGCTGGGCGACCTCCAGAGTGATCTCGGTCGACTGCTCGCCGATGGTGATAGTGGTCTTCAGGGCGTTGTAGATGCCCGGGATCGAGTCGTGCGGGAACTCGATGTCGACGACCGGACCGGTGACGCGGGCGATGCGTCCCACGCCGGCCGGCTTCGCGGTCGAAGCCTGGGCTTCGGCGGTAGCGGTAGTCATGATTCGTTCTCTCTCGTTTGGACGATTATTTTGCCGAGCTCAGCGCGTCCGCGCCGCCCACGATCTCGGAGATCTGCTGGGTGATCTCCGCCTGGCGGGCGTTGTTGGCCAGTCGCGTGTAGTCGGTGATGAGCTTGTCGGCGTTGTCGCTCGCGGCCTTCATCGCCTTCTGCGTGGCCGCGTGCTTGGAGGCTGCGGACTGCAGCATCGCGTTGAAGATGCGGCTCTCGATGTAGACCGGCAGCAGCGAGTCGAGCACGGTGTTGACATCCGGCTCGAACTCGTAGAGCGGCAGCACCTGCGTGCGGTCCGGCTCCTCGACGCCCTCGACGACCTCCAGCGGAAGCAGGCGCACGATCTGCGGCTCCTGCGTCAGCATGCTCACGAAGCGGTTGTAGATGACGTGGATCTCGTCGACTCCGCCATCGGACGCGTCGCGCAGGAACGATTCGAGGATCGCGTCGGCGATCTCCTTGGCCTGCTCGAACTCGGGTTTGTCCGTGTTGCCTGTCCACACCCGTTCGAACGCGCGGCGGCGGAAGCTGAAGTAGCCCTGCGCCTTGCGTCCGATCAGGAAGTAGACGACCTCTTTGCCCTGGCTGCGCAGCAGTTCGGCGAGCTTCTCAGACTCTTTGAGCACGTTCGAGTTGAACGCGCCCGCGAGACCGCGGTCGGACGAGAAGATGACGATCGCAGCGCGCTCGATCTTCTCGGGCTCCGTGGTGAGGATGTGCTCGACGTTCGAGTAGGTCGCCACCGCCGACACCGCGCGCGTGATCGCGCGGGCGTACGGCGAGGAGGCGGCCACCCGAGCCTGCGCCTTCTGAATGCGTGAGGCGGAGATCAGCTCCATGGCACGGGTGATCTTCTTGGTCGTCTGGGCAGACTTGATCTTCTGCCGGTAGACCCGAAGCTGTGCTCCCATGTGTCTTCCTCAGTACCTATCCGTGCTCAGCGCTTCGCCTTGACGATGCGCTCCTGGTTGACGTCCTCTTTGGCGCTGGCCTCGAACTCCTCGCGTCCGACCGAGGCGAGCGGCTTGCCCTCGCCCGTCTGGAATTCGAGCTTGAACTTGTCGACCTCGGCGCCCAGCTTCTCCACCGTGTCGTCGTCGAGAACGTTGGTCTCGCGCAGCGTGGTGAGGATGTCGGTGGTGCGACGAAGGTGGTCGAGCAGTTCGGCCTCGAAGCGGAGGATGTCCTCCACCGCGACCTCGTCGAGCTTGCCGTTCGTTCCGGCCCAGATCGAGACCACCTGCTCCTCGACGGGGAACGGCGAGTACTGCGGCTGCTTGAGGAGCTCGGTCAGACGAGCACCGCGAGCGAGCTGGCGGCGGCTGGCCGCGTCCAGGTCGGAGGCGAACATCGCGAACGCCTCGAGCGAGCGGTACTGAGCGAGCTCGAGCTTGAGCGTGCCGGAGACCTTCTTGATCGACTTGACCTGCGCGTCGCCGCCGACTCGGGAGACGGAGATACCGACGTCGACCGCGGGACGCTGGTTGGCGTTGAAGAGGTCGGACTGCAGGAAGATCTGACCGTCGGTGATCGAGATCACGTTGGTCGGGATGTAGGCCGAGACGTCGTTCGCCTTGGTCTCGATGATCGGCAGGCCGGTCATCGAGCCCGCACCCAGTTCGTCGGAGAGCTTGGCGCAACGCTCCAGCAGGCGGGAGTGCAGGTAGAACACGTCGCCCGGGTAGGCCTCGCGTCCCGGCGGACGACGGAGGAGGAGCGACACGGCGCGGTAAGCCTCGGCCTGCTTCGACAGGTCGTCGAAGATGATGAGGACGTGCTTGCCGCCGTACATCCAGTGCTGGCCGATGGCCGAGCCGGTGTAGGGGGCGAGGTACTTGAAGCCGGCGGGGTCGGAGGCCGGAGCCGCGACGATGGTGGTGTACTCCATCGCGCCGGCGTCTTCGAGCGCGCCCTTCACCGAGGCGATGGTCGAGCCCTTCTGGCCGATGGCGACGTAGATGCAGCGGACCTGCTTGCTGACGTCGCCCGACTCCCAGTTGGCCTTCTGATTGATGATCGTGTCGATCGCGATGGCCGTCTTACCGGTCTGGCGGTCGCCGATGATCAGCTGGCGCTGACCGCGGCCGACGGGGATCATGGCGTCGATGGCCTTGATACCGGTCTGGAGCGGCTCGTGCACCGACTTGCGCTGCATCACGCCGGGGGCCTGGAGCTCGAGCTCGCGACGACCCTCGGAGGCGATCTCGCCGAGGCCGTCGATCGGGTTGCCGAGCGGGTCGACCACGCGACCGAGGTAGCCGTCGCCGACCGGGACGGAGAGGACCTCGCCGGTGCGGGTCACCTCCATGCCCTCGACGATCTCGTCGAACTCGCCGAGGACCACGACGCCGACCTCGTTCTCGTCGAGGTTCTGCGCCAGGCCCAGGGTCCCATTCGCGAAGCGGATGAGCTCGTTTGCCATCACGCCGGGGAGGCCCTCCACGTGAGCGATGCCGTCGGAGGCGTCGAGGACGTGACCGACCTCGGTGGTCTCTGCATTGGTCGGCTCGTACTTCGAGACGAAGTCCTTGAGCGCGTCCCGGATCTCATCGGGGCTGATCGAAATATCTGCCATCGTTGTTCCCTACCTGGGTTTCTCTCTAAGAGGGCGGTCAGCCCGCAAGCTGAAGTCGTAGTTCGGTGAGGCGCGACGCGACGCTTCCGTCGATGACGTCGTCGCCGACCTGCACGCGCAGGCCGCCGAGGATAGCCGGGTCGACGACCTCGTTGAGCTTGAGGTCGCCGTACGTGGCTGCGAGGCTCTCGCGCAGGCGTTCGGCCTGCTCGGCCGGGAGCGGCGTGGCCGTGACGACCGTGGCGATCGTCTGGCCGTACTGTGCAGCGATGATGCGTGCGGCCTCGCGCAGCGATTCGCGGACGCTGCGCCCGCGCGGCTGGAGGACCAGCTGACGGACGATCGCGACGGTCTGCTTCGAGGCCTTGTCGGCGAGCAGGCGCTCCGCCAGTTCTGCCTTGGCCTCGGGCGCCGCCAGCTTGCTGCGGAGCGCGAGCTCGAGCGCGGCGTCGGAGGTCACGGCCCCTCCGAACGCGAAGAGCTCGCCCGGGATGTCCACGTTGCGCGGCGACGACGCGGCGATCGAGCGGATCCCGAGTTCTTCGATCGCGGACAGGACGTCGACCTGGCTCGACCAGCGCTCGCCGGCGACGACGGTCAGCAGCTCGACCGCAGGTGCCGAGAGCGAGGCGAACACGCGCTGGACCAGCACAGCCTTGCCTTCAACCGGAGCCGAAGGGTCGCTGAGGACCGAACGGAGCTGGGCAGAGTCGGCGACGACTCGTCCTGCGGCGAACAGGTCTTCAGCCGTCGCCAGATCGGCCTTGGACCCGAGCCCGGCGAGAGCCGAGACGGATCGGGCCAGTGCTTCTCTGGAGGCGCTTCCCATCAGTTGCTCGATCCTGCCTTCTCGGCCTTCTCGCTGGACTCGAGGTCGGCCAGGAACCGGTCGACGATCGCCTGAGCCTTCTTGTCGTCCGTGAGCACTTCGCCGACGACGCCGGAGGCGAGGTCGATCGCGAGGGAGCCCACCTCGCCGCGGAGCGAGACGAGCGCCGACTGGCGCTCCGCCTCGATCTGGGCCTGGGCGGCGGCGGCCACGCGCGCGGCCTCGGCCGTCGCGTTGTCCTTGGCCTGCGCGACGATCTGCTGACCGTCGGTCCGGGCGGTCTCGCGGATCTTGGCCGCCTCGGCACGCGCGTCGGCGAGCTGGGCGGTGTACTCCTCCAGCAGCGCCTCGGCCTTGTGCTGAGCCTCGTCGGCCTTCGCGATGTTGCCTTCGATCGCCTCGGCACGCTGATCCAGGAGCTTCTGCATGCGCGGCAGCGCGTAGATCCAGAAGAAGATCAGGATGACGACGAAGCAAATCAGCGAACCGACGATGTCGTACCACTGCGGGATGAGCGGATTGATCGTCTCGCCCTCCGTAGCGGCGCGGATCACACCGTTGATCATCGTTCCTCCTTATTGAGAGAGATGAGGAGGATTACTGGAAGATGAAGTAGGTCGCGATTCCGATGAACGCGAGCGCCTCGGTGAACGCGATACCGATCCACATCAGGACCTGGAGACGGCCGGCCAGCTCGGGCTGGCGAGCGACGCCCTCGATGGTCTTTCCGACGACGATGCCCACGCCGATGGCCGGGCCGATGGCGGCGAGGCCGTAACCGACGGTGGCGATGTTGCCGTTGATTGCAGCGATGTCCACGTTATGTGTTTCCTTCCGTGATAGCGGTTCGTGCGGTTGCGCGAACCGTAATTAGTGCTCCTCGGCGACTGCGAGCTGGATGTAGACAGCGGTGAGCAGTGCGAAGACGTAGGCCTGGAGGACAGCCACCAGGATCTCGAACAGAGTGAAGATGAAACCGAAGCCGAGCGCGCCGATGCCGAGGACGATCCAGCCCTGACCGAGCGCGAACGTGAAGAAGACGGACGCGCTGAAGAACAACACCAGCAGCATGTGACCGACGATCATGTTCATCATGAGTCGGAGCGTCAGTGTGATCGGCCGCAGAACGAAGGTCGAGATGAACTCGATCGGCGTGACGATGATGTAGATGGCCTTTGGAACACCTGCCGGGAACAGCGCATTCTTGAAGAAGCCGGACGGGCTCTTCTTGACACCGGCGTAGATGAAGGTGATGTACGAGACCGCTGCCAGGACGAGCGGCACGCCGATGACGGAGGTGCCCGCGATGTTCAGGAACGGGATGACACCCGTCAAGTTCATGAACAGCACCATGAAGAACATGGTGGTGAGGATCGGGAGGAACCGCCGGCCGTCTTTGCGGCCGAGCAGGTCTTCCGCGATGTTCACCCGAACGAGGTCTAGTCCCATCTCCACGAGCGACTGGAAGCGACCGGGGACGACGCGCATGCGGCGCGTGCCCAGCCAGAACACCAGGAGGAGTGCGACGACGGCGATGAAACGGACCAGCATGATCCGGTTGACCTCGAAGCCACCGATGGAAAAAATGGCCGGTGGGAAGAACTCGTTGATCGACGGGCCGTGGAAGCTTCCATCATCGGAGCTTGCGGCCTGGACCAGCAGGTTCACAGCGTTAGCTAACAGCGCTATCTCCTGTTTCGGGGCGTCGAGCTGAAAGCTCTCGCGACGACGAACGGTGGACACCCGCGCTCGCGCGCCGTGTTGCTTCGGGCGCGTACGGGTGGGGAATCACTGACAACTCTACAAGAGTTTTCAACCGGTAACGAATCGGATACAGCTCAGCGCTTCTGCCCCGGCAGTGTCACGTCGCTGACGTAGGGGATGCGCGACCGGAGGACGACGACCATGTCCACCACGAGCGACCCGATCACGCCCGCGATGAGGCTCAGGAACAGCACGACGGGGTTGATCCACGGCTGGTCGCGCAGCACGATCGCGAGCACGATGAACAGCACGAACTTGAGGATCCAGCCGCCGAGGACGACACCGAAGAAGATGCCGACGTAGAGGTCGGAGCTGATGAAGCGGTTGGCGATCAGGATGCTGACGGCGGTGATGCCGAGGAACACCGCGGCGATCAACGTGCCGATGAGTGCGCTCGTGACTCCGATCCAGCCTGCGAAGATGCCGCCGAGCACCATCCCGATGATCGCGATGGCGCCGGCGAGAATCACCCCGTACTTGAGCGCGTTCTTCAGAACCGCTGTCGACGTGAGCTGCTGCGGCGTGGAACGCTGCGCGGGCTGGTCCGGCCGCTGGGCGGGCGTGCCGTCCTGGTGGTCGGTCATCGGGTCTCCTCGGTGGTGGTGTCGGTGTGGATTGTTCGTGCAGCCGCGACGCGGATGCTCTCGCTGGCGATGTCGAGCTGGTCGTAGCGGGCCGTCTCCTCGGCTTCCCTGCTCCCGACGGGCGCCAGCTCTGCCGCCGCTTCGTTCGCTTTGCGCCTGCTGAGCGGCGCCAGCGTGATGGCCGTGCAGATCACGAGGCCGATCGCGACGAAGACGATGGCCATCCAATACGGGTCGAAGAAGAACAGCAGGCAGCCGATGGAGAGGACCGCGGTCCAGGCGTAGAAGATCAGCACGGCGTGCAGGTGGGTGTGACCCATGTCGAGCAACCGGTGGTGCAGGTGCTTGCGGTCGGCGGTGAACGGCGACTTGCCTGCGCGCAGGCGGCGCACGACAGCCAGACCGAAGTCGAGCAACGGGATGACGAGCACGGCGAACGGGATGGTGACCGGTATGAACGCCGGCACCAACGACGACTTGCCGAGCGTCTGCAGCGCCTCCGGGTTGATCGTGCCGGTGACGGAGATCGCCGAGGTGGCCATCAGCAGGCCGATCAGAAGGGCGCCCGCGTCACCCATGAACATCTTCGCCGGGTGCCAGTTGAGCGGCAGGAAGCCCGCGCACGCGCCGACCAGGATGGCTGCGATGACACCGGCGAGGCTGAAGTAGTTCTGGGGGCTGATCTCACGCTGCAGGAGGTAGGTGTAGATGAGGAAGGTGCCGTTGGCGATCAGCGCGACGCCGGCGACGAGCCCGTCCAGGCCGTCGATGAAGTTGATCGCGTTCATGACCAGCACGATCGCGAACAGGGTGATCACGATGCTCATGACCGGGGAGCCGACGGTGAGGCCGCCGATCGGGAGCGAGTAGATCTGCACCCCGAGCCAGGCGACCAGACCTGCCGCGACGAACTGGCCTGCGAGCTTCGTCATCCAGTCGAGATCCCAGAGGTCGTCGGCCACGCCGAGAACGACGATGAGGAGCGAGGCGCCGAGGATCGCCACGATCGGCCCGGCGTCGGAGAAGATCAGCGAAAGCACGCCGAACTGGCTGGACAGCAGCCAGGACACTCCGAAGGCGACCAGGATGCCGAGGAACATCGCGACCCCGCCGAGGCGCGGCGTCGGCCGGGTGTGCACATCGCGTTCGCGGATCTTCGGGTACAGCTTGAACCGCACCGCGAGTCGGTAGACCACCAGTGACATCCCGAACGTGATCACGGCCGAGATGAGCGCGAGTGCGAGGAAGAGGGTCACGGCTCAGGTGTCCGCAGGGGCGTCGAGGCCATCGCGCTCGGCGGAATCGGTCGAGTCGGCGGAGTCGGTCGGGGCGGCGGGGTCGGTCGAGCCGACAGGGTCACCCCCCGCTGCGGAGCTCGACTCGTCGGCCAGCGCGTCACCGACGACGGCGCGCAACTGGTCCGCGGTGATCACGCCGTGACGGAGGATGCGGAGCTTGCCCGCACCGGACACGAGCGCGGTGGCGTCGACGATCGTCGACGCGGAGTCGTGGCCATCGACGCGCTCGTAGGACGTCCCCACCTCTCCTCCGTCGAGATAGACGGCGACCGAGTCGCCGAGCATGGCCTCCGCTTCGGCGGCGGTGTGCGCGGCCGGACGCCCGGTCAGGTTGGCGGAGGATACGGCCAGCGGCCCCGTCTCCGCCAGCATCTCGAGGGCGATACGGTCCTGCGGCATGCGCAGCGCGACCGTTCCGCGGGTCTCGCCGAGGTCCCAGACCAGCGAGGGCGCGGCGGGCAGGACGATGGTCAGGCCACCCGGCCAGAATTCAGCGACCAGCGCCTCCACCTCGGCCGGCACGTGCTCGGCGAGGGCCGCCAGGGTCGGGATGCCAGGAACCAGCACGGGAGGCGGCGACTGCCGGCCGCGTCCCTTCGCCTCGAGGAGCCGCTGCACCGCTGCAGGGCTGAAAGCATCCGCGGCGACACCGTAGACGGTGTCGGTGGGGATGACGACCAGCTCGCCGCGGCCGATCGCCCCGCGGGCGAGGCGCATGCCGGTGAGCAGTTCGGAATCGACGGAGCAGTCGTAAATGGGAGCCATGACGCACCCATGATAGTTGAGCTACTGCAAGATTCTCTGCGACCGCGCGGGTGACGGTGGGGACGATACTGGTCACGATGGACGTCTACTTCTTCGACTGCGACAAGACCCTCTACGACTACGACTTCCACAAGCGTCTCCCCCGCCTGGCCGAGCTCGGCGGTGTCAGCCAGTACCGGCTGGCGTCGACCTGGTGGGCGGGCGGCCACGAACGCGCGGCGGAGATCGGCGAGTACGCCACCAGCGAGGAGTACCTGGAGGCGTTCGCCGAGGTGACGGGCGCGCGCCTGACGCTCACCCAGTGGCAGGACGCCCGCAAGGCCGCGATGGCGCCGATCGAGGGCGCCATCGCCGCTCTGCGCACAGCGGCGACGCTGGGCACGGTCTCGCTGCTGTCGAACAATCCGATCCCGTTCAAGGACTCGCTGCCCGTGCTTATGCCCGAGGTGATCGGCGTGCTCCGCGACAACGACCTCGTCTCCGCCGTACTGGGTGCGCGCAAGCCCGAGCGTCGCATCTACACTCGGGCGCTCGGACGCTTCGGCGTGCAGCCGGAGGACGCCATCCTCTTCGACGACTCGCTCGCGAACGTCGAGGGCGCCCGCGAGGCCGGAATGCACGCACATCACTTCACCCGCGAAGCCGACGGCGCCTTCGACACGGACGGGATGGTGACGGCGATCCACGCGTTCGCGGAGCGCGAGCGCTGAGCCGACGCGGCGTCGTCGATTTCGACGATCGCGTCGGCCGGCGGTGTGGGAACCGGCCCCGGCCACGGGCCGAGCTTAGATTTCACGGGCTCTGTCGACAGCTTGTTCACCAGGAAGAACGGACTGTCCGAGCGTCCGAGGACTGGCGACCAGTCGTTGTCGATGGCACCCGAAGAGATGTCGACGCGTGAGCCATCGGCCGCTTCGACGTAGACCGCCAGCTCAGTCGGACGGACGTCGCCGATCGTCCAGAGGGATCTGAGCAGATACTCCGCCAATGAGCCGGGGTCGGCGACCGTTGCTCCCGCTTCCAGTCGAGCGACCACGGTGGCGGAGTCGACAACGGTGAACGTGCTTCGCAGCCGCTCGACCGAGACGCTCGCGCCTTCGATCCCGTGGACCGCCTCGATGGAACTCTCTACGACCGCCACGGACCGTCCACGGGGCTCCTCTGCTGCACATCCGAAGAGGCCGACGAGAAGCGCCAGAGCGGCCGAATACGTGATTCTCGCGCGCACGCGACTCACCTCACCCGTTCCGCGTGGAAGTCGTCGACGACAACCGACCCACCGGCTGGGATCCGGAGTGCTCCGATCTCGCGCAGTTCCGAGGCCGCACCCATGACGGCGTAGCGCCGGACCTCGTGGACCGTCCCGGGCAGCATTGGAGGGCTGACGGTCTCGTTCATCGTCTGGACTCCTGGACCACGAACCGTAAGCCAGTCGTCACGCGGCGGATTCGGCCTGCCGTCGAGCGCCGCAACAAGGTCTTGGTCCGCCTCCAATGAGAAGACACGAACTCCTTCGCGGATGTTCATCGCACCGACTGGTGATCCCGCCGTGTGGATCTCGGTGATGTTGAACCCGCGCGGATCGGCTGCCACCGCAGCAGCCGTGATGCCACCGAGGCTGAACCCGTCCAGCTCGACCGGAGGAGCGCCGGAGCCGGTCGGGATGCCGGCCTGTCGCATCGCCTCGTACACGGCCGCGGCGAGGGAG
This sequence comes from Leifsonia sp. McL0607, assembly GCF_049993355.1. Lineage (GTDB taxonomy): Bacteria > Actinomycetota > Actinomycetes > Actinomycetales > Microbacteriaceae > Leifsonia. Next base: position 2,667,893 of record NZ_CP188253.1, on the reverse strand, counting down.
GCGTCCGAACCTTGCCACATCGAATAGACGTCCGAGGTCACGTCTCCAGGCGACCCGTGGGACTGAGCGGACGGATCCCAACTCGCTGTCGAGGGGATCTGAACCCGGTAGCTCACGACCTCGCCGATCTGGTCGCGAACGGTGAAGACTCGGATGACTGCTCGATCGCTTCCACCGAGATCATCGAGTTGTCCGAGCCCGGCCATAGTGGACGCCCACCCATCGGGGACCACGCGTCCGTCTACGAGCTGGAACTCCCCCGCGTCTATTCCCAGGGCGTCCGCGCTGCGCAACGCACTTCGCTCGAGACGCTCCGTCTCGACGTCCTCCGCCGGGCGGACTGTCACGTCGCCGTCGTGGAAGAAGCCCACAGCGACGCCTGCGGTGACGAGGCCCGCGAGGATGTCGTCGTAGAACGGTCCTGTGGCTGCGAGGAGCGCCTGGACGCCGCCAACCGAGCCGGCGAGGGCGTCGTCGAGTGAGAAGGCACGGTCGAAGCCGGCAGCCAGCACCGATCCGTAGCGCACGACGTCTGATGCAAGGAACGGGTTGACGGCGTCGTCGGTGCCGCCGTATGCGCGGTTCGCCTCGGCGAACGCGGTTCCGAGCGAACGCAGTGCCTCCGCACCGAATCCACCCGCGACGGCGGCGATACCTCCTGCCGCGAGAGCAGGAACGGCCGCAGCGGCGACCCCGAGATCGCCGACGGTCCGGGCAGAGGCTGCGGCTACGCCGAGATCGGCCCGGACGTGCACCCCTGCCGCCGTTACCGCGCTCCCGGCGAGCGTGCCGGCGAAGGCCGCTCCCGCCTGGGTGAGCGCTGCCATCCCCTCCGTGGACGCGCGCAACGAACCGGCCGCGGCGGCCAACCACGCGTCGGCCGCGGCGTACGACGTCGCCACGGCACCGGTGGCCACGGCGAGCGCGCTCGCCTGGACGGCGGTCTGCGCCAGCCCGGTCGCAGCGATGCCGACGGCGGCCTCGGCTGCCATTCCGGAGACGGGTGAGACGGAAAACGACGCGAGCAGGTCACCATCAATGGCGATTCGCGCGGTGCTCGCCGCGAGCTCGGTCGCCTCGCGGCTCAGTGCGGCGATCTCGCTCGTCATGGCCTCCACGTCGTGGAAGGAGACCTGAAGCCGCCCGCCCGCTCCGGCAACCGCCTCGTCGACGCCCGACCGTGCGTGCGTGAGCGCCGTGCCGGCATCGTGGGTCAGTCGCCCGGCGGCTCCCGCAGTGCCGTGGACGACGTCCGCAGCGGCGACCGCGCGGTCGGCCAGAGACTCGGCACCCGCGTCGTGCAGGGGAAGCCGCGCCCCCGAGACGGTGACACCGCCGGTGTCCCCAGCATCTTCTGTCTTCGCGCGGCTCATCGTGCGATCGCCTGCAACAGGGTCGCGGTGAGCCAGGTGAGCGCGCGCCGGATCTCCTCGTCGGTCGCCTCCGCTATCGACAGTGTCGCCTCGTCCAGCAGGCGCTGCGGTGTGGTTCCGAGCGAGTCCGACGGCGGGAGGCCGAGCCGCAACCGACGCCAGCCGTGCTCGGAGCCGAACCAGTCGTCGCCCGCCATGCAGCGACCCGAGCGGCCGTCGAAGCACCTCACCCGTACGCCTCTCGACTGTCTCGCGCGGAGACCCTGAAGCATTCCGGCAGCGTCCGCGTCTACCCACAGGTCGGCGGCCACCTCCTCGACGAGCAGCGGATCACCGTGGCGGGCGGCCTCCACGATCGCGCGGGAGGCGATCACTCCCACGTCCCGTGATCCGGTACACCACGCATCACCGTGATCGACGGCGGGCACCACCGCCTCCAGCTCTGCCGCGATCCGCGCAGTGGGAAACAGCGCGACCTCGAGTGACGAGCCGGCCTCCCGAGTACTGACGGACGCCGTGTCGCGGCGACTGACGGAAGCGGCCACGACGCCGGTGACGGCGATGCTGCTGCGGACGACCTCGCCCGGCGACCAGGACACGGTCTGGACGATCCCGTCGGCGAGGCTCTGCAGACCCAGAGCGAGAAGCAGGCGCGGGTCGTGGGGGCCCGCCGACACGGCCGTTGCTTCGTCCGCACGTGCCGGCGAGCCGACCGCGAACGACGGCAGGGTCAGGCCGGGAACGGTCCGGGTCATCGCCTGCAGCTCCTCCTCGGTGGGCGTGAACCGGACCGCTGCGGCGGCACTCATCGGAGCACCGCCGCAGCTCTCTCGGTGCCCAGAGCCAGGCCTGCGGCCATCGCGGGCGAGGCGCCGAGAACGGCCTGTCCGGCCGCCGCGATCCGCGCGATCGCCTCGTCGACAGCGTGAACGTGCGCGTCCAGCGCATCGGCTGCGGCGTCGAGGTTCCGCGCTTGGTGCACCAGATCGGCGACCATCGACCGGACTCTCGAACGGAGCAGCTCCCCCGCCGCTGACGACCAGGCGCACGACTCCGCCCGGGCGCTCGCCGCGGCCGCCCGCGCTCGGAGCGTCTCCGACGCCGTGCGGAGCGCAGACGAGCGCGCCCGGATCCTGCTGGTGTCCCCGTACATCGACGCTCCTCACTCGGTCAGCGGCTCAGCCGGGCGGCCAGCTGCGCATCGACCTCGCTCAGCGTGTGGGCGGTCGAACGCAGGAACTGGGCCAGGTCGTCCAGTCCACCCACGGCGTTCTGAGCCCCGGTGGTGAAGCGCGCGTAGGCGTCGGCGAACGCTCCAGACGATCGGTCGGTCGTGAAGCCGGCGGAGACGAGCCCGGCGATCTGAGCCTGCAACCGACTGAGCGTCGCGCTGATCTCCTCGCGCCCGGCGCTGAGCCGATCGGCGTTGCCGTGCAACTCCTGGAACGAGACGTTGATGTTGGTCATGGTGCTTCCCCCTTTGGTCGTCTGCCGATCATCGGCCAGAGATTCAACATATGGCATTTCACGCTTGAGCAAAATCTTTGCATTTCACAGTCTTCGATACTGCGATTTGCAGGCACGTCAGCCGGCCCGACTCGACCAGATACCCGCGCCCGGCAGGGAACTCGTCGCGGGACACGCGTGGGAACGGCGTGCGGAACAGGGCAAGCCCGTCCGACTCGTCCGGCCGCAGCACCAGCCCCGCTCGCGCCGCTTTGAGCTCGGCGAAGAGCTGCCAGGCAGTGGGCGCAGTCACCGGGTCGCATTCGGCGACGACGGCTGCCCCGGCGCGCCGCGCAGCCTTGACGAGCCGCGCCGTCTGCGCCTCCACCGGTTCTCCCTCGAAGTCCCCGACACCTTCCACCACGATCAAGAGACGGCCGAGCTCGCGATCATCTGCCTTGAGGATTCGCGCCGTCAGCCTCGCCACCAGTGCCGAAGCGGCGTCGGGCGTCTCGGCGAGGTCGGCCCACGGCACGGCATCCGCAAGCCCGCTGCCGCGAACCGACACCAGGTACGCCTCCATCTGCGGGCGAGCCTCGATCACAGCGCCGACGATGGTGAGGATGGCCGTGGTCCGGCCGGATCCGAACGGACCGGACACCACGAAGACGCCGCTGCGGGGCAGGCCCACCGGACCGAGTGTCTCGTACCCGACGCCGATCACCGGGCGCCCGTCGACCGTTGCGGGGAGGCCGCTGCGCGGGATCCACCGCTCCAACCGCCTGACCGGCGCCGTCGGCGGGAGCCCGACCTGCTCGACGCGCCGCGCGAGCTCGTCGAGGGCGTCGGCCTGGGCAGCCGTCTCCGGGCTGCCTCCGAGAACCGCGAGTTGGACGGCGTCGCCCTCGAAGACACCCCGCCCGGGCGAATCGTCCACGGCGTCGTCTCCGTCGAACGATGTGGACCCGTACGCGATCGGGGACTCTCGACCGGCCCGGCCCAGCGCGATCCGCGCCCCGATCTTCGCGGCGAGCGCGGTCGGGATCGTGCCGCCGCGATCGCAGGACACCACGAGGTGCACACCCACCTGCCGTCCCGTCGACGCGAGTGCGACCAACCGATCGAGCGGGCGTCCCGCATCGCGGAACTCGTTCTCGGCCCGGAAGGCGGTGAGACCGTCCAGCAGCAGCAGGACCCGCGCAAGCGGTCGGCCGGTCGCGACCCGGTATTCGGCGACGGAGGATGTGCGCGCCTCGGCGAGCAGAGTCGACCGCCGCTCGACGAGCCCGAGCATGTCGCCGAGGAGCCGGTCGACGCGCTCCCGGTCGCTGCCCGGCACAACGGACCCGACCGTCGGCAGGTCGTCGAGAAGCGCCAGTCCGCCTCCGGCGCAATCGATCGCATAAAGCTCGACACGCGACAGCGGGTCGACGCCGGTCGCCACACCCGACACGCAGGCCGCCGTCATCGACGCGGCGATCGTGCGCAGAGCCGTGCTCAGCCCCGATCCCCCTCCGCCGAGCAATGCGAGGTGTCCCGCAGTGTTCAGATCGACGGTCAACGTCCGCTGCTGCTGGCGCTGCGGCTCATCGCGGAGCCCGAGCGCGATCACGCCGTCCGGGACGGTCGGCAACTCGACCAGGTCGACCGCCGACGGAAGCGGTTCGACCCAGGGCCGCCGCGGGACGGCGACGCGCGCCCGGTCGGCTGCCGCTGCGATCGTTCGAGCGAGCCGCCGGAGGTCGCGCTCCTGCGGGACGCACTTCTCTGATGCCCCTCGCGCACTCTCGCCACCGACACCGACCTCCGGCCGGGATTCGCCCGGCCCGAACGGCAACTGCCGCACGGTCAGGTTCGGCCGGCTGCCCGAGGGAGGTGTTCGACCGCCGAGGTAGCCCGTCTGGAATCCGTCCCGTCGCCCACCGCCTCGTGCCGCAATCGCGCGACCCGGTGTTCCCGGCCCGAACAGGGCGGCGTCCGGGACGCCGAGCACATCGACGCTGTCGGCCTCGTCCGCGACCCGGAGCGCGATGCGGAGGTTCGTGTTCGCCCGCAGGTCGTCCTTGACGACCCCCGACGGTCGTTGGGTGGCGAGAATCAGGTGCAGTCCGAGGGACCGCCCGCGCTGCGCGATGTCCAGCATTCCGTCCAGGAACTCCGGCGCGTCCGCCGTCAGCGCGGCGAACTCGTCGATCACGATCACGAGGGCGGGCGGCGCGGCCGGGTCGCCGGCGGACTCCATCGCCGTCACGTCCTTGGCGCCGACTCGGCTCAGCACGCGCTCGCGACGGGCGAGCTCTGCGCGGAGCGAGACCAGGGCGCGACGCACGAGCGGGCGGGTCAGGTCGGTCACCAGCCCGACTGTGTGCGGGAGGTCAGCGCAGTCTGCGAAGGCGGCTCCGCCTTTGTAGTCCACCAGCAGGAACGTCACGCGGTCGGGTGCGTACTCGGCGGCCAGCGCCATGATCCAGGTCTGGAGGAACTCGCTCTTGCCTGAGCCCGTCGTGCCGCCGACGAGGGCGTGCGGCCCATCCGCGCGCAGATCGAGGGCGAACGGACCGCTGTGCCCGTGACCCACGACGGCGCGCAACCCTCCAGGGTCACGCGGCCGGTCGCGGACCCACGACGCCGTCAACGAGTCGGTGCGCGCCCAGCGGCGGAGGATCGCGGAGGGGTCCGCCGCCACGTCGTCCCCGAAGAGGTCGAGCAGGGCGACCCTCTCAGGAAGGTCGGACTCGTCGACGACGCGGGCTCCCGAGTCGGCGACGGGCGCGAGAGCACGAGCGGCGGTCTCCGCGGCGATCGGGTCGATCGTCTCCAGGGTGCGCAGGCACACGACACGCGAATCGTGCGCGAAGCCGACCGCGGGAGCACCTCCAGCGCGATCGACCTCGACGAAGGTGCCGCAGACCGCGGGCAGCGCGTCGACCTCCGCAGCCATCCAGATGATCGCGATGCCGGCACCCGACTCCGCCAGGGCCACGAGACGCGACCGCTCGACCGGGGCGTCGCCCGAGACGAGCACGAGCACCTCCGGCTGGCGTCCACTCCCTCCGCCGCGTTCACCGCGTTCTGAGACCAAGGACTCCAACGCCGACAGGAGCGCCTGCGCGCCGGGCCGGTCGGACACCAGAGCAGTCGTCTCGCGGAGCGGGCTGTGCCGCGGGCCGACGTGCGGAAGCCACTTGAGCAAGCCCCACGCCGCCAGCCTGTCCTTCCCGACGATCGCCGCGATGGCCAGCTCTGCCGGCGAGTGCAGCCCGGCCGCTTGCACAACCAGCGCCCGCGCCACGCCTTCGGCGAGCGGCCCTGAGCCGGCCACCCCGATCGCCCGCACCCGGTCGAGCTGCTCGACCACGGGCACACCGGGCACCTCCCGGAACTCCCGAGCGAGGGCCTCCACCGCCTCCCGGTCGCCCACCCCCGCTGCTCCGCGATCCGGAAGTGAGACGTCTACGCGGCTCGGGAGGTCGCCGACGCCGAACCGGAGGCGCAGGAAGGCGTCGGTTCCGGTATGCCGGCTCCACAGCAGCGGCGAGCGCAGACGCATCGCTTCGGCGACCTCCGAGGTAGAGGGCGCCTCGAGAAGTCTCGCCGCCACCTCCTCAACACGCTCCTGCTCCAACTCGGCGCGTGCGGCACGGAGCTCGCCGTCGAAGTCCCTCCACCGCCTCGACCGTCGCCGCCGCCCACGGACACGGCCGTCGACCCACGAGCCGACGAGCATGACGGGCGACAGCGCGGCGAACAGCAGCGACATCGGCTGCCGGGTCATCGCGAAGAGCGCACCACCGAGCAGAGTGGGCGCGACGAGCGCGATCACGGGGAGCCGGGGCGGGTCATCGACCGCGGGAGGTTCGGGGAGGGTGATGGTTCGCGCGACGTGCACCCGCTGCACCCGTGGCGGCCGGATGAAGTCATCTCCGGGCAGCGACGATCGGCGCCGAGCGGCTCCCAACGGGATCACGCTCAGCTCCGTTCCTCCGACGCGGATCCGAGACGCCGCGCTCACCACCGCGCGCCGCACCAGGAGGCCGTCGACGGCGACGCCGTTCGCGGAGTTGAGGTCGGCGACCTCCACCGCCTTGGCGACGGTGACCGTGGCGTGACGCCGCGAGACCTCCCGGTCGCCGTCGAGATGCACCGCCGCCGCCCGGTCACGACCGATCAGGCTCACGCCCGAAGCGATCCGGAACTCCCGTCCTGCGCCCGGGCCGGAGACCACCCGCACGATCGCCGCGGGCGCGTCGTCGCGTTCGTCACCCGCTCGGCGCTGCCCGACCGGCACGACCTCGACCCGGTGGCCCGAACGGAGGCTCGACTCCTGCAGCGGCGCCGCGGGGTCGAGCACGATGCCCCGGTCGGCTCCCGGCGCCTCGATCCGCAGTGTGACGGCGCACAGCGCGACGTCGCCCGCCTGCTCACCCGCCAGCCGGGCGGCGAGGTCCGCGACGGTCACCGTGACGTCGGCCGTCACGAGCAGGTCCTCCGACCTGTCCTGCCCCACGTGTGTGATCGTGTACTTCATCGCTCCCCCAGCGCTCTTCCTTGAAGCGAACGTATCGCCGGGAGACGGACGAAAAGCCGCCGACGGCGCCTTCTGTGGAGAAGACGCCGAAGGCGGCGGATGTGGAGGATTCAGCAGCGCGAAGTCACGGAGCCCCTCAGCGCCTCCGGCCCTGCGCCGGAACAGCCAAGCGGCTCACACGTACGCCCCCACGATGATCAGGACGCACCAGCCGAGCGCCCACCACAGGTCGCTCCCGGGGTCACGACCGAATAGGAACGCGCGGATCGTCTCGATGACCAGCGTGATCGGCTGGTTCTGCGCTATCCACTGCGGCCAGGTCGGCATGATGCCGGCCGGAACGAACGCGCTCGACGGGTAGGGCAGGGACAGCAGCGCGAAGCCGTAGCCGCTCGCCGCGGTTGGGTTGGCCGCAGCGAGCGCTGAGGGAGGCGCGAAAGTCGGAGCGCGAGCGCCGCTGAGGCGGCTCGCGGTTCGGCGCGAATGTCGCGTCAGAGCGCGCCAAGCGCGACATTCGGCGCAAATGTCGGCTGGCGCGCGCGGCGCAGCAGCGCGCGGCGGCGCAGCGCGGCGCGGCGCGGCGCGGCGCGGCGGCGCTCAGCGCAGCGCCGTGGTCGCCCGGTCGCGGGTGGTCAGGTCGCGGTGCGTCGCGGTGGCGCGCCAGCCGTCGGCCGTCAGCAGGTCGCGGATCTGCGCACCCTGCAGCTCCCCGTGCTCGAGCACGAGCGCGCCGCCCGGGCGCAGCAGCCGACGGGCCACCGACGAGATCACGCGCACGACGTCCAGGCCGTCCGCGCCGCCGTAGAGCGCGATCGGCGGGTCGAACAGCCGCACCTCCGGGTCACGCGGGATCGCCGCATCGGGCACGTACGGCGGATTCGAGATGACGACGTCGACCGTCCCGTCGAGCTCGGGGAACGCGTCGGCGAGGTCGCCCTGCACCAGCTGGATGTTCGTCGCGCCGGACGCTTCGACGTTGCGGTGCGTCCACGCGATCGCCTCCGAAGACTTCTCGACGGCGAACACGCGAGCGTGCGGCACTTCCGTCGCCATCGCCAGGGCGATCGCCCCGCTGCCTGTCCCCAGATCGACACCGATCGGGGAGGGAGACGGCACCGCCCGGAGCGCGTCGATGGCGAACTGCACCACCTGCTCCGTCTCCGGACGCGGCACGAAAACGCCGGGTCCGACCGCCAGCTCGAGGGAGCGGAAGGGGGCCATGCCCGTGATGTGCTGCAGCGGCTCCCGCGTGGCCCGGCGGGAGGCGAGCTCGCGGACCCGCTCGGCATCGCCCGCTTCGACCGGCGAATCCAGCACCACCAGCGCCTGCACGCGGCCCCGCCCGACGCCCAGCACGAACCCGATCAGGAGGTCGGCATCCACTTCGGGATCGGGCACTCCCGCCTGCGCGAGCGCGGCGCTCGTCTCGTTGCGGAGAGAACGGACGGTGAACGCGGGGGAAGCATCTGACATGGCCCGACGAGCTTACCGTCACACTGGGCGCCTGGGCCGGTGCGCCGATTAGAGTGTGAACCATGCCAGCACAGGTCTACGCGAACATCACCGAAGCCGTCGGACGCACTCCCCTCGTCAAGCTCAACAGGATCGCCGCCGACGCCGGCGCGACCGTGCTGGCGAAGCTCGAGTTCTACAACCCCGCGGGAAGCGTCAAGGACCGCATCGGCGTCGCCATCGTCGACGCCGCCGAGAAGTCCGGGGAGCTGCGCCCGGGAGGCACCATCGTGGAGGGGACCAGCGGCAACACCGGCATCGCGCTCGCGATGGTCGGCGCGGCCCGCGGCTACCGGGTCATCCTCACGATGCCCGAGACGATGAGCAAGGAGCGACGGGTGCTCCTGCGCGCGTTCGGCGCCGAGATCGTCCTCACGCCCGGCCCCGAGGGCATGCGCGGCGCCGTGGTGGCCGCCCAGAAGATCGTCGCGGAGAATGACAACGCCATCTGGGCGCGTCAGTTCGCCAACGAGGCCAACCCAGCCATCCACCGCGCCACGACCGCTGAGGAGATCTGGACGGACACGGACGGCGGCATCGACATCCTGGTCGCCGGCATCGGCACCGGCGGCACCATCACCGGCGTCGGCCAGGTGCTCAAAGAGCGCAAGCCCGGCGTGCAGATCGTCGCCGTCGAGCCGCTGGACTCCCCGATCCTCAGCGGCGGCAAGCCCGGCCCGCACAAGATCCAGGGCCTCGGCGCCAACTTCGTTCCGGAGATCCTCGACACCACCGTTTACGACGAGGTCATCGACGTGTCGTTCGACGACTCGATCGCGACGGCCAAGAAGCTGGCCAGCGAAGAGGGCATCCTCGCCGGGATCTCCTCCGGCGCGATCGTCTGGGCCGCCCTCCAGGTCGCCGCACGACCGGAGAACGCCGGAAAGACCGTCGTGGCCATCGTCGCCGACACCGGGGAGCGGTACATCTCGACGGCCCTCTGGGCAGACCTGCTGGATTGAGTCGCGTGCCCCTCTTCCGGGCGCGGGAGGACATCCGCAACGCGCGAACGCACGATCCCGCGGCCCGTGGAGGCGCGGAGGTCGCGATCGTCTACTCCGGCCTCCACGCTGTCTGGTCGTACCGCATCGCCCACCGGCTCTGGCGCGCCGGGTTCCGCATGCCGGCGCGCATCCTCTCGCAGTTCACGCGCTTTCTGACCGGCATCGAGATCCACCCGGGCGCGCGCATCGGCCGGCGCTTCTTCATCGATCACGGGATGGGCGTCGTCATCGGCGAGACCACGTGGATCGGCGACGACGTGATGCTGTACCACGGCGTCACGCTGGGCGGTCGCGGCAGCGGGCATGGCAAGCGGCACCCCACCATCCACGACCACGTCACGGTCGGCGCAGGCGCCAAGGTTTTGGGCGCGATCGAGATCGGGACGCGGACGGTGATCGGAGCCAACGCCGTCGTCGTGCACGACGCGCCCCCGGACTCCGTCCTCACCGGCGTCCCCGCCCGCGCCCGCCCGCGTTCCGGCCACGAGCAGATCGCCGGAGACGACTGGCTAGACCCGGCACTCTACATCTGACCCCCGCGCGAAACCGCCGAGTACGTAGACATTCTGCGTACTCGGCGGTTTTTCGCGGATTTTGTGCGTACTCGGCGGTTCAGTCCTGGGCGAGGGCGGTGAGGCGCGCCTCCTCGTCGGCGAGGATGTTCGACTCGATGACCGGGTCGAGGGCGCCGTTCATGACCGTGTCGAGGTTGTAGGCCTTGTAGCCGGTGCGGTGGTCCGCGATCCGGTTCTCGGGGAAGTTGTAGGTGCGGATTCGCTCGGAGCGGTCCATGGTGCGGATCTGGCCCTTGCGGAACTCGGCAGCCTCCGCGTCCGCCTCCTCCTGCTGCTTGGCGAGGAGGCGCGCACGCAGCACGCGCATCGCGGCCTCGCGGTTCTGCAGCTGGCTCTTCTCGTTCTGCATCGAGACGACGATCCCCGTCGGCACGTGGGTGATGCGCACGGCCGAGTCGGTCGTGTTGACCGACTGACCGCCGGGGCCGGACGATCGGAAGACGTCGATCTTGAGGTCGTTGGGGTTGATCTCGACCTCTTCCGGCTCGTCGACCTCCGGGAACACGAGCACACCGGCGGCGGAGGTGTGGATGCGGCCTTGCGACTCGGTCGCGGGCACGCGCTGCACGCGGTGCACGCCGCCCTCGTACTTGAGGTGCGCCCAGACTCCCTCCGCTGGATCGCTCGACGTTCCCTTGAACGCCACCTGCACATCCTTGATGCCACCGAGGTCGCTGGAGGTCTGCTCGATGATCTCGGCCTTCCAGCGCTTCGAATCCGCGTAGTGAAGGTACATGCGCAGGAGGTCGCCGGCGAAGAGCGCGGACTCGGCCCCGCCCTCCCCCATCTTGATCTCCATGATCACGTCGCGGCTGTCGTTGGGGTCGCGCGGGATCAGCAGACGCCGCAGCTTCTCGCCGGTCTCCTCGAGGCTCTGTTCGAGGCCCGGGATCTCGTCGGCGAACGCCTCGTCCTCCGCGGCCAGCTCGCGCGCCGCCGCTAGGTCTTCCGAGAGCTGCCGCCACTGGTTGTACACCGCGACGATGCGCGACAGCTCTGCGTAGCGACGGTTCACCTTCTTGGAGCGGACCGGGTCGCCGTGCAGCTCGGGATCGGAGAGCTGCTGCTGGAGGTCGTCGTGCTCGGCGATGAGGCCGGTGACCGACTCGAACATGGGGAGGCTCCTTCTTGCTTCGACTGCTTCCGGCCGATTCGGAGAACGGAAAAGTGCCCGCCCGGCACGCCCTCAGGCATGCCGGACGGGCACTGACGTCAACTAGCGGTGGTCGTTCTCGTGACCGTGCGAGTGCGCATTGCCGTGACCGTTGGCCGGCTGCGGCATCGACTTCTGCACCTGCATCAGGAACTCGACGTTGCTCGAGGTCTCCTTGAGGCGGCCGAGCACGATCTCGAGCGCCTGCTGCTGGTCGACGCCCGCGAGGGCACGACGCAGCTTCCAGGTGATCTTGACCTCGTCCTGGCCCATGAGCATCTCTTCGCGGCGGGTGCCGGAGGCGTTCACGTCGACGGCCGGGAAGATGCGCTTGTCGGCAAGCTGACGCGACAGGCGGAGCTCCATGTTGCCGGTGCCCTTGAACTCCTCGAAGATCACCTCGTCCATCTTGGAGCCGGTCTCGACCAGCGCCGAGGCGAGGATGGTCAGCGAGCCGCCGTGCTCGATGTTGCGCGCGGCGCCGAAGAAGCGCTTCGGCGGGTAGAGCGCGGAGGCGTCGACACCGCCGGACAGGATGCGACCGGAGGCCGGCGCCGTCAGGTTGTAGGCGCGGCCGAGGCGGGTGATCGAGTCGAGCAGCACGACGACGTCGTGGCCGAGCTCCACCAGGCGCTTCGCGCGCTCGATCGCCAGCTCGGCGACCGTGGTGTGGTCCTCGGCGGGGCGGTCGAAGGTGGAGGCGATGACCTCGCCCTTCACCGTGCGCTGCATGTCAGTGACCTCTTCTGGACGCTCGTCCACCAGCACCACCATGAGGTGGACCTCGGGGTTGTTGGTGGTGATCGCGTTGGCGATCTGCTGCATCACGATGGTCTTGCCGGCCTTGGGCGGCGCGACGATGAGACCGCGCTGGCCCTTGCCGATCGGGGCGACCAGGTCGATGATCCGCTGGGTCAGCTTGGTCGGCTCGGTCTCGAGCCGCAGGCGCTCCTGCGGGTAGAGCGGCGTCAGCTTGCCGAACTCGACGCGGGTTGCGGCCTCCTCGACGGTCTGGCCGTTGATCGAGTCGACCTTCACCAACGCGTTGTACTTCTGACGGCTGTTGCTCTCGCCCTCGCGCGGCTGGCGGATGGCGCCGATGACGGCGTCGCCCTTGCGGAGGTTGTACTTCTTGACCTGGCCGAGGGAGACGTAGACGTCGTTGGCGCCCGGGAGGTACCCCGTGGTGCGGACGAACGCGTAGTTGTCCAGCACGTCGAGGATCCCCGCGACGGGGATCAGCACGTCGTCGTCGGCGATCTCGGTCTCGAGGTCGTCACCGGCGGGGCCGCCACGGCGCTTGCGGTTGCGGTCGCGATAGCGGCCCGAACGATCGCCGTCGGCCTGCAGCTGCTGCGGGCCGCGGTTCTGCTGACCAGCCTGCTTCTCGCCGTCGCCCTGGAGGTCCTTGGGCTGGTTCTGCTGACCGGGCTGATTCTGCTGGTTCTGGTTCTGCTGACCCTGCTGGTTCTGGTCGCCGTTCTGGGCAGTTCCCTTGTTGCGGTTGCGGTTGCGGCGGTTGCGTCCGCCCTGCTGCTGCTCGCCGCCCTGCTCGGCCGACTCGCCCTGGGCCGCCTCGCCCTGCACCGCCTCGGTCTCGGCGGTCGCCTCGGTCGGCTGCACCTCGGCCTCCTGCGCCGCGCCGTTCTGCTGGCCCTGGCCGTTCTGGCCGCCGCGGCCACGGCGACGACGTCCGCCCTGGCCGTCGCGCTGGGCCTGCTCGCGAGAGGCGAGCGCGGAGTCGAGCAGTGCGTCGACGTCCGGGATGATCGGCTCGACACCGGTCTCGCCCGTGTTCACGTGGGTGCCGGCAGCGACGCTCATCGCGACCGGGATGGTGGTGCCGTCCGGGCTGGAGGCACGACGCGAGCCGCGGCGACGCGGCGCTGTCGAGAGGTCGGCCCCGGCGAGCAGCGCGTCGCCCACGGCCGGCTCGGCGGTCGCGGCCGGCTCGGCGATGAGCGGCTCGACGAGAACCTGCGAGGCGGCCATCGCATGGTCGGCCTGCTCGACCTCGATGGAGGCCGGAGCGGCGACAGCGTCGCTCTGCTCGGGAGCCGCGTCCGCGGTCCCGACCGCTGCTGCTCGGGCCGTCGCGATCGCCTCGACCAGCTCGCCCTTGCGGAGCCGGGTTGCGCCCTGGAGGCCGAGCTCGGCGGCGAGAGCCTGGAGCTCCGCCACCTTGAGCGAGGTCAGGTCGCTGTTGTCCACGCCCCCGGCGTGGAGTTCGACATCAGTCACTGAAGAGGATTCCTTTCCCCCGACGCGCACTCTGCGCGTCGCTGTGGAGCACTCGTCACGTGAACCTGCCTTGCCGCGCTGCGTTCGGATCCGCGCTACGGTGCGCTCGGGATACCCGGATGCTCCGGATATCCGAAAGGCGCAGGCAGGAGTGACGGCATGATTGCTAAAGAGATCACCCGGAAGCGTGATTCGCTCGTGACGCGGATTCTTCACGGGTGCCCGAACAGCTTACCACCTCATACCGGGCGTCCTGACGCTACGCGGCCGGTGTGTCCGCCTCGTCCGCGGGTGCGACGGCCACCGTCGCACCTTTGAAGTCGACCGCGAGCATGAGCGGCTGCCAGGCCGTCTGCGCCTCCCGGGCGACCAGCTCGGCAGCGGCGAGTCGCTGACTCGGATCGCTGCAGAGCACGAGGATGGACGGCCCCGCCCCCGACACCACCGCGGCGAAGCCGTTCGACCTCAGCAGGGTGATCAGCCGGTCGGTCTCCGGCATGGCCGAGGCACGGTAGCTCTGGTGGAGCTTGTCCTCGGTGGCGGCGTGCAACAGCTCGGGGCTCTGGATAAGCGCGGCGATCAGGAGGGCCGAGCGCGACACGTTGAAGACCGCGTCCTCGTGGGGCACGGACTGCGGCTGAAGACTGCGCGCGAGCGCGGTGGACATGACGTGCTCGGGCACGAGCACCAGGGGCGACACCCCGCGGTGCACGATCAGCTTCTTGAAGCGCGGACCGTCCGGGGTGACCCAGGCGATGGTCAGGCCGCCGAACAGGGCGGGCGCCACGTTGTCGGGGTGACCCTCCATGTCGTTGGCAAGGGCGAGGAGCGCTTGGGCATCGAACTCGGCCACACCCTCCAGAAGCCCCTTCGCCGCCATGATGCCGGAGACGATGGCCGCGCCGGAGGAGCCCATGCCCCTGCCGTGCGGGATGCTGTTGCGCGCGACGAGGTTGAGCCCGGGCAGTGCGATGCCCACCGACTCGAACGTGTGGGCGATGGCGCGCACGACGAGATTCGTCTCGTCGGTCGGGACCTCCCCCGCTCCGATGCCGGAGACCTGGACGGTCGCGCCCGGCTCGTCACGGACCGCCACGCGCAACTCGTCGTAGAGCGCGAGCGAGAGACCGAGAGTGTCGAAGCCCGGGCCGAGGTTGGCGGTCGTCGCCGGGACCTTCACCGCGACCGCGCGGCCGCGCAGGTCGACCGTGCGCAAGCTCACGCCGACGCTCCTGCGTTCGCGGTGAGGCCCAGCACGTCGGCGATCGCCACGGTGTCGACCGGCACGCTGGTCGGCTGCACGTCGGAGCCGTCGGTGGTGCGCAGTGCCCACTGCGGGTCCTTCAGGCCGTGGCCGGTGACGGTGAGGACGACCGTCGAGCCGGCGGGGATGGCACCGGCGGCCGAGCGCTCCAGGAGGCCCGCGACGCTGATCGCACTGGCCGGCTCGACGAAGATGCCGACCTCGGCCGAGAGGATGCGGTGCGCCTCCAGGATTTTCGTGTCGTCGATCGCGCCGAAGTAGCCCTCGCTGTCGTCGCGGGCGTTGAGCGCGAGCTCCCACGACGCCGGGTTGCCGATGCGGATGGCGGTGGCGATGGTGTCGGGTTCCTTGACGGCGTGACCGAGCACGATCGGCGCGCTGCCCGCCGCCTGGAAGCCGAACATCCGCGGAAGCCTGGTGGACTCGCCGCGCTGCAGCTCCTCGGTGTAGCCGCGGTGGTAGGCGGTGTAGTTGCCGGCGTTGCCGACCGGCAGGAGGTGGAAGTCGGGAGCGTCACCGAGCACCTCGACGACCTCGAACGCCGCTGTCTTCTGCCCCTCGATGCGATCGGGGTTGACCGAGTTGACCAGGTGCACCGGGTAGTTGGTCGCCAGGTCGCGGGCGATGTCGAGACAGTCGTCGAAGTTGCCCTGCACCTGCAGCAGCTGCGCGTTGTGCGCGATCGCCTGGCTGAGCTTGCCCATCGCGATCTTGCCCTCCGGCACCAGGACGACGGCCTGGATGCCCGCGTGCGAGGCGTACGCAGCCGCCGACGCGGAGGTGTTGCCGGTGGAGGCGCAGATGACGGCCTTCGCTCCGTGCTCGACGGCCTTCGAGATCGCCATCGTCATGCCGCGGTCTTTGAACGAGCCCGTCGGATTCATGCCCTCGAACTTCACGAAGACATTCGCACCGCTGCGCGCGGACAGCGCGGGAGCCGGCAGGAGAGGGGTTCCGCCTTCGCCGAGCGTCACGATCGGGGTGGCGTCGGAGATGTTCAGGCGGTCCGCGTACTCGCGCAGGACGCCACGCCACTGACGACTGTAGGACTTCTCGGGCATTAAGATCCTTCGACTCGGAGAACGGAAGAGACGGCGGTGACCACGTCGCTGGCCGCGAGCGCCTCCACGGTGGCCGCGAGCGCGGCCTCCTCGGCTTCGTGGGTGCCGATCACCAGGGTAGCGGTGGGGGCGCCTGCGCCGTGAATCGAACCCACGGTCTGCAATGGGGACCGTCCTGGCATGACGACGGCGCTGGTGATGCTCGGCACCGACTGCTGCATCGTCTCGACGCTCACGCCCCCGTCGCTCAGGATGCGCGCGACCGTCGCCAGCACGCCCGGCTGGTCCTCCACCGAGAGGGTGATCTGGTAGCGGGTGACCACGCGGCCGATGTCGAGCACCGGGAGGCCCGCGTGCGTCGACTCGGCGACACCGGGGCCGCCGACCACGTGCCGGCGCGCGGCGGACACGACGTCGCCGAGCACGGCGGAGGCCGTCTCGACCCCGCCTGCTCCCGCGCCGTAGAACATGAGGTCGCCGGCGGCTGCCGCCTGCACGAACACCGCGTTGTGGGCGCCGCGCACGGCGGCGAGCGGGTGCTCGCGGCCGATCAGAGCCGGGTAGACGCGGGCGGAGACGCCCTCCTCCCCCGTCTCCGGGTCGGT
The DNA here is from genome assembly GCF_049993355.1 of Leifsonia sp. McL0607. Taxonomy (GTDB): domain Bacteria; phylum Actinomycetota; class Actinomycetes; order Actinomycetales; family Microbacteriaceae; genus Leifsonia. Next base: position 2,651,131 of record NZ_CP188253.1, on the reverse strand, counting down.
CAGCCGCTCGCAGATCGCGAGCAGCTTGATGACCGCCCCGGCCTCGCGGGCGGCGTCGACCTGCTCGGGGGTGACGGACGTGATGCCCTCGCGGTAGACGCGCTCCAGCGGGACCGTGGTGTGGAACGCGAGGCTCGCCAGGATCGCCGCCTTCTGCGCGGCGTCGTAGCCGCCGATGTCGGCAGTGGGGTCGGCCTCCGCGTAGCCGCGGGCGGTCGCGGTCGCGAGCGCGGCAGCGAGGGTCTCACCGTGGGTGTCCATGCGGTCGAGGATGAAGTTGGTCGTGCCGTTGACGATGCCGAGGATGCGGGTCACGGTGTCGCCCGCGAGGCTGTCGCGGAGCGGCCGGATGATCGGGATGGCCCCGGCGACGGCGGCCTCGTAGTAGAGCTGCGCGCCGACCTGCTCGGCCGCCTCGAACAGCTCGGGGCCGTGGGTGGCCAGCAGCGCCTTGTTGGCGGTGATGACGTCGGCTCCCGAGTTGAGGGCCTCCAGAACGTAGCCGCGGGCCGGCTCGACACCGCCCATCAGCTCGACGACGATGTCGGCGCCGAGGATGAGCGAGCTGGCGTCGGTGGTGAACAGCTCGCGCGGGAGGTCGGCGTCGCGCGGGGCGTCGACGTCGCGCACGGCGATGCCGACGAGCTCCAGGCGCGCGCCGACCCGGGAGGCGAACTCGTCTCCCTGCTCCAGCAGCAGTCGCGCCACCTGGGAGCCGACGGAACCGGCACCCAGGAGGGCCACCCGGAGGTTGCGGTACTCGATCATCGCTCGGTGCTCCCGTCGTCGTAGGCGGCATCGCGCGCCAGCAGGTCGGCCTCTGTCTCTCCGCGCACGATGACGCGGGCAGCGCCGTCGCGCACCGCGACCACCGCCGGGCGGCCGAGGTAGTTGTAGTTGCTGGCCAACGACCAGCAGTATGCACCGGTCGCCGGCACACCGAGGAGGTCGCCCGGCCTCACGTCGCCCGGCAGGTAGTCGGCGTCGACCACGATGTCGCCGCTCTCGCAGTGCTTGCCCGCGACCCGCATGAGAACCGGCGGCGCCGCGGACTCGCGGCCGGCGATCCGCGCCGAGTAGTCGGCCCCGTACAGCGCGGGCCGGGCGTTGTCGCTCATGCCGCCGTCGACGCTCACGTAGCGTCGCACGGCGGTATCACCGTCGTCGTGCGCCGAGACGATGACGTCTTTGGTGGTGCCGACGGTGTAGAGGGTGAGCCCAGCCGTGCCGATGATCGAGCGTCCCGGCTCGAAGGCCACGGCCGGCACGGGGATGTCGAGCTGCTCGCACGCCGCCGCGACGGTCTGGGCGATACTGCGCGCCAGCTGGTCGATCGGCGCGGGGTCGTCGGCCGCCGTGTAGGAGATGCCGAAGCCGCCGCCGAGGTTCAGCTCCGGCACGTCGCCGCCGGCCAGCAGCTGTTGGTGCACCGTGAGCAGGCGGGAGGCGGACTCCGCGAAGCCGTCGGCGCCGAAGATCTGCGAGCCGATGTGGCAGTGCAGCCCGAGGAAGCCCAGGCCGGCGTGCGAGCGGATTCGCGCGACCGCCTCCGCGGCGTCGTCGAGCGCGATGCCGAACTTCTGGTCTTCGTGGGCGGTCGCGAGAAAAGCGTGCGTGTGCGCGTGGACGCCCGAGTTCACCCGCAGCCGCACCCGCTGCACGACGCCGTGACGGGAGGCCGCCGCGGCCACCCGGTCGATCTCCTGCAGACTGTCGATGATCAGGGCGCCGACGCCGACGGAGACCGCGCGGTCGATCTCGGCGAGGGACTTGTTGTTGCCGTGGAAGCCGAGCCGCTCGACGGGGACGCCGGCCGCGAGCGCGACCGCGAGCTCGCCTCCCGAGCAGACGTCGATGTTGAGACCGGCCTCGGCCATCCACCTGGCGACCTCGATCGACAGGAACGCCTTGCCCGCGTAGTAGACCTTGGCCGCTGAACCGACCTCCGCGAACGCGCGCTGCAGGGCGGAGCGCACCTCGACGGCGCGCTCGCGAGCCTCGTGCTCGTCGACCACGTAGAGCGGCGTGCCGAAGCGCTCGGCGAGCTCGGCGACGGAGACTCCGCCGACCTCGATCGCACCTCCCTCGCGGCGCACAGTGCGCGACCAGAGACCGGAGGCGAGCGCGTTCGCGTCGTCGGGCACGCGCAGCCACGGCGGTGCGAGCGGATTCGAAGCCATGGGGACAACCTCACGAGTACAGACGGACACAAAGTACAGTCGAGTGGGGTTCTCTCTGGCGAGCGGGCCCGGATTGGCCCCTGAAGCCGGTGGAGAAGTGTAAGCAGTCTATCGAGGGGCGCCCGCGGCGGTTCGCCGTGTTACGAGCAGCTCCCCTTGCTGTGCAGGAACTCCTCGTCCATCACGAAGTCCGACGCGCTCAATGTGACGGTGGCATGGCCCGGCGTGACGGTGATGTCGCTGACCTTCACGCCGTCCGGGAGGTACTGGGCGGCGCACACCGGGAACGGGCCGTTCGCGGTGAGCGCCTGGATGAGCCGGGTGACGTTGACGTTGCCCGACCCGGCCGAGACGGTGGCCTTGCCGGGGGTGAGCAGAACGGTGTCGCCCGCGGCCTCCGGAGTCGCCGTCACCGTGTAGTCCACCGGGAGGCCGAGGAGGTCGATGGTCCCGTCGTAGCCGATCACTCCATCGTCCAGGGTGATGTCGCCCTTCGCGCCGGGAATGGTGACCAGCTTGTTGAGCGACTCCTGCGAGATGCTCAGGGTGCCGGTGGCCGACTGGATCGGCTTGGTGAAGTCGACCGGCACGCCCGTCGCGTGGATGGAGGCGCTCAGTGGCGCCCCGTTCACCGTCGCGTGCGGGGCATCGAGCTCGACGCTCTCGAAGCTGCCCTCGAGAAACTGCGCGAGCACGGAGAAGCCACCGATGTGCGCCTGCACGTCGGCCTGCACCGAGCTCGGAAGGTTCTTCTCGATCTCGGCGGCGACCCGCTGCTCCGTGACGGCGCGCGTGATCACGTCGGCGACGACGAGGAGCACGAGGACGACGACGATCGAGCCGACGGTCAATAGCAGCGGCATCAGCCAGCGCGGGCGGCCGCGCGTCGCGGCGCCGGCGGGCGACGACTCGTCGGGCAAAACCTCCGTGGGCTGATCGCTCATCGCGTCACATCCGCTCCGGAGCGGACACCCCCACCAGCGCGAGGCCGTTGCGGACGACCTGGCCGGTCGCGTCGTTCAGCCAGAGGCGCGTGCGGTGGGTGTCCGTGACCGGCTCGTCGCCGTGCGGGAGGACGCGGGTCGAGCCGTCGCGCACGGCGTACCAGGCGTGGTACAGGCCGGCGACCTCCTCGATGTACCGCGCGACGCGGTGCGGCTCGCGCAGCTCGGCAGCCTGCGCGATCACGCGCGGGAACTCCTGGAGACCACCCAGCAGCGCGCTCTCGGTCTCGTGGCTGAGCAGCTCGGGCTTGAACACGCTGCGATCCACGCCGGACTTGACCGCGTTGGCGGCGACGGAGCAGGTGCGCGCGTGCGCGTACTGCACGTAGTAGACGGGGTTCTCGTTGCTGCGCTTGGTGAGCAGGTCGAGGTCGATGTCGAGCTGCGAGTCGGTCGACGAGCGCACCAGCGAGTACCGGGCGGCGTCCACGCCGACGGCGTCGACGAGGTCGTCGAGCGTGACGATGGTGCCTGCGCGCTTCGACATCTTGACCGGCTGGCCGTCTTTGACCAGGTTGACCATCTGGCCGATGAGGATCTGCAGGTTCTCGTTCGGCACATCGCCGAACGCCTCCACCATCGCCATCAGACGGCCGATGTAGCCGTGGTGGTCGGCGCCGAGCATGATGATGTTCTGCTCGAAACCGCGCTCGCGCTTGTCGAGGTAGTAGCCGAGGTCGCCGGAGATGTAGGCGGGCTCGCCGTTGGAACGCACGACGACCCGGTCGCGGTCGTCCCCGAAGGTCGTCGTGCGCAGCCAGATCGCGCCGTCTGCCTCGAAGACGTGGCCGAGCTCGTCGAGACGCTGGATGGCCCGCTCCACCGCTCCGGACTCGTGCAGTGAGTCCTCGTGGAAGTAGACGTCGAAGTCGACACCGAAGGCGTGGAGGCGCTCCTTGATCTCCTGGAACATCAGGTTGGTGCCGAGGCTGCGGAAGACCTCCTGCTGCTCGTCGCGGGGCAGTGCGGCCAGGTCGCCGATCTGCGGGTCGTCGGCGGCCCGGGAGATGACCTCGGCGGCGATCTCGGCGATGTAGTCACCGCCGTAGCCGTCCTCCGGAGTGGTCTCGCCCAGGTAGGCGGCCAGGAGGCTGCGGGCGAAGCGGTCGATCTGCGACCCGTGGTCGTTGAAGTAGTACTCGCGCGTCACGTCGGCGCCGGCGGCCTGGAGGATGCGCGCGAGGCTGTCGCCGACAGCGGCCCAGCGTGCGCCGCCCAGGTGGATGGGGCCGGTGGGGTTGGCGGAGACGAACTCGAGGTTGACGAGAAGGCCGTCGTAGAGATCGCTGCGGCCGTAGGCTTCGCCGGCTTCCACGATCCTTTGCGCAAGCTGCCCGGCGGCGGCGGCGTCTAGCCGGAAGTTGATGAAACCGGGACCCGCGACCTCCGCCGAGGCGACGCCGTCGATGCTGGCAGCGGCCTCGGCGATCTCGCCGGCGAGCTCACGCGGGCTGGCGCCGACGCGCTTCGCGAGCCGCATCGCGACGTTCGACGACCAGTCGCCGTGCTCACGGTTCTTCGGGCGCTCGAGCGGGATGTCGTCGATCGTGATCGCGAGCTCTGCAATGTCGCCGCGGCCCTCGCGTCGCCGGTCCACCACTGTCGTCACGATGGCGAGCAGGGAGGCGGAGAGGTCAGCGGGGGTCATGGGTATTGATTCTAGTAGCGCGGTGGGGCCCGGGGCAGCGGGGAGCGATGCCGCGACGCCAGCGTCGCGGGAGCCTGCGACCGGGGTCAAGCCTGCGAGCGAGGTCAAGGAGAACACATCCCATAGCTTGATAGGGTGCGATGCGACACGCCCCAGCACGACACGGAAGACACGGAAGACACACAGAGCATGCAGCAGCACACTGCCCGGACCCTCGCCGCACTCGCGATCGCCGCCGCGGCCGTCTCGCTCGCAGGCTGCACGCCGACCGCGAAGCCCGACTCCACGACCTCCGCTTCGGCGACCGCGGGCGGGGGCGGGACGACGAGCGCCCCGGTGGCGACGCCGACCCCGACCCCGACCTTGCCGCCGACGCCGGTCGCGCTCACCTGCGACCAGATCGTCACCGCCGACCAGCTGTACGCGTACAACCCCAACTTCTCGGCCGATCCCGGCTACGCACCCAAGGCCGGCAGCCTCGAGAAGCAGATCGCCGATTGGAAGGGCGTCACGTGCGCCTGGCAGAACCAGACCAGCGGCGATGTCGTGCAGATCGCGGTGGCGCAGCCTCCGGCCGACCAGCTCGAGAGCCTCAAGAACGCCGCCATCACGGCGGCCCAGCCCGTTCCCACCTACGGGACCCCGCCGCAGGTCGAGGGCTACTTCAAGGCCGGCCAGCCCGGCCAGGTCCAGATCTTCCGCGGCCCGTACTGGATCGTCGCGGAGTCGACAGCGTTCTTCGAGCCGGGCGACGCAGCACCGCTCATGCATAGCGTCCTGGGCAACCTTCCGGCGAGCTGACGGCTCGGCCGACATCCGACAACTCCGGACCTTCGGGGTGGTTCTCCACTCGTCACCGGAGTTGCTCGCACGCGGACGGCGTGGCGGACCAGACCTCCGGATGTAGCGCCTGGGCCTCCGTGTGTTGACAACTCCGGGGACTTGAGGCGACACGCCGCTGCAAGGCGCGCAACGCCGGCGTTGCCGCGGACTGCGGCTCGGATCTCCGGAATCGGCACCGCTGGTGGGGTGGCCGGAACAGTGGGTGTGGACGGGCCGCCGGCCAAAGGTGCTAGCCTGGACGGGCACTCCTGGCCCCCATAGCTCAGGGGATAGAGCGTCTGCCTCCGGAGCAGAAGGCCGTAGGTTCAATTCCTACTGGGGGCACCGTTGTCCCGTCTCGGGACATCGTTCACAGATGTCTTGAGACAGGGTTCACATTTGGCTCTCCTTCGGGAGGGCGTTTTGTGGTTTTTGGGGTTGGTAGTCGCGGCTGGGGGCTTATAGGCCAAAAAGAGTGGATGGGTTGGGTGTGTCAGTGTCGGCCGGCCCAGCCTGATCGGGTCCAGAGGCCTTCTTCAGGGTTGAGGCCGGTGTCGAAGAGGGCTGGCCCGTCCGGTTCCGGGTCAGGGCTGGTGGTTGGGGCTGGTTGTGGGGTGCTGGCGTGGTGTGGAGGAGCAGGAACCATTCGGCGGCGCGTCTCATGTGCTGCTCGCTCATGCCGCAGTGGGCGCGGAGGATGTGCCGGATGCCGTTGTTGATGTCGCCTTCCAGCGGGGATGTAGTGCGGGCGGTGCCGTAGTCCTAATAGTGCTTGATATTCTGTAATGCACAGAATTACTCGGATCCCTTTGAAGACCCCGCTCATTGTCAGACATACTGACAATATGACGAGCACCCCAGATGGGATGCCTGGCCGCCATCGCGACGGGCCGGTACGACCTTGGTCCTGCGACACCTTCTTCGTCGCGCCCGACAGGGCGGCGGGAGGGGACGCCATCTTCGCGAAGAACTCAGATCGCCCGGCCGGCGAGACTCAGCCGCTGCGACATTTCCAGCGCCGAAGCGGCGGCGGCGACCTCACCCTCGCCTATGTGACGATCCCCGACGTCCCGACGACCGCGGCGCACCTGGGCGCGTCGCCCTACTGGTGCTGGGGCCACGAGCTCGGCGTCAACGAGCACGGCGTCGCGATCGGCAACGAAGCGCTGTTCACCCGAGCCGTCGCCGCCGGCATCGCGGCGGAGCGCGACGGTAACCCGCCGGAGGCCGGCATCCTCGGGATGGAGCTGTTGCGGATCGGACTCGAGCGGAGCGCGACGGCCGACGAGGCGCTCGACGTGATGACCAGCCTGCTGACGCGGTACGGCCAGTGGGGCAGCGGTGTCGGAGGACGGCGGCCTGAGGACGGCGCATACGACAACGCCTTCGTCGTGGCGGACCCTGCGGGCGCCTGGGTGCTGGAGACGTCAGGCCGCGAGTGGGCAGCCCGGCGGGTGATGAGCGGTACCTATTCGATCTCGAACCAGCCGACGATTCGAGACGCCGGCGATCGCTGCAGCGCCGGTCTCCGCACACAGGCGACTGCGGCCCGGTGGTGGCCGGCCGACGCTGACGGATTCGATTCGCCCGCGCAGTCACAGACCCGATGACCCCGCTCCAGGCGTCGATCCTGCGACTGCAGCGTTCCCGCCAGCTCCTTGCCGAGGGCACGGTGGACGAGCGGCGCGCGATGGGCGTACTCCGCGACCATTACGAGGGGACGTTCGTCAGTGGGCCCTTTTTCACGGCCGGCCTGCCAGACCTGCTGACCCTGTGCATGCACGAACACCCTTCAGGGTTCACCTGGGGCAACACCGCCAGCTCCGCGGTCTGTCGGCTCCCCTCCGACGGCGAGCCGACGATGTGGTGGGCCGCGGGAACGCCGTGCACCGGTGTGTATGTGCCGGTCTGGGTGGCTGCCGGAGGCGTGCCTGACATCATGGGCAAGGCCGGAATCCGTCCCGGGACAGTGAATCCCGAGCTGGCCGAGCCCGACCGGTTCGACCGCACTTCCTACTGGTGGCGCTTCCTGCAGCTCCTGGAGTCTGTGAAGGGAGGGGAGCTGGCCCTGCGGTTCGCCGAGAGGCAGCCCATCGTGCGGGCCGCGTTCGACGCGTTGGAGGAGCGCTGGCTCGACGAGGCGCCGGGTGTCCTCACCACGGCCCAGCGTCGCGTCGCGGAGGGCCCGGACATGCTCGCGGCCTACACACAGGCGTGCTGCGACGAGGCGGTGGACACTGTCGAGCGGCTGCTCGGAGACTTCGCCGAGCCGCTGGACATGATCGTCGACCCGCGGTGGGCACCCGCCACGCGATGAGTCCGCCTGGGCCGTTCGGTATACCGCACCGCGAGCATCCTCGACCGAGGCCGAGACCCCCCGGCACCAGGCTCGGGAACCCTGTCGATGCCAGGACCCTGTCGATGCCAGGAGAATCAGGGCACTGAGGGCCTCGGACGACGTGTGAACGTCTTCCAGCCAGTGCCCCTTCTCACTCCGCGTCGAGGTCCGTCTCCAGGAGGGCGACCAGGCCGTCGAGCGCCGCCTCAGCTCCCGGGGCTTCAGACTTCAGTGTCACGACCGTGCCCGTGTTCGCGGCCAGACCCATCAGCGAGAGGATGCTGCCCGCGTTCAGGTCGGGGCCGTCGACGACGGCGATCGTGACGGGGATGCCGGTCTGCTGTACGGCCTGCACGAACAGTTTGGCGGGGCGGGCGTGCAGTCCTGAGCTGCTGGCGATGGTGGCGGTACGTTCGGTCATAGGTCTCCTGTTCAGAAAATGCGGTGGTCACGCGGCGACCGTGGCGGGGACGGGCTGGTCGACCGCTTCGGCGGCGGGCGCCGCGCCGCGGGGCGCAGCGAGCCGCTTCAGGCCGACGACCAGCAGTGCGGTGACCAGTGTTCCCGCCGCGAGTGCGACGAGAAAGCCCCAGACCGGGTCGATGGCGAAGAAGACGAAGATCCCGCCGTGCGGTGCCCGCGAGCTTACGCTGAACGCCATCGCCAGACCACCGGCGACCGCTCCACCCACCAGGTTGGCGGGGATCACGCGCAGCGGGTCGGCAGCCGCGAACGGAATCGCACCCTCCGAGATGAAGGAGGCGCCGAGCAGCCAGGCGGCCGCTCCGTTCTCGCGCTCGACCTCGGTGAAACCGCGGCGGTAGAGCACGGTCGAGGCCAGCGCCATCCCGAGCGGGGGCACCATCCCGGCGACCATCACCGCGGCCATGATGTGGAAGCTCGCGTCGGTCTGCTGCGCCAGGCCGGCGACGGCGAACGCGTACGCCACCTTGTTGACGGGGCCGCCGAGGTCGAAGCACATCATCAGGCCGAGGATGATCCCGAGGACGATGGCGCCGGCGCCGGAGAGCCCGTTCAGGAAGCTCGTGAGCTGGGTCATCAGCCACGCGATGGGCGCACCGAGGATGAGTAGCATCAGTCCGGAGGCGATGATCGACGCGCCGAGCGGGATGATCACCACCGGCATCAGGCCACGCAGCCACCGCGGCACGGCAGGCCGGCCGATGAGCCAGGCCGCGTAGCCCGCGAGCAGACCGCCGATCAGGCCGCCGAGGAAACCGGCGTTCATGAAGACCGCGATCGCTCCCGCGACGAATCCGGGTGCGATGCCCGGCCGGTCGGCGATCGCGAACGCGATGTAGCCGGCCAAAGCGGGCACGAGGAAACCGAGGCTCACGCTGCCGATCTCGAAAGCGATGGCGCCGAGGTAGTAGCCGAGCCCCTCGGGTGGCAGGTTCCAGATCGCGAAGTGAGTCAGCGTGTACACCGCGTTGTTCATGCCCGAGTCGCCGTGAGCGAGGGCGATGCCGTATCCGCCCAGGAACGGGAGGAAGCTGAGGGCGATGAGGAGGCCGCCGCCCGCGACGAATGGAATCATGTAACTGACGCCGGTCAGCAGGATCCGCTTGAGGTTCGCGCCCCAGGAGAGCGTCTCGGCGGGAGCGGACGATGCGGACGCGCCGGACGCGCTGACGCGCGCGCCCTTCGGGTCCCCGGCCACGGCGATCGCCTCGGCGATGAGCTGGTCGGGCTGCTCGATGCCGCGCTTGACGGTGGAGCGCACGACGGGCTTGCCCGCGAAGCGCGCCTCCTCGCGCACGTCGACGTCGTTCGCGAAGATCACCGCGTCCGCCGCGTCGATGACACTCTGCGGCAGCGCCTGGTAGCCGCTCGATCCCTGGGGCTCGACGACCAGCTCGACGCCGTTCTTCGGCCCGGCGGCGGTGAGCGCGTCGGCGGCCATGAAGGTGTGGGCGATACCGGTCGCGCAGGAGGTCACCGCCACGATGCGGGCGCGACGGCCGTCGATGCGGAGACCCTCGGCGGCCGGTGCGGGAGCGGGCTCTGCGGGGGCCGGGATGGAAGCGCCGGACGCGCCGGACGCGCCGGTCTCACCGTTGCCCTCGCCGATGGCCTCGTCGACGAGCGCGACGACGTCCTCCGGCGTCTTGGCCGCGCGCAGGCCGGCGGTGAACTCCTCGGTCATCAGGCTCCTGGCGAGCTTGGACAGCACGGCGAGGTGGGCCTCCGCCGCGTCGGCCGGGGCCGCGATGAGGAACACCAGATCGGCGGGGCCGTCCGGGGCGCCGAAGTCGACGCCCGGCTCCAGCCGTGCGAACGCCAGGGTCGGGATGGTGACCGACGGGCTCTTCGCGTGCGGGATCGCGATCCCGCCCGGCAGCCCCGTCTCGTCTTTCTGCTCGCGCGCCCAGGCGTCGGTGTAGAGCGCCTCGGTGTCGGTGGCGCGCCCCTGTGAGACGACGCGGGCGGCGAGCTCGCGGATGACGGCGCTCTTGTCGCCGACGGAGCCGAGGTCGAGGCTCACGAGTTCGGGAGTGATGGTCTTCGATGACACGGTTTCCTCCAATGTGTCTGTGCGGAGATCAGGGGTGGAGCGCGGCGACGGGAAGGTCGCCGGCGAACAGGTCGGCCGGTCGGGGCGCCTGTGTGCCGGGCAGTGCCGCGGCGGCGGAGCCGTAACGGATCGCGTGGACGAGCCGCTCGGACGGGGTCGCCCCGGCGAGGTCCGCCAGCAGGTATCCGGCGAGCGCGCTGTCTCCGGCGCCGACGGTGCTCTGCACGCGGATGCGGGGGGCGGCGGCGACGAAGCCGCCGTCGGGAGTCACGAGCACGGAGCCGAGCGCTCCGAGCGTCACGAGTGCGGCGCCGACGCGCTCCGGCACGAGGGTCTCGGCCACGGCGAGCACTGCCGCGGGCAGGTCGTCGGTTTCGAGCGTGTCGCCGGTGAGCTCGGCGAGCTCGTCCTCGTTGGGCGTGATCAGGTCGGGGTGCGCCTCGAAGACGGCGGCGCGGAGCGCCTCCCCCGACGTGTCGACCGCGATCTTCGGAGCGGCCTCGCCCCAGCGGTAGCGCACGGCGCGGATCACCGTCACGTAGAAGTCGTCCCCGACACCGGGAGGCAGCGAGCCGGCCAGGACGAGCCATCCGGCGCCTGCGCACGCGTCGACGACGGCCTCAACGAGCAGTCGGGCGTCGGGCGCGTGCAGCGCGGCACCGGGGAGGTTGAGCTTAGTCGTGACGCCAACGGGATCGGTGATGGTCAGGTTCGCGCGGGCGTGCCCGTGGATGGCCACAGGACGGACGGGGAGCGCCGTCGAGCGCAGCACCACGCCGAACGGGTCGTCGGCGGCCAGCGGGAGGACCGCGAGCGCTGGCACGTCGGCCGCGCTGACGACGCGTGCCACGTTGATGCCCTTGCCGCCGGCGTCCTCGCGGGAGGACGCGGCCGACTGCACCTCGCCGGGGCGGAGCGACGCGCTCAGCGTCACGGCCCGGTCGAGTGACGGGTTGGCGGTGAGGGTGACGATCATGCCGACCACACCTCCACGCCCGAAGCCGCGAGCGCGTCGGCGAGTTCGCCCTCGGGGGCGCGGTCGGTCACGAGGACGTCTACCGTGTCGAGCGCGGCGAAGGAGACCAGCGACTCATGCTGGAACTTGGACGAGTCGGCGAGGACCAGCACCCGGCGCGCGGCTCGGACGATGGCCTCCTTGACCGCGGACTCCTCGGGGTCGGGTGTGCTCAGACCGAAGCCGGCGGAGACGCCGTTGACGCCGACGAAGACGATGTCGGGCCGCAGCGACTGGATCGCGCGAACGGTGGAGGCGCCGACCGCCGCCGCGGTGACGCCGCGGATACGGCCGCCGACGACGGTCAGCGACACCCGGTCGGCCGCGGCGAGCGCCGAGGCGAGAGTGAGCGAGTGGGTCACGACCTCCGCCTCGCCCCCGCTGGCCGAGAGCCGTGCGGGGAGCAGCTGGGCGACGGCTCCGGTGGTCGTGCCGGCGTCGAGATAGAGGGAGCCACGGAAGCCGTCGCCGAGGGCGTCCAGCGCTCGGGCGGCGATGCGCAGCTTGGTGTCGGCATGCAGGCTGCTGCGTTCGATCACGGAGGCCTCCGTCGTGCTGGCGCGGTCGATGGCGACCGCGCCGCCGTGCACCCGTCGCAGCGCGCCGGTCAGCTCGAGAGCGTCGAGGTCGCGACGCACGGTCTCGGTCGTCACGCCGAAACGCTCGGCGAGATCGACGACGGCCACCCGGCCCTCTTCGAGGAGGAGCTGCTCGATCAGCCCCTGACGCTCCATTGCATACACTGGCGCCTCCTTGGATTTCCAACACAATACAACATGAACCAACAGAGATCAATACATTTTCTTGTGGTTCTTTGTGGGAAATGTTGACGGCGTCACGGTCGAGGCAGCGGTCGAGGCGGCCCACGTACAATCGTTCGCGGAATGGACTGCTCGTACTTCGACGCCGGCGTGTGCCGCTCGTGCACGCTGATGGGCGTCCCCTACGGCGAGCAGCTGGCCCGCAAGGACCGCCACGCGCGCGACCTCCTGGCGCCGTACGGCGACGCGGCATGGCTGCCGCCGGTCGCGAGCGCCGAGTCCGGCTACCGCAACAAAGCGAAAATGGTCGTCTCGGGCACCGCGGACGCACCCACGTTCGGCATCCTCGACGAAGCCGGCCGAGGCGTCGATCTGCGCGAGTGCGGCATCTGCGCCCCCGGAGTGCGGGCCGCCCTGCCGGTGCTCGCGAGCTTCGTCACCCGTACCCGCATCGAGCCGTACAGCGTCCCGGAGCGCCGCGGCGAGCTCAAGTACGTCCTGGTGACGCACTCCCCCGACGACGAGCTGATGGTGCGGTTCGTGGTGCGAACGGAGGCCGCCGTCGACCGCATCCGCGCCCGACTCGACGAACTGCTCGCCGCGCTGCCCACGGCCGTCGTCGTGACGGCGAACCTCCAGCCCGAGCACAAGGCGGTCGTCGAAGGCGAGAAGGAGATCGTGCTGACCCCGCAGTCGTCGCTCGTGATGCGGGTCGGCGGCATCCCACTGCGGTTGCGGCCGCAGAGCTTCTTCCAGACGAACACCGCGGTCGCCGAGAGCCTGTACGGCCAGGTGACCGAGTGGGTGGACCAGGTGTCGCCGTCGAGTGTCTGGGACCTCTACTGCGGCGTCGGCGGTTTCGCGCTCAACGTCGCAGCGCCCGGGCGGCGCGTCGTCGGCGTGGAGACCAGCACGGAGGCGGTGCGCAGCGCCCGCGCGACCGCGGCGGCCGCCGGTCTGCCGCACGTGGCGTTCCGGACGGGGGACGCCACGGCGTTCGCGCTCGCCGCGAAGACGGCTCCCGAGCTCGTGATCGTGAACCCGCCGCGACGCGGGATCGGAGCGGAGCTGTCGAGCTGGCTCGAAGGCTCCGGCGTCCCGAGCATCGTGTACTCCAGCTGCAACCCGACGAGTCTGGCGCACGACCTCGCCCGCATGCCGTCGTACCGCATCCGCGCCGGGCGCGTCCTCGACATGTTCCCGCAGACCGGGCACCTGGAGGTCGCGGTCCTGCTCGATCGGGTGTGAGCCTCCGATCGCCTCAAACGCGGCGAGGCCCGCGCCTCGCCAGGAGACGCAGGCCTCGAATCGGACGGGAGGTTTAGCTCGCCGCGGCCTCGCGGCGCGGGAGCTTCCAGTCGGGACGCGCGAAGTGGCAGGTGTAGCCCCACGGGATGCGCTCCAGGTAGTCCTGGTGCTCGGGCTCGGCCTCCCAGAACGGGCCGGCGGCCTCCACCTCGGTGACGACCTTGCCCGGCCAGAGACCGGACGCGTCGACGTCGGCGATGGTGTCCTCGGCCACGCGGCGCTGCTCGTCGTTCTCGTAGAAGATCGCCGAGCGGTAGCTGGTGCCGACGTCGTTGCCCTGACGGTTCTTTGTCGACGGGTCGTGGATCTGGAAGAAGAACTCCAGAAGGTCGCGGTAGCTGATGCGCTCGGGGTCGAACTCGATCTCGATCGCCTCGGCGTGCGTGCCGTGGTTGCGGTAGGTGGCGTTCGGGACGTCGCCGCCGGTGTACCCGACGCGGGTGCTCACCACGCCGGGACGCTTGCGGATGAGGTCTTGCATGCCCCAGAAACATCCACCGGCCAGGATGGCCTTCTCTGTCGTCATCAGTGCTTCTCCTCGTTCTCGAAAAGGTGGGTGTAGGCGCCGTAGCCCTGCTCCTCCAGCTCGGCGAGCGGGATGAAGCGGAGCGCGGCAGAGTTGATGCAGTAGCGCAGGCCGCCGGCTTCGGCCGGCCCGTCGTCGAACAGGTGGCCGAGGTGGCTGTCACCGTGGGCGGAGCGCACCTCGGTGCGGACCATACCGTACGTGCGGTCGGTCTTCTCGACGATGTTCGCGGGATCCACCGGCACGGTGAAGCTCGGCCAGCCGGAACGGCTGTCGTACTTGTTCACCGAGGCGAAGAGCGGCTCCCCCGACACGATGTCGACGTAGAGGCCCGCCTCGTGGTTGTTCCAGAACTCGTTGCGGAAGGCGGGCTCGGTGGCCGCCTCCTGGGTGACCGCGTACTGCGCGGGGGTGAGCCGCGCGACGGCGTCCTGGCTCTTGCGATAGTCCTGTGTCACGTTTCCTCCTGTGTGCGGCGAGCGCTGGCTGCGGCGCCGTCAGTAAGGAGAACAGCGGGGAGGGTCAGGTTGGTCCCGGTCTTGCTGTGAGTTCGCCGAGGTGGCGGAGCGCGCACGACACCGTCGATCGCGTGCTGCACGATCGGCCACTCGGCGAGCACGCTCCGCGCCGACACGCGCAGTCGCCGGCGCCCGTCAGCGGCGAGCCGGGCGTCGCGACGCCGATCGCGCTCGAACGCCTTCGCATCGCTGTGGAACGCGTAGCCGTCGATCTCCAGGTAGAGCTCGCCATCGACGAGCATGTCCACCCGACCGACGCCGGGGACGTGCACCTGCTGCTGGATGTGGTGACCGCGCGCCTCGAGACGCTGTCGCACGATCGACTCGACACCGGACTCGGAGCCGGAACGTGCCTTCGCTGCCCGCGATCGCACCTTTCGCGTCGAGGCCCGCAGGATGGACGTCAATTCCGCCGATGAGACGAGTCCCGCCGTCAGCGCAGTGTCGAAGGCTGCGACCGCTGTCTCTTCGTCGGCGCAGTGGCCGACGGTACGGAGGCAATCGGCGAGCGACACCCGCCAGACCTCTCCATCGTGCTCGGTCGTGCGCCAGTGGCAGACGAATCCATGAGGCTTGTGCTGGCTGTTCGGCGAAATGACGACATGGACACGAGAGTCCGTACCCGCCCAGATGCCGTAGCTACGACAGGCCGTGACGCACGACAGCCGCGCGCCTGCCCTGAGCACTGCTCGCGGCGGGCCCGTCAGCGTCGCGAGCGCGTACACGCCCCGTCGCGGCCTGACCACCACGCCCTGGCGCACGGCCTCCGCAAGCGTCTCACGGGTGGCGCCGGCGTTTCGCAGCTGGAGTGTTGTGGCGGCACCGCCCAACTCGTGCAGTCGGCTGATCCATTTCATGGGGCAATCCTCGCGGCCTCCGGCTCCGATGACGGGCGATCCGGCGCATTCTGTGGACAAGGACCGCCCGCTCGCCGATGTGCAGACAAGGAAATCGGGTTCGATTTCTCCTTGCTCAGCGCTCAGACAGGAGATCTCCGACTCGTTTCGTCTTGATTTCCTGTCGGACGGACGCAAACCCTGCCGAGGTTAACCTCATGGCCCGGTCGGGTTAGTGTGAGTCTTCTGGGGCCAGGGGGAATCCGGTTCCGGTGCAAGCCGGCGAAGACGCGAGGAGCGAGGATGACAGCGACACGGACACTCTTCATCGGCGGCACGGGGGTCATCAGCTCCGCGTGCGTCGCCCGAGCCCTCGAGAAGGGCCATGAGGTCACGGTCGTCAACCGCGGCAACAGCGAACTTCGCCCGCTTGCCGACAGCGTGGAGGTGCTGCACGCCGACATCCGCGACCCCGAGAGCGTTCACGCGGTCCTCGGCGAGCGCAGCTTCGACGTCGCAGCGGAGTTCCTCGCCTTCACGCCCGAGCACATCCGCACCGACTTCGGCCTGTTCGAGGGCCGGGTCGGGCAGTACGTATTCATCTCCTCGGCCTCGGCCTACCAGACCCCGCCTACGCGGATGCCGGTGACCGAGTCCACGCCGCTGCGCAACCCGTTCTGGCAGTATTCGCGCGACAAGATCGCCTGCGAGGACCTCCTGATGGAGGCCTACCGCGAGCGCGACTTCCCGATCACGATCGTGCGCCCGTCGCACACCTACGACCGCACGATGATCCCGACCAGCGGACACTGGACCGACCTCGCGCGGATGCGTCGCGGTGCTCCCGTCGTGGTGCACGGCGACGGCACCAGCCGCTGGACGATCACCCACAACACCGACTTCGCCGTCGCGTTCGTCGGCCTGCTCGGGCGTCCGGAGGCCGTGGGCGACTCGTTCCACGTCACCTCCGACGAGGCGCCGACCTGGGACCAGATCTACTGCTACCTCGCCGAAGCCCTGGGCGTCGAGGCGGAGCTGGTGCACGTCGCCAGCGAGACGATCGCCGCGGCGCTCCCCCACCTCGGCCCGGGCCTCCTGGGCGACAAGGCGCACTCGATGCACTTCGACAATGCCAAGGTCAAGGCGCTGGTGCCCGAGTACCAGGCCCGCGTGACGTTCGCGCACGGCGCGGGAGAGATCGTCGACTGGTACCTCGCGGATGCGTCCCGGCAGCAGGTGGACCCCGACCTGGATGCCGCGTTCGACCGCCTCGTGGACCACGCCCGCACGGTCGTCTGAGCGGCTGCCTCGGCATTCGCATGCCCGACGCCGCAGCATCCAGCGTTCAGGACCGGCAGGCGGCAGTGGTTCAATAGGCCTTACGAACAGGGATTTCGCCGCACAACGGGAGCGGATGGTCGAGGAGCAGCTCGTCCGCCGCGGAATCGAGGACCAGCGCGTGCTCGATGCGATGAGACGCGTGCCCCGTCACGAGTTCGTCCCGGAGGGAGCCGAGCCCTACGCCTACGAGGACCACCCGATGCCGATCGGTCACGGCCAGACGATCTCGCAGCCGTTCATCGTCGCACTCATGCTCGAAGCGGCCAGAATCGGCCCGGAGGACAGCGTGCTCGACATCGGAACCGGCTCGGGCTATGCCGCGGCCGTCGCCGCGGAACTCGGCCATCGCGTCGTCAGCATCGAACGACATCCGGAGCTGGCTCTGACGGCCGCGGCGACACTGGAGGCCCTCGACTACCGGGTGAACGTCGTGACCGGCGACGGCACCCTCGGCTGGCCCGAGGGCGCACCCTTCGACGTGATCATCGCGGCGGCGACCGGCCCGACGCTGCCACGGGCATGGCCGGAGCAGCTGACCCCCGACGGCCGGATCGTGATGCCGGTCGGCCACCCGGGAGGCGCCCAGCACCTCGCCGTGTTCGAGCGCGGAGCCGACGGCGACCTCCACGAGCGCAACCTCGGGGCTGTCGCGTTCGTGCCGCTCGTCGGTGACGACGGCTGGCGCCCCTGAAACTGCCGCCGTCGTACCGGTGGGGCCCGAGCCGCTGCTGCGACTCACGCCGAATGCGCGCTCAGCGAGCAGCAAACGGCACATTCGCGGCGAATCGTGAGAACGACATTCCCGGCGAATGTGCCCTCTGGGAGCGCCGGACGCCGCATTCGCGCCGAAAGCCGCCAGGCTGGGAGAGTGCTAGGTGTAGTTCCCCGTGAGGTTGTGAACGCGGGCTGAGGGGACGAGGCCGCCGATTCCGGTGTGGGGTCTGTGGTGATTGTAGTGATGGAGCCAGGTGTCGTAGGTTGCGGCTCTGGCTTCGTCGCTGAGGTAGGCGTGCGCGTAGGCCCACTCGGTGGCCAGGGTGCGGTTGAATCGTTCGACTTTCCCGTTGGTCTGCGGCCGGTAGGGGCGCGTGCGCCGGTGCTTGACTCTCGTGCCGAGAGCGTCGGCGAACAGTTTCGACCGGTAGCACGCACCGTTGTCGGTCATGACCGCGGTGACGGTGATCCCAGCGGCGGTGAAGAACGCGTTGGCGCGCAGCCAGAATCCGGCGGCGGTCTCTTTGCGCTCATCGTTCAGGATCTCCGAGTAGGCCAGCCTGGAGTGGTCATCGATAGCGTGATGCAGGAACGCATAGCCGCGGCCGCGGTGCCGGGACGGTGCTGCTGCCCGCCCCAGGACTCGGTGGCCACCACCATCGGGGATGCGGCCGAGCTTCTTGATATCGACATGGACCAGCTGGCCGGGGCGAGCGTGCTCATAACGGACAGCCCTCGGTTTGCGGATAGGGAGCCCGGTCGCTTGATCGAGGTGGTGCAGTAGCGGCATCCGATACCGGGCCAGCACCCTGCCCACGGTGGAACGGGGAACACCGAGGTGGTAGCTGATCCGATGCGGACCCCACCGCCACCTGAACCGCAACGCCACGATCCGGCGCTCCAACCGGGCCGGACACCGATTCGGGGACGAGTGCGGGCGGGAGGGTCGGTCGGTCATCGGCAAGCCTGCGCGTGCCCGATCGACCCACCGTTTCGCCGTCGCGGGCGAGCACTGGAACCGTTCCGCCACCCGCCGCAATGACCACCCGCGCTCCAGAACCAGCTCGACCAGCCGTCGACGCCCTTCCGGCGTCAACGGTGCATTAGCGTGAGTCACGAAGACCTCCGTTGGCTAGATGTGAGTGTGGTAACCCACATCCTCCACGGAGGCCTTCGCTCACCTCAACCGTTCACAACGTGTCGGGGAACTACAGCTAGGCGGCGACGGGCGCCGCGAGCGCGGCGCGGGTGCGCGTGCGCAGAGCTCCGAGGAGTGCGGCGAGCTGACCGGCGGGGGCGGCCGGATCCTCCGGGTGCCACTGCACCGCGATGATCGGCGCGGACTCGTGCTCGATCGCCTCGACGTGCCCGTCGGGGGCGCGGCCGGTCACGTGGAGGCCCTGGCCGACCACATCGACCGCCTGGTGGTGTGCGCTGCGCACCGACACGACGGGGCCGCCGAGCAGCTCCTCCACCCGGCTGCCCGGCTCGAGCAGCACGGGGTGCGTGGTCAGCACCTCGGGGATCGGCACCCCGCGGCGCACGTGGTCGCTCTCGCCGAGGTCTTGGACCAGCGTGCCTCCGAGCGCGACGTTGACGATCTGCAGGCCGCGGCAGATCCCGAGCAACGGAAGTTCGCGCTCGATCGCCCTGTGCACGAGCGCGAGCTGTGCGGCGTCGGCGGTCTCGCGGTGCAGGCTCTCGTGCGGGTAACCGCCCGACGCTCCGTAGAACCGCGGGGCGATGTCTTCGCCTCCCACGATCACCACGGCGTCCGCTCGGTCGGTCGCCGCCAGAAGGGCGCCGGTTCCTCCGTCTGCCGCCAGCCGCGACACCGTCCAGCCGTCGGCCTCCGCCGCACGGACGACCCCGCCGACCAGCACCTGCACGTACGCGTGGTACTCCGGGTCGTGCCCGCGGAAGCGCGTGGCCTCGACGACGGCGAGGGTGCGGGAGGCCGGAGACATACGAGCCATTCTGGGCGGCGGGCCCGCAGCGCGCATCCGCGGCTGTAACAGGCGGAAACAGTGACAGGCGTGACGAAACAGTGACAGGCATCGGGGCCGTCAATAGACTCGGCTCGATGACAGGCGAGCTCGGGAGAGTGGGTGAATGAACTGTGCGTCGTGTCCTGACCGCTCTCCTTCTCGTGCTCGCCGTGGCCGCGGCTCCCCTCCTTCTCGTGCTCGCCGTGGCCGCGGCTCCCCTCCTTCTCTCCGTCCCGGCCGCCGTCGCGCAGGACCCGGTGGAGCTGGGCTCCGGTCATGTCGTCGATCAGGCCGGTGTGCTGTCCGACGCGGATGTCGACACCGTCGAGGCGGCTACGGCCGCGCTGAAGAAGAACCACCAGATCACCCTGTACGTCGTGTTCGTCGACCACTTCACCAACCCGGCCGACGCCGAGGATTGGGCGAACGAGACGGCCGCCCGCAACGATCTGGCGCCGACGGACTACCTGCTGGACATCGAGACGACGGGCGAAAATCTCTACCTCTCGGGCGACGACAGCGGACCGGTCAACGACCGGGAGCTCACCACGATCGAGCAGCAACAGGTGGCGCCCAAGGTGCACACCCAGGACTGGACGCAGGCCGCCCTCGCCGCCGCCCACGGTCTCGGCAACGCGGTCGACGGTGGTCCGGGCCCGGCGTTCGTGTGGCTCCTCGTCATCGGTCTGGTCGCAGTCGTCTTCGTCCTGCTGGTCCGCCGACAACGGAGCTCGAGAAGCAGGAGGTCGATGACACCATGACAACGAAACGGAAGGAGAGAGGATGAGCCCGGCTTCATTCCTCGTGGTCCCGCAGTGGCAGGGCTCCAGCTCGTCACGCGCCATGCGCCTCATCGACGGGGCAGACGCCATCCGCGGCGACCTGCCGACGACAGCGACGCACTGCGTGGCCGTCCCGGCGGCCGCCGGCGAGGCGCTCGGCACCGGCGTGCTGCGCTACTCGTCGCTCACGCTGGTCCGCGAACTCGCGGAGGCGGAGCTGGCGGTGTTGGAGGCCCCGGTCGTCACCATCGGCGGCGACTGCGCCGCTGATCTGGCGAGCGTGCAGCACGCTGTGGCGTCCCATCCCGGCGGCTCGGTCGCCGTGGTCTGGTTCGACGCGCACGGCGACGTCAACAACGTCTCGACGTCGCCCTCCGGAGCCTTCCACGGCATGGTGGTGCGCGCACTGCTCGGCGACGGGCCCGACGGGCTCGCCGCCACCGGCCCCGCGCGCCTGCACCACGAGCAGCTGGTGCTCGCGGGAACCCGCGCGCTCGACGACGGCGAGTCCGCCTTCGTCGACCGGATGGGCATCCGGGTGGTCGGACCGGACGACTTGGAGGACCCGCAGACGCTGGTGCGCGCCGTGGAGGAGACGGGAGCGTCCTGCGTGTATTTGCACGTCGACCTCGACGTGCTCGACCCTTCCGCTGTCGACGGCATCGGCTTCCCCGAGCCGTTCGGTATCAGCCCCGAACAGCTGTGCGAGGCGATCCGGGTGCTGCGCGGCCGGTTCGAGCTCGCCGGCGCCTCGGTCACCGAGTTCGCCCCCGAGTCGCCGGACGCAGCAGGGCGCGACCTGCCGGTGATCCTCCGGGTGCTCGGGGCACTCACGGGGCCGCTGCGTGACGCCGGCTGAGCGCGGCCGGTAGCGTTGCCGACATGAGCGAACCCAGGATCCTGACCGAGCGACGCGGGCATGTCCTCCTCATCGGTCTCAACCGCCCGGAGAAGCGCAACGCCGCGGACTTCGAGCTCCTGACCGGGCTGGCCGAGGCGTACGGCGAGCTCGAACGCGACCCCGACCTCCGCGTGGGGCTGGTGCACGCAGTGGGCGACCATTTCACGGGCGGCCTCGATCTGGCCGACATCGGCCCGCGGATCGGCGCGGACGGCCTCTCGTTCGTCTCCGACACCGGCCTCGACCCGTGGGGGGTCTCCGGACAGCAGCGCACCAAGCCGGTGGTGATCGCCGTGCAGGGCACCTGCCTCACCCTCGGCATCGAGCTCGTGCTCGCCTCCGACGTCGCGATCGCCGCACGGTCGACGCGCTTCGGGCAGATCGAGGTCGCCCGCGGCATCCTGCCCTTCGGCGGGGCGACCATCCGATTCCCCCGGGCGGCGGGCTGGGGCAACGCCATGCGCTACATCCTCACCGGCGACCCGTTCGACGCGGAGGAGGCGTTCCGAATCGGACTCGTGCAGGAGGTCGTGGACGACGGGGCGCAGTTCGACGCCGCTCTGGCCGTCGCAGAGCGGATCGCCGCCCAGGCGCCACTCGCCGTGCAGGCCGCGCTCGCGAGCGCGTTCACGGCGGTTCGGGAGGGCGACGCCGCCGCGGGGGCGCAGCTGCAGCCGGCGCTCGCGCGACTGGCCGCGAGCGAGGACGCGCGGATCGGCCTGCAGGCCTTCCTCTCGCGCACCCCGGCCGAGTTCGTCGGCCGCTGACCGTCGTACGCTCCGGATCCGCATCGAACGTCCTCGTCATCGAACGACCCCATCCACGAACGGCAGGAGGAACCATGACCGCAGTCGCCGAGTACGACGTCATCGTGATCGGAGCAGGGACGGTCGGCGAGAACGTCGCCGACCGCGCGGCCCAGGGCGGCCTGCGCACCGCGATCGTGGAGGCCGAGCTCGTCGGAGGGGAGTGCTCCTACTGGGCGTGCATCCCCTCCAAGACCCTGCTGCGCTCGGCCGCCGCACTGCGCTCCGCCCAGCGGGTCGGCGGGGCACGCGCTGCGGTGACGGGCCCGCTGGACGTCGCCGCCGTACTGCGGCGCCGCGACTACATGACGAGCGACTGGAAGGACGACGGCCAGGTGACGTGGCTGCAGGGCGTCGGCATCGACCTGGTGCGGGGCTGGGCCACGATCACGGCGGCCAGAGAGGTCACCGTGACCGCCGACGACGGCACGGTCACCGTGCTCACGGCCCGGCACGCGGTCGCTGTCTGCACGGGCTCGGCATCGCTGCTCCCCGACATCCCGGGCCTGCGCGAGAGCGAGCCGTGGACGAGCCGCGACGCGACCAGCGTGCAGCGGGTGCCGGTCTCTCTGGCCATCCTGGGCGGCGGCACGGTCGGCACCGAGATGGCGACCGCATACGCGGGCTTCGGCACCGGGGTGCACCTCATCGCGCGCAGCGGGCTGCTGGGAACCGAGGAGCCGTTCGCCGGCGAACAGGTCGCCGCGTCGCTGAGGGAGCTGGGCGCCCAGGTGCACCTGGACGTCACCACCGAGTCCGTCGAGCGGATCGACGACGATCGGTTCCGCCTCCACCTGGGCGATGGCAGCGTGGTCGAGACGGACGAACTGCTGGTGGCGACCGGCCGGCTGCCGCGGTCGTCGGGGCTCGGTCTCGGCGCCTTCGGGCTGGAGGACGGCGCCTGGCTGACGGTCGATGACAGCATGCGCGTGCTCGACGCGCACGGCGAGCCGGTCGACGGCGGCTGGCTGTACGGCGTCGGCGACGTGAACCACCGGGCGCTGCTCACCCACCAGGGCAAGTACCAGGCGCGTGCGGCCGGCGACGCCATCGCCGCACGGGCGAAGGGCCGGGAGGTGTCTCTCGCCCCGTGGGGCGCCTTCGTCGCGACCGCCGACCACCAGGCCGTGCCGCAGGTCACATTCACCGAGCCGGAGGTCGCCTCGGTCGGGCTCACCGCGGCCAGGGCGGAGAAGGCCGGCTACCGCATCCGCGTCGTCGACTATCCGATCGGCTCGGTCAGCGGCGCCTATGTGGTGGCGGACGATTACGCGGGGACGGCGCGAATGGTCGTGGACGAGGACAGGAAGGTCGTGCTCGGCGCGACCTTCGTCGGCCAGGACGTCGGGGAGCTGCTGCACTCGGCCACGGTCGCGGTGGTCGGCGAGGTGCCGCTCGACCGGCTCTGGCACGCTGTGCCGTCGTACCCGACCATCAGCGAGGTCTGGCTGCGCCTCCTCGAGGCCTACGGCCGCCCGGAGGAGTGACGATGGCCCAGCCCCGCGGCGACGGCCCGCTCGCCTCCCTGTTCCTCGACTCGCCGATCAGTCGGCTCGGCTACCGCTATGCGACCGCAGTCGGGTTCGTCTGGGGCTTCGTCTGGAGCACCGGACGCGTCGAGCGCCGCGCCGGCCTCTTCGTCTTCCGCGGCATGCCGAAGCGCCTGTTCGGACGCGGCGGCTCGTGCGTGGGCGGCTGTTACCTGACCGACCAGAACGTGACGGACGACGTGCTCGAGCACGAGGTCGTCCACAAGCGGCAGTGGCAGCGCTATGGGATGCTGTTCCCGTTCGTCTATCTGCTGGCGGGACGCGACCCGCTGCGCAATCGCTTCGAGATCGAGGCTGGTCTCGAGAAGGGCGGCTACCGATGACCGATACCGGTCGCACGATCGTCGTCACCGGAGCGAGCTCGGGGATCGGCGCGGTGACGGCGGAGCGCCTGGTCGCGAGGGGCGACCGCGTCGCCGTGGTCGGGCGCGACCCGGAGCGCACCGGTGCGGTCGCGGGCCGGATCGGTGCGACCGCGTTCGTCGCCGACTTCGAGCGGCTCGACGACGTACGTGCGCTGGCCGCGGCCCTCCTCGACCGCTACGACGGCATCGACGTGCTCGCCAACAATGCGGGCGGCCTGTACAACGACCGCAGGATGACGGCCGACGGTCACGAGCGCACGATCCAGCTCAACCATCTGGCGCCGTTCCTGCTCACGCGCCTGCTCCGGCCCCGCCTCGTGGAGACCGCTGCGAACGGCCGGGAGGTGCGCGTGGTGTCGACCGCCAGCATGGCCAACCGGTTCGGCCGGCTGCGCCTCGACGACCTCGACTGGGAGCGGCGCCCCTGGCGCGGCGGCTGGCAGGCCTACGGCACGTCGAAGCTCGCGACCATCCTGTTCGCCGCCGAGCTCGGTGAGCAGCTCACCGGCACGGGCGTCACCGCGTACTCCTTCCACCCCGGCACGGTGGCGACCCGCTTCGGGGCGAGCTCGCCGCTGATCCGGTTCGGCAACGCGGTGACCGGAGGACGCTACGGCGTGACAGCGGAGGCCGGGGCGGCGCCGCTGGAGCGCCTGGCCGGACCGGTGGCGGTCGGAGCGCCCACCGGCGCCTACTTCGACCGGTTCACGGCCAACGGCCGGACGGCGCGCCAGGCGAAGGACGCCCAGCTCGGCCGCGACCTATGGACGATCAGCGAGAGTCTGACGGCAGACTGACCGCGTCCGGCTCCATGCCGACGACCTCCACGAGATGCTCCCCCACCTCGGTGGTGAGCGTCCAGGAGCCGGTCACGATCGCGCGTGTGCGACCAGGGCCGTCGCAGAGCATCTCGGCGGTCCACGCCTGGACGGCGCGCGTCACTGCGTCTCCGTGCCCGCAGCGCTGCGCCGTGCCGGGTCGGCCGGAGCGCTCCGAGCGCACCAGCCAGGTGACCGTCATCCGGATCGGCGCGGCGAGCGCCACGATCTCGGCCGACTCGCCGACCTCCACGAAGACGCGCCCGCGTGCGCACAGCGGCAGGAGCGCGAGCTCGGCTTCCAGCTCGGTGAGCGACGTCTCGTCGCCCACGACGAGGAACTGCACGCGGTCGTCGCTGTGCGCGGTGGAGGCGGTGTGCGCGGCGTGGTCGGGTCGGGCGGTGTGGTCGGCTGGATACATGGCTCCTCGATTATAGGTCAGCCTTACCTAACCTTTCCCGAGAGGCCGGACGGCCGCCGAAGCTTCCGGCGCTGCCGCCCTTCCGGTGCGGGCCCCCGCACGGCATGATCGAGACATGCTTCCGACCGCGGACTCCCCCGTCGCCCCGATGCTCGCCAAGGCCATCCCGGCCGTGCCCGACCAGGACGCCGTGCCCGGCGGCCTGAGCTTCGAGCCCAAGTGGGACGGCTTCCGCGCCATCGTCTACGCGGCGGACGCCGGCGACGGCACCGTCGGCGACGTGCAGATCGGCAGCAGGGGCTCGAAGATGCTCACGCGCTACTTCCCCGAGCTGGTCGCCGCCTTCCGCGAGCTCCTGCCCTCCCCCTGTGTGCTCGACGGCGAGATCGTCGTGCCGACCGGCGAGCCCGGCAACCAGCGCCTGGACTGGGAGGCCCTCTCCCAGCGCATCCACCCCGCCGCAAGCCGGGTGAACCTGCTCGCCGAGCAGACGCCGGCGACCTTCGTGGCATTCGACCTGCTCGGCCTGGGCGACGAGTCGTACCTCGACCGGCCGTTCTCCGAGCGGCGCGCGGCGCTGGAGGCGTTCGCCGGCGACCTCCCCGCACCGCTGCAGGTCACCCGGACGACCACCGACGTCGAGCGGGCGAGGACCTGGCTCGTCGAGTTCGAGGGGGCGGGGCTCGACGGCGTCGTCGCGAAGCCGCTCTCGGGGGTGTACACGCCGAACAAGCGCACCCTGCTCAAGATCAAGCACCACCGCACCGCAGACGTCGTCGTGCTCGGCTACCGCGTGCACACCAGCGGCCGCGGGGTCGGGTCGCTGCTCGTCGGGCTGTACGGCGACGACGGCGTGCTGCGGAACGTCGGAGGTGTGTCCGCCTTCAGCGACAAGGTGCGGCTGGAGCTCGTGGACGAGCTGGAGCCGCTGGTCGAGCGGGACGAGAACGGTGCGGCGGTGACGGGCGCGACGGACCGCAGCCGGTTCTCCGCAAGCAAGGACGTCTCGTTCGTACGACTGCGACCGGAGCGCGTTCTCGAAGTGCGCTACGACCAGATGGAGGGCATGCGCTTCCGGCACACCGCGCAGTTCGAACGCTGGCGGCCCGACCGCGACCCGACCTCCTGCACCTACGATCAGCTCGATCGTCCGATCGCCTACGACCTGGCCGACGTCCTGTCCTGACCGGTCTGGACCGAGCGACCCGGCCGGTTATCCGACCTTCTTGGCGCGGCTGGGCTGCACGCGCGGCGGCTCGCCGGGCATCTTCGGGTAGTCGGGAGGGAACGGGAGCTCCGCGAGCCCGTCGTCGAGGTCGCGCTGCCACCACTCCAGCAGCGTATCGATGCGTCCGGAGCGCTCTCCGAAGTCCTGCCACGGGTCGCCGCTGGTGCGCAGCCGCTCCGGCGCCGTGAGCACGGTGAAGTCTTGCGGATCGACCTCCGGCAGCTCGTCCCAGGCGACCGGCGTCGACACCGGCGCGTGCGCCAGAGCGCGCGGACTGTAGGCGCCGGCCATCGTGCGGTCGCGGTTCGCCTGGTTGAAGTCGACGAAGACCTTCTCGCCGCGCTCCTCCTTCCACCACGCCGTGGTCACCGCCTCCGGCATCCGGCGCTCCAGTTCGCGTGCCGCGGCGATCACGGCGTGCCGCACGTCGAGGAACTCGCGCACGGGCTCGATGGGCGCGAACACGTGGAGGCCGCGGTTGCCGGAGGTCTTGATGTACGCCTCGAGCCCGGCCTCCGCGAGCACGGCGCGCAGCTCGATCGCGGCCGGCACCGCGTCGCCGAAGCCCGTCCCCGGCTGCGGGTCGAGGTCGATGCGGAGCTGGTCGGGGTTGTCGGAGTCCTCCGCGCGCGACGGCCACGGATGGAAGACGATCGTGTTCATCTGCACGGCCCACACCGCCGCGGCCGGCTCGTCGATCACCAGCTGCGGATGCGAGCGCGCGCTCGGATAGACCACCGGCACCGACCTCACGAAGTCGGGCGTGCCGCGGGGCGGGTTCTTGGAGAAGAACTCCTCGCCGTCGATCCCCTCCGGGAACCGCTGCAACGACAGCGGGCGGTCGCCGTTGGCACGGACGAACGCGTCGCCGACCTCCACGATGTAGTTCGCGAGGTCGAGCTTGGTGATGCCGAGCTCCGGATACAGCACTCGACCAGGACTCGAGATGCGGACATCTCGGTCGCCGTGCGGACCAGGAACGGTGAGTATGACTGCATCGCCTGCCATGCGACAACCGTACCGGTCCGACGGGTGATGACCAGGGTGTGAATTCCGTGTGTGATGCGGGTGGTCTTCGTTCCACCCGCTGAGAAGTGGTCCAGAATGAGCGGTGTCTGCGCGTGGAGGACCCGAACAGTGCAAGGAGGTGGGTGGCCTGAGGATCATCAGCTACAACCTGCGCAAGCACGCCGCCAGTCACGAGCTCGAGGACATCGCCAAGACGTATGACGCCGACGCGCTGTGCCTGCAGGAGTGCGACAGTGAGGCGCTCGCCCCTCGGCTGCACGACCTCCACCTCGCCGACACGACGCACGGCAACCGGCTCGGCCTCGCGGTGTACGTGCGCGACGAGCGCTATGAGGTGCTGGACACGCAGGTGTTCGCAGTGCACAAGTCGATCCACGATCGCGTGCTCGCGCCCGCCAACGAGCGGTTGCTCGCGGCGCTGCTGCGCGACAAAGACTCCGGCGAGCGCGTGCTGGTGGGTTCGTTCCACGCGGCGCCGCTGACGGCCTCCAACTCCCTCCGCCGCAAGCAGATCGCCGCCGCGCACGATGGCATGCGCTCGCTCTCACCCGACACGCCCGCCATCATGGTCGGCGACTTCAACTACCCGTGGTTCATCCGCGGGCTCGAGCGCCACCTGACCACGGCAGGCTACACCCTCAAGCGCAGCGACGAGCCGACCTACCTGCGCTACAAGTTCTTCACCGGCTACTTCGACTTCGTGACCTCCACCGGTTTCGAGGTGGAGCGGGTGGACGTCCTGCCCGCCGGGGCCTCCGACCACCGCGCCATCCGCCTCGACGCCCAGCTTGCGGCGTAGTCCGGCAGTCCGCTCGCGCGGATCCGGTCGCCCCTGCCCCGACCCCCGGGCGTCGGCGTACGCTGGCCGGGCGTACCGCGACCGTGTCGAGGTGATGACCGATGGATGCGCTGGGCTGGCTGGCCGGAACCGACTACACGATCGCGCGCGAGATCCTGCAGCGCGGTGTGGCGGCGCTCTACGTCGTCGCTTTCCTGTCGGCGGTCGCGCAGTTCCCGGCGCTGCTCGGCGAGCACGGCCTCCTGCCCGCGCCGCGGTACCTGCGAACCGCGTACGCCCGACGCCAGCCGACGCTCTTCCGGCTGCGATACTCCGACCGGGTGCTGCGGGCGGTCGCCTGGAGCGGGGCCGGGCTCTCGGCGCTCATCGTCATCGGCGTTCTGCAGCTGACGCCGTCGTATGTCTTCGTCCCGGTGTTCCTGCTCGTCTGGTTCCTCTACCTGTCGATCGTGCAGATCGGGCAGACCTTCTACGGGTTCGGCTGGGAGAGCCTGATCTGCGAGGCCGGGTTCACCGTGGCGTTCCTCGGGTCGTGGGACACCGCCCCGCCCATCACGATCATCGTCCTCGTGCGCTGGCTGGTGTTCCGGCTCGAGTTCGGCGCCGGGATGATCAAGATGCGCGGCGACCGCTCCTGGCGCGACCTCACCGCGCTTTTCTACCACCACGAGACGCAGCCGATGCCGAACCCGCTGAGCCGAACGGCGCACCTGCTGCCGAAGTGGTGGCACCGCGTGGAGGTGCTGGGCAACCACTTCGCGCAGCTGGTCGTGCCGTGGCTGCTCTTCCTGCCGCAGCCGGTCGCGAGCATCGCTGCGGCGGTCGTCATCCTCACCCAGCTCTGGCTCGTGGCGACGGGGAACTTCGCCTGGCTCAACTGGATCACCGTCGTGCTCGCGTTCGCCGCCGTGAGCGACGGGGCCTGGCGGTGGGTGACCGGAGGCGCGCTCATCGGCGGCATCGGCTCCGCCGAGATGCCCATCTGGTACGCCGTCGTCGTGCTCCTCGTGAGCGCTCTGGTGGTGGCGCTGAGCTGGTGGCCGCTGCGCAACCTCTTCCGCCGCCGCCAGCTGATGAACGCGAGCTTCAACCGCTGGCACCTGGTCAACGCCTACGGCGCCTTCGGCAGCGTGACGAAGGAGCGTTTCGAGGTGGTCGTGGAGGGAACGGAGGACGACCCCCTCGACCCCGCGGCGCGCTGGGTGGAGTACGGCTTCAAGGGCAAGCCGGGCGACACCCGGCGACTGCCGCGCCAGTTCGCGCCCTACCACCTGCGGCTGGACTGGCTGATGTGGTTCCTCGCCCTCGGGTCGCGGGACTCGCCGTGGTTCGAGGTGTTCCTGCTGCGGCTGCTGGAGGCCGACCGCCCCACCCTGCGGCTGCTCCGGGTCGACCCGTTCGACGGCCGGCCTCCCCGCTCGGTCCGAGCCCGGATGTTCCTCTACCGCTTCGCAACGCACGACGAGAAACGCAGGACGGGCGCTCGGTGGGTGCGTTCGGACGTCGGGACGCTCGTGCCGCCGGTGGGGTTACGGGGGTGATCAGAAGCCGTCGGCGCGCGGCGAGAGCCAGTCCGAGTGCGCGGTCGCGAGTGCATCGCGTCGTGAGACGTCGGAGAGCAGAACGTCGGCGCCGCCGTCGTAGGGTGCGTAAATCCAGTCGAGGGACGATGGCGCCACGATGAAGTGCGCTCCGTTGTCTGCGGCACGGCGGAGGAGCGGCACGAGTTCGGTCGGGGTGGCGACCCCGCCCGCCCAGAAGTAGGTCATGCTCGGAGCGAACTCATCCTCCTCCTGCTCCGGGTCGGTGTGCGTGCGCCATGGCCACCACTCCACCGTGGTGTGTCGAGTCCACCCGCCGGCGAGGTCGTGAGGACCCCACTCCTGGGCGATCAGGAGCAGCTCGGAGACCTCGTCGGAGTCCACGAGTTCCTGGAGGACAGTGAGGTGCCGGTCGAGGATGATCTGGGACTTGGCGTGAGTGTCAGCGTAGCGTTTACCCTCCGGCAGGCTGTGGAAACGAACCCAGCTTTCCGGGGAGTCCCATTTCAACAGATAACCGGCGGGCTCGCAGTCGGGGCCAGACCTCGACCCAGCGCGCCGTCAACTGCTGCGCGCGGTCGCTCGACTCCGGTTCGGCGAAGTCGCCTCCGAGCCGGCGCCATCGCCTCCACGCTCGCCATGCTGCTCCCCGTAGAGACGTCATCTCGTCAGTACCCCGTCCGTTCCTCCTGTAGCCGCGCTAGATCGCGCCAGATCAGCAGCTTGAGTCGGGCCGGCTTCTCGCGCTCGTAGTCGTCGCGCAGCGCCTCCACGCCCGAGAATGCGTCGAGGCCTGCCTCGATGGCCCGCCCGACCTCGTCCCAGGCGTCGACACGACCGCGCTCCACCAGGGCGAGGAGCTCGTCCTCCGAATCGGCCTTCGACCGGAGGGCGTCAGCGAGGGCGATCGCCGCATCCCGCCGCAGCCGCAGATTCGCGACGTCGATGTCGCGGTAGTCGTGCGGGTGCATCGCGTCGCCGCGCAGGCCCTGCGCCGTCTCCAGGTCCTCCTCGATCCGGCCGACGGCCTTCCCTTGCTCGGAGGCGAGCTCGCGGAGCAGGTACGCGGCCTCACCGGTGTGCCGGGCTGGGTCGAAGTCGTTGCCGTACTGGAGGGTGTCGACCACGATGTGGTTCTTGACGGCCATCCGGGTGGCGTATTCCGCGAGCAGCATGCCTTCCTCGACCGTCTGCTCGAGCGTGGGCGCGGCGGGCTCCGGCAGGGCGTCCTCGTCGAACGGACGCGTGCGCACCGTGTTGTCGGAGCGCTTCGGGAGCCAGTCGGGCCAGTGCATGGCCACAGCCTTTCGGTCGATCGCGGGAGGCGCCGGCGCCGGCGCCTCCTCCATTCTCACCGATCGGGCTCAAGCGGACGCACGCGCGGCGAAGAACTCGTTGGCGCGTTGCGTGTAGAGGAGCGACAGCATGACCACCGCCCACAGGATCTCGAGGATGCCGCTGAAGAACTGCAGGCTGAACATCAGGAGGACGCCGCTGATCGCGTTGAGGATCATGACGACCGTCACGAGCCCGCGCGCGAACCGGCTGCCGTTCAGCAGACCGCGCGCGACGATGAGGATGACGATGCCGAGGATGATCGACGCGATCGCCGCCGTGGTGATACCGGCCAGCGCCCCGGCGTCGGACGCGCGCACCATCGAGTCGCGAGTGAACAGGATGACCACGCCGCCGATGATGTTCAGGACGCCGTTGATGTAGGCGAGCACGGCCACGAAGGTGACAGAACCGGGGCGGTTGGGCATGGGGCCTCCTGACGTTGCTGCGAGGATAGCGCGCGCGGCCACGGCCAGGGCAGAGTCTGGGTGCCGGGCAGGGGCCGTGCCGGGCCCGGCTCTGCGTCTGCGTGCCGGGCAGGGGCCGTGCCGGGCCCGGCTCTGAGTCTGCGTGCCGGGCGGGGGCCGATGTCGGTCGGCCGTGGGAGGCTTGGGGCATGGCCGGCGTGCGCTATGAGTTCGAGACGGAGCTGTTCCGGTGGGAGGTCCGGCGCGATCTGTGGGTGTTCGCCCGGCTGCCCGACGACGTGTCGGAGGAGATCCGGCTGCAGCCGCATCCGCCTGCGGGGTTCGGGTCGGTCAAGGTGATGGTGACGCTGGGCCGGTCGCGCTGGTCGACCTCGGTCTTCCCCGAGAGCGCGGACGGCGCTTACGTCGTCGCGATCAAGGGCGACATCCGCCGCCGGGAGGGCGTCGGCCTGGGCGATCGGGTCACGCTCGGCGTGGAGACCATGCTGTAATCGCATCGCGGCGTTTCGGGTTCACAGACCCATCCGCCGGTCGGCGAGCCCGCGGTGCTGGGCGGTCTGCCGGAGCGCCGAGAGCAGCGTGAGGCCGCTGAGCGCGTCCCAGCCGCCTGTCCAGGTCAGCCCGGACGCAACCTCCCACACCGTGGCGCCGATGCTCGCGGCGACCTCCTCGGTGCGGCGCAGATGGTGGGCGGCGAGGGCGGCGCAGCGCTCCCGCACGCCCGTGAACGGGTCCTCGTGGCCGGGGAGCGCCCGCAGCGCGCCGGTGTCGAGAACCGCGACCCGGTCGAGAGAGGCCAGGTAGTCGGTGATCGGGTTGCTGTCGGTGGGTCCGCCGAGTCCGAGGCCGGAGTTGATCGTCGGCAGCACGTGATCGCCGGTGAGGAGGAGGCCGGCCTCCTCCTCGTGCAGGCAGAGGTGGCCGTCGGTGTGGCCGGGCGAGCCGATCACCCGCAGGCGGCGGCCGGGGATGTCGAGCAGCTGTGCGTCGACCAGCACGCCGTCCACCACCTCGTCGACGAACTCGGCCGCCGGCGCGGTCGGAACGACGGCGGCGGCGAGGAGCTCCGGCCGGCGGTCCTCCGGCACGCCCCAGGCGTCGAGATCGGGCGCGGGGACGCCGGCGGCGATGCGGCCGAGCGCCGCTCGTTCGCGCTCGTGCAGCAGCACACGGGCGCCGGTGCGAGCTCGGAGGGCACCGGCGCCGCCTGCATGATCGGCGTGGAGGTGCGTGATGACGATCGAGCCGACCTGGGCGTCGCCGATCGCCGCTTGGAGCGCAGCCTGCGCCTCCGCCGTCGGGGTGCCGGGGTCGACGATGTGGACGCGGCCGTCGCAGTCGTCGATCACGTAGGCGTTGCTGAACGGGAGGCCGGTGCCCTCGGGCATCGGCACGCGCACCCGACGCACGCCGTCCGCGATCGGCTCGGGAGCAGCAGTCGTCATGGCCTCACGCTAGCGGACGACCAGACGCTAGCGGACGACCAGACGACAGCGAACCGCGCGCCCGGGGCGCTCGGTCCGCTCCGGGCGCGTGGCCTCAGCCCGCGAGCAGGCCGAGCGTGTCGACCACGCGGTTGGAAAAACCCCACTCGTTGTCGTACCAGGCGACCACCTTGACGTGGCGGCCGTCAACGCGGGTGAGCTGGGAGTCGAAGATCGACGACGCCGGGTTGCCCGTGATGTCGGACGACACCAGGGCGTCCTCCGAGAACTCGAGGATGCCGGCCAGCGGACCATCGGCCGCGGCACGGTAGGCGGCGATGACGTCGTCGCGCGTGACGTCGCGGGACACCACGGTGTTCAGCTCGACGATCGATCCCACCGGGACGGGCACGCGGATCGAGTCACCGGAGAGCTTGCCGTCGAGATTCGGCAGCACCAGGCCGATCGCCTTCGCGGCGCCGGTGGTGGTGGGGACGATGTTGACCGCGGCGGCACGCGCACGACGCGGGTCGCGGTGCGGGCCGTCCTGCAGGTTCTGCTCCTGCGTGTAGGCGTGCACGGTCGTCATGAAGCCGTGCTCGATGCCGGCGAGGTCGTCCAGCACCGCAGCGAGCGGGGCGAGGGCGTTCGTCGTGCAGGAGGCGTTGGAGACGATCGTGTGGACGGCGGGGTCGTACGCGTCGGTGTTCACGCCGAACGCGAGGGTCACGTCGGCGCCGTCGGCTGGCGCGCTGACGAGCACCTTCTCGGCCCCGGCCTCCAGGTGGGCGCGGGCGGCGGTGGCCGAGGTGAAGCGTCCCGTCGACTCGAGCACGATGTCGACGCCGAGCTCGCCCCAGGGCAGTTGCGCCGGCTCGCGCTCGGCGAGCACGCGGATGCGGCGGCCGTCGACCACGAGCACGTCGCCGTCGACCGAGACCGGGCGGCCGAGACGGCCGGCGGTGGAGTCGAAGGCGAGCAGCCTGGCGAGGTCGGCCGGCTCGGTGAGGTCGTTGACGGCGACGACCTCCAGGTCGCTGTCGCGCTCCAGGAGGGCACGAAGCACGCTACGGCCGATGCGGCCGAATCCGTTGATGGCGATGCGGGTCATGCGGAGGAATCCTTTCGATCCCGTACAGCCTCCGTCGCGGCGCCGCCGCCCACCAGGGGCGCGATCGTCACGGTTCGAAAGGATCGCGCCACCGCGGCGCGGTCGCATTCGCACGCTCGCTTCCACACTGGTTCGCGGCGAATGTCGCGCACGACGGCGCGAGTCGCGACATTCACGGCAAATGTCACGCGCGCTTCCACACTGGTTCGCGGCGAATGTCGCGCACGACGGCGCGAGTCGCGACATTCACGCCGAATGTCGCGTTGGTCAGGCACCTTCGCCGGCGAACGTGCGACGGTACTCGCTGGGGGTGGTGCCGAGGATCCGCTGGAAGTGCAGGCGCAGGTTCGCGGCGGTGCCGAGGCCCACGTCGGCCGCGATCTGCTCGACGCTGCGCTCGGAGCGCTCCAGCAGTTCCCGGGCGACGTCGATGCGAGCGCGCATCACCCACTGCATCGGCGTGTAACCGGTGTCCTCCACGAAGCGGCGCGAGAACGTGCGCGGAGACACGGCCGCACGCTGGGCGAGGACGTCCAGCGTGAGCGGCTCGCCCAGCCGGTGCAGCGCCCACTCGCGTACCGCGGCGAACCGCTCGCCCAGCGGCTCCGGGACACTGCGCGGCACGTACTGCGCCTGGCCTCCACTGCGGTACGGAGCGGCCACCAAGCGGCGTGCTGCGTGGTTGGCGGCGGCGATGCCGAGGTCGCCGCGCAGGACGTGCAGGCACAGGTCGATGCCGCTGGCCGCGCCGGCTGAAGTGAGCACGTCCCCCTCGTCGACGAAGAGCACGTTCTCGTCGACCCGGATCAGCGGATATCGCGTGGCGAGCGCGCGCGTGTAATGCCAGTGCGTCGTGGCACGCTTGCGGTCGAGGAGGCCGGTCGCCGCGAGAGCGAACGCGCCCGTGGAGATCGCCGCGAGCCGGGCGCCGCGGGTGTGCGCGGCCAGCAGCGCCTTCACCACAGCGGCCGGAGGGTCGTCGCGGTCGGGATGCCGGTAGCCGGGCAGGAACACGATGTCGGCCCACTCCAGCGCCTCGAGCCCGTGCGCGACGTGATACGACAGCCCGTCGCCTCCCGTGATCAGCCCCGGCGCGGCACCGCACACGCGCACCTCGTACGGCATGCTCGCGCGCGTTGTGAAGACCTGGGCGGGGATGCCGACGTCGAGGGGCTTTCGCGCCCTCGAGCACGAGGACGGCGACACGATGCAGGCGGTCGGGCACGGGATCAGGCTAGCGCCGCGGCGGCGACGCCGATCACCGCTGCCTGGCACACGCCTCTCACGCCGTGTGACCGTGGGTGATCGCGAAGGAGGACGGGGGCGAATCCGTGCAGGCCCGCCACGGCCGTGACGCGCCTACTCTGGGTCCTGTCAAACGCCGACGCCCGACGCCGACGCCCGAACGATCGGAGCGGAACCATGGGATGGAGAATGAAGAACCTCACGACTGCGACCTCCGGAGCGCCGCTCGCCGTCTACCAGCCGACGGCCTGGCTGTTCGCGC
Source organism: Leifsonia sp. McL0607 (assembly GCF_049993355.1). Lineage (GTDB taxonomy): Bacteria > Actinomycetota > Actinomycetes > Actinomycetales > Microbacteriaceae > Leifsonia. The sequence goes on along the minus strand of NZ_CP188253.1, from coordinate 2,615,551 downwards.
AGTTCACGCGGCACGTCGTGGTCCAGGGTTACGCCCCCACCACCGGGGGCGACGACCAGCTGTACGAGCTGTACTGCAGCGAGAGCGACGACTGGAACGTGAAGAACCTCGTGGCGGAGGCCGACGGCTCACCCGTCGGCACCAACGCCAACGGCTACATCTGGGCGCACCAGGGATCGCAGCACGTCGTGTACCAGGGGCCGCGGCTCGACGGCCGCGTTCACGAACTCTGGTACACGGAGGACGACGGCTGGAACGCCAACGACCTCACCTCCGCCGGGCACGCGCCGCTCACCCTCTCGCAGCCGTTCGGGTACGAGACCTACTACGACGGCTCGCAGCGCGTGGTCTACCACGCGCAAGGCGGCGGAACCGTCCACGAGCTGCGCAACGCCGGCAACGGCTGGCATGACGCCGACCTGACCACTCCGATCGGTGCCCCGCCCTGCGCCGCCGACGCCGCTCCCACCGGGTACTCGTTCGAGGACCAGAAGACGGCGCACGTGCTCTACCGCACCGACACCGGACACATCATCGAACTGTGGGAGGACGGCTCGGGATGGCACTGGGGCAACCTGACGACGATCACCGGCGCACCGATCTCCAGCGATGCCGAGACGGTGACCGGTTACGTCTTCCGTGGCCAGGGCACCCAGCACATCGACTACGTCGGCGGCGACGGCCACCTCCACGAGCTCTGGTGGGCGGCCGACGGCTGGCACCACAACGACCTCACCAACGCCGCCCACGGCGCCACCCCCTATTCGACCTCCAGCCCGGTGGGCTATGCGTTCGAGGCAGGGCTCTTCCAGCCCGTCGCGACCCAGCACGTGATCTTCACCGGGCACGACGAGTTGGTCCACGAGCTCTGGTGGAGCGAAGGGGTGTGGCACACCAACGACATCGGCCCCCTCGTCGGCGCACCTCCGATCGTCGGCGACCCCGTGGCGTTCGTGGAGGTCGACGAGGGGACGCAGAACGTGTTCTACCTCAGCGACGCGCACCAGATCATCGAGCTGCGGTGGACGCCGTGATCGCGGGTTGGAGGATCCTCCGCTAGAGCTCCACGTCCGCCGCGGCTGCGACCGCGAACTCCTGGCCGGGATAGCGCAGACCGGAGAAGTACCGGTTGGTGTGCGCGACGATCTGCTCGGCGGTGAGCGTCACGCCCTCCCACTCGGCGTCGGTGGTCGTGTGGGCGTCGCCGACCAGCACGACATCGTAGCCGCGAACGGCCGCGCTCTGCGTCGTCGTGCGGATGCAGTAGTCGCTCGGGGCGCCCGCGACGACCAGGCGGGTGGCGTCGAACGGCTCCAGCACCTCGTCGAGGTCGGTGCCGGCGAACGCGTCCCGGTACTCCTTGCGGACCAGCGGCTCGCCCCGCGCGGGAACGAGGCCGTCGGCGAGCTGCCACGGCGCGCTCTCCCACAGGAGGTCCTCCTCTTCGTGCTGCACCCACACCACCGGGGTGCCGGCGGCGCGAGCGCGGTCGACGAGAGCAGCCGTCCGTTCCACGACGCCGGCGGCGTCGGCGCAGCCGTGGAGCACCCCCTTCTGCAGGTCGATCACGAGCAGGACAATCGGGTTCGTGTCGGTCACGTGACCATCCTGGCACCGGCGGAAGGGCAGGATGGAACCGTGCCATCGCCCGCCCTCCCCATCGTGGTCGTCGCCGCCGTTCTCGTGCACGGCGACGCCGTGCTCGCCTGCCGCCGGGCGCCGCACAAGGACGCTGCAGGGCGCTGGGAGTTCCCGGGAGGCAAAGTGGAGGCCGGCGAGGCGCCCCGAGACGCGCTGGCCCGGGAGCTGCGCGAAGCGCTCGGCGTCGATGTGCTGGTCGGGGCGTTGCTCGATCGGACGGTGACCGAGGGCGTCGACCTCGCCTGCTACGCGGCGACGCTCGCCGGGCCGCCGCCGACGGCCTCCACCGATCACGATGCTCTGGAGTGGCGGCAGCCGGGCGCGCTCGCTGCGCTCGACTGGGCGCCGGCGGACCGGCCGGTGGTGGCGGTGCTCGCGGCGCTGCCGTGGGAGGAGCTCGTGGCGGCCGCGCGGGGTGCTGGGAGATCGATCGATGAGGAGACACGATGAAGGCGCTGTACTACGAGACGTTCTCGGGGCCGGTCTCCGTGGCCGACGTGCCGGTGCCCGAGGTGCCCGACGGCGGAGCGCTTGTCCGCGTCGGCGCCTCCGGGCTGTGCCGCAGCGACTGGCACGCGTGGGCGGGGCACGATGACAGCGTGCACCTCCCCCACGTGCCCGGCCACGAGTTCGCCGGAGTCGTGGAGGCCGTCGGCGCCGGCGCCGAGCGCTGGCGACCGGGCGACCGCGTGACCGCGCCGTTCGTGAACGGCTGCGGCCGCTGCGAGTGGTGCCGCAGCGGCCAGGCGCAGGTGTGCCCCGACCAGACGCAGCCCGGGTTCACCCACTGGGGCTCTCACGCGGAGTTCGTCGCCGTGCGCGCCGCCGACCTCAACCTCGTGGCGCTGCCCGAGGGCCTCCCCGACTCCGCCGCCGCGGCGCTCGGCTGCCGGTTCGCCACCGCGTACCGGGCGCTGACGGCCCGCGCCGGCCTCCGGCCCGGCGAGTGGGTCGCGGTCTACGGCGCGGGCGGTGTGGGCCTCAGCGCCATCGCGATAGCGCGCGCTCTCGGCGCCCGGCCGATCGCGGTGGACCGCTCCCCCGCGGCCCTCGAAGCCGCGGCCCGGATCGGCGCCGAGCACACCCTCACGGCCGGGCCGGACGTCGCGGAGGCCGTCGGGGAGCTGACGTCGGGCGGCGCGCACGTCGCCGTCGACGCCGTCGGCTCGGCCGAGACCGCGGTGGCGGGTGTGCGATCGCTGCGTCGGCGGGGGCGCCACGTGCAGGTCGGACTCCTCGCCGGCGGCCTGCCGGTGCTGCCGCTCGACCGGGTGATCGCGTGGGAACTCGACCTTCTCGGCAGCCACGGGATGGCCGCGGCCGACTACCCGGGGATGCTCGCGCTCGTCGCCTCCGGAGACCTCCGCCCCGACGAGCTCGTCGGCCGTACCGTCGGTCTGGCGGAGGCGGCGCGCCTCCTCCCTGTGACCGCTCCCTCCACCGGCATAACCGTTCTCGACCCGACCCTCCCGTAGGGGTCGACAACTCCGGAGACCGGCCGCGCGACACGCGTGTCGTGCCCGCAACTCCGGAGACCGCGGCCACCGTGGGCCGGGACTCCGGAGGAACGAACGCCGCCGAGGGGCCGCCTCCTGTGACGACAACTCCGGAGACCGGCCGCCAGGCGGCCGCGGTGTCCGGAGTAACCGGTCCTGCGCCGGCGTGTCGGGCTAGGCCTCCGGAGTTGCCAACCGGATCGGGCCGGGATTCGACGGGGCGGATTGTGCGGGGCAGGATGGTGCCATGCGCCTCGCCGACATCGCCGTTCCCGACACCGACGCCGCCCGGGCCGCGTTGGAGCTGGCCGCCGAGTACCACACCCCCTCCCTCCTCAACCACGTGCTGCGGTCGTGGCTGTGGGCGGAGGGCTTCGCCACCGTCGAGGGCCTGCACGGCATCGACCGTGAACTGCTGTACGTCTCGGCCGTTCTGCACGACATCGGCATCGTGCCCGCGTTCGACAACCACACCCTCGCCTACGAGGACGCTGGCGGTCACGTCGCGAAGGCGCTCACCACGGGCGCCGGCTGGCAGCCCGAGCGGAGGACCCGCGCGCACGAGGTGATCGTCCGCCACAACTGGCCGGAGGTCGACCCCGCGGCCGACCCGGAGGGCCACCTGCTGGAGGTCGCGACCGCGCTCGACATCTCCGGCGTGCGTCCGGACGCCCTGCCCCGGGAGTTCCTGCGCGAAGTCGTCGGGGCCTACCCTCGACTCGCGCTCGCGGCCGAGTTCACGGCGTGCGTCACCGACCAGGCCGCGCGCAAGCCCACGACCGCCGCGCACCGCATCGTGGAGCGCGGCGTCGCCGCGAAGCTGCAGCGCAACCCGCTGGAGTCGCTCGGCTGACGGGCCCGTATCCTCGACGGTGACCATCCCGCTTGCCGCCGCCCGGCTGCCGGCCGCACGGCTGCCAGCGGCACACGGGCGCGCCCGCGCAGCGGCGCACGCCACAGCGGCGACCACCTAGCCGCCAGTGCCTCCGCCCCCAGTGCCTCCGCCGCCAACGCCTCCGCCGACGGTGCCGCCGCCCTTGCCGTTCCCGGTCCCGGTCCCGTTGCCGTTCGTCGGTCCCGGGGTCGGTGTGCCGGTCGACGGCCCCTGGGTCGGCTGACCGGAGCTGACCTGGACGGTCACGCTCGAGCCCCCGTCGACCGTCGAGCCGGCGGACGGGTCGGTCCCGGCGACGGTGCCCGCCGGCTGGTCGCTCGCGATCGGGGTCGGGTCGACGGTGACGGAGAGTCCGAGCGCCTGCAGCAGCTGCGTGGCCTGGTCGGTGGTCTTGCCCGATACGTCCGGAACCGTCACCCGGCTGCCGTACAGCACGGAGTTGTCCGCCTTCGGGAAGGAGTCGCCTCCGTAGACCTGGTCGAGCGCCTTCAGGATCGGCTTGGCGATCGAGAACTTGACGTTTCCGCCGCCGATCCTGTTGAACTCGAGACTGCGCAGCGGAGTCTGGCCCGACACGTTGCCTACCCAGGTCGCCTGCGCGACCTTTGTGGTGGAGGTGATCATCCAGTTCTGCAGCGAATCGTCGGTCGTGCCGGTCTTGCCCATGATCGGGGTGCCGTCGTACGGGTTGGCGCTGGCCGCGGTGCCGCCCCCGCGCATGACGCCCTGCAGCGCGTACGTGATCCCGGACGCGATGTTCTTGGGAAGACCTTGCGTGCAGGTCGACGGGCTCACCTTGTGCGGGGTCCCGTCGGCGTTGACGACCTTGTCGATCGCGATCGGCGTGCAGACTGTGCCGCCATTGGCGATGCCGGCGTACGCCGTCGCCATCGTGAGCGGCGCGACGTTGTTCGTGCCGAGGATCATCGACGGGTAGGAGTTGAGCTGGGCGCCGGTCTTGGCGGGGTGGACGCCGAGGTTCTCCGCCGCCTTGAGGATGGAGCACAGATCGGTCTTGGTGGCCATCATGGCGAACGCGGTGTTGACGGACTCCGCGGTCGCCGACATGACCGACAGCCGGCCCGCGGACCCTTCGTCATTGGACACCGGCCACGGCGGCCCGGAGACCGTGCCGCAACTGCTCGAGAAGTCCGACATCGGGAAGGTGTGCCGGGAGGCGTCGACGGTCTCGTAGAGGCTGTGGCCGCCCTCCAGCCAGCCCGCGAGGTCGAACGCCTTGAACGTCGAGCCGGTCTGGAAGCCCTCCGAGCCTCCGTAGGCCTGGTCGGTGTTGTAGTTCACGGCGGTCGTGCCGTCCTGGGGCTGGTCGGTGTTGTTGAACGCGCGATTCTCGACCATGGTCACGATGCGGCCGGTGCCGACCTCCACCGACACGTTGGACGCGCCGATGTCGATGTCGGGGCGGGAGGCCGGGATGTACTTCGACAGGGACTGCTGAGCCACGGCCTGGAGGTCGAGGTTGAGCGTGGTGTAGATCTTGAGGCCGCCGCGGTTGAGGGTCGTCCAGCGGTCAGCGGTGGTCTTGCCGTAGGCCGGGTCGTTGAGGATGACGTCGCGCACGTAGTCGCAGAAGAACGCCGCGTCGACGTTCGCCGCCGTGGCGCACCCGGAGGTGGCGGGCGTGATCGTCGGCTGAATCGGCGTCTTCTTGGCGGCATCCCGGTCGGCGGCGGTGATCTTGTGATTGACGTACATGCGGTCGAGCACGTAGTCGCGACGCGCCTTCGTGAGCGCGTAGCCGTCGGCCGCTCCGTTGTCCTTGTTGGTCGGCTGGTCGATGCGGAGGTTCGACGGGTTGTTGACGATGGCCACCAGCGTCGCCGCCTGCGGCAGGGTGAGCTGGGCCGCCGTGGTGTTGAAGTAGTACTCGGACGCCGCCTCGATGCCGTAGACCTGGCCGCCGAAGCCGACGACGTTCAGGTAGCCGAGCAGGATGTCCTGCTTGCTGTACTTCTTCTCCAGACCGACCGCGTAGCGCATCTCCTGCACCTTGCGTTGGAGGGTGACGCCGGCCGCGTCGGTGTAGCAGGCCTGCACCTTCTTCTGGTCGGTGAGCGCCTCGCACTTCTCGACCTCGACGTTCTTAACATATTGCTGGGTGATCGACGAGCCGCCCTGCACGTCACCGCCGACGACGGTCGAGAGCGCTCCGCGCACCGTGCCGAAGAGGTCGACGGCGCCCTCGCTGTAGAACCGCGGGTCCTCGGCGGAGGTGGTCGCGTCCTTCACGACCTGGGCGACGGCACCCCAGCCGACGTCCTTGCGGTTCTGCGCGTAGAACTGGGCGATCGGCACAGACGTGCCGCCCTTGGTGGCGTACACCGTGGAGTTCTGCGCGAACTGCTGGATGTTCAGGTCGGCCGGGAGCTTGTTGAAGTCGCTGATGCCCGCAGCAGCCGCGACGCCGGCTCCCAGGAAACCCGGAAGAAAGAACAGCGCCGCCAGCACGGCTGCCACGACGGCGAGCCCGACGAACTGGACGATCGCCCTATTACGGGTGCGCGGAGTGCGCAGCTCGAAGCGCTTCAACGGCTCGAGACGCTCGTCGATCGCCTGGAAGCGTGGGGAATTCTGGAGTCTGTCCGGGATGGGCACGTGTCCACGCTTCCAGGGTCTGCTGTGCGGGCGGTTGGGTTTCGGACTGTACCCCTATGTGGATTTTCAGGAACCGTGCTGGACCGGTGCTGCCCCACGCGGCGAGCTGGGTACGCGGGGTGAAGCCGAGCTTCATGAGGCGGTTGGCGACATGTTCCTCGGCTGTGCGCTCGGAGACGACGAGGCGCTTCCCCGATCTCTGTGTCGGTCAGCCCCTTCCCGACGAGTGCGGTGACTTCAATTGGCCTCCAGCGGGCATATGAGTTTATGAGAATCTCCGAGTTGCTCGGAAAGTGGTGCCCCGACTGGGGGCTGACAGTCGCCTGCAACTCGTACGTAGACTTCCTGAGCGACGCGCGAGGAAGTATTGTGCGATACCCGGCGCCCTTGGAAGCATTTAATATGTTTCTAGGTAACTCGAGGAGGAGCAGATGGATTTTGCCGAGGCAATCGCGGCGCTCGCGCAAAAGGTGCACAACCAGCGGGACGCGATTCACACAGAGGAAGCGACTAAAAACGCCTTCGTGATGCCGCTGTGCTGGGATATGACGTTTTCAATCCCCTCGAGGTCGTCCCCGAGTTCATCGCGGATGTAGGCATCAAGAAGGGCGAGAAGATCGACTACGCGATCATGCGGGACGGCGAAGTCCAGATGCTGATCGAGTGCAAGAAATCGAACGAATTCCTGACGATCGAGAACGCCTCGCAGTTGTTCCGCTATTTCGCCGTCACGAATGCGCGGGTCGCCGTCCTGACAAATGGCGAGGCCTACCAGTTCTACACTGACCTCGACGCGCCAAACCGGATGGACGAGAAACCATTCCTCGTCCTCGACTTGCACGACATCGATGAGACGCTGATCCCTGAATTGCGCAAGCTCACCAAGGACGCGTTCGATCTCGAATCGATCATCAGTGCGGCTGGCGAGCTGAAGTACATCGGTCAAATCAAGCGCGCTCTCGCCAGTCAGTTTCGCGAGCCCGATGACGAGTGGAATCGCTTCTTCATTGCGCGCGTGTACGACGGCCCGATTACCCAACGAATCCGGGAGATGTTCGCTCCTCTCGTGATCAAGGCCACGAAACAGTTTCTCAACGACCAAGTGAATGAGCGGCTCAAGACCGCGCTCGGAAGCTCGAACTATGCGTCCAGCGAAGCCGGGACCGAGGAGGCGATCGCGAGTCAAGGACCTGCTGCTGACAACCTCACTGGCGACTCCGAAATCGAGACCACGCTTGAGGAGCTCGAGGGGTATCACATCGTCAAGGCAATTGCGTGCAGCGAAGTCAAGCCCGAGAGAGTGTCGCAGCGAGACTCCAAGTCCTACTTCGCGATTCTGCTCGATGACAACAACCGCAAGCCGCTCGCTCGGCTCCACTTCAACGGGAAGGCCAAGAAGTATCTCGGCTTATTCGACGGGGACAAGAACGAGACACGCCATGAGATCTCGTCACTCGACGAGATCTACAGTTTCGCCGACGAGATCCGGACCGCCGTGCGACGGTACGCCTGACAGCTAACCGACGCACACCCGATCACATTCGGCTCACAGGCGATACTGAGGGGTCACAACCCGCCCCACCGGCTCGGCGGTTCGGCAGTTGCGACCCCTTGGGTGTCAACCCACAGTCACGCCGCGTTCGCGAGCGCCGCGCGCGAGCGCACGGTCAGGGCGCCGTCGGCGGCGTCGACGACGACGCTGCCGCCGTCGGCGACCTCGCCGGCCACCAGCAGCTCGGCGATGCGGTCATCGACCTCGCGCTGGATGACGCGGCGGAGCGGGCGGGCGCCGTACTCCGGCTCGTAGCCGGCGTCGGCGATCCACTGCACCGCGGCGTCGGTCACCTCGAAACCGATGCTCCGGTGGGCGAGGCGGGCGGCCGTCGCCTGCAGCAGCAGGCGGACGATGTCGCGCAGTTGCTCGGCGTCCAGCTTGCGGAACAGCACGATCTCGTCGATGCGGTTCAGGAACTCCGGGCGCATGGCCTCCCGGAGCTTGCCCATCACGCGGTCGCGGAGGCCCGTGTCGGACGCGAACCCGTCGGAGCCCATCGGCACGAAGCCGAGCGCTCCGCTGCGGGACGCCAGGAACTCCGACCCGAGGTTGGAGGTCATGATGACGACCGTGTTGCGGAAGTCGACCGTGCGACCCTGGCCGTCGGTGAGGCGGCCGTCGTCGAGCACCTGCAGCAGCAGGTTGAACACATCCGGGTGCGCCTTCTCGATCTCGTCGAACAGGATCACGGAGTACGGGTTGCGGCGCACGCGCTCGGTCAACTGGCCGGGATCGTCGTAGCCGACGTACCCGGGAGGGGCGCCGACCAGACGGGCGACCGTGTGGCGCTCGTCGAACTCACTCATGTCGAACCGGATCATCGCCTTGTCGTCGCCGAACAGCGAGGTGGCCAGTGCCTTGGCCAGCTCGGTCTTCCCGACACCGGTCGGGCCCAGGAACAGGAACGATCCGACGGGCCGGCGCTCGTCGCCGAGGCCGGTGCGGTTGCGGCGCACCGCCTTCGCGACGGCCGTCACCGCGTCGTCCTGACCGATCACGCGCTCGTGCAGCTCCGACTCGAGTGCGGCGAGGCGCTCGCGGTCGGCATCACCGATGCGCGACACCGGGATGCCGGTCGCGCGGGAGATGATCGCGGCGATCTCCGCCTCGTCGACCACCGCAGCGGCGGCGGCTGCGGCGTGCCGGGCCGAACCGAGCTCGTCGATCGAGCGCTGCACCGCCTCCATCTCGTCGCGGAGGCGGGAGGCCTCCTCGTAGCGCTCGTTCGTGACGGCGGAGTTCTTCTCGGACTCCAGGGTCGCCAGCTTCTGCATCAGCTCCGACGCGTCGACGCGCTTGCCCAGCGACAGGCGCAACCGGGCGCCCGCCTGGTCGATCAGGTCGATCGCCTTGTCGGGCAGGAAGCGGCCGGAGATGTAGCGGTTCGACAGCTCGACGGCCGCGCGGATCGCCTCCGGCGTGTAGTTGACGCCGTGGTGCTCCTCGTAGGCGGCGCGCAGGCCGTCCAGGATGAGCACCGCCTCCTCCACGCTCGGCTCGCCGACCGTCACCGGCTGGAAGCGGCGCTCCAGCGCAGGGTCCTTCTCGATGCGGCGGTACTCCTTCAGAGTGGTGGCTCCCACCAGGTGGAGGTCGCCACGCGCCAGCCGGGGCTTGAGGATGTTCCCCGCGTCCATTCCGCCGGACTCGCCGGACCCTCCGGCGCCGACCACGGTGTGCAGCTCGTCGACGAACACGATCAGCTCGTCCGTGCCTGCGCTGATCTCGTCCAGGAGCGTGGTGAGCCGCTCTTCGAAGTCGCCGCGATATCGGGTGCCCGCCACCATGCCCGGGAGGTCGAGTGCGACGACCCTCTTGCCGCGCAGCTGCTCCGGCACGTCTCCGGCGACGATCGCGCGGGCCAGGCCCTCCACGATCGCGGTCTTGCCGACGCCGGCCTCGCCGACCAGCACGGGGTTGTTCTTCGTCCGGCGGGAGAGGATTTCGACGGTCTGCTCGATCTCGTCGAGTCGGCCGATGACGGGGTCCAGCCCGCCGTCCCGCGCGAGCGCGGTGAGGTCGGTGCCGAACTGATCGAGCATCGGGGTCGTGGAGTCGCTCGCGGCCTTCTGGGCGGCGGTCTCGCCGCCGGCGCCGACCGTGGCGGCCTGGCGCATGGCGTTGGTGAGCGAGTCGGGGGTCACGCCCGCGGACTGCAGGACCTGCCCGGCGGGCGCGTCCTGACCGATCACGAGCGCGAAGAAGAGGTGCTCGGGGTCGATGTACGTCGAGCCGGAGGCGCGAGCGACCTGGTAGGCGTGGAACAGTGCGCGCTGGGCGGACGCCGTGATCGAGGCGCCGTCGGCCTCGATGGGCTCGCCGGAGGTCGGGAGCCGCTGCTCGGCGGCAGCGGCGACCGCGTTCGGGTCGACGCCGATGCGGCGCATGACGTCGGACGCCGGCTCCTGCCCCGCCATCACGCGAAGGACGTGCAGGGAGTCGAGCTCGCGGTGGCCGTGCTCGAGGGCGTAACGGCCCGCCTCGGCGAGGAGTTCCTGCGTGCGGCGGCTGAGGAAGCGGCTGATGTCGATGGAGCGCGCGGCTCGGGCGCGCTCGCCCGCGAGGTAGCGCGAGAGGAACTCGTCGAACGAGTTCTCGCTGCCGCCATCGGGGGTGAAATTCTCGGGCACCTGATCTCCTGTTCTCAAAGTTGAGCTATGTGGACTCAACTTCAACGTAGGGACGGGCCCGGTATTCCCGGCAGTCGGATCCGGATTCAGCGTCTCTTCGGTCGGCGGCGCAGCTTCCCTCACGGGTGTACCGTCGCCTCCATGAAGAAGCCCCGGGTCGTCGTCGTCGGCGACGGCGTCGCCGGTGCCGCGACGGCGTTCGCGCTGGCGCGCCGCGGCGCGACCGTCACGATCGTCGACGCCGGTTTGGTCGGCCGTGCGACCGACGCGGGAGCGGGGATCGTGCAGCCGTGGAGCACATCGTCCGGCGGCGAGTTCTACGAGCTCTACTCGGCGGGAGCGGACTTCTACCCCGAGCTGATCGAGCGGCTAGCGGAGGCCGGCGTGCACGCGATTGGCTACCGCCGCTCGGGCGCGCTCGTCGTCAACAGGGACGCAGCGGTGATCGACGAGGTCGAGCAGCGCGTACGCGAGCGCGCCGCGGCCTCCCGAACGGCCGGCGAGGTGCGCCGCGTCGACCCTGTCGTCGCCCGGGAACTGTTCCCGCCGCTGGCCGACGGCCTGCACGGCCTCCACATCGCCGGCGGCGCACGCGTCGACGGCCGAGCGTTGCGCACCGGGCTGCTCGACGCGGCGGCGGCACACGGGGCGACCCGCGTGGAGGCGAGGGCCGAGCTGACGGACGAGGGCAGCATCACCGCGGACGGCACCGCGCTGCCCGCCGACGCGATCGTCGTCGCCGCTGGGGCCTGGACCGACCGCGTCCTCCGCCCGCTCGGGGTTCGCGTGCGCGTGGAGCCGCAACGCGGCCAGCTCGTGCACCTGCGCGTGGACGCCGACACGCGCTCCTGGCCGTCGGTGCATCCGGTCGCGGCCCACTATCTGGTCGCATTCGACGCCGGGCGCATCGTGGCGGGGGCCACGAGGGAGACCGGCTCAGGATTCGACGCGCGGGTCACCGCCGGGGGCGAACGACAGGTGCTGGACGACGCGCTCTCGATCGCGCCGGGGCTGGCCGGGGCGAGCGTGGTCGAGTCCCGGGTGGGGCTGCGCCCGCTCCCGGAGGGCGACCTCCCGACCGTCGGCCCCGTGGACGGACGACCGGGGATGTACGTGAACGCCGGGTTCGGAGCGGGCGGACTGACAATGGGACCGCTGGTGGGCGATCTGCTGGCGGAACGCGTCCTGGCCGAGAGCGGCTGAGCCCTCGCCGAGCGGTGCTGAGCCGTTGCCGAGCGGTGCGACGGTCGTGCGGCACCGAGAGTCCATCGCGCGTTCATCGTCGTCTTGGATGTTTCTGGGGATCGCTGGGCTTGACTGACGCCAGGACGCTGATTGGAGAGGACGGTGCGGACCCTGGCTGTCACGATGCTGCGTCCGGCTCCCGCCGAGGGGACCGTCCGCGTCACCCGCCCCGCCGCACTCGCGGTGTTGTTCGGCGTGCTCGCCACAGCGCTCGCGGCCGCAGGCTCGTGGATCCCGTCGCTCTGGGGCGACGAGGCCGCCAGCATCATGTCGGCCGAGCGTCCGTTGCCGACCCTGTTCCGGATGCTCGGACATGTCGACGCCGTGCACGGCACGTACTACCTCGGCCTCCATTTCTGGGGCGCCGTCTTCGGGTTCTCCCCCTTCTCGGTGCGGCTGCCCAGCGCGATCGCCGTCGGACTCGCCACTGCGGCCGTCGTCCTGCTGGCTGCACGCCTGCGCGACACCCGAACCGCCGTTCTCGCCGGCGCGCTGTGCGCGATCCTCCCCCGCGTCACGTACATGGGTGAGGAGGCACGGTCGTTCGCGTTCTCCGCGGCCATCGTCGCGTGGGCGACGGTGCTGCTCGTCTTCGCACTCGACCGGGAGCGTCCCCGCGCCGCGTGGTGGATCGCGTACGGCGCGCTTCTGGCCGTGGGCACCCACGTCTTCCTCTATACGGCACTGTTCATCGTCGTGCACGGTGTCGTCGTCGCCGCCTCGCGCACGCCTCGCCGCGTTATCGCCGGGTGGGCGATCGCGGTCGGAGGCGCCGTGGTCGCCGCTGCGCCGCTCATCGCCGTAGCAGTGAACGAGCACCACCAGATCGCCTACCTCGGCTCGACCCCGCAGCTGGCGCCGCAGACGCTCATCAGCGGGCTCTGGTTCGGCGGAATGTGGCCGCTCGCGCTCGCCGCCTGGGCGCTCGTCGTGCTGGCCGTGGCGGTCGAAGCCCGGCGGCGCGTCCTCGTGGCGCAGGCGGCGGGCGGCGGTCTGTTCTTCCGGTCCGGCACCCGGTTGCCGTCGCTCGTGCCGCTCGCGTTGCTCTGGCTGCTGCTGCCGGCGGGCCTCCTGATCGCCGCGCAAGCGGTCGTCCCCGACTTCACCGCGCGCTACGTGTCGTTCTGTGCACCGGCCGCCGCGCTCCTGATGGCGTGCGGCGTCGACGATCTGCTGCGCTGGCGGCGCTGGGCCGGCGTCGTGACCGGCCTCCTCGTCGTTGCGCTGACCGTGCCCGTGTACCTGGGGCAGCGCACGCCGTACGCCAAGAACGACAGCGACTGGGCGGAGGTCTCCGCCGCGGTCGGCGCGAACGCCCGCCCCGGCGACGCGGTGGTGTTCGACGAGAGCGCCCGCCCGTCGCGACGTCCGCGGCTCGCCCTGCACACATATCCGGCGGGGTTCCGCAACACCGCGGACGTGACGCTGGCTCTCCCGTTCACGGAGAACACCGGCTGGCGCGACAGCGCCTACACGGTTCGCCAGGCGGCGGCGAAAGGTCGATTCGGCGGAGTCGACCGGGTCTGGCTGATCGAGTACGCGGCCTCCCCCACGACGGCGGACTCCTACGGCATCGCCGGCCTCGCCACCCTCGGTTTCCGCGCGACGGGCCTTCGCATCGCGACCCACCGCGCGGTCGTCGCACTCTACGTAAGGACCAGATGATCCCCTCCATCATGCATACCGGCCTCCTCGAACCGCAGGGCCTGATCCAGGCCGCAGGGCCGTGGGCGCTGCTCGGCGTCTGCGCGATCGTCTTCGCCGAGACCGGCCTCCTGCTCGGCTTCTTCCTGCCCGGCGACACCCTGCTGTTCTTCGCCGGGGTGCTCACGCTGACCGGGCGGATCCCGCAGCCGCTCTGGCTCGTGATCGTCGCCGTGGCGATCGCCGCGATCGTCGGAGGCGAGGTCGGCTACCTGATCGGCCGCAAGACGGGTCCCGCTGTGTTCGACCGGCGGGAGTCGGGGCTGTTCAGCCGGGCGAGCGTCGCGCGAACGCAGAGCTTCTTCGACCGGTGGGGGTCCGGAGCCGTGGTCGTGGCGCGATTCGTGCCGGTGGTGCGGACGTTCGCGCCGGTCGCCGCGGGCGTGGGCCGGATGCGGTGGGGCGTCTTCAGCGCCTTCAACGTGATCGGCGCATCGGTGTGGGCGATCGCCGTCGTGCTGATCGGGTACGGCCTCGGCCACATTCCCGGCGTGGCGGACTTCGTGTCGACGTACCTCGACCTCGTGCTCGTCGCGATCGTGGTGCTGTCGGTCGGCCCTGTGCTCGTCCGTGTGATCGCACTGCGCCGACGTCGCGCACGCGTGGACTCCTGAGCATCGTCGACTCCTGAGCACGTCGGCTCCCGACCTTCGCGCGCCTCCCGTGGGGCATGGCCGTCGGTCTCGACCGCGACGAAGCGCATCGCGGAGTACCGTGTGCCGCGTGGATGTCATCGATTGGCTTCTGAAGGGCGACCCGGCGATCCGTTGGCAGGTGCGGCGCGACCTGCTCCGGGAGCCCGGTGACGTCGTCGCCGCCGAGCGTGCGAACGTCGAGACCGAGGGCTGGGGCGCCGAGCTGCTCGACCTCCAGCGGGAGGACGGCACCTGGGGCGACGGCGTGTGGACGCAGCGTGACCGGCTCGGCGTCGACGACGCGATGCTGCTGCTCGCCCTGCTCGGCGCTCCCGCGGAGGGCGAACGCACCCGCATCGCGGTCGACCGGGTGGTGCGGCAGGTCGACTGGGGCGAGGAGTGGCGGAACCATCCCTTCTTCGACGGCGAGGTGGAGCCGTGCATCAACGGGCGCGTGCTCGTCGCCGGCGCACGCTTCGGTCATCCGAGCGAGCTCATCGTCGAACGGCTGATGAACGAGCAGCAGACCGACGGAGGCTGGAACTGCTACGCGCAGACCCGCGACGATCCCGGCTCGTTCCACAGCGCGATCTGCGCGCTGGAGGGGCTGGTCGCCTACCGCGACGCGGGAGGCCCGACCGACGTGAGCGCCACGATCGACCGCGGCCACGAATACCTGCTGTCGCGAGGACTGATGCGTCGCCTGAACGACCACAGCATCATCAAGGCCAGCTGGCTCGAGTTCAGCTTCCCGTACTACTGGGCGTTCGACCTGCTGCGCGGCCTGGACCACCTGCGGGCGGCCGGGGTGCCGGTCGACGCGCGGGCGACGGAGGCCGTGGACGTCGTCGAGTCGCGGCGGCAGCCGGACGGGCGGTGGTTGCTGGACCACCAGCACTCGGGGCGCGCCCTACTCGACCTGGAGGTCGTCGGCGAGCCGAGCAGATGGAACACACTGCGGGCGTTGCGCGTGCTGGAGTGGGCGGGGCGCTCGTGACCGGTCGGCTCCTGCTCATCCGGCACGGCGAGAGCACGGCGAACGTCGCAGCGGCTGCGGCCGAAGCCGGAGGCGCCGAGGCGATTGCGGTGGAGGCGCGCGACGCCGATGTGCCGCTCTCGGGGCTCGGCGAACGCCAGGCCGCCACTCTCGCTCAGGCGTTGCGCGATCACGCCGTGTCTGACGCTCACGTCTTCAGCTCCCCCTACCGCCGCGCGGTGCAGACCGCACAGGCCGCCGACGCCGAGAAGCCGGTACTCGTTCTCGACGAGCGGTTGCGCGACCGGGAACTCGGCATCATCGACGCGCTGACCGTGCTCGGCGTGGAGCGCCGGCTGCCGCTGGAGGCGGAGCGGCGGCGCTGGCTCGGCAAGTTCTATTACCGGCCTCCGGGAGGCGAGTCGTGGGCCGATGTCGCCTTGCGGGTCCGGTCGTTCCTCCGCGACCTCCCGGCCGGCGAGGGCACAGCGGTGATCTTCACGCACGACGCGGTGGTGAGCGTCTTCCTGTTCGTGCTGCTCGGGATGACGGAGGACGAATTGCACGAGTTCCTCCGCACCCGCCCTGTGACGAACGCGTCGGTAACCGTTCTCGCCCGCAGCGACGACGGTTGGCGAGTGGACGCATTCGCGGACGCCTCGCACCTCACCGAGGTCGGCCTCCCAGCGACCGAGCACCCCGGGAACGCGCGTGCCGACGTCTGAACGCATCACGCCCGGTTTCCTCCGCGCCTGGCCGCTGCCGGATCCCGGCGGGTCGAAGTACTCCCGCGGCCAGGTGCTGGTGGTGGGAGGGTCACGGCGATCCCCCGGTGCCGCCCTCCTGTCCGGTCGGGCTGCCCTGCGCGTCGGGGCCGGACGGCTGACCCTGGCGATCGGCGAGAGCGTGGGCGTCGCCACGGCGGTCGCCCTGCCAGAATGCGGCGTGGTGCTCCTTCCGGAGTCGCGCGACGGCAGCGTGCGCGGCTTCGGCCTCCGCGCGGCCTCGCCCGACCTGGCTCGAGCCGACGCGGTGCTTGCCGGACCGGGCTTGGACGACGCAGGCGAGACGGCGAAGATGCTCCGTTACCTCGGGCGCGTCACCGCCCGGGCGGCGACCCTGGTGCTGGACGCCTACGCTCTGGGCGCGCTGGCCGGCAGGCCGGGACTCGCCGGAGGCGGCCGCCGCATCCTCACACCCAACACCGACGAGGCGGAGCGCCTGCTGGGCAGGCGCGCAGGAGACCTCGACACGGACGTGCTGGCGATCGCGCGCCGCTACAGGGCCGTGGTCAGCTGTTTCGGCCGCATCGCCTCCCCTGACGGCCGTCTGCTCACCATCGATGACCAGGTTCCCGGCCTCGGCACCTCGGGCAGCGGGGATGTGCTGTCCGGCGCGATCGCCGGCCTCGCGGCACGTGGCTGCGAACCGCTGCAGGCCGCGGCCTGGGGAACGTACCTGCACGTTGCCGCGGGCATGTCGCTGTCGAAGGCCGTAGCACCGGTCGGGTTCCTGGCGTCGGAGATCGTGGAGCGACTGGCGTATGAAGTGGTGGAGGTGGGGCGCGCGGAACGTTAACGAAACCGTGCGGTGGCGTCTAGTCCGGTATGGATCAGGAACCGGGTTCCCAGCCGATGCCCTCGCGGCGCGCGGTGCTGGCCGGCGCTGCCGCTGTGATCGCGTTCGGCGGGGCGTTCCTCTCGTCGCCCGCGTTCGCGTCCGGCATGCCCAGCCTCGGCCAGGTGATCTCGGCCGCGCAGAGCACCAAGGGCTGCACCCTCGCCCAGTGCAAGCAGATCCTCGGTGTCGACGGGATCTGGGCGGAGTACGCGAACGAATGGTGCGCGTGGTTCGTGACCTGGCTGTTGCGCGACAACGGGATAGCCTTCTCCCCTGCCGACTTCACGGTCTCCACCCTGCGCAGCCGGTTTCCAGCGGACCGACTCGGTTCGACGCCCCTGCCGGGAGCGCTCATCTTCTATCCGGGCCACGTCGGCCTGGTGACCGACGTCGTCGGCGGGTACCCGAAGACCATCGAAGGCAACACGGGCTACTACCGCGGCGCCACCGACTGGGCCAACTCGACGGTCAACACGTTCACCGGCGGCTCCGCGCAGATCCTCGGCTACGCCTACCCGGAATACGACGGCTACGACTCGCTCACGGGCGCCGGCACGATCGGCGCCTCCATAGAAGGGAACACATTCATGGCATTGACCGACGCAGAACAGGCCGAACTCCTCGCGGGAGTGCGCGCACTGATCGGTTTCGTCTACGCCGGCGGACCCGCGGTCTCGGGAACGCCGGGTCGCGACTTCGCCCCGGACAGTCTGATGGGGCGCGTCAACAGCCTCGAAGAGTCGGTGTTCTCCGGAGGCCCCTCGATGCCCGACAACCAGAAGTCGATCGGCACGTCGCTCGCGGAGATCCAGGCCGCCGTCAACCGCAAGCACTAGCGCGAGGCCCGGAAGAGTCCTCTAGACGCGCATCCTCCTGCCGCGTTACTCTCAGCCCACATCCAGGCTCGAACGAGCCCGGCAGGAGAGGTGACGACAATGGATTTCTGGAATAACTTCTGGAACATCATCTGGCTGTTCTTCTGGAGCTTCGCCTTCATCGCGTACCTGTTCGCGCTGTTCGCGATCATCGGCGACCTGTTCCGCGACCGCAAGCTCAACGGCTGGTGGAAGGCTGTCTGGATCATCTTCCTCATCTTCGTGCCGTTCCTCACCGCGCTGGTCTACCTGATCGCCCGCGGGCCGGGGATGGCGGAGCGCAGCCAGAAGGAGGCGCGCCAGGTGCAGCAGAGCACCGACGCGTACATCCGGCAGGTCGCCACCAGCAGCCCGGCGGACGAGATCGCGAAGGCGAAGGCCCTTCTCGACGCCGGAACCATCACCCCGGAGGAGTTCGCCCACCTGAAGAGCGTCGCCCTCGGCCACCAGGCCGCTGCCGGAGCGCACGCGGCACCTGCAGCGCCCGCCGCGCCGTCGGCTCCGACTCCGCCGCCGGCAGCGCCCACGGCGTGAACCCCCGGGCTCGGTGACCGACGTGACCGACCCGACCGCAGCGGCGCCAGAGTCCACGAGGGCTCCGGCGCCGCCGCACGCCCGCCTCCGGCCGTTCGCCGGCCTGACGGCCTCCCTCAGCGCCCACGGAGCGCACCTCGCGCTCAGCCGCGTGCGCCCGGGCGTCCGGGCGTCCGCGAGCGCCTCCAGCACCTCGAGCTGCTCGACGGGGCGCGTTTTCTTCGACACCGACCGGGAGGCCATCATGGCGCTCCAGACAGACCTGACAGGCTCCGACGATGGCCGCCGTTAGCGGGGTGTGGCCGTTCCGACGCCGCACCCGCGCACCGGAGGCATCGCCGCCGTCCGGCCCCGAGACCGATCAGGAAGCCGCCAACGCGAACGGCCGGTCTGCCCGCATCCTGCTCGCCCTCGCCGGCGGGGTGGTCATCGCGATCGGGATGCACGCGATCGCCGGCATCCTCGCGCCCACACTGCTGGCCCTCGTGCTGGTCATCTGCGCCCAGCCCGTGCGCGTCTGGCTGGAACGGCACGGCACGCCGTCGGGGGTCGCGACCGGTGCCGTCGCGCTGACGACGTTCGCGCTGCTCGCCGGCTTCGTCGCCCTCCTGATCATCGCGATGGCCCAGTTCGTCGGGATGCTCCCCCAGTACAAGGAGCAGTTCCAGCAGATCGGCCAGCAGTTCGCCACCTGGCTGACGAGCATCGGCATCAGCCCGCAAGACCTGAAGATCGTCACGCAAGGCTTCGACCCGACCAAGCTGCTGGACGTGTTCACCGGGGTGCTCGGCGGCGCATTGGGCATCATCGCCTTCGGCGTGATCGTGCTGACCATGCTCATCCTGATGCCCGCCGACGCCGCCTACACCCCGACCCTCCTGCGCCAGCTGAAGCCGACCAAGCCGAACCTCGTCTACGCGATGACCGGCTTCGCGCACAGCGTGCGCCGCTATATGGTCGTGACCACCCTCCTCGGCATCGTGCAGGGCGTGATCAACGGCATCGCGCTTTGGTTACTGGGCGTGCCCGCCGCGCTGCTCTGGGCGATCCTGTCGTTCCTGTGCAGCTTCATCCCCAACGTCGGCTACTTCCTCGCGATCGTGCCTCCCCTGGTGTTCGGCTACCTCATCGGCGGCTGGGGCACCGTGATCGCGATCATCGTGATCTATGGGCTCGTCAACGCGGTCGTCCAGTCGGTCGTGCAGCCGAAGGTCGTGGGCAACGCGGTGGCGCTCAGCCAGACGCTCACCTTTTTCTCGGTGCTGCTCTGGGCGGTCGTCCTCGGTGCGATCGGGGCCATCCTCGCCATCCCGCTGACGCTGCTCTTCCGCGCGATCCTGGTCGACTCCGATCCGCGCGCCCGCATCTGGCGCGGCGTCATCGGCGACTTGCGCGAGACGAAGGATCTGATGAAGGAGGAGTCCGCGGAGGCGAAAGCCGAGCGCAAGTCCGCGAAGCTCGCGAAGCAGAGCCCTGCCGGCCAGCAGAAGAAGGAGTAGCCGGGGAGCACGATGGGACGGCCCTCCGCACATTCACCGCGAATGTTGTCTCTGACGCCGCCAATCGCTGCATTCGGCGAGAATGCGGGGCCGTGGCGGCACCCCTCAATGCTGCAGCGTGGTCTTCAGCAGGATGACGACGACCCCGAACAGGCCGGTGATGACCGCGCCCGTGAGGCAGAGCAGCACCGGCCTTCCCCGCATGTGGAAAACGAGGTAGCCCAGCAGGGCGAGCAGCAGCACGGTCAACCAGAGCGAGACCGTCACACCGACGTCGGCCGGGAGGACGCCGATCGCCGCGAGAAGCAGCGGGATGCTCGGCACGACCGCAGCCTCCAGCATGCCGGTGGACTCGAACAGCGCGTGGCCGAACGCATCGCGCACCCGCGCTCCCACGCGCTCGTCGGCGCCATGGAACCCGAGAGCCGTGGAGTAGACGTGCGCCATCCAGAACACCACGATGCTCACCAGGCTGAACACGAGCACCTGGAGGGCGTCCGCCTGATTCTGCGCGCCACCCGAACTCGCGGCGACGACGCTCGCGTAGACGATGGTGCCGTAGATGCCGGCCGGCGTGCCCCAGTGCCG